>JANMQG010000036.1:0-92201 GCA_031370285.1 Chloracidobacterium sp. | reverse complement strand
AGACCTTCTCTACTGGGACTTTCACCCAGTCAGAAACACCCAGCTTTTCTTGGCGCTCGAACGCAATGTTTATAGAATGAGTTTCGAAAAAGAGATTGGCTGCGGTAGTTGCCGCCGGGCGGCAACTACCGCAGCCAAAGTTCTTCGATAGGGCTACTAAGCTATAAACGTTGCGTTCCTAACAGAACTCAGCGCGGACGATACGCTACGTAATCGCACCGCCATCCACAATCACAACTTCGCCGTTCATGAAGCTATTGCGATCACTCACCATGAAGGCTGCATACTCCGCAAGTTCTTCCGGACGACCCAGGCGGCCCGCCGACGCCCAAAAGTGATGCATCTGCAATAAGCGCTCGGGTAGGGCTTGCGCCAATTCTGTGTCAAAAATCCCAGCGGCAATCGCGTTGACCTTGACGCCAAACGTCCCTGCCTCACGCGAGAGGCACTTTGTGAATCCGATCATCGCCGCTTTTGAAGTCGCATAGTGCACGGCGGTAGGCAACGCCCGCATCGCGCCTATGGAAGTAATGTTGAGAATACTTCCCTGGCGCTGCCGAATCATCTGCTTGTAGATTGGTTTGGTTACCGCGAAGAGACTGCCCACGTTTGTATCAATCACTTCGTCCCAGGCGCGGTCCGTGGTAGTGGCAAAATTATCGCCGCGATTGATCGCAGCGTTGTTGACCAGAATGTCGATGCCGCCCCACTTCTCAACAATCTCACGCGTCAGCTTCTTCAATCCCAGACGGTCCGTCACCGAAACTTTGAAGCTGAGGGCACGACGCGCATGGGCCTCGATCTTCGCGACGATGCCAGTGGCGAGATCGTCACGCGAGTTGTAGTTAAAAGCGACGTCAGCGCCTTCGCGTGCAAAGATGTCGCAGAGCGCGGCGCCGATGCCACGCGTGCCGCCGGTTATGAAAGCGCGCTTACCTTCGAGCAATAGGCCCACAGTCTATTTAGTCTCCTAAAAAACCCGCTTCGAGGAACGCAAGCGGGCAACTTGTTTCTGAAATTTGCTTATTTGTGAAATTGATTGCCGGGAAATTAGACTCTGAAAACAGAAAACAGTCAACGAGCGAGAACCACGGGCAGAACAGTTCAGACAGAAACAACCTCGGCCAGGACAGCTTGTTCCGGCGCCTCGGTTGAAGCAGGGATGAGCGCTGTGATCTCTTCAACAATGGAGCGAGTGGCGTTGGGGATGGCGAGACCAATTGTCGCGGCCCGCATCGCGGAGTAATGGGCTGTATCTTCAACCATGCGACGAATGACCGGAACGATATCTCCGGCACGCTGCAACAAAACACCCGCGCCGCGCTTGACCAGCATGCTGGCCGTGCCCGCTTCCTGCGGCATCGGGTTTGTTATCACGTCAGCGATAATTGGCAGGCGACAGGCAAAAGCTTCGAACGTGGTCAGCCCCCCAAGCTTCGAGATCATGACGTTGGCCGCGCCCATCAATTGCTCGACGTGTTCCGAATAGCCGATCACCTTCACCGGGAAAGAAGCGCTTTCGGCAAGCGATTCGGCGTCGGCCCTCAGCTCTTCATTTCTCCCGGCCAGGAAAATAGCCTGGACCTCAAGTTCTCCACGCACCAACTCCCGGAAAATCTGCGGAATGTTGCCGCCGCCTTCCCAACCCGCGTTGACGAATACCGTAAATTTTTCGGGATCCAAACCGAGGGCACGTCGCGCGGCCCGGGCAGCGTCTTCACCCGGATAGGCAAACTTATGATGGATGGGCATCCCGGAAATCTTGATTCGCTCAGGCGCGACCCCGTAATCGATTAACTGCTGCCGGGCCTCAGGACTCGCCACCAGGTAAAGCGATACGGCGTCGCAAGCCCAGCCTTTCCAGAACCCGTAGGAGGGATCGGTGACCACTGATACAAGTGGAATTCGCTCGGCAAGATTTAGTTCTTTGAGGACTCGCGCGAAAATATGTTGCGTCAACGGGTGGACACTCACGACTACGTGTGGGCACCAACGCTCGAAGATTTCAACCACGTAGCCAATGCATCGCTTATGAAAAAACTCCCTGGTCTCCGGTCGAAACCGGTTCATCGCCCAATAGAGATACTTCATCCAGGATTGCCGGTTTCTGAGCACCCAATTGTAAATACCCACCATCTTCGCCGTGATGGAGTGTGACTCTTCGACCGCACGGACAACGCGCACCGCGTACGACTGGCCCTCAAAAAACTTGTGCACCCCGGCCACGATCGCCGCCGCCGCAGAACGATGCCCGCCGCCCGTGTCGGACGAGATAATCAAAATTTTTGGGTTGCGCTGCGACATTGTTTTGAGATTTGAGATCTCAAATTTGAGATCTCAGATTAGTGTTGGTTACGCCCCGACCGTCATCCCCTCCGGCTCCGGCTGCAGTCGATCCATTTCCTTGCGCGCCTTCTTCATTTCTTTTTCCAGCTTCTTGATCTGGATCAAGTGTCCCGGATTAAACGGCAACGACGGGTAGTAACTGTTTGACTCATGCGTACAGAAACATCCGTCCAACGCTTTCTTTCGTCTTTCCTTCATTGCCGGCGACAGCCAGAGCTTTTGGAAGTTCCAATCAAAATCTCTCAAGTTGCCGATCGGGGCCAGGTTCTCGCAGGACGAAACAGTGCCTTCGTCGTAGATTACGCCGCCCGCAGTTCCTGCGTAGCACTTCATCTGCGCCTGTTGTGTCTCCTGTGCCTTCGCGATCAGGCCGTGCATGTAAATATCGATCGCCGCCTTGAAATAACCGGCGTTGCCGCCATAGTTATTCTTGATCGCTGCGTGACGCGAATCGTCGTCAATCATCGCCGCCAGTTTCTTGTAGCGCGAGTGATCGATGTTGAGCTCGATTGGATCTGCTGAAGGTGGCCGAATGTAATTAAAGTTAACTTTGTCCGGCCTCAGGTCATACTTCAAAAAGTCGTACCACTCAAAAATCGTGTCCTGATTAGAATTCATGAAGCAGGTGCACGTTTGCACGTCCAGCTTCGGATACTCTTTCTTGATCGTTTGCAGTTGGCGCGCGGTGTCTATGGCGATGTCCCACGACCCGGGCTTCTGACGAATCTTTTCATGCGGCGTTTTAACACCGTCAATACCAAGCGCGACGGTGACGTTCAGCTCAGGACACTCCTCGAGGATGCGCGTGATGTCAGGAAAGATTCGTTTCTGAATCTGTCCGTTCGACATGATATAGATCGATTCGAGCTTGTTGTTCTTGTAAAAGGCTTTTGCTATTTCCGGAAGATCCTTGCGCGTGAAAGGCTCACCACCGGCCAGAATCAAGACACCCAAGTTGCCCCCGAGGGTCTCCGAGATTTGTTCGATCTCGCGTGTCTTCATCTGCAACTTCTTGCGCGGACGATCGTCAAGTTCTTCAGTGAAGAAGCAGTGCGTACAGCGCATGTCGCAGACTGACGTGACCAGAATGTTAAGCAGAATCGGGGAAAACGGCTGACCGATGGCCAACTTTGCGTATCGCTTTAATAGCTCTCGTGTCGTGTAATCCATATCAACCTTAACTTACTAACGCGCACCTTCTGATGCGAAACAGAGATTAACAGATAAGCCCTTTTAACGTAACCCCGTCATCATAACTTTAATAGTCTTGTAATTGGAATTACTCAAGCAGCTAGGGTCCAAACCTTAAGCTTACTTCTACTAAAACACAGCGCGACATGTGCCGCGTAGCGGCAAACTGAGTTTAGCCCGGCGTTTCAACGCCGGGAGAAAGCAGTCCTGTCAAATTCCTTCGTCGCGTAGCGACGTTTGAATCTTTGTTTTTCAGGCGTCGCTACGCGATGCGGAACTTTCGCTAGGCTTCCCGGCGTTGAAACGCCGGGCTAAAGTCATGCCGACGCTACGCGTCGAAAGAAATTCTTCAGATTCTTCCTACGGCTGAGGCCTGAACTTCCCGCCAGCAGCAACCAGCCACGCAAATTAACATTTTGCGCCACAAAAAAGCAGATGCTAGGAGACTGCGGGGCGTTCGCTGCTTTTGGCAATGCCCAGGGCGCGCATGCGACGATACAAATGGCTGCGGTCAACTCCCATCAGTTCCGCGGCCCGCGACACGTTGCCGTCGGCTTCGTCAAGTTTTCGTTGTATAAACTCGCGATGGTAAGCATCGGTCGCTTCTTTGAAAGATGGGAAGCGGAAGGAAGCGACCGGCGCTTCGTCTTTTCCGTGCGGCGGCAGGTCGCCGGCGGCTACTTTGACTCCTGGGTTCATGATCACCACGCGCTCGATTGTGTTTCGCAATTCTCGAACGTTGCCCGGCCACGAATAGTTCTGCAATTCCTCGACTGCCTCCGGGGCAAATTCCTTGGACATCTTCCCGTAAGCCTGCGAAAAATGTTGATTGAAATACTGAACCAGCACGGGTACATCTTCGAGACGCTCGCGCAAGGGCGGCAATTCAAAAGGAATTACGTTTAGCCGATAAAACAGATCAGGCCGAAACTTGCCCTGTTCGATCTCTATCTCGAGACGCTTGTTTGTGGCCGCGATGATTCTTACGTCGACTTGAACCGACGCGCCGCTGCCAACCGGTTCAAACCTCTGCTCCTCGAGCACGCGCAAGACTTTTGCCTGAACATTGGCGCTCATATCGCCAATCTCGTCCAGGAAAAGCGTCGCGCCGTCTGCTAACTCAAACTTGCCCTTTTTAGCGGCGGTGGCGCCAGTGAACGCACCCTTGATGTGGCCAAACAGTTCGGATTCGATTAACTCTTCGGGTATCGCCGCGGAGTTGACTTCCACAAAAGGCGCGCCGGCTCGGCGAGACTTGGCGTGGATTGCGTGTGCCACCAGTTCCTTGCCCGTGCCCGACTCGCCGTAGATCAGAACACGGCCATCGGTGGGAGCGACAACGGAGATTTGTTTGCGCAGCGCCCGCATCGCTACCGACTCTCCCACCATGGTGTACTCTTTCGCGAGCTCCGCCGACATCTCCGCGTTGATTAGTTCGAGCCGCTGCTGCCGCAAGGCGTTGCGAACTGTCAGCAGAGTTTTTTCGATAGAAAGTGGTTTCTCGATGAAATCGAAAGCGCCCAGCTTAGTGGCGCGCACGGCAGTTTCCACGTTGCCGTGGCCGGAGATGATTACCACGGCGGCATCCGATCCCGCGGCTCGCAACAGCCGCAGCGTCTCGAGTCCGTCTATGCCCGGCAGCCAAACGTCCAACAGGATACAACCAAAAGCCCGGCGCTCAACCGCTTCGAGACATTCTTCACCGGTCGCGACGGCCTCGGCACTGAAGCCTTCGTCTTTCATCACCGCGCACAGCGTTTCGCGAATGCCCGGCTCGTCGTCGACAATGAGAATTGAGTCCATTTGAATTAGTGGGCTGTGTGCAGTGGGCAGTGTGCAGAAAGAGTCACCCTGCCAGCGACGACATTAGCGCATTTAACAGGCGTCCAACTTCTCCGGCCATTTTCAGAATGTCTTGACATCTTTCTTTCGTCAAATATTGTAGCCTCGCTGCGATTAATGTCTGTGTTTCGACCTCTCGCAACGACCCGTAGGAGATCGACAAATGCCGAACGAAGTCGGCAGTCGTTCGTCTGCCTTGCCCTTCGGCGATGTTTGAAGGGATTGACACAGCCGCTCTTCTAAGTTGGCTTGTCAGCCCGTAGACTTCTTCGCGAGGAACTGCCCACTGCCCACTGCCCACTGCCCACTACTCACGCGTTCATCGTCGGCAGTTCAATGACAAACCGCGCACCACGCGGATAATTAGCCCCGGCGCGAATTCGTCCACCGTGCTCCAGGATAATTCGCTGCACTATGGCAAGGCCAAGACCCGTGCCACTGCCGCGCGTGGAAAAGTACGGTTGAAACAATCGTTTGAAATCGGCCGGTCTAATCCCGTGTCCAGTATCAGAAACTTCGGCAATCAAGAGACTCCGTTCGGGATTAAAGCTCGTGGAGATACTGATCCGCCGTTCGCCCTCGAGGTCTGCCAACGCATTGCTCGCGTTATCGATCAAATTTACAAACACGCGGCGCAGTTGTTCAGTATCCAACATCGCCGCCGGCAAATTTTCGTCGAGATTCGTTTCGATGTTTACGTCTTCAAGCCGATCGTCATACAGGCCTACTGCTTGACGAACCGCCTCATTCAAGTCGGCGACCTCCAGCCGAGCCAAAGGCAGACGCGCAAAACGTGAGAACTCGTCAACCATCGCCTTCAACCCGGCCACTTCGCGCGCGATTGTCTCAGTACACTCGTCAATCACCTCGCTTACATGGAGTTCTTCGCTTGCTCCTCCGCTCAATCCATTACGTCCGTTGCCGCCATTCTGATCACCATTTGCAGTGGCGCGCCGGTAACTTTTTGCAATGCGCTCGGCGGAAAGCTGTATTGGCGTTAAGGGATTCTTGATCTCGTGCGCCATGCGTCTGGCAACCTCGCTCCAGGCCGCGACTCGCTGCGCGGCGAGCAATTCCGAGAGGTCTTCGAGCACCAGGACCACACCCCGCTTTTGCGCCGCAGAAGCTCGCAAAGCCGTGGCCGTCAGCGCCACAGGAAGCGGTGTACTTTCCAAATCGTCACCAGCTCCGGCAAGTTGAGCTTGCTCCGTCGCTTGTCCAGTGCGCCGCGCCCGGCGAAGAATCCTATCGATTACTGACCAATCTTCCGTGCCCATCAGGTTTTCAAGTTTTCGCTCATTCACCGGTACAGAGCTGAGCCGCAACATTCGCGACGCTGCGGCATTGATGGTCGTGACGCAATCATCCTCGTCGAGCGAAACCACTCCGGTTGAAAGAGACTGAAGTATCGTCTCGATGTAGTCCCGCCGTTCTTCAAGGGTCAGGTTTTTCTCGCGCAGCGCCGCTGAGCCGGCTTCAATGCGGCTGCGATTGTCTTCGAGCTGGGCGGTCATTTGGTTGAACGAGTGGGCCAATAAAGCAAGCTCGTCTTCAGCAATGGTCGTGACCCGGTGCGACAGATTTCCGCGTGCTATTTCTTTTGAGGCTTCGGCAAGCGCTTTGATGGGCGTGGCTATCCCACGCGCCAGATGGATGGCCACCCAACTCGAAGCGAACAACAGCATCAGCGTCATCAGCCCCAGCGTTGACAGTCCGAGTGAGCGAACTCTGCGCTGCCGCTCAACCAGGTGACGATACTCGCCTTGCGAACCCGTTATGGTATCCGCCAAGTCGCTATTCGCGCGGCGCCACGAGACGATGGTCAAGTACTGTCCGGCTGTTTCGAGTTCATCGATAGGAACAACGGACGCGTCCAAATCCCTGCCGTCCGCAAGACCATCGCCAGAACCCTTGAACGAGCGTGTCTTTTCAAGCAGGCCTTCCAGTTCGTTGGCATCTGCCACAGACAGACCGCCCCTGCTCTGCGCCACGACGCGCCCACTTGAGTCAACGATCTCGACGGCCGATAGTTGTCCGCTCGCTACTATGCGTTCCAGCGTTTGCTGTCGTTGAGTCTCTGATTGTGGTTTTAGGACTACCGCCAGCAGCAAGGCCGTTTCCCGCAAATTGCGCGCTTGCGCGTCGACCGCCTCGCGCTGAACTTCCTGAGCCTCGCTTACCACGCGTGCTGGCAGTCGACCAAACCATTTTTCCAGCGAGCGATTCAGGAAGAGATAGGAAAACACAGCCATCGCGATAATCGGGAGGAAGCTGATTGCAACGAAGTAAACCAGCAGTCGCGTCTTGATCTTTGATCCGAGTTGCAACTCGCGTCGTTCCCGTCGCAGCTTGAGTAAGTTACGTACAAAAATAAGCGAGAAGACTACGAAGGCTACGAAGTTAAGCGTGGACAAGGCGTAGAGCAACAGGGTGTCAGAAGCCGTGTCGGGAGGAATGAACTTCCACAGCCAGAGTTGTTGGGAGACGATAATGGACAGCAGCAGCAACACCGTTATCCCGAGACCCCATAACAGAATTCGCCGGCGCCTGGTTAGTTTGCGTCCGTTTGATTCTGGCGATATCTCAGAGGGATTTTCGTGCTGATTGTTCATGAAGAAGTGGCGCAAGTTTAGCATATGGGGGTAGGAGAGGCATTCCTGCCTGTCCACGTCCCCGCCTCATTATCTATGCAAGCCACAATCGAAGATTCTCCATTTGTCAGTTGTCATTTTACCGAGGCCGCGTCGTCTTTGACATCCGGTGCGCGGTAAGTCTCTGACTTACCGGCTCACTGGGAAAATGATGATTTCCGGTCTCAGACCGGAAAGATATTTGATCCTAACGGCCAGTCGGAGACTTGCCGCGCACCGGAGGCCAAAGGCCGGGAGAAGAAGGGAAGATTTTCGATCCTACTGCATTATTCGCCACCATCGTCTAGAATGCCAGCGCCCAATAATCGACCGGCTCTCAATTCCGTAGCCAATGGATCTCAAACAAGTCTTTATCAATTCCGCAGGACGACCTCGCAGCGGTTGGCGCTTGCTGATCTTTGTGCTGCTCTTTCTCATTCTCTCGTTGCTATTTGGCGCTGCAGCGACCGCGGTTTCTACGCTGGCGGTGCACTGGGCACCTGGTAGTGGAGTGGCGCACTATCTCGAGAACCTCATCTTCCGGTTGATATATCTCGTTGTCGCTCTGATAGCCGGGTTCATTTGCACTCGTTGGCTCGAAGGTTTGCCATGGCGGGCGCTCGGCTTGTGGTTCCATTCGGGTTGGCTCCGCGATCTTGTCGTCGGCTCGGCTATCGGTGTTGCTTCGTTGGCTGTGGCAGCAGCTATCGCAACCGTCGGGGGCGGATTGAGTTTTACGATCTCCGGTCGCGCCGCGCTCGTTCAGGTTGCACAGACTCTGGTTTTCTCCGCGGTACTTTTCATCCTTGCCGCGCTCGCTGAAGAAGCACTCTTCAGAGGCTATCCCTTGCAAACTATGACGCGAGCAAAACTGGCGTGGCTCGCCGTCTTTCTTACGTCAGTTCCCTTTGCCGCAGTCCATCTCCGAAATCCGAATGTCGCCGCGGGATTCACATTCATCAACACTGCCTTGGCTGGAGTTTGGCTGGCCGTCGCTTACCTGCGTACGCGAAGCTTGTGGTTTCCCCTGGGCATTCACTGGGCATGGAACTGGGCGCTGGGATCGCTTTTCGGATTGCCGGTCAGCGGCATCACCGATCTCGCGCCACATCCGCTGCTGCAAGGCACAGACCTGGGTCCCGCATGGTTGACCGGTGGAAGCTATGGCATAGAAGGTGGGTTGGCCTGCACCATTACCCTGATCGTTTCAACCATATTCATCCTGCGAACGCGGCTGGTTAGCGCGACTCCCGAGATGAAAACACTTACCTCGCAGGAAAACCCACTGCGAGTGACCGGCAAACCCGAGCAGGCTGCCGAAAAAGGCGGCGGGGCCGGTTAAGAGCATTAAGAGCTATCCACAAATCACACGAAATAACTCGAAATAGCAGTCTTGTTAGTGTCGCTTAGTGTAGTTTCGTGGATCGCAGTCCAGTTTTTTCAGCAGCCTGCTAGGTTGTTGGCCAGTTCCCTGTTAACACACTTCCCGTCTCTCCCGTCTTAATCGGTGTCAAGCGGATCAAAGAACCTCGAAGATCGCCGCACGCCGAATGAGACAGCGCAATGTATGAACTCGAAGCCACAGCGGACGTGCTTGTTATGACCGGCCAGGGAAAAGCTTCGATCGATCGACGACACCTCGAGGTCGCGCCTGCCGCGGCCGCCGTCGCGCCCAAACTCGAACCCATTGAGTCGCATGAATCGCCCGAGTCCGTCCTTGTTCGCAGGATCCTCGCCGGCGATCGCGACATGTTTGGCCGCCTTTATGAACTCTACGCGCCGCTCGTACATGGAGTCCTGTTAGCGCGTATGCCGCGCAGCGAAGTCGAGGACGTGGTGCAGGACATCTTTCTCCACGCGCTACGGAAACTGCACACGCTGCGCAATGCAAACGCGTTCGGTGCCTGGATAGCCATGATTGCCCGCAATCGAGCGATGGACTTCCACCGGCGATCGCACGAGACGGTTGAGATTACTGAAAATCTTAAGAGCAGTGATTCCAGCGAATCGAAAGCAGAAGAGGTGCTTGCCATTATTCGCACGCTACCTGATGCCTACCGCGAGACGCTGGTCTTGCGTCTGGTTGAAGGAATGACGGGGCCTGAAATCGCAACGCGCACCGGCCTGACTGCCGCTTCAGTGCGCGTCAACCTACATCGCGGCATGAAACTCTTGCGCACGAAGCTCGGTTTTAAGGAAGGCTAATATGAAAGACGATTACTTGTGGGATCGAACCGGCGAGCCGGATCCGGACATTCAACAACTCGAAGAGATTCTCGGCGCGCTGCGCTATCAGCCTCAGCCACTGGAAATTCCTGCGGGGCTTAGGGTCGGTAGCGAGCGAAGTTTCTTTCGTCGTTTGGCGCCGCGTTTGGCGGTGGCGGCAACGATAGTGATGTTGCTGCTCGGGCTTGGACTGTGGCTCGGGCTGCAACGCCTGCAACGAAGTCAGCCGCAGCAGATCGTCAAGAACCCGGACACGCCCCAGGTGAAACCAAATACCGTTGCAAAGTCTTCTCCCGATGAGAACCCAAACTCACCCCTGGCAGAGTTGTCGCCTGAACCCAAACGGAAACGCATCGATGAACCACGCCGCCATCGAGTTAACCAAACGCTGGCAGCCGGAAATACAAACCGGGGCCGCAACGCGGCAGTCAACAATCAGCAGCTTACGGCGCAGCAGCTACAAGAGGGCGAAGCCGCGAAAGATAAACTGATGCTGGCGCTACGTGTGGCCAGCGCAAAATTGAACTTCGCGCAGCGGAAAACTCAAGACTTGAATCAGCGAGAGCCAGTTCACAATCAACACAAGATAGGATGAATGAAGCGCTATGAAATCACTTGCAAAAACACTATTGAAATTCGCGCCAATGCAGTTCGCGTCGCTTCTCGTTCTCGTCGTTCTTGGCGCGACTGCGACCGCGCTGGCGCAAAATCCACGGATCCAAACCACTCAGCTCAACGCCCTCGCAGCCAAAGCGAGCGATACTGTAGACGTGAATATTGACGAAAGCCTGATGCAGCTCGCGGCGAAGTTTCTTTCCAGCAAAGATGCTGACGAGGCGAAGGTAAAAGACCTCGTCAATGGCTTGAAAGGGATTTACGTAAAGAGCTTTACGTTTGAGAACGAAGGTGCGTATAGCGAGGCGGACCTTGAAGGAATACGTTCTCAACTGCGCAACTCTGCCTGGAATAAAATTGTCAACGTGAACAGCAAGAAGGAAGGCAGTGTCGAAGTCTACCTGATGCAAAGCGGCAGCCAGATCAGCGGCCTCGCGGTGCTGGCATCAGCTCCGAAAGAGATTACCGTCGTCAATATCGTCGGGCCAGTGGATCTCGAAAAGTTGTCGGCACTCGAAGGAATGTTTGGCGTGCCGGAACTGGGGATCGAACGCCCGAAACCGAAGCGCAAGAATTGACCTCGCGCCTGATGCGCGAAGGATCACCTCGCGCCGGAGGCGCGAAAGATAGTAGCCAGGGGCAAGCGCAGCGCCGCCCCTGGATCAAATAGCAAGAAGAATCCGAGCCCCGGAGGGGCGACAGAAATAACGGTTGAGCGATCCACTACCGACGCTTCAAATTCTCCGCGCACTTTCAGCGCGTGAATATTCCTGACGCAACGTACCAGGCGCTGCGCGCGTGTCGAGCGTTTACTGCTCCCCCTTCTGAAAAAACGGTCAGCACGCCTCGATACCCTCGATCAAGAAACAAAAGTCCTTCCCCACGTACCAACGTCGGCGCTTTCACCAAGATCAAAAACTACCCTTTTGGTTGCCAGACGACCTGCATCGTGATCCGCGCACACTTGTTCGCTAGGTGCGGGTCTCCTTATTGAACAAACTGATAGAATGCGGTTGAGACTGGAGGCCATGATGGCAAAGAGGCTAAAAGACTTGAACGAACCAAAGATTGAGCGCCCCCCCAAGGTAAAGCTCTTGGCTAAAGAGTCTCTGAAGCGGACGCAGGAATTTGATAAGTGAAAGGGGCGGTTCATTGCCGCTATCAGTTAACACGTCGGGTACCGGCGCGCGGATGGCGCACTCTTTAACTTGTTCTCAGAGTTCCACGGTGTTGCTGATCGCCGCGCCCGGTTTCTGACGTTCGGCGGCTGCGGGAGCATCGGATGACAACTGAACAGATACTCCTGATGACTTGCCTGTACCTGGCCGCGTTGGTCGCCGTCACTTACTTCACTCGCGCGACTGCGCGGCGCCTCGTGGGGGCACTGGTTGGTGGAGCAGCCGTCGCGTTGCTGGCGCTCCGGGTGATCGCCCTGGGTGAAGCGCTCGGGTGGTGGCGGATACCGTCTGGCTCAACGCCATACTTCCTGCCCCTGCTTTACCTCGGGCTCGCGATCTCGTGTACCCCAATCTATCTCGTGACCTGGCGGGTGGCGCGCCGGTTCGGGTGGCGCGGGCTGGCTGTGTGCGTTGGCATCGTAGCGGTAATCGGCCCGCCGCGAGACTATTTGTACGCCGCGACGTTCCCGAAGTGGATGGTCTTCGCTCCGGGCGTTGCCCCCATCCTCGCAGACTCCGCGACCTACATCCTCATTGTGGTCGTCGGTCATGCCGTGATGCGGCTTGTGGCCGGCCCTGCCCGCGAGGACCGGTTGGCCAGGAAGGCCGCCTAACACATTCGGTAACCAAGAGCGGGGGCAAGCCCGCCTTCCTGACCTCGGAGGTTAGTCAACTGGTCTGGTGATTCACTCATGAAAGGCTTTCAAGCAAGGATCAGAACGCAAGCCTGATCAGCTCGCGGTTGGGAAGGCGGGCTTGCCCCCGCTCTTTCGCTTTTGACACGGCCTTGCTTACCGCTGATCAATGGGCACGAACGGAAGATCGCGTGGGCCGATGTATTCGGCGCGCGGGCGGATGAGTTTGTTGTCGGCGTATTGTTCGAGGATGTGGCCGGTCCAACCCGAGATGCGGCTGACGGCGAAGATGGGTGTGTAGAGGTCGAGCGGAATTCCCATCATATAATAAGTCGAGGCGGAGAAGAAATCTACGTTTGGAAAGAGACCTTTCTCGCTCATCATCACTTCTTCAATCTTGCGCGACATCTCGTACCACTTAGAGTCGCCGGCCGCTTCGCCCACCTCTTTTGAAAACCGACGCAGATGTGTGGCGCGCGGATCTTCCGTCTTATAAACCGCGTGGCCGAAGCCCATCATCTTTCGCTTCTCTGCCAGCACCTTCTTTACGTAGGGTTCAACATTCTCTACTGAGCCAATCTCCAGCAGCGTTTTCATTACGTTGGTGTTCGCGCCGCCGTGAAGCGGGCCCGACAGGGCGCCAATGGCAGCGGTCACTGCCGCATACATATCAGCCAGCGTTCCCGCGACAACCCGAGCAGTAAACGTTGACGCGTTCAGCTCGTGATCGGCGTGAAGCGTCAGGCAGACATCGAAGATGCGCGCGTCGCGTTCGGAAGGCTGCTCGCAGCGGAGCATGTAGAGAAAATTCGCGGCGATATTCAATGAACCCGCTGGAGCAACAGGTTCCAGCCCGCGGCGGATGCGATCCGAGGCCGCCACGATCGTGGGAAACTGAGCGGTGAGCCGGATAGCCGTCTTGAGGCTTGTCTCGCGAGAAATATCGCGCGCGGTTGCATCGGAGAATTCGAGCGCCGAGATCGCGGTCCGCAAGATATCGATCGGATCGGCTTCGCGCGGAAACTGCTTCATCAGCGCGATCAGCTCCGCCGGCACTCCGTAAGACGCCCTTAGTGATTGTTCTAGTTCCGAGAGTTCAGATCTATTCGGCAGCCGCTTGTTCCAAAGCAGAAAGACAACTTCCTCGAACGTGGCATGCTGCGCCAGATCGTGGATGTTGTAACCCTGGTAAATGAGTTCGCCCTTTTCACCATTCACATCGGAGATCGACGAAGTCGCTGCTGCAACTCCTCTGAGTCCAACTACTGAACTGCCGGCTGACGCGTTTGCTTTGTTAGTCATGAAGTTTTTGTGTTGGAGCGAAGATAACAAACCGAAACCATGTGTGACAAGTTACCGATGGCCCTTGGATTCATTTGCTTCTCTGTGCAATCTTTGTGTTCTCTGTGCCTCTGTGGTTAACGGTTGGCGATGACCACTCACCACAGAGGCACAGAGGTCACGGAGGACGCACAGAGTCGGATGAAATCAAACACCGCTGGAATCATTTTCGGGAAACAATAACTGCATCACCACGCCGCGCGTTCAAGAGTTTCGCCGCTGACGCGTTGGCTGCGGCTATCTCCAGAAAGCCTGCACTGCCCCAAAGCGCAAACACCTTTTCCCTGCCCCCAGCCTCAGCGAAGTAATTGCGAAACGACTTCACAGATTTTCCCTTGAGCCGCAAGGTCGCGCCCGCCGCGATCATCTCCTCCGTCAAATCATTCCGGGTGATGTTAGTAACGCAGTTTCCAAAACGATCGATGTGGATTACTCGCGCGAGCAGGCTGCCGTCACGAGAAGTCGTCGGCCTCAGCGGCTGCAAACGGACGATATTGGAAATCGACGTTCCCAACTGGGCAGGCTTGACGCCCATCGACAACGCTGCGGCCACCGGCGCGAAAACATCGCGGCCATGGAAGGTGGTGCTGACGGGATGGCGAAAATATTTCGTGTTATTGAGATGAAACAACTCGGGTGTCACACCCAGATTCTCGCTGCGCTCGCAAACGTAACTGAAGATTCCGTTGTCCGGGCCGACAAAAAACTGCTCGCCCAACTTGATCAATATCGGCCTGCGAGCAGAGCCTACTCCCGGATCGACAACGGCAACGTGGATCGTGCCCGCCGGAAACGACGAGCAGGCGGCAAGTAAAATGAAAGCGCCGGCTGCAATGTCCTGCGGAGGAATCTCGTGCGTGATATCGACGAGGCTGGCCTTTGGATTGGCGGTGAGAATTACTCCTTTGACAGCCGCAACGAAGTAGTCTGCGGCGCCAAAGTCGGTAAGCAGCGTAATGGGCGAGAGAGGCAGCCGGGTAGGCGCAGAGACGCGGAGACGCGTCTGGTCATCCTGTCCTCGCGTCTCCCCTTCTCCGCGTCTGTTTTTCACTTAGTGAGTTTACTGAACATGCGTCTCAGTTACGGTGCGAATCTTCATTTGCTGGCCGCGATCAAGACGAACATCCTGCCCACGCTTGGTGAGGACACTGCCCGCGCCAGCCGCACCACCAATCGCCGCGCCGATCGCCGCTCCCTTGCCACCGCCGACAATCGCTCCGATGATTGCTCCGATCCCGGTGCTGGCGCCTACTCTGGAAATATCATCCTTGGTGGAGCTTCGTCCTTTGACACCGCCTTCAGAGTCAACCGTGCCGGCGTTATCTCTGTTTCCCATGTCGACTAGTTCAACCACGTCGGCTTTGAACCCGCTCGTGCTACCGCCCGGCAGGTGTATCGCTTCAAACGCGAGCTGGAGTTCGGACGTTCCCTTCACTTTTCCAGCGCGCTTAACTCGGGTCACGCGACCATCGACGATCGCTCCCGCAAATTCGCGCGGCTCGATGACACGTGCCTGGAAGCGATCGCCGCGCTGGCTGGCGTCGCTCGAAAGACTCGACTCCAACTCCACTAAGAGAATCGCATCGCGCGGAATGGAGAGCGGACCAATCGTTGAGCCACTCGTTTGGCCATTCATGGTTTGTCCTGAGTCAGTTTGCGAAGAGTTGTCAGGCGCGTTGGTGCGACCAGGATCAGTTGTTCCACGTCGCGAGAGCCCGGTAGGTATAGAAGACTCAAAAGGGCGGCGATCGTAGCCGGCGTTGTACCCAGCTTCGAAGCCTTGCTGATAACCGTCGCGATAGTCTTCGATAGTGCCCCACACTTCGTTGTAAGCGCGGTCACCACGTTGATAGTCATCCTTATTGCTATAGTCGCGCGCAGCATGGTCGGCGAGGTCCTGAGAGCCCGCGCTGAAACCGTCTGAATAACCCGTGCGATAGCCGCGTTCCAACGCAGTCGACTGGTTGGTTTGGCCTTGCCAAGCGAAAGCGTGGGAAACCGGGGTTGCCATTCTCGCCCATGAGGTCATCATAAGCGCAATCAAAACTACCAGGGGGATTCTAAGATATTTCATTTGCTGTTCCTTCCAGAGATTTACGGCGATGATGCTGCCGTAGGTGTCTTGGGAGAGCTTGCCTCGTGCAATCGCGATGCTATCACTCAAGCGTCGTAGCGCAAACTGTTAGTTTCGCCCAGGCTAATCGCTTGCTTTACGCTGCTTGACCGTCGCTATCGTGCGTCCTAGACTCAAATCGCTCGAATACCGCTTGTCTACTGTTAGCTTGCTTCGAGCAAAACTAACTTGCCCCGTCAGATGCGGGTTTTGGGTTACTGGTTGGCATTGGTTGGAAGGGGCAACCGCAATCACATGGCAGAAACACGCAAAGTTTATCTGGATCACAGCGCCACGACGCCCGCCGACGGCCGCGTCGTTGAGGCGATGCTGCCGTATCTGAGGGAGAAGTTTGGCAACGCTTCCAGCGTGCATTCCTTCGGCCAGGAAGCTCGCGCGGCTGTCGATCGGGCGCGGCGGAACGTGGCGACTCTGATCGGCGCGCGTGCCAATGAGATTGTGTTCGTCTCGGGAGGCACAGAGGCGAATAACCTCGCCATTCGCGGAATCACTGACGCGGGCTTGTCCAATATCGGCCTGGCAAATGGCGGCTCGTCCGTTAAGGGCCATATGATCACGTCCAGCATCGAGCATTCGTCTGTACGGGGAATTTGCGACGAGCTTGAAAAGCGCGGCTGGGAAATTACGCGGTTGCCGGCTTACGAAGAAGGAATCGTGCGAGTGGAGGACGTTCGCGCCGCGCTACGGCCCGACACGGTGCTGATTTCAGTGATGCTCGCCAACAATGAAATCGGCACGCTGCAACCAGTCGCAGAAATCGGCGCCCTCGTCCGCGAAGAACGTGCACAGGGACGCCAGCTCTGGTTGCACACTGATGCCGTGCAAGCTGCCGGGCGAATTTCCCTGGACACGGAAGCGCTCGGTTGCGATCTCTTATCGCTTTCCGCTCACAAACTCTACGCGCCTAAGGGAACAGGCGCGCTGTTCGTGCGACGAGGTGTGCGCCTGGTATCTCAGAATGTCGGTGGGCATCAGGAGCGTGAGAAGCGAGCCGGCACAGAGGGCGTCCCAGGCATTGTGGCTTTTGGTGCGGCCGCGAAACTCGCGCGCGAGGAGATGGCGGAGCGATCAGAACACGATCATCGGCTGCGCGATTGTTTTGAAACGGGCGTAATGGCGCGCATTGACGACATTGTTCTCAATGGTGACCGCGCGCGGCGTTTGTCCCATCTTTCGAACATTTCGTTTCGCTTCATCGAAGGCGAAGGCTTATTGATCAGCCTGGACCTTCAGGGAGTTGCAGTATCAACCGGCTCAGCCTGTTCTTCGGGCACGCTTGAGCCGTCGCCGGTTATTCAGGCGCTGGGTCGCAACGACGAACTCGCTCGCGGCGCGATACGCTTCAGCTTCGGGAAAGACAATACCGAGGAAGATGTCGACTCCGTTCTTGAGATTCTCCCGCGTGTCGTCGAGAAACTGCGACGACTTTCGCCTCTCAATAAGGTTCGACGTTCGGAGTTCGAGGTTCGGAGTTCGTCTGGCGCGCGGTAGCTTATGGCTGGTATCAAACGATTTGAAGAAATCTTGGCTTGGCAAAAGGCCCGTGAACTTGTACGCGAAACATATCGCGTTTGCGGGATTACACCGTTTAGTAGGGATTTTGGGCTGAGGGACCAGATTTGCCGAGCTGCCGTGTCATCAATGACTAATATCGCGGAAGGTTTCGGTCGAAAAAGCTCCAAAGACTTCGCTCATTTTTTAGACGTAGCCAGGGGCTCAACGCTTGAGGTGCAATCATTGCTCTATGTAGCCAGCGACCTTAACTACCTCCAATCCACTGAGTTTGAAAAGCTCTATAAGATCGCAGAGGAAACGGTTTCTTTGATAGGTGGGTTTACATCGTATCTTCGAAGTCCAGCTGTGCGCTGATTGATCCGTGTCCTTGGAACGGTTGGACTCCGGGATTTGCAACTTCGAACTCCGAACCCCGAACTTTGTACTCAAACGCCTTTAAGGATCACATTGCGAATCCGCGCAACGCCGGCGAACTCCCCGACGCTAATGCCACCGGCGAAGAGACCAATCCCGTCTGCGGCGATCGACTGCGCCTCTCCCTGCGCGTGCGCGAAGGTTGCATTGAAGCCGCAGGCTTTCTTGCGTATGGCTGTCCGCCGACGCTGGTCTGTGGATCGGTTTTGACGGAGCTGATTGTCGGCAAGACAGTTGCCCAATCGATGCTGCTGACGCGCAGCGACCTGATTACGGCGGTGGGTGGCCTGCCCTCAAGAAAGCAACATGCAGCCGCGCTGGCAATTGAGACTCTACGCTCGGCGATCGAAGACAAAACCAGCGGGGGCAAGCCCGCCTTCCCAACCTGAGAGACTATCGGATTGGTTTCCGAGACTTCGCCTTGAAAGCCATTCGAGCAAGAATTAGCACGAAACTCTAATCAGCTCGTGGTCGGGAAGGCGGGCTTGCCCCCGCTGGTTTGGAAGCCACCTCAACGATTGGTGAGGCTGCGACGCGAGGGTTGAGGAGAGGCCGTGGGCCGTTGATGGTATTCGGGTCCGCAATATTTTCTGGGCTCAGTGCCAAGCGCGAAAGTCCTGGTGCGGATCACGGGACACGTCTCCACCGCAATCAAGCCCGTCGTCGGATCGATGTCGAGCGTAATGGTTCCCTCCAGACGCCCGGTCCCATCCGTTCGCGGTTCGGATTTCGCCGGCTTTCGCGGCGATGGACTTGGTGATGGTTCCAGTGTTATCGGAGGCACACCTTGATCCTGCGACAGCGGCGTCTCGTCCGTTTCCGGTGTCGCTTCCGTATCCGGTTCCTCGTCCGATGCAGTCTGTGGCGAGGTGCCGTTGATGAAGAGTTCGATACGCTTGTCGGTATCTTCCGCCGCAGCCGGCTCGCCAGTCTTCGGATTGATCGCGACCTGCTCAATGCCTGCGGGCATTTGCCAGTCGCCCTGCCACTCCGGATGTTCCATTAAGGCCACCTCCATGAAATCTGTCCAGATTGGCAAAGCAGAATTTGCTCCGGTCAGCCCAAGCTGTGAGCCATCGTCAAATCCAACCCACACGACGCAAACCAGGTTGGGCGTGTAACCTGCGAACCAACCGTCCCGCGAAGTCCCCGTCTTGCCGGCCACATTCGCCTTGAACCCGCGCGCCCTTACTTTCGCCGCCGTGCCGCGATTGACGACGTCCTTCATAAACGAAGTCATCACGTAAGCAACGTCTGGACGCAGCATTTCGTTTTTCTGTGGCGTTGGCGCGGCAATTGTCACTCCGCTGCCAGTGGTAATGCGGTTGATTGCAATCGGCGTGGTTCGTGTTCCCAGCGTGGCAAAGCCGGTGTAGGCCGAGGCGATTTGCAAGGGCGTGGCTTCACTCGTGCCGAGCGCCATCGCCGGATAAGCGCGCGCCGGCTTTGGTAGTCCGGCCTTTGCTGCCAGGTTCATGACGCGGCCAATCGTTACCTCCATCGCCACGTCCACTGTTATGACGTTCAGACTGTGAACCAATCCATCGCGCAGAGTTACTGGAGCGTGGCTGTAGGTGTCGCCAAAGTTGCCCGGCGAGTATTCCTGGTTGTCGTATGAAAATGTCTTTGGCTCGTCGACGTAGGTCGTCGCCGGCGTGATAACCCGAGGAATCGGATCGTATGCAGTGTTCAGTGCGGTGGCGTAAACGAAAGGCTTGAACACTGAGCCCGGTTGCCGCAGTGCATCTGACGCGCGATTGAGTTGGCTCTTGCCGTAATCGCGACCGCCAACCATCGCGACTATTTCGCCGGTCTTCGCGTTCATCGCGATAAGCGCAGCCTGAAGCGTACCGGGCTCGAAGCGTCTGGACTCAACTTTGTCGAGCGCGGCGAGCTGCTTCGAAACAGCGGCATACGCGGCTCGTTGCAGATCGAGATCGACAGTTGTGTAAATGCGAAGATGATCCGCGGCGCCGGGTCCGGCAATGATGTCGCCTAACTGGCTCTGCACGTAGTCGGCAAAATACGGCGCATCGGATATGTCAATCCGGCCCTTCGTCGGGGCCACCTGGAGTGGAGTTTGCTTCGCCTGATTCGCTTCCTCCCCGGAAATCACGCCCGTTTCTGCCATGTTATCCAAAACCTGATTGCGGCGGGCGGTCGCCGTGTCTATGTCATGGTAGGGGTTGTAACGATTCGGACTACGAATTATTCCAGCCAGAAAGGCCGCCTCCGGCAATGTCAGGTTGGTGACGTCCTTATTGAAATAAGCGTCCGCAGCTTCCCCAAAACCATTTATCGAAAAGCCTGCCTGTTGCCCCAGGTAAACCTGATTGCAGTAAAGAGCAAATATCTGTTCCTTCGACAGGCGCGTCTCGAGTATTACCGACATGTAAGCTTCGGAGACTTTGCGCTTCAGAGTCTTCTCAGGTGATAGCAGAAGATTCTTGACTAACTGCTGCGTGATGCTCGAACCACCCTGACGCGCAATAGGAGAATTCGGATCGGAGTCGTAGCGACGCGCCAGCGCTCGCAAGATGCCGCGCACGTTTACGCCGTAGTGTTCGAAGAAGGCTCGATCCTCGGTTGTGGTAATGGCCTTGATCAGATGAGGCGGCAGGTCGTTGAATCCGACCACTTTGCGCTTCGCCCGCTCGCGCCCGGTAACTGAACTGATTAATTCAGGTTCAAGCCACGCTTTGTCCAACCGTGTATTGCTCTCGATGTCCGTGATTGAGCTGATTGTCTTCCCGGTGCGTGCGAACTGCACTCTCACGCTTTGAGACTGGCGTTGGCCATCCACGGTTATGCTTTCGCTCGGCTCAACGGCAACGCTTCCATCACCAACTGAATAGCGCCCTCGTGCTTTATCCGCCTGCTGAGCCTTCTCAACGTAGCCGGCGTGTTTGAGAAGTTCGATTAATTTGTCTGGCGTGAGTGTTTGCCCGACGCGAAGCTGCTTCGGGGCCGCGTAGATTCCGGCGGAACGAGTAAAGACCTCGCCCGCCAGAAGATTGTCGATGCGACCCGAGAAGACAGTCCAGTAATAGACCAGGCAGCCGACGACCAGCGTTGCCAGTAATAGTACTGGGATGATTACGATAGGGCTGAACAGGCGACGAACAACGCGCCGCTTAAAGCTCACTTCTGGTTCAGTGTAGGCAACAATGCGGGATTTGGACCTTGGATCTTTCCGGGACTGCTTTCCGGTTGGGGGTATTCCTTCGGGTAGGTATCTTGCCGGCATAAAAGACAGGCGATAGACCTTTCGGGTCTTAGCATCGCCGCGAAAGAAAAAGCGGTCAGTCGTCCATCCTCACAAGCTAGATGCTAACGTCTGGAAACGAACGTGTCCACTTTACTTGTCCAATAAACTTCAGTTGCCGCGTCGCGGCAACTGAGTTCAGCCCGGCGTTTCAACGCCGGGAGAAGGCAGTCGAATCAAACCTCTTTCATCGCGTAGCGACGCTGGAGTCCTTATTTCCTGGCGTCACTACGCGACGCGCGGACCGTTTCACTGGCTTTTCCCCGGCGTTGAAACGCCGGGCTAAATTCATCTCGACGCTACGCGTCGAACCAACTTAATTGACAGCTTGTTTTTCTTTAGTTAACGTCCTGCGGCACCTAAAGTTTGACCTCCGCTTAGATGCGATGTCTGATGTATGAGTTTCACGCCTGCCGGCACACGATCGTTATCCGGGAATAATCGCCGAATTCTGTTTGCCGTACTCGCGGTAGTAGTCGCTATTGTCTTTGGCGCGGTCGGCTTTTATCTAATCGAGGGCTGGTCGATACTTGATAGCCTTTACGTCTCGACACAGACGGTAACTACCGTCGGCTATGGCGACCTGACGCCAGCCACGCGAAATGGCCGCATTTTTTCAACGGTCTTCATGCTGGCCGGTGTCGGCGTAGTGCTTTACGCTCTTACAGCGACGGTACACGCCATAGTTCAATCAGAACTGGTGGCCACTTTTGGCCAGCGGCGAATGTCACGAAGAATGAACAAACTACGAGATCACTTCATCGTTTGCGGCGCCGGACGCGTGGGCTCTCATCTGATCCGCGGACTGCTGGGCAGCGCGGAGACGTTTATCGTTATCGAAAGAGACCCGCAGAAAGTCGCAGAACTAACCGACCTCGGCGTCATAGTGCTGGTGCGTGATGCCACGCTTGAAAGCAGCTTGCGGGAAGCTGGCGTCGAACATGCCCGCGGACTTGCCGCCTGTTTGCCCGACGATGCCGATAATGTTTATGTCGTGCTTACGGCGCGCGATTTGAATCCAAATATGCACATCGTCGCGCGCGCCGCTGAGGAGCAGGCGGAGCCGAAGCTGATTCGCGCCGGCGCCAATCGCGTGGTGGCGCCCACGATAATTGGCGGACACCGCATGGCAATGGCCCTGACAAAACCTGCCGTGGACGATTTTCTCGGGTCGATCACCGCGAACAAGCTGGAGCTTGCGTTTGAGCAACTCGAAGTCGATGCCGGGTCAACTCTGGCTGGACAGAAACTAAGTGAGACAAACATCCGCTCGGAGCTTGATATCGTTATCGTCAGCATACGTCGTAGTGATGGGCAGATACTTTTCAACCCCAGTGGCGAAGCAGTGATCGAAAGTGGCGACATCCTTATTGCCATCGGACACGCTGAGTCGCTGATGAAGTTGGCGGCGCTGGCAAGAGGCGTAAGTAAGTCCAACGTCACTAGCCCAACGTCTAAGGTCTAAATACATCGATTAGATTTCCCATATGTCATTTGACATTTCTCATTATTTTTCATTTGTCATTTCAGAGCGCCTCGGGATTTGCATGAAAAATGACAAATGAGAAATGGAAAATCTGCCGTCTCTTTTGACGTTGAAGTTTAGAACTAGTCTATGAAAATTTTAGTTACCGGCGGCAGTGGTTATCTGGGCACGCACGTCCGGCATTTTTTTGCGGCCGATGATTTTTCCCGCCGTTCCGGCCGCGACATTCTTACTGATCACTATCTTGACCTGGTCGCGGAATACGATGCCGTCATCCACCTCGCTGCCTATCTCGACAAGGATCCTGATGGCGCCGAGCTTTGCTTTCGTACCAACGCTGAAGCCGCGGCGAACGTCGTCAAGCACCTGCGGCCTGGGGCCGCCTTCATCTACGCGTCCACCAAGGACGTCTACGGCGCCAGCGCAGATTCCTTTACCGAAGTTCCGGAGACTTGTCCCACTGATTACGCGGGACAAACGGCGCTCGAATGGTCGAAGTTGATCGGTGAGCGTTACGTTGAGTATTACGCACGGCAGCGCGGCGTTCGTACGTGCATCTTCCGTATGTCCAATGTCTATGCTCGGCCGTCGGCCGGGAATGAGTCGGGCTTTGTGACTCACTACGTGGAGTCGGTAAAGCGCGGCTGGCCGATTCGGCTACCCTTGGGCGGCCATGCTGTTCGCGACATCTTACACGTGGACGACTTCTCGCGGGCGTGTCGAGCCTTCATAGACTCGTCACATGTCTACGGCCTGTATAATCTTGGCGGTGGCAAACAAAACTCGGCGACGTTGCTCGACATTGTTTCCATGGTCGGCAGGATGATTGAGCTTGAACCCAACCTGGTGGACGATGAGACTCTGCCACATCCGGTACCGGTGAATTACGTTTCCGATTTGACTCGCATTCGCGAACAACTAAGGTGGCAACCGGCAATAGGAATTGAGGAAGGACTGCGCAGTTTGTTGTAGGACAGGCATTCCTGCCTGTCCCGGTTTAGAAAGCGAATCTTGTCCGTCACGAAAGGAAGAACAGATTTTCCATTTCTCATTATTTCTCATTTGTCATTTTTCATTCGCCATTTGAGACGAAAGACCAGCGACCGGCGACGGACGACCGAAGGACGACCATCTTACCCGCGGTCGGCAGTCCACCGTCGTCCGTCGCTCCTGCAATGGCAAAGGAGAAATGACAAATGGAAAATCTTCTGACAGAACGTTGCGCGAATGGCTGAAACAAGCGCAAAGAAAATAGAGCGGATCGTAGTTCGGGGAACCAACTGGGTTGGCGACGCCGTGATGACTATTCCCGCGCTACGGCAGTTGCGGCGGCTGTTTCCGAAGGCGCACATCACGCTGGCCACCCGCGCCTGGGCTAAGGGCCTCTTTGCCGACGCCGACTTTCTCGATGATTTGCAAGTTCATGAAGGGAGCGGGCTGCGGTCTGTGGTGCAGCAGGTGCGCCAGTGGCGCAAAGCCAACTTCGATCTGGCGGTGCTGCTGCCTAATTCACTTGAAACCGCTTTGGTGGCTTCGCTCGCCCGCGTTCCCATGCGAATAGGCTACGCGACGGACGGCAGACAGGCGTTGCTCACGCACCCGTTGGCCTTGCCGGAATGGTGCGGGAGCAAGCATGAAGTTTTTTATTACTTGAAAATCGTTGCCGAACTCGAATGGCTAACAAAGCACGAGCAAACGTTTTTGGACACACAGCCTGACGGTTCTCTTGAAGTAAGCGATGCTCGCAAATCGGTTGCTCGCGATTTTCTTCGGGCACGGAAAGTAAATGAGCACGAGCCGTTGGTTGCGCTTTGTCCGGGCTCGATCAACAGTCGAGCAAAGCGCTGGCCTACCGAGCGTTACGCCGCGCTTGCCGATCGATTTATCGACGAATTGGGTGCGGAAGTTTTGCTGGTGGGATCGAGTGCTGAGACGGACGTATCGCTCGAAGTTAGCCGGCAAATGCGCAACCAGCCGTTGATATTAACAGGTCAAACTGATCTCGCCGAGCTGGTGGCGATTCTCAGTCTGGTAGATCTGCTGGTGACAAATGACACCGGCCCGGCGCACATCGCCTCCGCTCTCGGGCGGCCAACACTGGTCATATTCGGACCAACGAATCCGTTGACGACGCGACCGTTTTCACCCTTTGGCGAGATTGTGCGTGAACCACCGGATTGTGCGCCCTGCATGTTGCGCGACTGTCCAATCGATCATCGCTGCATGACGGCCATAACTCCCGCTGACGTTTTCGAACGCGCGCGCACGCTGTTGTCTGACAAACATGAGCTCGCCTGTCAACCAACGCCGCTTTCCGAAGCCATCAACAAGTTGAAGTTCGCGGGACAATTGGAATGAAGCGCGCAGTTTTCATTGACCGCGACGGGACGATTTCGGAAGAGGTGGGCTACATCAACCACTCATCGCGCTTCCGCTTGTTCCCTTACGCGGCTGCTGCCATCAAACATCTAAACGACAATGGCTGGCTCGCAATCGTAGTTACCAATCAGGCCGGCGTGGCGCGAGGATATTTTTCGGAGGATATGATTCAAACTGTTCACGCAGAGATGACGAAAGAACTCGAGAGCGGCGGAGCCAGGCTCGACGCGATTTACTATTGCGCCCATCACCCTTCAGTTGGTGAGCCGCCGTATCGTTTCGACTGCGACTGCCGCAAGCCGAAGCCCGGATTGATTTCACGCGCAGCTCAGGATTTCGATATCGACCTGGCCGGGAGCTGGATGGTGGGAGACCGCTACAGCGATGTGGAACTGGCTCGAAATGCGGGCGTGAAGTCAATGTTTGTTATGAGCGGCTACGGGCGCGGTGAGTGGGAACACCAGCGCGCGAGCTGGACAGAGCAGCCGGATTTGGTCGGCGAGAATTTGCTGGAAGCTGTGAAAAACATAGTGTGCCAAAATTTGGAAACCAATGCGGACAAGATGTCCGCGCTCCAGGAGGAAGAATTTGACCGTTGAGCGAACATTGCTACAGGAGCGCCTGATAGGTATCGTCAAGCGTTTTCCGCAGCGCCGAATTCTTGTCATCGGCGATGCAGTTGCCGATCAGTTTATCTACGGCGCCATCAGCCGTGTTTCGCGCGAAGCGCCGGTGTTTATCCTTCGTCACGAGCATACGGAGACAGTGCCCGGTGGCGCCGCAAACTGCGCCCTCAACCTCGCGTCACTGGGCGCGAGTGTTTCGCTAGTAGGCGTTGCGGGCGATGACGAGGCCGGGCGCGCTCTGGTTGAGAAGTTGAATGCCGCCGGCGTCGATTGTAGTGGCTTCCTAACATCGCCGGCATTGCGAACCACCACTAAGGTACGAATACTTGCGGGGCAGTTACACTCCACTCGTCAACAAGTGATCAGAATCGACTATGAAGGCGAACCTCTTGGCGATCCTGAACTGCGCGCGCGACTGCGCGATAGCGTATTGGAACATACCCAGACGGCGGACGCCGTGATCATCTCTGATTACAATTACGGTGTTGCCGACGACCAAATGGCCTCGTTCACACGCGACGCAGCGGCCGCGCGAAAGATTCCAGTGTTGGCTGACTCGCGCTTCCGGCTCACAGATTTTGTTGGGTTTACTTCGGCAACGCCAAACCAGGATGAGGTCGAACAATTGTTGGGGACGGGTTTTACCAATTTCGCCGAATTGGAAACTGCCGGCGAAGAGTTGCGAGAGCACCTGGGATATCGCGCCTTACTCGTGACTCGCGGCAGCCATGGAATGATGTTGCTTGAAGACGGAGTGGCCGCGGTTCACCTGGAGGCCGTGGGCGCGCATGAACCAGTTGATGTCACCGGTGCAGGCGACACCGTGATGGCTGCCTACACACTTGCGCTTGCCTCCGACTCCTCCTTTCCGGATGCGGCGCGCCTGGCCAATTATGCCGGTGGTTTGGTCGTCATGAAGCGTGGCACCGCCTCAGTCACGCGCGAAGAACTTGAACACTCGGTATTGCACTCCGAGTTGGTTTAATTGGAGGACTATGAGACCGCCAGAGATCATTGATCCAACCGCTAGAATCCTCGATCGAGACGCACTCGTCGCCCGCATAACCACGGAGAAGGCAGCAGGGTCTCGAATTGTGCTGGCCAATGGGTGCTTTGACATTTTGCATGCCGGCCACGTGCGCTACCTTGAAGGAGCGCGCGCGCTCGGCGACCTGCTGGTGGTTGGGATTAATTCAGATGCTCAAGTCCGGAGACTGAAGGGCAAAGGTCGCCCGATTCTGCCGGCAGGCGAGCGCGCCGAACTGGTAGCTTCATTGCAGGCGGTTGATTTAGTTACTATCTTCGCGGAACCTACCGTTACTGAATTGCTCCTCGCCATAAAGCCGGACGTACACACGAAGGGCACGGATTACACCGAGCAGACGGTCCCCGAGCGTGATGTGGTACGATCTTATGGCGGGCGGGTTGCGATTGTCGGCGATCCGAAAGAGCATTCAACTTCCGAAATTCTGAAGAAAGTAAGCGGTGAGCATTGAGCAGTGGGCAGTGGGCAGTAGGCAGCAAAACGGTTATGAATCCAGAGATGTTTCTTCAAACGACAACTGTCCATCGAGCTGCCTATCCCGTTTCGTTGGCCACAGGTCACCGCTTAGTTGACTCCGACTGCCCACTGCCCACTGCCCACTGGCCACTGATCTAAAATGCGCATCCTGATCGTAAAACTTGGCAGCATCGGCGACATCGTGCACACCCTTCCCGCCCTGGCGGCAATTCGGAAGGCGATGCCCAACGCGGAAATCTCATGGGTAGTAGAACGTCGTGCGGCAGAAATTTTACGAGACAACCCGATTTTAGATCGCCTCATCGAAGTCGACACGAAGGCCTTGAGGCGCGGGTTGGTGTCTGGGGAGACGCTGCGGGCACCGCGCCAGCAGTTACGTCAACTTCGCGCCTCAGCCTTCGAGTTAGCCATAGATTTTCAGGGATTAATTAAATCCGCCTTAATTGCGCGCCTTTCCGGCGCGCGTCGTGTTTTTGGCTTCTCATCTGATTCCCTTCGTGAGCCCGCCAGCCGGATCCTGTTATCAAAGTCGATCCCGATATCCAAAAATTTGCATGTCATCCGAAAAAACTTGGCACTAGCAAGTGGCGCGTTAGGAATTTCAATTCCTGAGACTGCCGACGACATGGAGTTTCCGATCGCGACCAGCCCCGCTCACGCGGCTGAGGCTCGCAGCGCCGAGCTCCTGACCAATGGGAACTACGCCATATTGAATCCGGGTGGAGGCTGGCCGACAAAACTTTGGAGCACGGAACGCTTTGGCCGGCTCGCCGATGAACTCTGGTCGCATCACGGTCTGCATTCGTTGGTTACCTACGGGCCGAAAGAGGCACGATTGGCTGAGACCGTCCTGCAGTCGAGTCAATCAGGCAAAATCAGCGCTGTCAGTCTTTCATTGAAGGGTTTCTATCAGCTGGCGAAACGAGCGCAAGTTTACGTTGGCGGGGATACCGGCCCTACCCATTTGGCCATCGCTGCCGGCACTCCTATAGTCGGCTTATTTGGTCCCACCGAATGGTGGCGCAATGGCAGCCTGCGCGCGGCCGATATCTGCGTTGAGCGAGTTGACATTGATTGCCGCACAGACTGCCATCGTCGTGCGTGTTCCAAATGGATCTGCATGGACATCGAAGTTGAGCGAGTGCTGCAGGCGGTTGGCGAGAGATTGAAAGTAGGACAGGCAGTCCTGCCCGTCCTCGGTTAGGCTTCGATGCTCGTTAGCAACGTAATAAGAAAGCAGATTTTCCATTTATCATTTCAGATTTTTCATTTTTCATTGCGACGGGAGGACGGACGACGGAGGACGGACGACGGAGGACGGACGACGGACGTCCGTTGACGGATGGCCGCAGACAGTCGGCGGTCTCCGGTTGCTCATGCAATGACAAATGAAAATTTGAAATGATAAATGGAAAATCGCCCGTTCGTTTTGTCAGCATCTTAGGAGTGTAGTCTTGCGTAGGGGCGGAACCTGGATTCAGCGTTGGCGCGTGCCGCTTGGTTTTCTGTCTGCGGCGCTATTTATTTTGTTTGCCCGACCGCGTCCAGCCACGCTCGCGGCCGGTGCTCCGCTTTCTTTCGTCGGACTCCTGCTGCGTGCGTGGGGCTCCGGTCACTTAAGAAAAAATGATGCGCTGGCAACCTCCGGGCCGTACGCGTACACGCGAAACCCACTCTATCTTGGTAGCTTCATCATGGGTCTCGGATTCACCATAGCGTCTGGCAGATGGTGGGCCGGAGTTCTCTTCAGCGCGCTGTTTCTTGGCATCTATTTACCGGTAATGCGCGTCGAATCCGCTACACTGGCACAACTATTTGGCAAAAGCTTTCAAGAGTATGCCGGGGCGGTGCCGGTGTTTTTGCCACGTGTGACGCCATATCGAAGCGGGCAAATGAGTAAAGCGTTCGACAGAAGGCTGTACCTGAGGTATCGAGAGTATAGAGCGGCTCTGGGTCTACTGATCGCCTGGGGCTTCCTGATCTTTAAGGCGTATTACCTGAAATGAAACCAGGAAATCAAAGTCTCTTGGCTCGCATTGACGTTCGGATCTTTGCGCTCATCTTTGCCGTTGTCTTTTTTTGGCAGCCAACGGTCGTAAGCGCGCAGAAAGGCAATGAACCTGCGGCGGCGCCTGGTTCCACTTCTCGTGCTAGCCAAGCTCCGGCGCATCCGTTTGAGCCTACCGAAGAACTTGTCTATGTCGCCGAGTTTTCGCGCGCTCTGCTGAAGAGAGTGGATGTCGCTGACTTTCGTTTCACCGCCAGCAGGCAGCCGTCGTTGCAGAAGCTCTCCGCCCCGGGGTTTGGCCGGGACAAGGGTGGCGATTCCTATCTCATAAAATTCACGGGAGACGTTTCCAGCAAAGGCTTCTTCGCCAAACTTTTCAATTTACGTTTTCGCGAGCAGATCGAGTCAATCGTTGACTCTGCTTCATTCACAGTCACAAAAACAAAAAGAGTAGACGAGCAGGGTAAGCGCGCACGGATTAGCGAAACAGTCTATGGCGACGGCAAGGTTCTATGGATTGAAAGAGATCCTAACGATCCTTCGCGTCCGCCCCGAGAAGCCGTGGCGACTTTTGCCGGTCAGGTGCAAGACGTGCTGTCTGCAATCTATTACTTGAGAACTCAGCAACTCGAGGTGGGAAGAAGCTTCGAACTAACGATTTGCGATTCAGGAGCCGTCTACCAGGTTCCAGTGCGAGTGATCGAGAAGAAACGCAAGAAGACTGCACTCGGTCGCGTTGAGGCGTTTCGCGTCGACCCGGAAGTCTTTGGCTCGAATCGAATGCTCTCGGACGAGGGACAGTTTTCAATTTGGATAACTAACGACAGCAGGCGTATCCCAGTGCTCGCTCGCATCAAGATGAAATACGGAACATTTGATATCACGCTGCGAAAAGTCATCAAGAAGCAGCCGCAGGAATCTCTAGCCAGTACGAAGAATGGCAATTGAGAGAGGGAAAGATTTCCAGTCTCTCAACCAGCATGCCTTCCAGTCCCTTCATTCTCGGCCATCGTGGCGCCTCGGCGGTCGCACCTGAAAACACCTTAGCAGCATTTTCGCGCGCAATCAGTGATGGCGCAGACGGGATAGAGTTTGACGTAAGGCTCTCGCGTGACGGGGTGCCGGTGGTTATTCACGATGCCACCTTGAAGCGCACCGGATTGATTGATCGTCCAATATCCGCGCTGACCGCCGGCGAGTTGCGGGAGATCGACGTCGGAAGTTGGTTCGCCGAGGGCACAACAAGTCCGAAGGGGTCGTTTCTCGGTGAGAAGCTGCCGATGCTTGCCCAGGTGTTCGAACTCTTCAGTGCAAACAGCGGCCTGCTCTACATCGAAATGAAGTGTGACCAGGACGAGGGCCCTTTGCTGGCTACCGAGGTGGTGAGGCTGACGCGCGAATCTCGAATGGCCGAGCGAATTGTAGTTGAGAGTTTTGATCACGTCGCTATAGCCGCAGTTAAGAAAATCGATTCAGGGATTCGTACAGCAGCGCTCTTCGAACCTAAACTAACTCGTCCCATTTCAACTGTTCGCAGGCTTAAGATGGTCGATACCGCTCTCGGCGTCGGCGCCGACGAGATCGCGCTTCACCACACACTCGCCGGCGGTCGCTTAGTTGAAAAGGCAAGGCAGGCAGGTCTGGAAATTGTGGTTTGGACAGTCGATGATCCCGTTTGGATCGCTCGTGCTCGCTCGCTGGGTATCAAAGCCCTGATTGCAAATGACCCGGCGTCGATGTTGCGCCACCGCGATGAAGTCTAGAGTCCAAGCCCCTGGTTTACGTCACGAGTTCGGCAAACCAAGGTCGAAATTCCGCGACTCCGGCCTCGGTGAGAAGCATCCCTCAAAATGGCTCCAGATGACAGCGGTCACGCGCATCTGTATCATTCGCAGCACAAACCGTTGAATAGGAGACTAGATAATGCCCGTTAGAAAAGACGCCGAGATTATTGAGCCTAAAGGCAGACTGGGAGTGCTGCTGGTTGGTCTCGGCGCAGTTAGCACCACTTTCATCGCGGGCGTGGAGGCAGTAAAGAAAGGTATTGGTCAGCCGGTTGGTAGTTTGACGCAGATGGGCACGATTCGCCTCGGCAAGCGAACTGACAATCGCGTACCCCTAATCAAAGATTTTGTGCCGTTGGCAAGGCTGGAAGACCTGGTTTTCGGCGCCTGGGACATTTTTGAAGACTCAGCCTATGAAGCGGCGATGCACGCCGGCGTGCTCGAGAAAGACCTGCTGAAAAAACTGAAGGCTCCGCTCCAGAAGATCAAGCCAATGAAGGCGGTCTTCGATCAAAACTACGTAAAACGCCTTAGCGGCAGTAACGTTAAGACCGGCGCCAACAAGTTCAAGCTGGCTCAACAGCTCATTGCTGAAATGGCAGAATGGAAGCGAAAGAACCGCTGCTCCCGAGTGGTGATGATTTGGGCAGCGTCGACCGAAATCTTTCTCAAACAGCATCCCGTTCATAAGACCTTGGAATCTTTTGAGCAGGCGATGCGCGAGAACCACCGGTCGATCGCGCCTTCGATGGTCTATGCCTATGCAGCACTGAAGTCTGGGATCCCGTTTGCCAACGGCGCTCCAAATTTGACAGTTGACATTCCTGCGCTAAGAACTCTTGCCGAGGAAAACGGCCTCGCGATCTGTGGCAAAGACTTCAAGACCGGACAGACTTTGATGAAGACCATCATCGCTCCCGGCTTGAAAGCGCGAATGCTGGGCTTGCATGGTTGGTATTCGACAAATATTCTTGGCAATCGCGATGGCGAGGTGCTGGACGATCCGGAGTCGTTCAAAACGAAGGAAGAGTCGAAGTTGTCGGTCCTGGAGTACATTCTTCAGCCCGAGGTCTATCCAAATCTCTACAAGGATTTCTCCCACGTAGTTCGCATCAACTACTACCCGCCGCGGGGCGACAACAAAGAAGGCTGGGACAATATCGATATCTTCGGCTGGTTGGGCTATCCCATGCAGATCAAGATCGATTTTCTCTGCCGGGACTCCATTCTCGCGGCGCCAATCGTACTCGACCTGGCGTTGTTTCTTGACCTGGCTCAGCGAGCGGGCATGAAGGGAATTCAGGAGTGGCTTTCCTTCTACTTCAAATCGCCCCAGACTGCTCCGGGCCTTTATCCGGAACACGATGTCTTTATCCAATTGATGAAGCTCAAGAATACTTTGCGCTACCTTCGTGGAGAAGATTTGATTACACACCTGGGACTCGAATATTACGACTGACGAAGAGTCGCACGCGGACTTGCTTCTCACGCAGACCCTGATGGGCCGGGGATTGCATTGAGACCTTTTGGGGGGTCGCCGCGCTAAAAGGTGCGGTCTGACAACTCCTCACACACCTTCCTCTTCGGGCGGACCATTTATTGGCAGCGGTGTTCTGACACGAATTGTCAGGCCGATAGGCGTGGGAATCATTCAAAAGGCAACTTCACTTTCGCACCCTCCTCAATATTTTGTGATGACATTTGCAGCCGTGTCGTATATATAGCAACGGTCACTCTAGCCTCGTCGCTTTCTGTCTTCTGCAAAAAGCAAACGAAGCTCTGGACCGGCGCATCAATACGGCCAACGGATCGTTCCTTGCATTAACGGAGGCGGGCCAATATCGGCCGAGCCAAAAGAGAGGGCCTCGGGAAGGTTGAGAAGCTCTCGCGCATGCAAGGAGGACGAGCATGATTTCAGAAATGGAAATAGAAAAATTAAACAAAACCATGGGCACAGTCTTCCTGGATCCTGATCAGAAAAGCCCGCGCGCGCAGGACTTTGAGGAGCGGCTTTACGCTCGCATAGTTGGACAAGAGCGCGCAGTGCGACGCATGAGCGGCCTTTACCAGATATTCCTGGCCGGCATGAACCCGCCCAACCGGCCAATCGGCACGATGATATTTCTGGGTCCAACCGGCTCCGGAAAAACTCGCGTCATCGAAGCGGCAGCGGAAGTTTTGTACGGCGACGCCAATGCGATTGTGAAGATCGACTGCGCGGAGTTTCAGCATTCGCATGAAATTGCGAAGTTGATTGGCTCGCCTCCGGGATATCTCGGCCACCGCGAGACTGCTCCGATGCTGACACAAGAGAATCTCGACCGCATGCATACGGACGATTTGAAGCTCTCGCTCATATTGTTTGACGAGATCGAGAAAGCTTCTGACAGCCTGTGGCAGTTGCTGCTGGGCATTCTCGACAAAGCGACATTGACACTGGGCGACAACCGCCGCGTCGATTTTCGCAACTGTATGGTAATTCTTACGTCAAACCTCGGGGCCAGGGAAATGTCAGAATTGATCTCAGGTGGCATTGGCTTTGCGCCAGGCAAAGGTGCGAAGAATCCAAACGACACTGAGGTAGATCAGAAGATCTACAGAACTGCCGTCGAGGCAGCGCGGCGAAAGTTTTCACCAGAATTCATGAATCGCATTGACAAGGTGGTTGTCTTCCGATCGCTGAAGGAACATCACCTACGGCAGATTCTCGACCTCGAACTACAGGCCGTGCAGGACCGGATAATGCTGTCGTTCGGGCCCAAGTTCGTTTTCCAGTGCTCGGACAGCGCGAAAGACACGCTGCTGAGAGAAGGTTTGGATTTCAAGTATGGCGCGCGACATCTGAAGCGTTCGGTCGAGCGTTTCCTGGTCTACCCTCTTTCAAATCTCGTAGCAACCGAACAGATTGGACTTGGCGACCTCGTACATATTGACCTTGACGAGTACACACACAAGCTGATCTTTTCGAAGAGTTCTGGTGGCGCGCTTATTCACGATCTGCCTGTGCCGACGGAAGAGCCTGAAGCCCTGGAATCACTGTCGGGCGGTGTCGGCCTACCCATTCCGCAGGCAACCAAGGCAGCCAAGAAAAGCCAGAGTCGCGGAGAAAAGACAGAAAGCTAAGCTCTCTCAATCTGATTGACGAAAAAGCGCCGCTCACTTCAAAGTGTGCGGCGCTTTTCAACTCTTAGGCTTCCGTTGTTTCCTTAGATGCCGCCGGTAGCCTGCGACCTTGAAATCTTTCTTATCGCCTCGTGAGCCGCTGCGGCAAGATAAGGGTCACTCGCGGTCTCAGCATCTCGGAGGGCTGGGATCGCTGACGCGTCGCCAATGGCTCCCAGGGCGAAAGCGGCCTCTCTGCGGACGTCACCCGCCGCCTTCTCGTCTCGCAGCACGATAATGAGCGCCGGCAGGCCCGCTCGATTTCCGATCTGTCCCAGTGAGTGAGCCGCTGCTCTCAATACAAATGGATTCTGTTCCCGTTTACTTTTTTGACCTTGCTTTGATGGCGTCAATCCCGCTTGCGGATTCAAAACCGCGGCCAGGGAAGTAACCGCTGTTGCGTCGGCGATTTGACCAAGCGCAACTGCTGCTGCGCCACGAACTGAGTCTTTCCTGTCGGTGAGTCGTTCAATAAGTGCGGCGACGGCGGAACGACTGCCCGTCTGCCCAAGGGCATATGCAGTTTGCTGGCGAACGAATTCGTCTTTATCACTCAGCAAAGGGATCAAACTATCGGCACTTTCGTTCGCCGGTAACCAGAGAACCGATGCTGCCGCCGTCGCCCGCACGATTGGCGCTGGATCATTCAGCGCCGCTAACGCTGCTCGCGAGGCTTCCGGACGCTGTAGGGCACGCAACTGTATCAGAGCGTCGCGGCGATCTTCGATCTCTGGCGAACGCAAACGCTGTCGTTGTTTTTCAATCTCCACCTGAATAGGCGTCAAAGCTTGTCTCGGCTGGTCCTGCACAGTATGCGTACTGACAGGGCGCCCACCAACAGTGATTAGGGGAAGGCCTCCCATTACTACTACGGCGGCCAACAGCGCTGGCGAACGTTTTCGGTAGTTTCGCATTTGATCTCTGCGCGAGCGGGGTTGCGTCGCGCTTAGTCCATCCTTGAAGTCAGAGCTTGCATTGAATCCACAATTAAGACGGCGATGGGAGGGTAAACTACCAGATCCGGAATCAACAGCACCGTAGATGAATAAACAAGCACGTTCGAATGAACTACTTCACGCGGAAGCAGCATCGTTAGGCCGCTCATGAAGCCCTGCGCGTGCCATCCGATGATGAGTCCGACGCCGATGCTCAATGCGTATCCAACCAACAGAAACGTGTAAGCAGAGAATCGGGTGAAGGGTTGTTCAGGTTTCTCGTCGTCTCGCATTATTGAATCCTGAATCGGCTTCGGACGATATGTGTAGTGTGCGAAGTATTCACGAAGCCGCGTCGCGAGATGCCAGACGCCTATTAGAAAAAGAGTAAAAACGATAGCCCGACCGGCGTAATTAAAAGTTTCCCACAGATGAGGCTTGAGCATGGCGACAAAAAACGTTGAGAGAAATAGCGAGACGGTGGTAAACACAGCGCGCTGTCGCTCTCGGCTTTCCTGCCGATCTCTTTCAAGAACTTCATTCACAACTCTGTCCCAGCGCGCCTGCACCGCCAGGTTGCGCGCTCGCTGCGCATGGGGATTGTCTGACTGAAGGATTGAATACCCGCCAGCGGACGGGGCGGTCAATTGCTGATCGTGGTAGGCCCGCTCCTGAGGATCGATTAATACGCGATAGGCCCTCGAGAGAAGCGCGAATTCGCGAGCCGCCTTTTCCGAACCACCGTTCACGTCCGGATGCCGCAACCTTGCGAGCTTTCGGTAAGCCGATTTGACTTCCGACCTCGACGCCGAATGCTTGATTCCAAGAACTTTGTAGTAATTAGTCACGACGCGTTTGCGAACTCCTCAAGAGCAAACAGACGAACTGGGGGACGTCTACTCAGGGCTAAAGCGCCAAAATTATAGCACTTTCTGATAGTTCTTTAGGCAATAATGGTGCAGGGTTCTAAAGATTCCGGGGGAGTGACTAACACTAGATGGTGAGGCCAAAGGAGCGGCTGCTTCTGATTCCTCGAACAGCTGTCGAGGGGGGCGAGGACATTTTCTATGAGGGGGGTCCGCTCCTTTGGCGACTAGCCGCCTCGTTACAACTCTAATGCCACGATCGGACCTGGCGAAAAGCCAACTAAAGTTGATCTTCTAATCCCGCTGAGCGAATTAGTGTTCACGAATGAGGACAGCGGATGTCCTCTCTTGATTGCAGTTCAGCTTTCTTACACACCATTAGCCTTCGCTGCCGCTCGCGCCACAATTCTAACTAGTGTACGCACCGCCACGCCGGTCGGCCCCTTCGACCTATAGGGCTTCGCCTCGTCGCTCCAGGCAGTGCCGGCAATATCCAGGTGTGCCCAGGAAACTCCATCAGCAAACTCTTTGAGAAAGGCGGCCGCCGTGATGGTGCCCGCTTTCCTGCCGCCCACATTCTTAATATCGGCAATGTCCGACTTGATTTGTTTGGAATACTCTTTGTCGAGCGGCAGTTGCCAAAACTTTTCGCCTGCCTCTTTTCCGGCCGCGACTATCTCGTCGATCAGATCCTGATCGGTGCCGATCACGGCGGTATTGACATCGCCCAGAGCAATTGACACTGCGCCTGTAAGCGTGGCCATGTCTACTATCGTTGTTGCCCCAAGCTTCTTCGCATAAGCAATGGCGTCAGCAAGAATCAACCTTCCTTCAGCGTCGGTGTTGATTACCTCAATGGTTTTACCAGTCATCGCTCGCACGACGTCGCCGGGTTTGGTGGCTTTTCCGGAAGGAAGATTCTCAGCGCAGGGAACTACTCCAAGCACCGGTATTGAAGGCTTCAACTGCGCGATTGCACGCATCGCTCCCATGACCGTGGCGCCACCGGTCATGTCATACTTCATCAATTCCATGTTCTCGCCGGGCTTGAGTGAGATGCCTCCGGAGTCAAAGGTAATTCCCTTCCCGACAAACGCCAGCAGCTCCCCGCCATCTTCGCTAGCATTCGGTGGTGTGTACTTCAAAACGATCAGCTTGGCTGGCTCGTCTGACCCATGCGACACGCTCAACAACGAACCCATGCCTTCCTGTTCCATCCGGGCTTCATCAAGAACATCGATACTTAGGCCAAACTCCGTCGCCACTTCGCGAGCCCGTTCCGACATGTTCGTCGGTGTCATGTAGGCGCCCGGCTCGTTTGCGAGATCGCGCGTGAAGTTTACGGACTCGCCAATGATTCGGCCGCGTTCGACACCGCGCTTGAGTCCTGTTTCGTCCGCGCCATCCATTACAACTACGAGCTTGCTGATCTCCCGTTCTTCTTTGTCCGTCGTCCGGTACTTGTCAAGATCGAACAGGGACATGAAGCAGCCTTCGACCACGACCGAACCAATCTCTTCCGGATTTCCTTCGAGCCTGGGAACAACTGCAATTGACTTCACACTCTTTCCCCGCAGCGCGCGCACCGCGGTTCCGGCCATTTGTGAAGCCTGCGCGGGCGTATACTCACTGCGTTCTCCCACGCCGACCAATAACAGTCGCTGCGCTTTGATCTTTTTGTTTCCGATCAGGTGAAGGTAGACCGTCTCAGCCTCTTTGCCCTTTAGCTCTTCGGAATCGATTACTGATTTGATCACGCCACCCGTGATTGAATCGAGGTCCTTGAGAACGCCGTCATCAGCCTTCTCGTCTTTGAAAACGGCGATAGCGACCGCCTCGACGTCAATGTCCCGACAGGATCCACTGGTGCTTTCAATTTGCATGTTTATGATTACTCCTGCAATTCAACTTAGTAAACCTTCATCTATTACGTTCCTTGAGTTGGGCGCGCGTTTCTCTTTCAACCGTGCGACGCAATTCGGTCTCCCGCTTGTCGTACATCTTCTTTCCTCGCGCCACCGCGACTTCAACCTTGATCCGGCGATGCTTCAGGTAGACGCGCAAGGCCACCAACGTCATCCCCTGCTTGACTGCCGCCTGGTCCAACTGCTCGATCTCGCGTTTGTGGAGTAGCAACTTGCGCGTTCGCAGCGGCTCATGGTTTTCACGGTTGCCATGAGAATAAGGCGAAATGTGGGCATTAAACAACCAGACTTCACCATCGCGAACGGCAACATAGCCTTCCTTCAATTGGACCCGGCCCGCCAGCACGCTCTTCACTTCCGTTCCCGTCAAGGCAATACCAGCCTCGTATTTGTCCAGGATGTGATATTCGTGAAAGGCCGAACGATTCGATGCGAGCAATTTTTCTTCCGTAGCGACAGGCATATTTCTTCACGATCCAAACTCTACACTACCTAATTGCTCTCCTCTCGCAAAGGCCGCGTCATTAGTTCGCCTGTCGCATCCGATGCCAGTTTTCCTTCATAGAGCACGGCGTGCACTTCATTTGTGATGGGCATGTCGACTCCGATGCGCTCGGCGAGCCTCTTAACGGCCAGCGTCGTCTTCACGCCTTCAGCAATCTCGTTCATGCCCGCGGCAATGTCGTTCAGGTTACGACCTTTGCCCAGTTCCTGACCAACGAAGCGATTGCGCGAGAGACTGCCGGTACAGGTCAGGACCAGATCGCCCAGACCCGCAAGCCCCATCAGCGTTTCGAGTTTGGCGCCTTCGCGCAGCGCCAGCCGCGTCATTTCGGCAAGCCCTCGTGTGATCAGCGCGGCAATGCTGTTTGAACCGTAGCCAAGGCCTGCCACCATCCCCGCAGCGATCGCCATAACGTTCTTTACCGAGCCGCCGAGTTCAGTGCCGACGACATCATCGTTCGTGTAAATGCGCAAATTGTCAAAACTCAATTCTGCCTGGACCATGCGGCTCGCATCGCGATCGTCGCTGGCTGCCACGACTGCGGTCGGATGATTCTCAGCCACTTCCTTCGCGAACGAAGGTCCTGACAAACTAACGAATCGCGGACTAGTTTTCCGCGGCACGACTTCAGCGACAACCTGGGAAATCCGCTTGCCTGTGTCGATCTCAATTCCCTTCGTCGCGCTGACAATGATCATCTCCGCTCGCAGCGCCGGCGCCATGGTGACGAGTAGTTCGCGGGTGGCGTGCGAAGGCGCGGCGAGTATCACCAACTCTGCTTTATCAACTGCCTCGACGATATTGTTAGTCGCATGAACAGTATCCGGAATCCGCGCCTCTGTCAGGTAACGCGGATTGATATGTTCACGATTGATCGACTCAACCACCGCTGCGTTGTGTGACCAGAGGTGAACTTCATGGCCGGCCCGCGCCGCAACGATCCCGAGCGCCGTCCCCCAACTACCCGCACCGATGATTGCAATACGTTTCATTCAACCAACGACACATGAACTAAATACTGGAACCGCAGGCGTCAAGCTCCTGCTGGGACCGCGGGCGTGCGGGGTCCCCAACAGATGTAGTTTATCTGTTGGGGTGCTCGACCCGCCCGCAATGAGCGCCGCAGGCGCGAAAAGATCGACGCGTTACCTAAATCTATTCTCGGTACCATTTTTCAGTCTGCCAATATTTTCTCGATGTGCAAACACAATCAGCGCCGCGCCCACAATCGCCGCACTCAGAATCGACGCCAGAGAGTCAATAGGTCGAATGAACACATTCTGCAATAACACAAACAACGGAATCGCAACCGCCGCCAAGATCGACCCCAGCGAAACGTAACGCGTTCGCCATACAGTTAAGAGGAATATGCCGGCCGCAAAAGCAACCGCGATCGGCGCCAGCATAAGAAACACGCCGACTCCCGTCGCTACGCCTTTGCCACCTCGAAACCGTAGCCAGACTGGAAAGATGTGCCCCACGATCACAGCAATCGCTGTCGCCGCAACCCACCAATATGCATTCTCATGAGACGAACCGACGCTCTCTCCGAAAAAAGGCAACCCCAAAATCACCTTCGCAATCGCAACCGCGCCCGCACCCTTCAACGCATCGAGCACCAACGTCAATACGCCCGCTGCTTTTCCCGCACGCCGCGACACATTCGTTGCGCCAGTTCCACCCGAACCAGTTTCTCTTATGTCCGCACCCTGCGTTGCACGAACAATCAGGTAACCAAACGGTATGGAGCCGAGCAGGTATGCAATGACGATGATAGCCGCAGGTCGCAAGTTAGCATTACTCCATTGAAACAATTAGTTCAGCATGAAAGGAAACTGGCACTATAGCAATCGACATTCTGAGCGACAAGCTATAGTCGAAATCGCATAGTGCGCACTATAATTCTGGCGGCGCCGGAAACTTAGGCCAGTTTGTTCAGCGTTCGGTTTTCGCTAAACGTACGGCCCATCTCTCGGTGACTAATCGATATGACCAACGAAGGATTCGAAAAGAAAAAGGAATTTATTCTCCAGCAGCAAGCGCAGTTTGCCGTTGACATGCAACAGCTACGTGAAGCCCAGGCAAAGACTGACCAAGTAGTCACGCAGACTGTCGAAATTGTGGGTCGCCTTGCAAACGCAACGCTTGAAGGGTTCAAGGATGTGAACGCCAAGATCGACGTTCTGGTTGATTCGCAGATTAATCTTAGCGAGGCACAATCGCGAACTCATAAAGACCTCACAAATCTGATCGCGGTAGTCGATCGCTACTTCACCGAAGGTCGAAATGGGAACTGACACTTCGGAGGTTGAGGTCACACAGATTGACAAACACGGGATCTGGTTATTGATTGGTGACAAGGAGTTGTTTCTCCCGTTCGAAAACTTTCCCTGGTTCAAGGATGCTTCAGTCGGTGCTATCCTGAAGGTTGAGCTCTTGCATGAACCAGATATGTTCTACGTCAATCGTTGCATGAAATTGATCGAAGACGAACTATTCTCGTAGCCTAACTCCCACAACTGAAGGAAATCTTCCGCTAGATCAGTCTTCTTCGCAACAGATCAAGCGCAGCTTGCGACGCGCGCCAGCGGATGAGTTGTCTATCGCCTGGGATGATGAACCTGCGATGTTCGGTGTGGGCGTCGTCGGCGAGGGCGATGTAGACGAGGCCAACGGGTTTGTCTTCGCTGCCGCCGCCGGGTCCGGCAATTCCTGTTATCGACAAACCAAAATCTGTGCGCGCGCGTTTGCGAATTCCTTCGGCCATTGCCTCGGCAACCGGCGCGCTCACCGCGCCATGTTCAAGCAGCAATACCGGCTCCACGCCCAGCGTCCTCGTCTTGGCGTCATTCGAGTAAGCGACAACTCCTTCGATAAAGTATTTCGACGAACCCGGAACATCGGTCAGTCTTTGCGCAATCAATCCACCCGTACAACTCTCAGCGACTGACAACGTGTAACCACCCCAGGTCAACTTCAGTCCCACAACTTCTTCCATCTTCTCGCCCGCAAACGAAAAGATCGCGTTGCCCAGGCGTTCTTCAAGTTGCTCGGACAAGCGATCAAGCAAGGTATCAGCTTCCGCTTCGGTTCGGCCACGCGCGGTCAGGTGAATTTCGATCTCGCTCTGGTTGAAAAGAATCGTCGTCTGCGGATTCTCGTATTGCGTATAGATGGGTGCGATCTTTTCGTCAACCGCCGACTCGCCCAGACCGGCGACGCGCAGCATCCGCCTAAGAACCTTCACCGAACCCGCCCTGCCGACAAGTTTCGGCAACACGTGGTTTTCAAACATCGGCTTCATCTCGCGCGGCGGTCCCGGCAGCAAAACGATCGCGACGCCTTCATGTTCTATAAACAAACCCGGCGCGCTGCCGTTGGGATTAGGCAACACCTCCGATTTCTCGATCACCATCGCCTGACGTGAGTTCCGCTCCGGCATTACGTGACCAAAGCTCCGAAACTTCTCACGCAACTCAGCAAGAATTGTCTCGTCAAGGATTAAGCGCCGGCCAAGCGCACGCGCCGCAACCTTGCGCGTAACGTCATCTTCGGTGGGCCCGAGTCCGCCAGTTGTTATCACAACTTTGGAGCGCCGGGTCGCGTCCTTGATGGCTTCTTCCAGCCGCGCGTCGTCGTCGCCAACGATGGTTTTGAGTTTTACTTCAATGCCAATGCTATTGAGCTTTTCGGTGAGCCAGAGGCTATTGGTGTCGGTGCGGTCGGGAGCCAGCAACTCCGAACCTATCGCAATGATTTCGGCTGAGAGCGTTTCAAGCAATAGGTGGTTACTCAGGTTCGGAAATCAGGAAGCCTTGGGCTCTTCCTGATAGACCTCGTTTAGGACTTCCGAGATTGTTGGCGGAGCAGTAATGGACTTGAGCGAGCGACTACTGGAGATCGGCAGATCTCGGCGGGGCGAACGGATCTGTTCAGACATCTCGCCTTCGTAGGCCTCAACCATTCGCTTAAGTTGTTGTTGACTTTCCGCGAGCAGCCGCGCGGCGCGTTCCTGATGCATTCGTTCCAGGCTCGCAATCGCGGCATTTAGTTTTGCACGACGTTTTGGCCGGCGTTCGATCCGTCGGAGTTTTGCGACGTAGCGGCGCAACTGCCTTGACGGTGTCGAGTGGCGACTCTCCTTCAAGACTTCTTCTTCCGCCGCAAACCCGAGCTGTTCGACCGCGGCGTTGTGGTTGCCGACTGAGTAATTCAACGCACCGAGCGCGAACCGACTTAGTGGTGGCGCGTCCGGCATCGACCGAATAATCTTCTCGCCGGTTCGAATGACTTCCGCGATTTCGAAGTGGTAGCGGCTGCCCTCACCGTCAACGAGAATCTCGTTGGCCGCAACGTAAAAACCAAAAATTACTTTAGTTCTACGATTAGCACGAACTTTGAGGACGACGGCTACCAGCAGACCTAACGCAACCAGCACGACCAGAATGATCGGAGTCTTACGCACTATTTCAAACGCAGCTATAGCGCACGCGATGACGATCGCCACCCCGCCAATCCTTATCGTCCATCTTCTTTGCGTAGCAGTCATGCTGAAGTCCCGAAGGAACCAAATGTTTTTTGCAGTTCTGACCTTACCGTTAATCCGATAAACATCTCGTCGCTTTGCCGTCCAGGTATTCTAGCATCGTGGCTGAGGTCAGAATAGCACGACCGGATTCCCGAACCCTGTTCCGCAAACGGGCGTGCTACCGTGAAAGCTGTTCTTGTCGATTCTTTACCAAGTCGCTTATAGTCAATCTCTTCAAACAAGAACGATGCCACCAAAACAATCCTATTACATCGTAGCGCTGCCCGGTGATGGAATCGGACCCGAGGTCCTATCATGTGCGCTCAACGTATTAAACACCGCGGGTGAATTATTTCAAATCGATTTTCAGGTCGAAGAGATTCCGTGTGGCGGCCACTACTATGCCGAACACGAAATCGAATGGCCCGAGGGTTCTTTTGAAAAGTGCGAAGCGGCTGACGCGGTCCTGTTGGGCGCCGTGGGACACGAGGTTGACGGCAAAACGGTTTTCACCAAGCCTGGGAAGCCCTACACCGAACCGCAGTTGGCAGGATTCGCTCAGGTCATTCTCAACCGGCAGAAGCTTGGTCTGTACGCGAATGTCCGTCCAGTCAAACTATATCCCGGCGTCAAGCACAAGATTCACGGTGAATTGAAACAGGTTTGGGAGCCGGAAAAAGTCGACTATGTCGTGATCCGCGAGAACACCGAAGATGCCTACACGGGCGAGACCAATCCAATTCCCGACGGTCAGGTGACGCCGATTCGTATTACGCGCCAGGCGACTGAACGCGCCGCTCGCTACGCCTTCAATCTGGCTCGACTCCGCGGCAAAATGCACAAGGTCACGTGCGTCGACAAGTCAAACATTATCGGCGCCCACCGCTTCTTTCGCGACGTGTTTCGTGAAATCGGCACCCGCGAGTTCTCTGACATCAAACTCGACTACGCTTACGTCGACGCCTTTTGTCAATGGCAAATTCGCAACCCTGAATGGTACGACGTAGTCGTTGGGCCGAATTTGGTCGGAGACATCATCAGCGACAACGGAGCAACCACGGCCGGTGGCTTAGGGTTGGCGGTTGGCGGCAACATTGGCGATGAACACGCGATGTTTGAGCCGATTCATGGGAGCGCGCCCAAGCACGCCGGAAAGGACAAAGCGAATCCCCTCGCGGCGATTCTGGCGATGAAGATGATGCTGGAGTGGCTGGGCACGAGACACGCAGATGAGCGGCTGCAGCGGGCTGCGCAAAAGGTCGAAGCTGCTGTGGCTTCCCTCCTGAGCGAAGGCAAGACGCTTACCTACGACTTGATTGGAGAAGCGAAAGCGTCCCGGTGCAGCGAAGTAGGTACCGCAGTTGATGAAAAGTTGCGGGCGATGGTCTGAAGATATTCTGGAGCCGGTTATTCTGGAGCGGCGGGTCGCGCGGCCAATCGTTCCGCGATCTTAGGGAGACTTGCCAACACCACATCGCCAACAATTTTCATGCTCTGGGCAGAAACTTTATCCAGCGTGTCGTCGGCCTTGTGCCAATATGGATAACTACTAAGTTGGATCAAATCGAGCGAATCGATCCCGGCTCTGAGGAATGGTTCGTGGTCATCTCCGCCGACTCCCTCAGGACGATCCACGAAATACTTTCCATATCCCAATTCCCGCGCCGTGTGCCACACCATGTCCTGCAACCACCTGATGCTTAATGTGTCGCGACCCAGCTCGAGGTTTTTCGATCCCATGAGATCCAACAGTATCAAAGCGCGTACGCGACCGAGATCATTATTCTCTCGAAGCCTGGAAACGTAGTGACGGCTGCCGTAGGTATTATCTGGCAGCGGATTCTTTGGATCGGCTGGGTTCGGATTGTGACACTGGTCCCATCCTTCGCAAAGGGATTCCTCGCCATCGAAAAACACCAGCCAGTAAGTCAGCTTGGGCTTCTGCTGGCTCGCACCTAACACTCTCGCTATCTCCAGCACGGTGCCCACCGACGTTCCCGGATCGTTGGCACCAACGAAACGCATGTCCTTGTAAAACTTGGAGTCGTAGTGGCTGGCAACAATGATCACATCCTTCGACTCGCCTGGAATCTCGGCGGTGAGGTTGACCATCTTCTTTTCACCTAGCGGAGTCACAGCACTAAACTCATCGGTCTTCACCGCCAGGCCGGAACTTTTCAGCGAGCTGCGGAGGTAATCGCGCGTCCTGGCTAGTTCCGGCGAGCCGGGAATGCGCGGGCCAATTTCAATCTGCTTCTTAACATGCTCCATTGCGCGTTCACCGTTGAAGGCTACCGCGCCAGGGACCACAGGACCCGCTTCTCGAGGGCGATCCGAAGTTCCGATACGCGACTTTGGCGGCGCGTCGTCCTTAGGACACCCAGTTAAGGGCAGCAAAAGGGCCAGCAGGCACAAAGTGGGCAGCGATTTATCCAGCCACACGCGAAACCCGCGTCGTTCGTGTCCAGTGATAGGCATCAAACGCAAGTTACACTGTAATCGTGGCAAAACGCAAAAATGGCAAGTTGAGGCCAGCAGAGTCGGTATTCATAAAGGCGTAAATAGTAAGTCGTGAATGGAGAACGGAAGGCTCTAGGCACTTCAATCATTACTCGAGCCGCAATTAGAAACACCGTGATCAGAAAGTCGTTAACCGCGACTAGCTTCCCACCATTATTTTCGACTCACGATTTACTATTTACTTATTTATTAGGCAAGCACTATCGAGCTCTGGCGGTTGTTTGCCGGGCACTTCCGCGCGGGGCTGCCTTCTCTTTGTCGGCTTCTTTCATCGCCCGACGACACTCGGCGCAAACTCCAATAATCCGCAGCAGGTGTTGGGTCACCTGGAAGCGGTGCTTTGCCGCCATCGCGTCCTGGATCGCCTCCAGCTCAGCCGAAAAGAACTCGATGATCCGGCCACACTTCGAGCAGATCATATGATCGTGATGTTGGTGCTTGTAGTTATGTTCGTAGTGGGTAATGCCGTCACCGAAACGAACTTCGCGCGCGAGTCCGGCTTCGGTCAGCAGCTTCAACGTTCGGTAGACCGTGGTCTGCCCGATGCTGCGGTCTTCCCGTTTGACGAGCCGGTAGAGATCCTCACTGGAAAGATGCTCTTCCGTCCGCAGGAAGATATCGAGAATCAAGTCGCGCTGAGTGGTGCGCTTGAGCCCTTTCTTCTGGATATGTTTAAGAAAGACTTCCTGTTCTTCAGTCATTGCTTGGACGAGTCCGGCTGCGATTCTGACCTGTTCTTGTGGTCTGATTCTACACTCCGAAGCGATCACTGTGAAGACTCGGCGGCTGGTGCTGATTTAGTTCGAAAACTGAAAACAGTTTTCCTTGCGGAACTTTGCGTCCAGCGTGGCGAACTTTCGGGTTTTGTTCTGTCTTTACCGCCAAGGTCGCAAAGGATCATCAGGCCTGCAAAGCGAACTGCACGAGTACTTACCCAGCGCCTCAGTTGAGTCTCACGATTGTTCGCTCAGTACCGCGCGTGGTATTTTGGCGGCACGTGCCGGGGTGGCGGAATGGCAGACGCTACGGACTTAAAATCCGTTGACCGTAAGGTCGTGCGGGTTCGACTCCCGCCCTCGGCACCAATCGTTTCAAGAATTTACAGACAGATAGGTGTAGCATTTGCGTTCGAACCGGACAACGGACCCAGGGTCCGTTGATCACTCACTGTTTGAGTCGATCGTTGAGAAAGGATCGCGTTGCCCATGTTAGCGAGTAGCACTATTGCAGCTCATCGCTCAGCATTTAATAACTCCCACTCTTTCGAACGCTACACTTGAAAACCATGGCTTTGAGATTCCAGATTGGAATGTCAAAGACGAGGCCAACACCGATCCAACGATTTCGAGCATGAGCGTAAACTCAGCATTGAAAAAAACTCCCTTGCTCTCCGTCCGAACCGACGTTTGAAATCCGGCACATAATTAAGGACACGGGCGAGGTAACCCAAAGACTGACAGTGCGGACTCGAGCCCGACTGTCGGCGCGGGCGTCTGCTTCAACCCGTTAATTCCGGTCTGGCTCGGTATGGAGACTGTAGCTTAGCTAGCGGACTCAGGCTAACCCAGCTAAGATGAACATCTTTTGTCAGCATCCTAATCGACCTACCTGAACGCATCAGCGGCCATGGCCATTACTGCAGGCACGCATTTGGGTCGTTACGAAATCCGCTCGAAGATTGGCGCGGGCGGGATGGGCGAAGTGTATCTGGCGCAAGATACAAAGCTGGATCGCAAAGTCGCGCTGAAGATTCTGCCGGCTGAGCTGGCGGCGAATCAGGATCGCATGAGGCGGTTTGTGCAGGAAGCGAAAGCCGCGGCCGCGCTCAATCACCCCAACATCGCGCACATCTATGAAATTGGCGAGCATGAGGGCACAAACTTCATTGCGATGGAGTTTGTCGACGGCAAGACCCTGCGCGCGAAGATTCACGACGAAAGAAGCGAACTCAAGACTCTGCTCAAACACTTGCTCCAGGTCGCGGAAGGTTTAGCGAAAGCTCACGGGTCGGGAATAGTGCATCGCGATCTCAAACCCGACAACATCATGATCACCCGCGACGGTCACGCAAAGATTCTCGATTTCGGCCTGGCCAAGCTGATCGAGACCGCGCCGGAAAGCACCGGGGAGGTAGGCGAAGCAGCCACCGCGATGATGCCCGTTCAGCACTCGACGCCCGGCGTCGTGATGGGCACTGTCGGCTACATGTCGCCGGAGCAGGCGCAAGCGAAACCGGTGGACCAGCGCTCGGACATCTTCTCTTTCGGCTGTCTGCTCTACGAAGCGGCCACTGGACAGAAGGCCTTTGCCGGAGACTCAATCGTTGACACGCTGCACAAGATCATTCATGAGCCCGCGCCCTCCGTCACCGACCTTAATCCGGCCGCGCCAACTGAATTGCAGCGTGTCATCCGCAAGTGTCTGGCAAAAGAACCGGCGAAGCGCTACCAGACAATCCGCGACACCGCCAACGACCTCGAAGAACTAATCGAAGAGTTGAAGGGCTCGCCCGACATTGAACGTTCGGTGGCGCCGTCGGCGAGCGCGGCGACAACGGTGGGCGCGTTGAAGAGCGGAGGAACAAACACCAGCGACCAGCGCGCGACCGAAAGTACTGCGTCAGCGAGCCAGCAGCCTCCCTCGAGCGCCGAGTATGTGGTCTCGGGAATCAAACAGCACAAACTCGCGGCTGGTGTTGCTCTGCTCGTGCTTGTTGCCGGCCTTACGGCACTCGGACTCTATCTGCGTGGGCGAAGAGCCGACGTCGCAATCACGTCGATCGCCGTGATGCCGTTCGAAAATCGGAGTGGAAGTTCGGACACCGATTATCTCTCGGATGGCCTTGCGGATTCTCTTATCTTTCGGCTTTCTCAATTGCCAAATCTAAAGGTGAGCCCCACGAGTTCGGTTATGCGATATAAGGGCAAGGAAACGGACATCGCCCAGATCGCAAAGGAACTTGAGGTCGATGCGGTAATGTCCGGCCGCCTCGTACAGCGCGGCGATGACCTGTCTATAAGCGTTCAATTGATCGACTCGCGGACAAAGAAATTGATCTGGGCCGAACAGTATGACCGCAAGATGTCCGACCTGCTGGCGACGCAGCGCGAGATCGCAACTGCGATCACTCAAAAGCTCGAGCTGAAGCTCGCCGGTACTGACGCCAAGGGCATCACGAAACGCTACACGGACAGCAACGAAGCATACCAACTTTATCTGAAAGGCCGATACAGCTTTGCCAAGCGCACAAAAGCCGACATCCTGCGAGCCATTGAGTATTACCAACAAGCCATAAAACTCGACCCTAACTTTGCCCTGGCCTATGCGAGGATCGCCGAAGTATATGGGAGTATGCCGGCCTATCCTTACCTTTCGCCAAAGGAAGCCTTCCCGCAGGCCAAGGCGGCTGCACAGCGGGCGTTGGAGATCGATCCGTCACTTGCCGAGGCGCACACTTTCCTGGCTTATTCTTTGGCAATATACGATTGGAACTGGGTAGAAGCCGAACGCGAATTCAAACGGGCGATCGAGCTTGAACCAAACAATGGCGCAGCCCATTTTCGCTACGGGCAAATCTATCTTGCGCCGCTGGGACGTGTTGACGAAGCAACAGCGGAAATAAGGCGCGGGCTTGACGGAGAACCTCTGGATATCAATATGGGAGCGACTCTTGCTTGGATCTATTTCGTTGCCCAGCAAAATGACAAGGCGAATGACAAAGCGCTGGAGCAGGCAAAAAAAACCTATGAACTTGAACCGACACACCCCATAGGGCGCTGGATGCTAAGCCAAGCGTACATTGCAAATGGGAAGTACGCCGAGGCGATTGCACTAAACGAACAATGGCTGCAAACCGATCCAACGAACCAGTTTGCTCTTCGTGATGCGGGATTTGCTTACGCGAAAGTCGGACGACAGGACAAAGCGAAAGAAATGATCAGTAAGATCCGAGAGATCGCGACGACACAATACGTACCGTCTTGCCGGATCGCGACCATCTACGTGGCCCTCAATGAAAAAGATAAAGCGTTCGAGGAGCTTGATAAGGCCTTTGAGGCACGCGATTGGGAATTATTTCGCCTGAATGCTGACTGGTACTGGAAACCACTGCGGGGCGATCCGCGATTTAAGGACATGCTGAAACGGCTGAATCTGCCGAATTGAATTTTGAACACGATTAATAAGGAACTTTCCCCAGACACGAATCTGTCGCACTACCGCATCGTCTCCAAAATCGGCGCGGGCGGGATGGGTGAGGTGTATCTGGCGCAGGACACGAAGCTGGATCGCAAAGTCGCACTGAAGATCCTGCCGGCGGAACTCGCCGCCAATCAGGATCGCATGCGCCGCTTCGTGCAGGAAGCAAAGGCTGCTTCGGCGCTGAATCATCCCAACATCATCACTATCCACGAAATCGATCAGACCGATTCAGGTTACTTCATAGCAACGGAGTTCATTGATGGTGACACGCTGCGCCAACACATTCGAAGTGCGCCGATGAAGCTCCGTGAAGTTCTCGATGTGGCCGTTCAGAGTGCGAGCGCGCTTTCCGCGGCTCATGCGGCTGGCATCGTGCATCGCGACATCAAGCCTGAGAACGTCATGCTACGGCGCGACGGCATCGTGAAGGTCCTGGACTTCGGCCTGGCCAAGCTTACAGCCGCCGAATCAACGACTGTCGATAATGAAAGGCCAACGAAAGCATTATTCAAGACAGACCCGGGCACGGTGGTTGGGACAGCTATCTACATGTCGCCCGAGCAGGCGCGAGGAATGGATGTAGACGCGCGGACAGATATCTTCAGTCTTGGCGTTGTGCTCTATGAGATGGTCGCGGGATGTTTGCCATTTGCCGGATCATCATCGAGCGAAGTGATGGCTTCGATTCTTAGCGAGAAAGAGCCGCAGCCGCTGGCGCGCTATTCAAGAGACGTGCCCGCCGAACTCGAGCGTATTGCTTCCAAGGCGCTGCGCAAGAATAGAGACGAGCGTTATCAAACGATCAAGGATCTGCTGATTGATCTCAAAGACCTCAAACGTCAGCTTGAGTTGCAAGCACAACTGGAACGCAGTGTCCCGCCGGAGTTACGCGCGCGGGCGACGACCGAGGGCAGCGAGCCTCCGATGGGAGAGATGCCGCCGGCTCAAGCTACGCAGACCGGCGCGGACGCGACCGCGCGCACGACCTCAAGCGCCGAGTACATTGCCAAGGGAATCAAACAGCGCAAACTCGTCGCAGGTATTGTGGTTTTGGCGCTCGTGGTAGGCAGCATCGGCCTCGGTCTTTATCTGCACGCGCGCAACTCCGAAGTAGCCATTGAATCCATTGCCGTCCTGCCTTTCGAGAACAAGAGCGCCGACGCGAATTCCGAATATCTTTCCGACGGTTTGGCGGAATCGCTGATTTATCGTCTCTCCCAACTTCCGAATCTGAAAGTCAGCCCCACGAGTTCCGTCATGCGTTACAAAGGCAAAGCGACGGACGTGAAAACGATCGCCGGTGAACTCGGCGTCAGTGCCGTGCTGACCGGACGCATTGCCCAACGCGGAGATAATCTGACGATTAGTGTCGAATTGGTTGATGTGCGAAATAACAAGTTGCTGTGGGGCGAGCAATACGAACGCAAGATGTCGGAATTGTTGACAACGCAACGAGAGATCGCCACCGAGATCACACAAAATCTGAAATTGAAATTATCGGGCGAAGGCGAGAAAGCCCTCACTAAACACTACACCGACAACAACGAAGCGTATCAACTTTATCTGAAAGGTCGTTACCATTATGCCAAACGAACAAAGGATGACATTCTGAAAGGTATAGATTATTTCCAACAGGCTATTAAACTTGACCCTAGCTTTGCGTTGGCGTATGTCGAAATCTCCGACTCCTACTCCTCAATGCCTGCTTATCCTTATCTCTCACCAAAAGAGGCATACCCGCAGGCAAAAGCCGCAGCGCAGAAAGCGTTAGTAATTGATTCTTCTTTAGCCGAAGCGCATACGGCACTGGCTTTTTCTCTGGCAGTTTTTGATTGGAATTGGGTGGAAGCCGAACGCGAGTTCAAACGCGCTCTCGAACTCAATCCAAATCTTTCGTTCGCGCATTTTCGTTATGGGTGGAATTATCTTTCGCCGATGGGACGGTCCGATGAAGCGATAACGGAAATAAGGCGGGCGTTGGAACTGGAACCGCTGTCTCTCGTTACTAACACTAATCTTGCTATCGTCTATACCGATGCCCGACAGAATGACCGGGCGTTGGCGCAAGCCCGTAAGACATATGACCTCGAACCGAATTTCGTTGTTGGGCGCTGGGCGCTTAGTCAAGCCTATATTGTCAACGGAATGTACGCGGATGCGATTACACTAAACGAACAATCACTGCAAACCGATCCAACAAACCAAGTATTCCTTCGATTTGCCGGATACGCCTATGCAAAATCCGGTCGGCGGCACGAGGCAGAGGAGGTCATCAAAAGGTTCAAGGACATCGCCAAGACGCAATATGTGATGTCTTTCCGGGTTGCCCAGATCTACGTTGCACTCGGTGACAAGGAAAAAGCCTTCGCAGAGCTTGAAAAAGCCTTTACGGAACGCGATTGGGAATTACATCGCTTGAAGGTTGACCCATTCATGGATCCCTTGCGCGCCGACCCGCGATTCAAGGAGCTGCTGAAACGCCTGAATCTGCCGGAATGAAATTGAACCAGAAAAATAAAGAACTCGAAGCTAACACGAATCTGTCGCATTACCGCATCGTCTCGAAACTCGGTGCCGGCGGAATGGGCGAAGTGTATCTCGCGCAGGACACGAAGCTGGATCGCAAAGTGGCGTTGAAGATTCTGCCTGCAGAACTCGCGGCGAATCAGGATCGCATGCGGCGGTTTGTACAGGAAGCGAAGGCCGCGGCCGCGCTCAATCACCCCAACATCGCGACCATCCATGAAATCGGCGAGAGCGATGGCGTGAACTACCGCGCCATGGAATTCATCGACGGTGCCACGCTGCGCGGCCGAGCTTGATGGTCTGCGCTCTGAGCCGCGATTCAAGGATCTGCTGAAACGGATGAACCTGCCGGAATGAATTTGAACGAGATCAATAGAGAGCTCGAACCCAACACGAGTCTCTCGCACTACCGCATCGTCTCAAACCTCGGCGCAGTTCGATAATAAGACAGAAAGCTATACATGAATCGTGCGATTCTAATCTTTCTTTTCTTCGTACAGGCATCGCTGCCGGCGCAGCACTCAGATTCAGATCGTCTTCGTGACCTCATGAAAACCGTCCCGCAACTCCCTGTTGAGCGAGTCGAAATTAAGGTGAATCCGCCGTTGACGCTCGAAGGTATTTCGGCGGTGACAGCGGACAAGCAGGGGAATATTTATGTTATCCACCGCCCGGCCAACGGTGACCCGGTCGTCGTTCTCGATTCGAGGGGGAACCTGCTGCGGTCGTGGGGTAAAGGCATGTTCAAGATCCCACACGGCATCCGCATCGATCCGGACGGCAACGTCTGGACGATTGATGCCCACACGTCGATGGTTTACAAGTTCACACCCGAAGGGAAGAAGCTCTTGGAAATCAATGTCGGCGGCGTGCCGGATCCCTCCCAGGAATTTTGCGGCGCGACGGACATCGCTTTCGCAAAGAACGGACATGTGTTTGTCGCTGACGGCTACTGCAATGCGCGAGTTATTGAATACGATGCCGAAGGAAGAAAGGTGCGCGAGTGGGGAAAGCCTGGGGCCGGCCCCGGGGAATTCAACGTCGTCCATGCCATCGCCGTCGGCCCCCAGGGGAATGTTTACGTTGCCGACCGCGAGAACGGTCGGGTTCAATGGTTCAGCCCAAAAGGAGAGTTTCTCGGTCAGTGGACATACGGTGGTCAGCTCTACACCGTTGCGTTTAGCCAAGCCGGGGACCTCTACGTCGCCACGCATCCGAAGGGAGTATCGTTGGACACTGAATTCAACGTGGTCAAGATCGACCCGACCAGCGGCAGGATGCTGGGACGCTTCGAAGTGCGCGCGCACGAACTCGCCGTTGCTTTCGACGGCGCGCTATTGCCAGCTACCAGGGGCAGCCAGTTGCTGTTGTTTCGGCTTCGCAAATGAGTGCTGGGCAGCGGATGAACTCCTTTGCGCGACGACCCGCGATTTAAGGATCTGGTCAATGAGTTCCTTCGTTACGATGACGCTAAGATGACGACAATATGTGCTGATACCTAACCGGACGAAGCATGACTTTGACGGCTGCCAGTCCGGTAAGTATTGGTTCATCTCGTTTGGTGAGATCTGGTAAGGCGTGCTTGAGGCGACTTAGAATCCGTTGACCGTAAGGTCGTGCGGGTTCGACTCCCGCCCTCGGCACCAATCATTTCAATAATTTACCGACAGACAGTGTTTTGAGTGTGAACAGCACGCGGAATCCGGGTCCGTTCTCCAACCACATTTCGAGTCCGTTGGTTAAGAAAAGGTCGCGTTGCCCCCGAGCTTTGATGCGCCTGCTCGTAGAAGGTAAGGCAACGCGTAGAAGCGGCGAGTTAGGCACAGAGACGTATTTGCTTGCTTTTCAACTTTCTCAGGTAAGAGTCGCCCTGCCGTTAACGGAGGATGAGAAGGAAAAGTGACAGTGGAAACACCTGATCGCCGTATCCTGCTGAGTTCTTTCTTATTGCCTTTGCCTGATGCTCTCTTTCACAAAAACATTCAGCTGCCAAATCTGTCAACGCCTCAGAGCGCCGGCCATTGCTGGTCCACAAATTCCAGGTGTAATCTGTTCTTGTTACTACCCGCGACCCGCACAAGTCGCCGCACTGCTGCAATAACTGCGATCCTGTATTGCGCACTTCTTACTCGTATATACCGTCCGCGCACGATATTCAGCTTTGTAATTACAGCCATGCCATGCCGGCTGATGTTCTCGGTCTGTGCTTCGTCTCTCGTATAGACTCGACCCGTCGCATCGTAGATTTCAATAATGACATTGTCGGCTATGCTATGCCGCTCTTCAGTGCGCCGGTCGTTCGCCGTCGGGCGCAGAGCGTCTGGGTTTGGCGCTTCGCGCAGGGTCCAAAAATCAGTTTCAGATAATGGCATCGCGATTTCATATCGGCGGGCCGGGTCAGTTTCGTGGGTTGCCGGGCAATCCTTGCCGATAAAGGCAATCCCAATCTCAAAATGCGGTGATTCTTCGTCAGAAGCAGAAAGGGACTTGATGTGCCGCACGAGTGACCAGATGTGATACTGCTCCTCTTGGTGGTCGTAACAGCGGAGGCGACGCGGCATCGGCAGCGTGAGATGAAGCAGCCTTCCCAGCTCGATCGGGTGCTTGATCCGCAAGCGCGAACCAAAGGGCGTCACATCCAGCAGGTTCGTTACCTCTTCCCATTTATGGTCCTCACCTTCGTGGCACTGGACGCGCACGGGGAGCTCGGATTTTTCGCGCTCAGGCCTGCGATGCCACTGGTGGCTAGAACTCATAGAAGATCCTTCTCGTAGCGATAGGTCGTCTAAAACTCCGCCTCTCCAGGCTCTCCGCGCTCTCCGCCTCTCTGCGGTGAATCCCGGCCGCGGAAGGTCACCGCGGAGACGCAAAGGCCGCAAAGGCTGGGCAGAGAAAGATTGAACTTAAAACACTACCCCCAATTTCGCCGCCTTGACAAGGCCTTGGGGCTGCCATACTGTGCGATTAAATTGTTACGCCTGACGCACGCAGGCATTTCGTATCGTGGTCCTTTTGGCGAGTCGCACCTTGCACCACTTTCAACTAAGAGGTTTTGGCTGTCTCCTCTTTCACACGCTAGAGTCGCGGCAACGTCAATAGTGGGCAGTTAATCAGCCCGACTGCTGCAGCGAAAACGTAACGATATGAAAATGCATTCCGCGCCTTGTTCTAAAACCGTTGCCGACCGGAGCAAAGTGCACGGCTCTCTGCGGCGTCGCTTTGCGTTTTTGTTCGTGGGCGGTTTCCTATTAGGCATCGCCGGTCTGGTTTCGAACTCCCACCAATCATTTTCTGCTGAGGTAGTCGCACCAGCGACCGGCAGGCCGGAACTAGTTCTCCAGACGGGTCACGTTATGAGAGTAGATGGCATGGCCTTCAGTCCTGATGGGGGGTTACTGGCTTCCGGCAGCGCGGACAACACAGTTAAGCTTTGGGATACGACGAGCAAGCGCGAAGTGCGCACACTTACCGGCCACACTGGTGGCGTCAAGGCAGTCGCGTTTAGATCAGATGGCCAATGGCTGGCGTCGGGCGCCATAGACGGCAATATCAAACTCTGGGATGTCGCTACGGGGCGCGAGCTGCGCAATCTGGGTGGAAACGGTAGCGTGAGTACAGTGGCTTTCAGTCCTGACGGTCGCTGGCTTGCTGCCGGAAACATGGAAAAAGTCATAAAGGTGTGGGACCTCAACATAAGCCGGGAACCCTTCATACTAACAGGACATGGGGACGTAATCACGACCGTCGTCTTCAGCAGCAATGGGCATTGGCTGGCCTCCGGCAGCGCAGACAAGACCATCAAAATATGGGACATAGAAACGGGTCGTGAGGCGCGGACGCTCACAGGTCACGACGAGAGAATTACGACCGTTGCCTTTAGTCAGGATGGTCAATGGTTGGCCACGGGAAGCCTCGACGCCAAAGTGAAGGTATGGAAAGTCGGCGAGTGGCGCGAACAGCAATTTCAGATGAACGGCGCGAACAAGGTACTCGCGCTTGCCTTCAGTCCAGATGGGCATACGCTAATCTCAGCGGATGTCAATAAGACGATTAAGCTTCTTGATGTCCCGACCGGGCGCGAGCTTCGCACGATCACCGCGCCCCGGAATGATGACGATCTGCTGGAGGCAATCGCCATAGTTTTCAGTGGCGACGGACGCTGGATGGCTTCGAGCACCGGAGACAAGACGGTTGAACTCCGCGATGTCGCCACTGGCCGCGACGTGCACAGTCTAACCACCCACTCCTATGGTGTTTCCGCCACCGCCTTCAGCGCCGGAGGTCACTGGTTTGCCACGGGTGGCAAGGAAAACACCGTCAAGCTTTGGGAAGTGGCCACCGGACGTGAGTTGCAAACGCTCGATCCCCGCGGCGGTTTTGTGAATGCGGTCGCCTTCAGTCCCGATGAGGGCATGCTGGCTTCCGGCAGTCTGAGCGGCCCTATCGTGCTCTGGGACGTATCGACCGGTCAGCGAATTCGCAATCTTCAAGGTCACGGCGGCAGCGTTAATGCGATGGCGTTCAGCCCTGATGGAAGATGGCTCGTCTCTGGAAGCAATGACAACTCGGTCAGGGTTTGGAACGTAGCTGATGGTCGCGAGACGCGGCCGGCAACCAACCATGCCGCTGAAGTAACCGCCGTTGCCTTCAGCCCCGACGGAAAATGGATCGTCTCTGGAAGCGCGGATAAGACGGTGAAGATATGGGAAGCGACTACCGGGGACCAGGTACGCACGCTGCCGGGACACAAGGGAGAAGTGCTCGCGGTGGCGCTTAGTCCGGACGGACAAAGGATCGCTTCTGGAGGTACTGACAATGTCATTCGTGTCTGGCAAGCAGCTACAGGCCGCGAGGAACGCGTTTTGACGGGCCACACCGGCGAAGTAAAAGCCGTCGCCTTTAGCAAAGATGGACGATCGCTGGTGTCCGGGAGCAAGGACAACACGATCAAGCTGTGGGATGTTGCGACGGGACGGTTGGCGAATACTCTTGTGGGCCACAGCAGCGAAGTTTACGCGCTGGCCTTCACCGCGGACGGGGCCTGGTTTGTTTCGGGAAGCGAAGATGGTAGCACGCGTCTGTGGGATGCAAAGACAGGCGAGGCAATGGCTACAATCTTGTCGCTACGCGAAAGCGCCGGCGGTTTTTCTTTTCAACAAACAGACTGGCTGGTCGTTTCTCCCGATGGACTATTCGACGGCTCACCCGGGGCCTGGCATCAGATACTCTGGCGCTTCGAGCAAAGTTCTTTCAATGTCAGACCAGTAGAAGTTTTCTTCAACGACTTTTTCTACCCCGGGCTTCTTGGGGACATCCTGGCCGGTAGGAAGCCTCACGCGCCAATGGATATCTCGCAAGTTGATCGCCGCCAACCGTTCGTCACGCTGGCGCTGGCTCAGGCGAAAGTCTCAGCGAGTGAAAGCGTTGGGACGCGCAATCTAGCGCTCAAGATCCACGTAGGCGAGGCGCCACCAGACAAAGATCACACGGCGGGCAGCGGCGTGCGTGACGTTCGCCTGTTTCGCAACGGCTCACTCGTGAAGATCTGGCGGGGCGACGTGTTGGAGAGCAAAGGAAGCAGTACCGTCCTGGAGACGACCGTGCCAATCATTGCCGGGCCTAATCAACTCACTGTCTACGGGTTTAATCGCGACAACATCAAGAGCCTGGACGCCACTCTGACTCTTAGCGGAGCCGCGAGCTTGAAGCGGCCGGCTACCGCTTATATCCTCGCAGTGGGTGTTAACACCTACGCCAATGCCGGATACAACCTGAAATATGCGGTCCCTGATGCAAGAGATTTTAGCGACGAACTGAACCGCAATCAGCAGAACCTGTTGGGCCGCTTTGCTCACGTTGAGACTATCTCGCTTACAGACCAGCAAGCCACGAAGGCAAATATCCTGGCTGTCTTGCATCGTCTCGCCGGGAGCGAAGCATCCCTACCTGCCGATGCGCCGCTAGATCTCTCGAAACTCAAACCCGCCGAACCCGATGATGCCGTGGTGGTCTATTTCGCCGGTCACGGGCTGACCTACCAGGAACGCTTCTATATGCTGCCTCACGACCTTGGTTATGAAGGATCTCGCCGCCGTTTGACTGAAGCCGGCTTCGCAAGCATCGTCTCGCACAGCATTTCGGACCGCGAGTTGGAAGACGCGTTTGAAACCGTTAATGCCGGCGAAATCCTGTTTGTGATTGACGCCTGTAACTCCGGGCAAGCACTTGAGGCGGAGGAGAAGCGCCGTGGCCCGATGAACTCGAAGGGACTGGCGCAACTGGCCTATGAGAAAGGCATGTACATTCTGGCGGCCGCGCAAAGCTATCAGGCGGCGTTGGAGGCCGATCAGTTTGGGCATGGGCTCCTGACGTACGCCTTGATCGAAGAAGGTTTGAAGAAAACTGCTGCTGACCGCACGCCGAAAGATGGTCGGGTCTTGCTGCGCGAGTGGATCGACTACGCAACCGAGCGAGTGCCGCAACTTCAGGAAGAGAAAATGTTACAGGGGCGCACTGCGGGAAAGGAAGTGGCGTTTGTGGAGGGTGACGAGGCGCGCGAATTATTGAAACGAAGCCTGCAACGCCCGCGCGCGTTCTACCGTCGTGATTTACCAGTCCCACTGATCGCTATTAATCAACAAACATCGTGGAGCAATTGACCCGCTATTGCGCGGACCAAGCTTTGCATTCTTGCGTCGAAAGACTCCCCGCACCTGAAATCATAAAGGTATGCAGCATTGACTCAGTTAGGAATAGCTGACTAGTCAGGTCTTCCCTCCAGCTTTTCCAGCAACGCCTCGTAATAGGCAAGCGCTTCTTTATCGCGCGGGTTTTGAGCCAGATCACTGGCGATGGCCAGCGCGTCATACCAGACTCCATAGTTTTCAAAAACGCGGGCCTGATCCAAACGGTCTTCCGGTGTTTTCGGCGAGCGTAGTCCAGCAGAGGCCAGGGCTTCTTGAACTTCAGCGGCCTCCGCGCCTGCCAGAACGACCAATCTGGCAACTACTCCATCCTCTGTACCTGTTGTGGTGGGAGTGGACACCCGCCAGGAGTAGAGCTTGCCGGGCTTCAAAGGAGTAGCATCTTGGGGATACGCAAACTCCGTCACCGTCAGGTCGGCCTGATAGACAATTTTGGCAGTCGGCTCCTTATTACGATCGCCCTCAAACAATGTGAAGTGATAAGACCTCGAACCCGGGCCTATCTCCCACGCGAAGTATGGGTGCGCGTCGTAGGCCCTTCCTTCGAGCGGTGCAACCGGCCGCCGTGGATTGACTGTCTCGCGGGTAGCGCCCGCCGTAATTAGACGGGACGGGCTATCGTTACCAGCATACTTCTCAAATCCACGTGGTCCTGTAGGCGGCTTTGGCAACTGTCGCCGCGGCTTGGGTTCAGTTCGAGGAGAGTTGGTGTTTTGCGCATGTGCCGAAACCGGCTCAAGAAATTGGGCAATCCCCGGTGGCGCATTGACCGCGGCGACAAAGCACAGAACAGCTAAGCATCCGACAAGCATCTGCGCACGCAAAGAAGAAACTGTAGTCATGAAAGGCTCCTCTTGAGAAGGAAGATCATATTAAACTTCCGGTGTGTTGGGTTTTATCATACTTCAACCGCGCGATTGCGACGGCTGCGGCACTTTTCAGCTCAGCGCCTGGCACGTCGACCGTAAAAATCTTCGTGAAGCGGTTCTTGCCTTTAACTTTCACTTCGCCTAAGGCCCTGGTTTCATATTCCTCACCAAGCAAAAGAGCAGTTGCCTCGTTGGCCAACAGCGGTACGCCATATTCTTTGGTCGTGGATTCCAATCGTGCGGATAGATTAACTACATCACCAATCACCGTATATTCCAGTCTTCGTTCAGCGCCCACCACACCGCAAGTCGCTTCTCCGGTGGTTATTCCCACACCGATCTTAATCTCAGGACGTCCGGTTCCCTGCCGATCGACATTTAGTTGCTCAACGGCAGCCAGCATCTCTAACCCACAGGCGACTGCCGCCCGAGCTTCTTCCTTTTCGCCACGCGAGATAGGCGCGCCGAAAACAATCATCAACCCGTCGCCGATGAACTTGTTTATATGGCCACAGTGGCTGGAGACGATTGCCTGCATCCGAGTGAAATAGTCGTTAAGCCAGATGACAACCTGATCGGAGGAAACGGTTTCCGAAAGCGTGGTGAAACCACGAATGTCGGTGAAGACAATGCTAACGACGCGCCGCTCACCAGTCATGATCTGGTCCCGTCGCTGCCACAGCTCGTCTGCCACCTCCTTGGAGACGCAGCGAGAGAGTATGTCCCTGAGGTGTGCTCGCTCAGCTTCTGTCTCGTCGTGCAGCATCCGCTCGCGAGCATAGCGCAGCCCGAGACCAAGGGGAGTGATAACAACCATTCCAAACCAGGTGGTTGCAAGCGGCAAAATCAGGCCTCCTGTGTTGAAGGCCCACGATGTGCCTACCAACACAGTCAGAGCGAGCAGGGCGAAGGCAAGCAATCCCCACCATACTCGTAAACGGAAAACCGCCAATCCAACCAGGGACAGCGGGAAAAGCAGGATGATGATCTGCCAGACGTAACGAGGCCGAACGGGCGAATGGCCAAACAAGATGGTTGCAGCCACGGTGGCGTGAAGTTCAACTCCCGTTGTATGTGCTGGCGCGCTCGACAAGCTTCGGTCCAGCAGGTGAGCTAGGGCGTATGGCTCATAAAAAGGGGTCGAAAAACGATCTGGCGCATCGATGTTCGCGGCTCCGATAAAGACGATGCGGTCACGAAAGAGTTCGTCCGGAACCTGCGCGTTCTTGCTGAACAAGATTTCTCCCGCCGAGACAAGTTGAAAGGCGGGCGGATGAGCGCGAAAATCCATTTGCAGATTACCATCATTCCTGAGCGGCAAGACCCGATGTCCCAGACGCACCGTTTTCCGGTCAATGGGCGTGAGGTATTCTGCTGGCACGCCCGCCGAGCTTTGTGCGCCGAGGTAACCTTCAGCCAGCCGAGTCGCAAAACTAAACTGAGGATCATCGCTGAGTCTCACTAGTTGGGAGCTACGGACAAACGTGTCGCTGTCGCGCGGCAAATCAACGAAACCTGTGGCGTAGGCGCCGTCGCTAAACAATGGGAGTGGGGTGATCGCCTCAGAACCGCCCGCCGCTAGTTTGTTGGCCAGCACGACGTTGCCCGCTTCCGTGATCGCTTTGGACAACTGAAGGTCCCGTTCGGTGTCTTCGGAAGAAGCGCCACCCCTCTCGCTCAGGAAAATGTCCAGCCCTATGACGCTGGCCCCGCCCTGGCTGGCCCGATCGATCAGGCGCGCATACCAATCGCGCCGCCACTTCTGTGGGCGCACGTTGGAGGCTCTGATAGATCGCTCGTCAATCTCGATAATGGTGATTGGTTCGTTTAGGCCGCGAGTTCTTAGGGCGGGGCGAAGAACGTCGCGCAGTTGAAAAAGCAGATCGAGGGCTTTGTTCTCCAGATTGGTACTTAGGCCATAGGGACTTGAGGCATAGCTGCCGTCAGGATCTTTTAAGGGCCACAGCGAGAGTGCGAGCGCAGTCCAGACCACACCGACCAAAAGAATCGACAGCGCACCATACCATCGCCGGAGCGCGCGAGTTGCCAACGATTTTGGGAGGATAGAGATCATGGGTCACTAAAACTCTTGTTTGAGGGTTAGTCCATTCGCGACCTTCCCGGCGAGATCGAAGACGACCAGAACTGGGAGATGGACTCACAAATGGCTACATCCGGGATGACGGCCGGTTGCTATCGCTGGTCTCTTCCAAAGAAAGAAAGCTTCCCAATGAACCAAAAGACCTATTAGCGCGCTGATTGTAGAGTCGCGTGGCGCATGGGTCAATATTTTGGACACACAAAGCGGTCGTAACCAGGTGCAGTGTTCTCTCTGGTTGCTGGTATTCCACTGTTTGATTTGGAACAGGCCCGAGATAGTTGACAGCTTTCCCTTTGCTCAAATAGACTGCGCCTGCTTTTCACTTAACGTTCTTCCTCGACGCAAAAAGGGTCCTCCACGCTGCGAACGAGTCTGGATCCAACGCTGGCGAAACGTTTTGACCAATCAGTTCATTACTATCAAAGACCCGGCTCCCGCTCTTTTGGGTAATTTGAAAGTGAGATGATTTTCGGCGAACGCTAGACGTCAATAAATCTTAGGTATCCTAAACGAGCTCTGTACTCTGGCAGGTTACAAGCGGATCTCTTGATTTTCAACGCCTTGTTGTCGGATCCAGGCAACCCCAATTCGATCTGCGCCTAGGATCACATAACAGATGTCCATTCCAAGGAGGCCTCCCATGTCTTTGTCCAGCCGCGTTTACCCAACTCCCGCTTTTGATCGACCATTGAAGACTGCTGCCATCACCGGTCTCTGGGCCATCTGCCTCGTGCTGCTCTGCGGAACGCCTGCGACTCAAGCACAAACGCTGAAGGCCGACTACCAGTTTCAGAGCACGCGCAGCAGCAGCGTCGGATCGTCAACACTGACCGACACGGGGAGCAACGCCTTTCAGACAGACACCGTCGATGGCGCTTCCCGCACCGTGCTGCGCTTTCCCTTCAACAACGGCTTGCGGCTCTCACCGACTACCGGGATCATTCCCAGCAACAGTTACACGATCGTGATGCTCTTCAAGGTTGATAGCGTCAGCGGTTTTGTGCGGCTGGTCGATTTCAAGAATCGGACGAGCGACAACGGTTTATATATCGCCAGTGGCAACCTGGAGAATTGCACTACGTGCAGCGGCCTCGCGGCCAATACTTACGTGCAAGTTGTCTACACACGCACGAGCGGAGGCACTTTTACCGGATACCTCAACGGCGTGCAACAAGGACAGGGACCGGACGCCGGCAACGATCTGGTCATAGATGGCAACAACATCCTTAACTTCTTTCAGGATGATCTCGCTGCCGGCAATGAAGCTTCAGCCGGCTCGGTCGCGCGCATCCGTTTGTACGATGCGCCGATGACCGGCGCACAAGTCGCGGCGCTGGAACGTCTCACTACCATTACGGTGACAAACACGAACGGCAGCGGCGCGGGCAGCCTGCGCCAGGCCATCCTTGATTCAAACAATTTTTCCGGTCAGCAGACCATCGCTTTCAACATTCCCGGCGGTGGCGTGCATACGATCAACCCTGCGTCGGCGTTGCCGACCATCATCGATCCAGTGATCATTGACGGCGCGACGCAGCCGGGCTTCAGTGGCAGTCCGTTGATCGAACTGAATGGCGGGTCTGCGGGGCCAGGCACCAACGGTTTTATTATCACCACCGGGAACAGCACCTTGCGCGGGCTGGTGATTAACCGTTTCAGCGGCACCGGCATCCTGGTCACCGGCAGTGGCGCGACCGGGAGCCTGATTCAAGGCAACTACATAGGTACCGACGCGGCGGGCAACACTTCGCTGCCGAACGCCATCGGCATCATCATCGACCAGGGAGCCACCGGCAACATCATCGGCACGAACGCCGACGGGACAAACGACGACGCCGAGCGGAACATCGTTTCCGGCAACACGGGCAGCGGCGTTGGGCTCCAGGGCAGCGGCACGAATAACAACCGCGTTGCCGGTAATTACATTGGCACGAATGCTGCCGGCATGAGTGCGGTTAAGAATGGCTTCGGCGGGTTAAACATCCAGGCCCCTGCGAGTAACAACATTATCGGTGGTACGTCGCCTGCCGCGCGCAATGTGATCAGTGGAAACGACATCGCCGGCATCGCCATCCAATCAAGCGGCACGGTGACCGTGCCGGCCACCGGCAACGTCGTGCAGGGTAACTACATCGGCGTCTCCGCCGACGGCGTGACGCCGCTCGGCAACACGGCCGGCTCACAACTCGGCTGGGGCATCGCCATCCTCCGCATCGTAAACGGCAATACCATCGGCGGGACGGCCGCCGGCGCGGCCAACGTTATCGCTTATAACGCCGGCCCCGGTATCAGTGTGTTCGGCAGCACCGCAGTCGGCAATCGCATTCTCAGTAACATGATCTTTTCTAACGGCATGTTGGGCATCGATCTCGGCCAGGATGGGGTGACGGCGAACGACGCAGGCGACGGCGATACGGGGCCGAACAGCCTGCAAAACTTCCCCATACTCACGTCCGCCATTTCGAACGGCGGCAACACGACGGTGCAAGGCACGCTCAACTCTGCCGCGAGTACGCAGTTCACTATCGAGTTCTTCAGCAACCCGGCGTGTGACGCATCAGGCAACGGCGAGGGACGCACCTTCCTCGGCTCGACGACTATCAACACGGGCGGGACTGGCAACGCCACGATCAACGCCACGCTACCCGCTGTCACCGTCGGCGAGGTCGTCACGGCGACGGCCACGGACCCCTCGAACAACACTTCAGAATTCTCGGCTTGCCGCGTGGTCACCAGTCCGAGCTTCAGCATTAGTGGGCGCGTACTGAACGACTCTTCCGGCGCGCTCGCGGGCGTAGCCGTGACGTTAAGCGGGGCGGCCTCAGCTAACACCACGACCGATGCCAATGGCAACTACACTTTTGCGAATCTCCCCACCGGTGGTAACTACACCGTTACACCGTCGAGCGGCAATTTCTCTTTCAGTCCGGCGAGCCAGACGTTCAATAACTTAAACGTAAATCGCATTGCAAACTTTGTCGGGACACAGACGGTGTTTGGCATCACCGGCAGAGTGACTGACAGCAACAACATCCCAATCAACAACGTCACGCTTGCGCTGACCCGGAACGGCGTGGCGGCGGGGACGGCGCAGACGGATGTACTCGGCAACTATAGCTTCAGCAATCTGACCGCGGGGGCGAACTATGTCGTGACGCCAGCGGGAAGCTTCACCCCGTCAAGTCAGTCGTTCAGCAATCTCACTTCGAATGCCACGGCTAACTTCAAAGCCGCGCCAAGTATTCCTTCACAATGCAACACGGCAAGCTTTGGGGCCGCAACAAACTTCGCTGCAGGCTCAGGTCCCATAGCCGTTGCAGTGGGCGACTTCAACGGCGATGGCAAGCTCGACTTGGCAGTGGCTAACAATTCCAGCGCTAACGTCAGCGTGCTATTGGGCGCCGGAAGCGGAAACTTTGGCGCGCCGATGAATCTCTCGGTCGGTTCCCAACCGTTGGCTGTGGCGGCGGCTGACTTTAACGGGGATGGAAAGCTGGATTTGGCTGTAGCAAACAACAACGTCGTGATGCTAGGCGATGGCACGGGCGGCTTCGGCGCACCCATTCCTTTCACTAGCGGTGCGGGTTCTAACTCCATTGCAGTAGGCGATTTCAATGTTGACGGAAAACTCGACATCGCCGTGTCAAACGGGCAAGGCAACAACGTCAGCGTCAGCCTGGGTAATGGCACAGGAGGTTTTGGCGCTGCGACGAACTTCGCTGTTGGAATTAATCCAGTCTCGATTTCCGGGGGCGACTTTAATGGCGACGGCAAGCTCGATCTGGTCACGACTAACAATGGCAGCGGTAATCTGAGCGTACTGCTCGGTAACGGCGCTGGCGGCTTTGCAGCCGCCTCCAACCTGACCGTCGTCACGACTCCTTCTTTCGTCGCGGTGGCGGACTTCAATGGTGACGGTAAACTTGATTTTGCAGTGAGCGATTCCGGCACCAACACTGTCACTGTGTTTCCAGGCACGGGTGCAGGGGGAATAGGCTTGGGCACGAGCTTCGTTGTTGGAACTGCGCCGCTATCGGTTACGGTGGGCGACTTCAATGGCGACGGTAAGCTCGATTTGGTTACAGCCAACAATAACGGCAGTGATTTGAGCGTGCTTCTAGGCGATGGCGCCGGGAGCTTCGCCGCCGCAGTTAACTTTCCAATCACTGGCAATCCGAAATACGTCGCCGTGGCTGACTTCAACGGCGATAGCAAGGTCGATCTGGCTGTCGCGAATTTCAGCTCTAACAATGCTTCAGTCCTTCTTAACAACGCCACCACCTGCAACAACCAGTCTTCAGTGACTATCTCCGGTCAAGCTAAGGATGCCAACAACAACCCATTGCCTGAGGTAACGGTGACGCTCTCGGGCCCGATCACGCGCGTGGTGCAAACGGACTTAAACGGCAACTATGCATTTGCGAATCTGGCGCCGGGCGGCAACTATGCCGTCACGCTGCAAAGTCCGTACTTCGTCTTTGCCCCCTCGCGCGCGGACTTCTTCAATCTGGGGAGTAGTCAAACCGCGAACTTCAGCGCCGCAGCGGTGGCGGTGCCGGTGCCCACGCCACCCTTGAGCGACGACTTCACGAGCCCGGTGCGTGATGCCAACAAGTGGAACCTCGGCACGCAGACACAGCCCGTCGGAGCTGTCGATCCCCAAGTGACGACGGCACAGATTAATGGGCAGTTGCTGATCACGCCGCTGAACCAGGCGAGCGGCCTGCACTACAACGGTTATGTTTCCGCCAACTCTTTTGACCTGACCAACGGCAAGGCCAGCGTGGAGTTGGTGCGAGCGGCGCCCGGCGGCGCCGATACCATCTTTGCCATCGGCAGAGACTCGAGCAACTTCTTCCGCTTCATGGTACACACGGCCGGCGGTCCTACTGCTCCGGTGATGATGTATCGCGGCTTCGATGGAGTGGAACGGCCGCTGGATCCCACCGTGCCGCAGTTGCTGCTGCAGGTAATGGTGGGCGGGCAACTAACGACGCTGCCGATTGTCTACGATCCGGTGGCGCATCGTTACATGCGTTTCCGCCACGAGGGGCCGCTGGCAGCGCCGCCGCTTGGGGCGATTGTGTTTGAGGCGAGTCCCAATAATGTGGACTTCACGGTGTTGCACCGGGTGCAGTTGGCGAATCGCACGGTGGATCCGATGACGCTCGAGCTAAGCGCCGGCACTGCCGCGCCCAGCGGCACGGGTAGCGCTATTTTTGATAACGTAGGATTGGTATTGAGCACCTTTCAGTTTAGCGCGGGGAGTTACACCGTAGGAGAAGGCGATGGCAGCGCGCTGATTACGGTGACCCGCACTGGCAGCACGACGGACGCGGCTTCAGTCGGTTATGCGACGGCCGACGGCACCGCGTCGCAAACAAACAAGTACATCACGGCGGTGGGCACGCTCTCCTTTGCGGCGGGCCAGACGAGTAGGACATTCAGTGTGCTGATAGTGAATAACGTCTTAACGGAAGGAAATCAGGCGTTGAATCTGTTGCTTGGCAATCCGGTTAATTCGGGGCTCAACAATCCCGGGCGAGCCTTGCTCACCATCACCGACAACGATACAACAGTCGCGACCAGCAACCCGCTGGATGATGCGGCGTTCTTCGTGAACCAGCAATACTTCGACTTTCTCAACCGCACGCCTGACCCGAGCGGGCGCGCTTTCTGGATCGATCAGATTACCTCCTGCGGCACCAACACGGCCTGCGTTGAGATCAGGCGCATCAATGTCTCGGCGGCCTTCTTCATTTCGATTGAGTTCCAGGAGACCGGCTATCTGGTCTACCGGATCTACAAAGCTGCTTACGGCGACCTTAACCCCCCGGCGGTGCCGGTACCGGTGAGGTACAGCGAATTTCTACCGGATACTCAGCAGATCGGGCTGGGCGTGGTGGTGGGCGTTGGCGACTGGCAGACGCAGTTGGAGAATAACAAGGTTGCCTTCGGGCTGGGTTTTGTAACGCGTTCACGCTTCACTACTGCTTACGCGACCACGGTGACGCCGGCTGCATTTGTAGATGCGCTCTTCGCGAATGCGGCAGTCGCCCCAGCGCCCGGCGACCGCACCGCTGCCATCAATGAATTCGGGTTAGCCACGAACACCGCGGATACCGCGGCGCGCGGACGTGCCCTGCGGCGCGTGGCGGAGAATTCAACCTTAAACCAGCAGGAGTTCAACCGCGCCTTTGTGTTGATGCAATACTTCGGTTATCTGCGGCGCAACCCCAACGACGCTCCGGACACAAACTTCGACGGCTACAACTTCTGGCTGAACAAGCTCAACCAGTTCAACGGTAACTTCGTCAACGCCGAGATGGTCAAAGCGTTCATCGTCTCCGGCGAATACCGACGTCGTTTTGGTCCCTGAGTTTGTTGAGATCAATCCCACTCGCGGTGAAGGCGACCAAGTGACTTTCTATTCACTTTTTAGTGGACCTGTAATAGAGTCATGGGCCAAAGGTTTGGCATATTGGCGACACACCTATGGCTATCGCGCCCGGCACACGGCTTGGTCGTTATGAAATCCGTTCCCGCCTGGGAGCAGGCGGGATGGGTGAGGTTTATCTCGCGCAGGATATGGACCTCGATCGGCCCGTCGCGCTCAAGTTGCTGCTGGCTGAGATCACGGAAAATTCGGAACATCTGCGCCGCTTCAAACAAGAGGCGCGCGCAGCTTCAGCTCTGAATCACCCAAACATCCTCATCATTCATGAAATCGGACGAACAGAATCTGCGAGTTTCATTGTCACGGAATTTATCGAGGGGGTGACGCTGCGCCAGCGTTTGGCGCGTGGAAGAATTGATGAGAGCGAAGTCTGCGACGTCGCTATTCAAGTAGGCTCTGCGCTGGCGGCAGCACACGCAGCGGGAATTGTGCACCGGGACATCAAGCCAGATAACATCATGTTGCGAGGCGATGGCTATGTGAAGGTACTCGACTTCGGAATCGCCAAACTCACGGAGCGCCGCGCGCAAATCGTGGATCCGGAAACGTCAACGAGGGAACTCATCGACACTGGCGAGGGCAAGGTGATCGGCACCCCTGAATACATGTCGCCGGAGCAGGCTCGGGGCCGAGAAACGGATCACCGGACCGACATCTGGAGCTTGGGTGTCGTCCTTTATGAGCTGGTAGCGAGGCAGCCGCCATTCGAGGGTGAAACGATTAACGATGTTCTGGCCTCGATATTGAAAGACGAACCGCCCCGATTACGGGAAATATCTCCAGAGGTTTCAGCCGAACTGGAACGCATCATTACGAAAACTCTGGCCAAGGACCGGGCCGAGCGGTATCAGACGATCGCAGAGTTGCTGATCGATTTCGAATTACTCAAGCAGGAACTGGAAGTCGGAACGGAATTATCACGGTTCGCGGCGCAGGCCAGAGGATCGACAGCCAGGGGTTTTGATGCGTCACCGGGAACCACCGGAGAATCTGTAAACATCCTCGCCCGTCCGCGAGTTACAGCACCTCTGCAGCAATTTCGCGAAGCCATTAACTCTCTTGCCATCCTGCCTCTTGCGAATGTCAGCGCGCACCCCAAGATGGAATACCTTGCGGATGGAATCACCGAAAGCATTATCAACACCCTCTCACAGGTGAGCGCACTGCGAGTGATGGCTCGCAGCACGGTCTTTCGTTACAAGGGCCGAGAAGTTGATCCGCAGGAAGTGGGGCGCGATCTGAACGTGCGAGCAGTAATGCTTGGAGAGGTGCTGCAGTTCGGCAGTAACTTGATAATCAAGGCAGAGCTGGTTGATGCGGAAGATGGCTCGCAGTTATGGGGCGAGCAGTACCATCGTCGGCCTTCGGATATTCTTAGCATTCAGGAAGAGATCGCGCGCGAAATAGCTCGGAACTTGCAACTCAAGCTGAGCGGCGAGCAGCAGCAGCGACTGAACAAACGCCATACCGACAGTACGAAGGCGTACCAACTTTATCTAAAGGCCCGCTATTTCTGGAATAAGCGCACCGAAGAAGGAATCAGAAAAAGCATTGGCTATTTTAATCGAGCCATTGAAGAGGATCCCTGCTACGCCCTCGCCTATGTTGGCCTGGCCGACGCCTATGACATGATGGGGGTCTACCATATCCTCCGCCCAGACGAGGCGTCGAGCCGCGCGAAGGCCGCTGCCGAGCGAGCGCTCGAGATAGATAGCAGCCTCGCTGAGGCCCACACCTGCCTGGCTAAAGTCAAAACGGATTATGACTGGGATTGGCTGGCCAGCGAGGCGGAATTCAGGCGCGCCATCGATCTCAATCCAAATTACGCACCGACTCATCAATGGTACGCCCTGCATTTGATGGCGATGGAACGATTCGACGAAGCGAGTGCGCAGATCAAACTAGCGCAGGAGCTCGAGCCGCTCTCGCTCAGTATCAACGTCAGTATGGGACTGCCTTTCTACTGGTCGCGCCAATACGATCAGGCAATTGAATATTTTAGAAAAACTATCGAGGTGGACCATACCTTCTCACTGGCGCATGTCCTGCTCGGACAGGCCTACCTGCATCAGGGTCTGCATGAGGAAGCCATCAGTGAACTGCAAACAGCAAGGCAGTTCGATAACACGCCACAGGTACAAGCAATGCTCGGATATGCTTACACAGTAGCGGGAAAAACTAGCGAAGCCGAGCAGATACTCGGCGAACTGGAAACGCTATCCGCTCGCCGGTACGTCTCGCCCTATTTGCGAGCACTGATCTACGCCGGTTTGGACGACAAGGCTCAGGCGTTCAAGTGGCTCGATAGGGCCTATGAGGAGCGGAACGAGTGGCTCGTATGGCTTAAGGTTGATCCCAAGCTGGATAGTCTTCGCGCTGACCCCCGCTTCGCCGACCTGCTGCGACGGGTTGGCTTCGCAGCCCTTTCTCAGCCCTGAACTGAAGTCTTCTTTCCGACGCGCAGAACTCTCGGGGACTCTGAGAAACACTGCGTCTGGTCAATTCCTGAAGTCGCCCGTGGGAGTGCTAGCAACCTCAAGAACCCTGAGAAATTCAGGAAGCTGTCTGATAAATACCTGAAGTCCAGCTTGCGTAAGTGAGGCGCCGGCAGAGCACCGCAACAGTTAAGGAGCGATGATTTCGCCGTTGGGCGGAAGAGGTGCATGTTGATCCCGATCCAAAACGTATTTGGTTATTACGACATGCCCGTATGTGACCGGCCTTCCCACAAGACGAAAGCCGTTTCCTTCTAATAGCTTTCCTGCTCGGCTTTGCCCCGACGCCAGCAACAGTATTTGCGTCGCCTCCGGCGCAAAATCGCTAAAGCTTCGCTGCCTTAGCTGGTCGCTTAGCCATTTGTTTCGAAGAATGTTCATCTCGCGCTGAGCATAATAGCCGAGGGCAAGTGGGATGGAGTTTAATCCTTCGGTTAACACTACCTGACTGCCCGATCCAGAAATCTGACTATCGACAAACTGGGCCATCTCTTTGTGACGATCCGGTTTGGCCCGCAGCTTTCCCTGCGCGGTAAGTAAGCCGGCGGCTAAGAGAGACCCGCCCAATGCTGCAATCAAGGCGATCTGAATAGTCCGTCTTTTGATTCTTTCCACACCAACACCGATCAGCAAGTAAAGCGCCGGCGCAATGACCATCCAGTAGCGAGTGATGCTAATCGCGCGAGTCCCCAGGAAGGTGTCCATCACCAATATGCCCGCAATCGGAAACGCGATCCACGAAGAAAGCAGAAAAAGTTTCGCGCGATCACTGGCCAACGCCACGACGCCAACAATGAGCAGCACTAAAGTAATCACTGCGCTAAGCCAGCCAAGGGGAAGCTCTGGGACCGAAATCAATCGGGCAATCTTGGTGGCGATCTCTGTCAGGACCAGGTTGGCTGTAAGACTCCCGTTAACCCAGGCAAGGATTTCCGGAGATGTCGTTTTCTGCGCCACACTGATCAGGATCCAGGGCACAAATGCCGCGGTAATGATCAATTGAGTGGTCAGCCACCGAGATCTATTTTGCCGACCCTGCGAAGATCCGATCCAAAGGTACGCAGTTTGAGCCGCCAGGCAGAAGACGTATTCGTAGTGAGTGTAGAGACCCGCAATGGAGATCGAGGCGTAAAGGAAATAGAGCCAACTGTTGGTTGATCGCCTGGCCGCCAGAAAGAGAACGTAAGTCGACGAAACTACGAGGAGGACAAGCAAGGGGTACATCCGCGCCTGTTGCGAGAAATAAATCTCCTCTGGCGAAAACGCGAGCAGTATCGAACTGACTAAGCCGATGAACAGACTAAATAGCTCTCGTCCCAGCGCGAAGATCATCACGGCCGTCAGTGCACCTAAGAATGCGGAGGGAAATCGCAGGATCCACTCGGAGATTCCAAACCACCCAATCCAGTAATGCATGAGATAGAAATACAGTGGCAGATGCACGTTTCGCTTGAGCACGCTTCTCACCGCACCCAGGCCAAGCCCGGGTTCGGGCGCAAATAGTTTTCTATATTCAGAAGTAGTGAGAGGAATGTAATTCGCGGGAGCGTTTGATTCGCGACTCAAGTAAACATATTGGTGACCTGTTGCCGCCGGAATAGTGTAAAGCTCCTCGCACTCGAGGGTCTGGCTGTCTAACTTGTAAAGTCTGACGGAGAGGCTTGCGGCGAAGACAATGATCGTTAACAACAGAATATTCTTCCTGGCGAGCAAACCAGCAAACCGCGGCAACTTTTTCATTGAACCGGGATACATCAGCCGGAAACGGAAAGTCAAGAAGCGGTCAGACTGTGGAACGAAATCGTTGACCTGCCTTGCGAGTAGATGTAGACTCACCGCCACATCTCAGAAGTTTGAGCCGACGGCCGTTTCGTTGATTGTTTAGCTTGCAGCCACTTCGGGTTCTCCCATGCAAAAGTTTCAATCTTTAAAAAATTCAAGGCCCAAAGGAATGCTCTATGTGCCCCATCACCCTCGTAAAAAGGATATCCACCTATCGTAGCCTTCTTCGCATAATCCTGTTTGCCAGTATTGCTGCGCTCACGGGCTGGGCTACGTTTACCAGCTACAGCGCTAATCCAGGTAAATCAAACGATCAATCCAGCGGAGTAGCCGAAGGTTCGCAGTTTGCGCCCGGAGGGACGACAGCTGGCACTCGTGCGAAAGTTGATAAGAATTACGGTAACCTACCGCTCAGCTTTGAAGCGAATCGCGGGCAGACAGACGCAAACGTAAATTACATTGCGCGTGGTCCCGGGTACAATATTTTCCTCAATGCGGCTGAAGCGGTACTTGTTTTCCAAGACACAGGGAACAACTCAAAAGAAGCACGTGCCGAAGATCCGGACGAAGGCAATAGTCCTCATTCACGTCAGCGTCAACCGTCAGACGAAACCGGCGAACCTGGAAACACTTCAAAAGCGAACCCGACTGTCCTGCGTGTGCGTCTTGCTGGCGCCAACGCCAATGCACGCGCAATAGAGGGAATCGAGGAACTCCCGGGTAAGGTCAATTACTTCGGCGGAAATGATCCCTCGAAGTGGCTTGCTGATATTACCACCTACAGGAAGGTTGCATATCGGGATGCCTATCCCGGTATTGACGTGGTTTATTACGGAAACCGGCAACAGTTGGAGTATGACCTGGTCGTTACTCCCGGGGCTGACCCCGGCGTGGTCGCCTTGAGCTATATCGGTGCCCAAGATCTTCGGGTCGATCACGACGGTAACCTTGTGCTCAAAACGCCGGCAGGTGAGATACGGCAGCTAAAGCCACTTGTTTATCAGGAGGTTAATGGGGCGCAAAAATTTCTCGACGGTCGTTACGTCATTCGCGGCAAGAACAGTGTCGGGTTTCGCGTGTCACGGTACGACCGGCGCAAACCGCTAGTTATTGATCCTATTCTGGCTTATTCATCAATTGTAAACTCGGCAGGAAACGGATTCGCCGTCGCCGTGGATAGCGACGGCTATGCGTACATAACAGGGAGCGTGGCCACCGCGAATTTTAATCCTACAACCGGGGCCTACCAAGTGGGCTTTGGCGGCCTGACTGATGTCTTCGTCACCAAAGTCAATCAAAACGGAACCAACGTAATCTATTCCACTTATCTTGGTGGAGATGGCGAAGAAGAAGGCTATGGCATAGCTCTCGACGCTGCGGGCAACGCCTATATCACCGGCTATGCGTCGGGCACTTTCCCTACTACTCCAGGCGCCTATCAAACAGTTTTGGGTAGCGGTTACGATTGTTTCGTCACCAAGCTGAACGCCACTGGCAGTGCGCTGATCTATTCGACCTTCTACGGCGGTAACGATTTTGATGAAGGAGCTGCGATTGCAGTTGACGGAGCCGGCAACGCTTATGTGACTGGCGATACGCAGTCCTCCAATCTGGTTACGACCGGCGGCGCTCCCCAGTCAGCAAACAGGGGTGGCCAGGACGGCTTCGTATTGCGGCTTAACTCAGCCGGGTCAGGCGTGGGCTATGCAACTTATCTCGGTGGTGGCGGTTTCGATTTCGGCATCGGCATCGCCGTTGACTCGGCCAATAATGCTTATGTGGCGGGACAAACCTCGTCCTTAAATTTCGCTCAGGTCAATTCGCTGCAGGGAGCCAATGGGGTTGACCGCGGCCTTTTCAGAAGTGCGAACAATGGCGCTAGTTGGAGCCTCAGCCAAAACGGCTTGACCACTTCTTACGTTTACTCAATTGTCATCGATCGAAACACACCGACAACGATGTATGCGGGTACCGCTGGCGGCGTTTCCAAGTCGACCGACGGCGGTGTTAATTGGGTTGCTACGGCACCCAACAATGCAATGGTGCAGGCACTGGCCATAGACCCGTCAAATTCTTCAATCGTCTACGCCGGAACGCTCAGCGGTGTTTACAAAACAACCAATGGGGGCGGCAGTTGGACGGCAATCAACAGCGGCCTCGGCTCCACGGGCTTTCCGCCCAACATTCGGGCGATAGCCATCGATCCCAACAATCCGGCGACCGTCTACGCTGGTGGCTTCCTGGGTATGTTCAAGAGCACAAACGGCGGGGCCAGTTGGGCCAGTAGCGCCAGCGGTCTAACTGGACAAAACGTTCGGGCGCTTGTCATTGACCCGGTAACCCCATCGACGCTCTATGTAGGACTCAACGCTGTTGGAGTTTTCAAAAGTACGAACTCGGGAGCGAACTGGACTGCAGCGAATTCAGGCCTGGGTAACTTATCAATCCGGTCACTTGCTATCGTGCCGAATGCAACAGCGACTCTCTATGCGGGCACGCTGAATGGAATTTTCAAAACCACGGCCAGCGGCACAAGCTGGAGCGCCGTCAACAACGGATTACTCATCCCCTACACGGATAACGTCTCGCGCGTGCCGGCTTCTGTCAACGCCATCGTCGTCGATCCCCTTACACCGGCGAATGTTTACGCAGGCTCGACGAATTCTGTCATCGCTACCGGAGCTTATGGTTTGACGTCAGTCTTGAAGAGCACAGACGGCGGCGCAAACTGGACGGCTGTCACCAACGGCTTTGGTGGACTAAACAGTGGCTTTCTGTCCCTCGCGATCAATCCCACTAATCCTGCCTTGGTTTATGCAGGCAATAACGGCGACTCGGAAGGGTTTGCCGCGAAGATCAATGCGAGCGGCAACGGCTTCGTCTACTCGACGTTTGTCGGAAGTAATCGCGGCGATTACGCAATCGGGATCGTTGCCGATTCGGCAGGCAACTCTTACATCTGCGGGCTCGTCAGCGGCACCAATCTTCCGGTTACCCCGGGCGCGTTTCGTCCAAGCCTCAGCGGGGCCATTGATACATTTGTGATGAAATTGAACGCTGCGGGAACCTCGCGTCTCTACTCAACCTATCTAGGCGGCGGCAGCACTGAAGATTCTTATGGCATCGCCGTTGATTCTGCGGGAAACGCCTACGTGACGGGTACGACGCTTTCAACGGACTTTCCGGTTACTAGCGGCGCATTTCAAACGACGATAGGCAATCGTGGCAGCACCGCCAACAGCGACGCCTTCATAACCAAACTGAACACCGCGGGCACTGCTCCGGTTTATTCAAGCTATTTGGGCGGCGCGGGAAATGAGTTGGTAGGTTTCAGTGATTTTCAAGGAAACAATATTGCCGTCGATCCGCTTGGCAATGCTTATGTTGTCGGCTCAACCAGCGATAGCAACACGTTCCCCGTTTTTGATTACGCGAACGCTTTTACCCAGACGGCTGGTCCCGGCCAGACCTTCGTCGCAAAGATCGATAGTAATACCGAGTCCTACAGCATTACCGGGCGACTAACGACGAGCGCAAACGTGCCAATAGTAGGCGTCTTCGTGGAAGCATCGAATGGCGGGTTTTTCAGGGGCGGCGTAACTGACAGCCAGGGGTTTTATTCGATCATCAGCTTGCCTGCGGGCAACTACACGGTTACGCCTAACAGGTATGACGGGTCCGGTCGACATTATCTGTATACGCCGCCCACTCGCACCTTTACCGGTTTGAATTCCGATCAGACCGCGAACTTCACGGGTACGGAGGTTTTCGACATTCAAGGCCAGGTAACCAGTTCAACCGTGCCCGGGCTCGGAATCTTTGATGTGACTGTCACGTTGAGCGGGTCTGCTTCTGCTACCACTATCAGCGATGCTAACGGCAATTATTCCTTCCAGGATCTGCTTCCGGGCAATTACACCGTCACCCCAACGAAAGCTGGGTTCACTTTCAACCCGGCCAATCTTTCATTTACAAATCTAAGCGCCGACCAATTTAGCGCCAACTTCACAACTGCTTCGGCCACCTTCTTTACGGTCAGCGGGCGTGCGGCAGACGCCGGTAATACTGGTATCGCCAATGTTGCGATTTCGTATTTAGTGACTCCCTTACGGGGCTTCCGCACGCAGTCAACACTGACAGACGCAAATGGAAACTACTCGATTCCAAATTTACAGTCCGGCGGTAACTATTCGTTTCTACCGGCAAAGCCGGTTCTGTCTTTTACTCCGCAGAATCCGACACTCAATAATCTCAGCAGCAACCAAACCCTCAACTTCCTGGCCGCTCCGGTGACCGGCTTAATTGGCAAGATTGCTTTCGCCAGATCCGACCTGTCAAATGGCATTTCTGTCATCAATGCCGACGGAACCGGCGAGCAGAGCATTACAAACAATCAAGCTTTCGATGAATGGCCGACCTGGTCGCCCGATGGTTCGAAATTAGCGTTCAGCAGACAAGACGCCGGCAACTTTAACTCTGACATTTTCGTGATGAATGCCGACGGCACCGGAGTGACTAGACTTACTACTTCTCCGCTGGACGACATAATTCCCGGCTGGTCTCCCGATGCGACGCGGCTAACATTTACTTATGGAGAATGCAGCGGCAGCGACGTGTTACCCGACGTTTTCGTGATGGATGCGAACGGTGCGAATCGAACCAACCTGACGAACACCACTGTCGTTGACGGTTTTTCGGATTGGTCGCCCGGCGGCTCAACGATCGCTTTTGTTAAAACGCCAGCAACCGAATGCAGCAGCGCCGAAGAACAGGGTGATATCTACGCCATGGACACTGACGGCGGCAATAAGAGAGTTCTCGCGAATAATAGCGCTGGAGAATCGAGACCCGCGTACTCCCCTGATGGCTCGAAGATCGCATATTTCCGCGGCACCGCCTCATCCCTTGGTGCTGGGCTGTATGTAATGAACGCTGATGGATCGGGCCAGACCAGGATAGGACCCGACCTTGATATTGGTGACAATGGGAAGCCAACGTGGTCGCCGGACGGAACCAAGATCGCCTTTGCCGGGAATTTCCCCGGGGTGTTTGGTCCTAACCAAATCTTTGTAATTAACGCTGACGGAACGGGGCTCGCGCAAATCACCAGTGGCACCGCTAGCCGGTTTGATGTTTCCTGGCGGCACTACAGCATAAGCGGACGTGTGACCGGCAACAGCACAGGTCTGCCAATTACCATGACCCTCGCGGGGACGTTGACTCGGGTGACCCAAACAGATGTAAATGGTAACTATGTTTTTGGCAGTCTCGCTCCCGGGGGGAATTACACAGTCACGCCCATAAGCACAGCGTTTGGTTTCAACCCTGCAAAGATCGACATTGCCAACCTGATTGGAAATCAGGTGGCGAACTTTGCCGTCCTTCCCGCTGCCATCCCAATGCCGACACCACCATTGTCTGATGATTTCGGTGGAGGACAGCGCGATCCCGCGAAATGGAATTTGGGTACACAGACCCAGCCCTTAGGAGCATTTGATCCCGCCGTATCCGTGGTCCAGCAGAGTGGCAGGCTGGTGATCACTCCGCGCACTAACGCAGCCGACCTCCATTACAACGGTTACGTCGCTGTAAATTCTTTTGATTTTAATAATGGCACGGCTACGGTCGAGGTCGCGCAAACTGCAACCGGAGGTGCCGACACAATTTTTGCTATCGGCAGTGATCTGGACAATTTTTCGCGCTTCGTCGTGCGAGACGGCGCCGGCCAGCCCGGTGTTTTCAATCCCAGACCGGACAAAGGCCGCGGCGTGGCGCAGTTGATCTTCCAGGTTAGGGTTGGGGGACAGTTGAACTCCTTAAGCATTCCCTACGATCCGGTTCTGCACCGCTTCATGCGCTTTCGCCATCAGCCCCCGAACAATTCCATCGCCTTCGAGACCAGTCCTGACAACATTAATTTCACCGTGCGACAGGAAGTTGTCCTGCAAAAAGGAGTGTCGGCCCTGACGGCAGAACTAAGCGCCGGCACCTCGTCGCCTACAAATCCCCCCGGACAGACGGTTTTTGACAACTTCAATCTGGTGACCAACACGGTCCAATTCTCCGCGGCAAGCTTAAGCATCAACGAAGATCAGGGGAGTGGGTTGGTTTCCGTAACCCGCAGCGGTGACACTTCAATGCCCGCCACGGCTGACTACGTGAGCTTCGATGACTCCGCGCGTCAAAGTTCCAAATACATAATCGCTACCGGCAGCCTATCCTTTGCGTCAGGCGAAACAACCAAGTCGATTAGGGTGTTGATTATTGACAATGTGTTCGTCGAGGGGAATCAAATTTTGTACTTGAACCTGATTGATTCCTTCGGCGCGGGACTCAACAGTCCTGGCCGCAGCGCGCTGACCATTGTGGATAATGACACGACTCCGCCGACGGCCAATCCGCTCGACAATAGTAACGCCCAGTTCTATGTACGCGAGCACTACTACGATTTTTTCAGCCGTGAACCAGATCCTCCTGGTTTCGCTTTCTGGATCGATCAGATTACCTCGTGCGGCACCGACCCGGCTTGCGTTGAGATCAGGCGCATCAACGTCTCGGCGGCCTTCTTCATTTCGATCGAGTTTCAGGAAACTGGCTATCTCGTCCATCGGTTCTACAACGCGTCGTTGGATAGAGCGACTGGGTTGCCACGCTACTTGGAGTTTTTGCGCGACACGCAAACAATAGGACGCGGCGTTGTGGTCAACGCCCCCGGCTGGGAAGCACAACTAGAAAGCAACAAGGTCGGATATGCCGACAAATTTGTATTACGCCCTGAATTTAAGCTGCTGTATCCCTTGACCCTGACTCCAAGGGAGTATGTCGATGCGCTTTATGCACATGCGCGCATTATTCCGAGCGCAGTAGAAAGGCAGGCGGCGATAGATGAATTCAACACGCCAACGGGAGCACGCGGGCGAGCGTTGCGACGTGTGGTTGAGAACCAGACACTCAAGGCGCGCGAATTCAACCGCGCGTTTGTGCTGGCGCAGTATTTTGGTTATCTCCGGCGCAACCCTGACGATCCGCCAGACAACAACCTGGACGGCTTTAACTTCTGGCTCAACAAACTCAATCAGTTCAACGGAAACTTCGTCGACGCCGAGATGGTCAAAGCTTTTATAGTGTCGGGCGAATACAGAGGAAGATTCGGGCCTTGACAGCGCCCACCGAAGTGACGACCAAAGCAAATTCCCCGATCAGGCGCAAACTATTCCGCTTGGTAATGATGTGGAAAGTCTTGCCGCCAGGCTCCATCGTAGCGTGATGTTCCCCGGGGTCTATTCGCCTTAGTTTCCACTTTGATAGTTCAACAGGAATCTCATCAACCGAATGCTTAAGGCGTGGATCGTCGCCGGTGCAGACGAACCCGAATTGCCTGGCGACAAATAACCGGGACGTTCCAGCTCTTTCTTTAGTAGATGCTTTAACCTTTTGGAGCGTGAGGCTTTTCTAATGCGCGCTAAATTCGCGCCCGCTCTGGAGAACGGCTAATGGCTACTTACAAATCTGCATTCCGCGCTTGTGCCCTTTTACTCTCCGCATCCCTCTGCATGATCTTGGCAGCCACGGTTTTGTACGGACAGGATACGGTCACCGGAGCCTTCGAAGGCACGGTGAGCGACAGCCAAACTGGCGCCCTTCTCAAGGGTGCGGAGGTGGAGATTGTTAACCAGGAGACTGGTTTGACGATCAAACTTCACACGGACAATCGCGGACGTTTCTATCAGGGACTGCTGCTGCCCGGCCTTTACAAGATTCGCGTGATGTTGGCGGGTTATCAACCGCGGGAAGTGCACCAGCGGTTAAAGATAACTTACACCGGTGAGGTTGTGCCTGTGCCTGTCTTGCTTGACCCCAACCCCGTTGCGCCGGCCACCCCAACCGCCACGCCAACAAGCACAACGCCACCCGCACCAGCGCCTGGAGTCTCAGAGACAGACGTCCCAGCCAGCATTAACCGACTTGACGGGCGTCGCAGTGGCTCGTTTTCGGAAGAAGAAGTAACCGGCCTTCCGCTTGGTCCACATTCGAGTCGTTCTTTTGATGAATTCAGTCTGCTCGTACCGGGCGTTGCGCCGCCACCGCAAACACTTGGCAACGTGGCTGGACCTGGGGTCGGCGCCGGCGTTGGTTCGGCAGGGCAGTTTTCCGTGAACGGCTTGCGTTCGCGCGCCAACAATTTCACCGTTGATGGGTCAGACAACAACGACGAAGACATTGGCGTGCGGCGGCAGGGATTCGTGGCGCTCGTGCCGCAACCGATTGAATCCATCCAGGAGTATCAGGTAATCACTTTGCTGGCGCCGGCGCAGTTTGGGCGCAACATTGGCGCGCAGGTCAATGCCGTATCCAAGTCGGGCGGCAACCAAACGCATGGCACCGGCTATGGCTTCTTCAATTCCAGCCGGCTCAATGCCCGTGACTTCTTTGACACCACGTCAGGCAAGGGCGTTTCGCAGTTGCGAACGGCAAGCGATCAGCCGGTGCTATTGAACGGCAATCCGATTCTCGTCAGGAACCAGAGTGGTGGTAAAGACTCGCTTACGTTGGGCCAGGGCGGATTCGTGCTTGGTGGTCCACTCGCGCCTGACCGCATGTTCTATTTCATCTCGACTGAAGGACAGCTAAGCAATGCCACCAAAGAACAGAGCTTTGCGGTTCCCACGATCGAACAGCGCGGCGCGTTCAATAGTGGCGCCAGCGCGATCTTTCGCAACCCACTTGGCAGACGCGATGCCAATGGCAACCCTACCGAGCAGGTGTTTGCTTATCCAACCACGTCGCAGGGCGATGCGATCTTTAGTTTCTATCCATTTCCGAATAATCCCGGCGGCGTCTTTGGCCCCAACACGTTCACGCAAGTTTTGCCCGCCAGCGAGCAGGGCAAAATACTTTCAGGCAAGTTTGATGGTAACTTCAAGATCAAAGAGAGACTGCAGACGGTAACGGCGCGTTACAACTTCACGGATGATTGGCGAGATATTCCGTCGGTCGGCGAAGCGATCTTCTCGGCAATTCGTGCCAACGTGCGCGCGCAAAACTTTTCCTTCTTTCTGAATAGCAAAGTGAGCAGCCCGGCATCAACCAGCGCCGTGTTCAATCAAGTACGCCTCTCTTACGGTCGTACGCGTCTAAACTTCGAGGAGCTGCGCGACCAAACGTTCTTGCGTCCCAGCGACACTCTGGCAAACACGCCGTTTCTGCTGAACGCGCCGTTGCTCTTAAACTCCACGCTGCCGCGCGTCATTAGCAACATCGAGTTTGGCCCAAACATCGGCCCCATTCTTTACACCACTGATCCCACCGCGCCGCGCACCGAGGCTGCCCTGGGCACCGTGGGCCAGATCAACATGGCGGGTTTCAGCCCAGTCGGCGTCGATGTTTTCAATTTTCCGCAGCGGCGTGTAAACAACACGTACCAGGTGGCCGACACATTAACTTACAACCCGGGCAGCCATCGCCTGGCGTTTGGGGTGGACACGCGCCGCACCGAGCTACTTAGTGAATTACCGCGCAACGCGCGTCCCTTGATCACTTTCAACGGCGCGCCGGAAATCGATTTCACGCCGCAAGGAACTCTTGCTTACTCGAATCGTTTTATCCGGCCGGAAACACTCGCCGCGGGCTCGGCGGCCAGCGGCTTCTCCCAAACGTTGGCCACCGGCGGTGAGTCGTCGATCGGTCTGCGTTTTTATCAACTCGATGTTTTCGCGCAGGACGAATGGCGCGTACGCGATACGCTCTCGCTCTCGTTTGGCCTGCGTTACGAATACAACACGCCGCCGACCGAGATGAACCACAAGATCGAGAGCACCTTCAACGATCCTTCGCTCGGAGTGGCGCCGGGCCTGAAAACATTTATCGCGGGCCGCACGCGCATCTTCGACCCCGACCGCAACAACTTTGCGCCGCGGGTTGGCCTTGCCTTTTCGCCTCACTTGTTTGGGCCAAATCGCACGACGGTGTTTCGCGGTGGTTACGGCATCTTCTACGATCAGATCCTCGGCGCCGTAGTCAGCCAGTCGCGCAACGTCTACCCGACTTATCTGACGCTTGATCTCGCCGGCGGCTTCGCGAATCTGCGTTTCATCCCCGGCAATAACCAGTTTGGGGATTCATGCCAGTTACAAAATCGCTGTCCCTATCAATTCATCAATCCGCAGAACGCAACTCTCTTCGGCGTGCCGCTGGTTGCTCCGGGCACGCTGAACACGCTCAACCCGCGCCTAACGTTTGCCCAGATCGCCAGCATCGTTAATCTGGTTGGCGGCGGGCCTGTGCCGGCCTTGAGCGGTTTTGGCGTCACCCTGCCCGCGCGGCAGCTTGAGATGCCGATGGCCCAACACTACAGCTTTTCTTTTGAACAACAACTGCGACGCAACCTCGTTGTCTCTGCCTCCTACGTCGGCACCCGCGGACAGAGTCTATTGCGCTTCACGACGCCCAATCTCGGACGCAACGCTTTATTGGCGCCCCTGGCATTCAGCACGCTACTCAGCGCCGAACCAATGTTTTTTGGTCTGGCGTTGCCACCCGGCACGAGCATAAGCCCGCAAGGCAATATCACTGGCGGCCGACCAGTTCGCAGCGTGGGCGCCGTAACGCAGTTTGAAACGACCGCGACTTCGCGCTACGACTCGCTACAGTTGCAGGCGCGCGGCCGTTTTAGCGGAGCGTTGCAGTACGATCTCGCTTACACGTTTTCCAAAGCGACTGACGACGTTTCAGATGTTTTCGATCTGGCGGGCGCCTCGGCGTTGCCGCAGGACAGTTTCGATCTGACGGCCGAACGCGGGCCGGCGAATTTCGATGCGCGCCATCGCTTTGCTTACAACTTCATCTACACATTCAGCAACTTCGCCGATCGTGGGCGCGTCTTCCGCGCCCTGGCTGGCGGCCTGCAAATCGCCGGCCTGGGACAGTTTCAAACCGGCCAGCCGTTCACCGTTAACAGCATCTTTGACGTCAATCTTGACGGCAATCTCACCGACCGGCTCGACAATACTAACGGGATCGTAGTCACGGGCAATCGCCAGCAACCCTTGCGCCTGACAACCACGAACACGGCCGGCCTGCTCGCGCCCGTGGGCCAGGATGGACGCATTGGGCGAAACAGTTTTCGCGCCGGCAATTTGCTCGATCTGAATTTGGCGGTCATCAAAAAATTTGCCATCACCAGCAGTCAGGGTGTGATGTTGCGCGTCGACGTTTTCAACTTCCTCAACCGCGCCAACTTTGGCATACCGGTGCGGCTGCTCGAAGCGCCTGGCTTCGGACAGGCGACAAACACGGTCACGCCCGGCCGTCGCATCCAGTTGGCCTTGAAGTATTCGTTCTGAGGTCAGCTCAGGAGCGCGGCTATGAATCGGGAAAAAGCGCGTCCGAATTCCAAGGCTGAGTCATAAAGAAAAGACCAAGCGTCTCTACCGTTCGCTGCAAATCGCTAGGCGTTTGTGTCTACTTGCTTCCATCCTGGACATTCGTGTTGTCATCAACAGACGCGATCAATTGGTCAATGGCCTAACTTCGAGGTTGGCGACGCGGGCGCAAGTGTTGCGAGCGGTGGCGGAGAATCAAAACTTAGTGAATTCTGAGTTCAACCGCGCGTTAAGTATTGATACAGTACTTTTACTATCTCCGACGCAACCCAAATGAAAGTCCCGATTCCGACTGCACCGGCTACGATTTCTGGCTGAGGAAGCTGAACCAATTCAACAGCAACTCTGTGAATGCCGAGATGGTCAAGGCGTTCATCGTATCCATTGAATACAGGCAACGGTTTAGCTCGTGATGCCAATCGGCAAGCGGACGATGGATCTTTCACTCGCGGGATTCCGGCACACATGGAGTCGTTAAAGGGCAAAAACTTGCGATTTGCCCTGAGTACGATTCATAACCCCAGGGCCTGGTCCGACGATTTAGGAACCGGCATATGAGACTCGCAAAATCGTGTCGAAAAAGCGGTCGAATATGTATGGGCTGGGCCGACCTCTTGCGACCAATCCTAAGGTCTTCGGTATTTCCGTTCTCTTCGCGTCGTAACTTTGAACCTAATGAACCTGATACTTGCAACTTGAAATTGATGAGGGGGTTATGTGCCGGTACCAAGTCAGACGTAGCTTGCTTTGACGGCTGAAACGTCGGTAAGTACGGCTTGGTAACGCGCAGTAGCATGAGGTAGGCACCCCCGAAGCGGACTTAAAATCCGTTGACCGTAAGGTCGTGCGGGTTCGACTCCCGCCCCCCGGCACCATTCCCTCCAATAACATGCAAACACTTATCATTCGCGTCTGAATCGGCACAACGGAGTTAGGTCCGTTGATCACTAGAGGCCCCGCTTGCGTTCCCAATGTAACACCAGTTACATTACACTAGTGGTTACCAAACGAACAAGTAGGCCGACCCCAAAACAGGATTGGGTGCTGTTAGTCCATCAGTTACCTCCGAGACCTACGAATTTGCGTGTACGCATCTGGCGCAAACTGCAGAAGCTCGGCGCGGTAGCGATCAAGAACTCTGTTTACATTCTTCCCGCCAGCGATAAGACGCACGAAGATTTTCAGTGGTTGAAACAGGAAATCGAATCTGCGGGCGGGGAAGCTTCAGTCTTCCGCGCTGACTCCGTCGACGGCGCAACTGACAAAGAGATCATTGCCGCATTTTGCAACGTACGCGACGGAGAGTTTGGAGAAATCACAGCCGCATTGGACGGATTGGCTGGCACCGTGCGCGAACATACGCGCGGCAAGCATCTTTCGCCCGGGCGCTTGGGCGCGCATGAAACGGAACTCGATAGGCTTCATGCAGAGCTTGAGCGCGTTATCGCCAACGATTTCTTCAACGCCAAAAGCCGTGCTGCCGCTCTCAACGCCTACGAACGTTGTCAGAAAGCGGTTCGTATCTCCCAAAGTCCCCTTAAGAAAGCTTCTCCCGCAGCAGTGAAATCCGGAACGGTCGATATCGCTGATTATCAAGGCCGACGTTGGGTGACGCGGCGCAATCTGCACATCGACCGCCTCGCTTCGGCATGGCTAATCAAGCAGTTCATCGATAAACGCCCGCGATTCTACTTCGTCACCGAAGGCAAAACCGTCGCGGGTGCGATTCCCTTCGATATGTTTGGCGCGGAGTTCACGCATCATGGTGAAGACTGCACTTTCGAAACCATGCTCAAGCAGTTCGGCTTAAATGACAACCAGGGTTTATGCGAGCTGGCGGAGATAATTCACGACATCGACCTTAAAGATGACAAGTTTAATAGGCTTGAGGCGACGGGCCTTAATGCGATTATCAATGGTCTGAGCGAGACCTTGCGTGAAGATCGCAAGCTGCTGCAACAAACCAGCATCATCTTTGACGGGCTCTTGGCGCTGCTTGGCAAGCCAACTGATGAGAAGCAAAGCAATCAAGCGAAAGGAAGTAAGAAGAGTCGCGAGAAAGTCAAAGTTTCCCGCAAGAAGTAAGTCGCACATGACAGCACTGAGTCAGAACTCAATGGATGACGTAGTGAAGCCGGACACAGCGAATGCAGCTGACCCGGCGATGCCTTCGTGGCGTGAAGTGTCTTTGTATTTTCTGATGCTCGGATTCATCAATGTCGGCGGCCCAGTCGCCCAGATCACCATGATGTACAACCACATGGTCGAGAAGCGTCACTGGCTCTCGAAAGATCGGTTCGTACAAATCATGGCCTTTTGTCACATGCTGCCAGGACCCGAAGCGTTGCAGCTAGCAATTTATGTCGGCTATCTGAAGCGCAAACTGTGGGGCGGGGTCATCGCAGGGTTGACCTTCATACTTCCGGGAGCGATCGTAATGATTGCTCTCAGTTGGTTGTACGTTAAGTATGGCAGCCTGCCGCAGGTTAACAACTTTCTTTACATTCTCAAGCCAGCCGTGCTGGGCATTATTGCCGCCGGCATAATCAAACTTACACGTGCCTCCATCCGAAGCATCTTTCTCGCGGCTTTGCTGGTGGGGGCCTTTCTGGGTATGCGCGTCGCTGGAATCAATTTTCTCTTGATTCTAATCGCGGCTGGTCTATTGAACCTGCTGGCAACGGAAGGTCGGTCACGATTCCTTCGCGCTCCAGCAATCCTACCGGCGGTTATCGGAATTGGCCTGGCGCTTCCCTTCACTGACTCGCGTTGGTTCCAAATGGCCTGGTTGTTTCTTAAGACTGGGTCGTTCAGCTTCGGTGGCGCTTATGCTTCGTTGGCCTTTTTGCAGCAGGGCGCAGTTGAACAGTATCACTGGTTGTCAGCCGGACAATTGCTGGACGGAGTTGCGCTGAGCGTGGCCACGCCTGGACCGTTCATGTTGTTCACAACATTTGTGGGTTTCGTTGCCGGTGGACTACGTGGAGCGGTGATCGCGACGTTCTTCGTATTCCTGCCCTCGTTCGTGTTTGTCATCGGAGGAGCACGCCACATCGAGTCAGTGCGCAACAACCGTCTAATCCAATCATTTCTTGCTGGGGTTAGCGCGGGGGTGGTCGGGGTGATCGTCGTCGTCTCGCTTGACTTGATTCCCGCAGCGGTTGTTGATGTCCTGAGCGTTGCGATCGTGGGGGTTGCCTTCCTCGTGATCGTCCTGTTGAAAGTTGATGTTGCCTGGGTGGCGCTTGGCGCCATGGGGACGGGCATGTTGTATGCGGTCGCGCGAGCCCTGCTCTAGAAGATCAAACCAATGGGCCAATTGTCCCAACACGGAGGAAGCAATTGAAAATCGAAGACGAAACTAAAAGAGTTCTACTAATTAGCAACTCGACACTGCACGGCAGCGGCTATCTCGATCATGCGGAAACTGAAATCCGAGGTTTTCTTGGAAATGTGAAGCGGGTGCTCTTCGTGCCTTTCGCGCTTTTTGATCGCTCCGCTTACGCGTCGATCGCGCAAGAGCGTTTTCAGAAGATGGGTTACGATTTGGGGTCAATCCATACTGTCCCTGATCCAAAGCAAGCGGTCAATGACACCGACGCGGTTTTTATAGGCGGTGGTAATACCTTTCGGCTCTTGAAGGCACTCTACGATTTTGATCTGCTTGACCTAATTCGGCAGCGAGTCGAGGGTGGAATGCTATACGTGGGCTCAAGTGCCGGTTCAAATGTCGCCGGCCCAACGATCAAGACGACCAAGGACATGCCTATTGTGGAACCACCGTCCTTCGATGCGCTCGGTCTGGTACCTTTTCAAATCAGTCCGCACTTTCTAGATCCCGATCCGAATTCAACGCACATGGGAGAAACGCAGGAAGAAAGAATTCTTCAGTTTCTCGAGGAGAACGATACGCCGGTTGTGGGTTTGCGCGAAGGCGCGATAGTGCGGGTTGAAAGTGGTTCGACCACCTTGAAAGGATCTTCTGGCGCGCGAATCTTTTGCAAAGGCCTGGACCCGGTTGAAGCGCTGCCAGGCGCACAACTCGAAGATCTTCTCTACGGCCACGGCGCAGGAGTCGAGTAATGAAGTCAGAAGGAACTCTCTTGCTGACGCGTCACGACGTTTCATCGCTTCTGAGTATTGAGGAGTCTATCGAAGCGGTCGAGCAGGCCTTTAAGTTATATGGCGAAGGCAAGACTTTGCCGCCGGGGATCCTTGGAGTACACGCGCGCGATGGCGGCTTCCATATCAAGGCCGGCTTACTCGAACTCGGCAGATCCTACTTTGCCGCCAAAGTTAACGCGAACTTCCCGCAAAACGTGACGCGGTTTGCTCTGCCTCTCATCCAAGGTGTCATCATCTTGTGTGATGGTGAAAACGGATTTCCGTTGGCGCTGATGGATTCGATTGAGATCACGATCCAAAGGACAGGCGCTGCTACGGCCGTTGCCGCCAGACATCTTGCTCGCTCAGATTCCAAGTCAGTAACGATTTGTGGTTGCGGCAATCAAGGCCGGGTTTCCGTTCAAGCCCTCTCCAGGGTTTTCTCGCTCGAACGTGTGTTTGCTTACGACACAGACGGCGTGAAGGCCCAAAGGTTTGCGAGTGAGTTGTCAGCGGAACTGTCAATCAAAGTGGAAGCTTTGCCGGAACTAAGAGAAGCGGTGAAGCACAGTGATATCTGCATCACCTGCACGCCCTCAAACCAATTCTTCTTGAAGCAGGAATATGTCCGATCCGGCACATTTGTTGCGGCCGTCGGAGCTGACAGCGAACACAAGCAAGAGTTGGAACCTGGCCTCATTACGTCGAACAAAGTTGTCGTTGACATCGTCGACCAATGCGCTTCCATCGGAGAATTGCATCACGCCTTAGCATCCGGGTTGATGACAAAGAGTGAGGTTTACGCCGAACTCGGTGAAATAGTCGCAGGCACCAAGCCCGGACGTACGTCGGACGATGAAGTCATTATTTTCGATTCGACGGGGATGGCCTTGCAAGATGTCATTGCGGCAGTTGCGGTGTATGAGAAAGCAGTCAGCAAAGGGGTAGGTAAGTCGATCAATTTCGCCGAGTAGGTGTGGTCAACTAACCGAGCGGTAAACGCAGGAGATTGTCGTATGGTTGAGCCTCAAGTTATAGCCTTTGCAAGCATCGCTGCCCTTCTCACCATTACCCCCGGTACCGACACCATGATGATCCTGCGCAGCGTATTCACGCACGGCCACAAGGCCGGCGTACTGACGATGATCGGAATCTGCTCAGGCTTGTTTTTTCACGCCACTCTATCTGCGCTCGGCCTTTCTCTCATCTTAGTACGCTCGGCAACGGCCTTTGATACGGTAAAGTTAATAGGCGCGTGCTATCTGATCTACTTGGGAGGTCAATCTCTCTGGACAGCTGGACGTGGCAGTATGAAAGACAGTTTGGCCGAAAACACAGTTACCAAGCCTAAGAAAGGCAATTGGAGAGCGTTCTTCGAAGGGATGCTTACGAACGTTCTCAATCCGAAGGTGGCGATATTCTACTTTGCATTCCTACCCCAATTCATCAGTCCCCATGATTGGGTATTCGGTAAATCAGTAGTGCTGGCGAGTATCCACTTTATTGAGGGAGTTGTGTGGTATTCGATCCTGATCTTTTTTCTTGGGCGGATGCGCGCGCTGCTCACACGGCCGCGGGTTAGGCAAGTATTGGAAGCGCTATCAGGCGCCATTTTGATTGGGCTTGGACTGCGGCTCGCTGTCGAACGTCGGTGACACGTTTACTACAACCCCTCTGAACTCGCTGTTGAAAATGTTGGCGGAGGTTAAGCTGCGATGAAATGGATCACACGCCAAAGAATCCAAGTTAACCGAACGGCCACCTGCTGGCTCATTGCGCGGTTCCTTGATCGAGAGGGCGAGTTTCTCTTTGTGCCGGCAGACAAGGTCGCTTCCATGCAGTCAGAAAACAATGCAATCGGTTTCGATGCCCCGGGCGCGACCTATCCACACAAGAATGAGCGGGGCTTATGCTCCTTCGCCGCGCTGGTGCATGAGAAGCTTTCGCAAGACCCGGTGTTAGTTGAGATGGCCGGCATTGTCCAAGCTGCGGACTTTGACGACCAGTTGGACGATCATCGGGCAGCCCAAGGCTTGCAATTGATTAGCCGCGGATTTCCGTTGGTGACGAAGGATGATTATGAAACCACCGCGCGCGCTGCGTTTGTGTATGAGGCGCTCTACGCGAGTATCAAGCAAGAACAAGCCGTAGATGTACAAACTGCCCATCCCGATTTTTGCTGAAACAACTTAAGGAGACAAAAGTATGAACACCGTTTCGAGACGAAAAGTAATCACGACGCTGACTGCCGGGAGCGCGGGGTTGGCGCTTACGGAACTCTTAGGCGCGAACAGAGTTGATGCCGAGACTGCCAATGCACCACAGACCGCCGGGGCTGTGCCCTTAGCGCGGGCCTTCCGTGGGCAGCACCAACCGAAGCCGTTACCTTTCGATCCAGCAAAACTCAGGGGCATTTCCGAAAAGCTAATTAGATCCCATTGGGAAAATAATTACGGTGGAGCAGTGAGGGCCCTTAACGCAGTCGAGCAGCGACTCGCCTCAATGTTGCAGGACAAGGACCTGCCTCCTTATGTCTATGGTGATCTCAAACGCGAGGAGTTAGTCCGCACCGGCTCCGTCGTCCTGCACGACCACTATTTCGCTAATCTCGGCGGCGATGGTAAGGCAGGCGGCGCCATCCTGGATTCGCTCAAACAATGGTTCGGAAGCTATGAGCAGTGGGAGGCCGAGTTCAAAAAGACAGGCAACGCTTTGGGGGGCGGCTCCGGTTGGGTGATCCTTGCTTACAACCAACACACGGGCGAGCTCCACAACTACTGGTCCTGGGACCACATGCACAACGCGCCGATGGCTCGCCCACTCCTCGTGCTCGACATGTACGAGCACGCCTACCACATGGACTATGGCGCTGCCGCGGCGAAGTACGTTGACGCGTTCACGCAGAACGTCAACTGGGAAGAGGTCAACCGTCGCGCCGAGGCGGCGATGAAGAGTTAGACTGAAACGCATATCAATGCTTGAACGGTGGTCGCAAAGGGCCGAGCAACTTGAGATGGGGCTAAGATGGTGGCGCGACGTGTTGATACCAAGCCAGCCGAAGCGATACCTTGACGACCGCTAAGCGCGTAAATACTGGTTCGCATCGTTTGGTCGGACCAGGTGATGCCAGTTTCACAGGACTCAAAATCCGTTTTCGTTAGGAAGTGAGGGTCCGACTCTCGCCCTCGGCACCAATCCTCATCCAGTCCACATCCGTCGCAAAGTCTAGCGCCCTCGGCCTCATGCGGATAAGATGAGCGGGCTCCATCGAATCCTGGCTTCGCTAGAGAGTGTCCTCGGCTCTTCGGGCGGCTCGTCGGGCGGCGCCACGCTCCACCCACTCGTAGACCATTGGTAGAATCACGATCTTGATCGGGCTCATCAGCAGTCCCCCGACCACCACGATCGCCAGCGGCTTCTCGATTTCGGCTCCAGTCCCGGACGAAATGAGGAATGGAATAAGGCTGATGCTGCCTATCAACGCGCTCAACAACTCGGCCCGCAGACGCACGCTCGCGCCGGTAATCACGGCGTCGTGTAGCTCCATGCCGTCATGGCGAAGCTTGTTGATGTAAGACACCATCACCATCCCGTTTTGCACCGCGATCCCAAAGACCGCAATGAACCCAACAATCGCGGGAACGCTCAACGGGAATCCCCAGATCAGCAGGAACGTTGTGCTGCCCACTAGCGCGATCGGTATGTTGAAGATGATCGTCAGCGTGTTGCGCAACGAACTAAAGCAGGCATAGATCAACACGAATACCAGCAGCAGCGAGATCGGTATGGCAATCAACAACCGGCGAACCGCCTGCTGCGCGTTTTCGAATTGCCCGCCCCAGGTGATGAAGTAGCCGGGCGGAGTCTTGACCTGGGCGGCCACCAACGCCTGTGCGTCGTGAACGAAGCTGCCGATGTCGCGCCCTTTTACGTTGCACTTGACCACGAGCCGGCGCAGAGAGTTCTCGCGGCTGACGACTGAATCGCCACTCGATAGCCGGAAC
>JANMQG010000034.1:0-3033 GCA_031370285.1 Chloracidobacterium sp. | reverse complement strand
GAATACTCAGTCCGAACGTGCCGGAATACGCAATCGCCTTTCATGCCGTGGCGACTCTCGGTGGAATTATCAGTCCCGTTAACCCCTTATACACCGAACACGAAATCGCGCATCAACTCCAAGATGCAGGCGCGCGTTTTCTGGTTACCGTCCCGCAGTTTTTTGAGAAGGCCGCAGGCGCAGCGCGCGAAGCCAACATCGAGGAGTTGTTTGTTTTTGAGAAGGCCGAAACTGAAGCTGACGGTTCTGAAGCTGTTAACAACGCCACTCCTTTCTCTTCCCTGCTGGAGAGCGACGGCGACTACCCGCACGTGACGATAAACCCGCGCGAAGACTTGGTGGCGCTTCCTTATTCGAGCGGCACGACCGGACTGCCGAAAGGCGTCATGCTCACGCACCACAATCTGGTGGCTAACCTGTGCCAGATGGACGGCCTGCAATACTTCACCGAGAACGACACCCTCATCTGCGTCCTGCCTCTCTTTCACATTTACGGTCTGGTGGTCGTCTTGAACCTGGGCCTTTACCAGGGCGCAACCATCGTCACGGTACCGCGTTTTGAGTTGGAATCTTTCCTGCAATTGGTTCAGGATCACGGCGTGACCCTCGCGCATATCGTGCCGCCGATCGTGCTTGCGCTTACCAAGAATCCGGTGGTTGATAATTACGATCTGTCGAAACTCAAAACTCTATTCAGCGGCGCCGCGCCTCTCGATGAACACCTGACGCGCGCCTGCATGCAACGACTGGACTGCGACGTTCGCCAGGGGTATGGAATGACGGAGACAAGTCCCGTGACGCATTCTTCCCCTCCTGATCCGGCGCAGGTAAAGTTTGGTTCAGTAGGTATTCCAGCGCCTAACACCGAATGCAAGATCATTGATCTGGAAACCGGCGAGGCGCTTGGCCCAAACAAGGAAGGCGAGGTCTGCGTTCGTGGTCCGCAAATAATGAAGGGTTACCTGAATCGTCCGGAGGCGACCGCGGCAACGGTGGATGCGGAACGCTGGCTGCACACCGGAGACATTGGTTACGCCGACGACGATGGCCACTTCTTCATCGTCGATCGCGCCAAGGAGCTAATCAAGTACAAAGGTTTTCAGGTGCCGCCGGCTGAGTTGGAAGCGTTATTGTTAACACATGCATGCGTGGCGGATGCGGCCGTGATTCCTGTCCCAGACGACGAGGCAGGCGAAGTTCCGAAGGCTTTCGTGGTATTAAAAGGAGCGGCGACGGCTGCTGAGCTCATGAGTTTCGTTGCCGCGCGTGTAGCGCCGCACAAGAAAATACGGATGCTCGAGTTTATCAACAAGATTCCCAAATCTCCATCGGGAAAAATCTTGCGCCGTGTATTAGTTCAATCAGAACGCGAAAGGATGAAGGACCAAAATGTCTCCTGAGGTTGTTTCGCAAGCAGTCAAGGCTTACTTTGCAGCCATCCGCGCGATGGACGAGCAGGCCTGGGTTAATACCTTCGCCGAAGACGCGGTTACTTACGACCCGGTCGGAGCGCCGCCGGCGAGAGGCCATCAGAAGCTCGCGGAATTTTTCCAAACGATTACTGCCGCCTTCAAAGAGCTTGGCTTGACTGAAGACGAGGTCTTCATCGCCGGCAACGGCGCCGCGGTGAAATGGTCGGGCCGTGGGATCAGCAAGAGTGGCAGCAAGGTACACTTCGAAGGCATTGATGTTTTCGAGGTGAACGAAACAGGAAAGATCCAGACGCTGCACGCCTACTGGAACCCGGCGGAGATGGTGGCGCAGCTTTAGCCCTGAAATTAATTGGGTGTATATTTAGGCGATGATGAGCTATCCGCAGATTACGCTGATTACGCCGATTGGAAGAACGAATAAACAGGAATGACCCTTCTTCCCTGTTAGTGATTCTTCATTTTTGAATCTGTGTAATCTGTGTAATCTGCGGACTGTTAAAGCATTTCAAAGGAGTACGCCATGCAATCGTTAGGCGGCAAAGTTTTCGGTATCGCTCTCTCGCTTATCCTTGGTCTTCAAACTTTTTCGTCAGCTCAATCAACCACCACACCCGAGTGGGAAACGCTCAGACCCGAAGGCGAGGAGTTTTCCGTGCTGATGCCCAAGGGCTCAACTTTTGAATCCAGCAAAGAGCCTTATCACAAGATGGAATTGAATACGCGGATGTACATCTCCAGTCGCCTGCCTGGCCCGGTGTTCGCGGTAGTTTCGTTAAGCGGCATAAAATCAAATCCGGCGTTGTATACCGAGATGCAGCGGATCAACTCCTACGTTGACGCTTTCAAGATTTTGTTTGCGCCAAAAGTTCGCAAAGATGCAATTGCAAAACTCACGCTCGTCGGCGAGAAAACCTTGCAGGGAAACGCCGGTCGCGAATATCGAATAACAATCGCCGACTTGTCTGGAACCGCTCATGTCTTTGCCACCAGAAAGCGCTTCTACTCGATAGTTTACTTAAACACTAAGAAGGAGGAGGCCGTTCAGGAGCAGTTTCTGAGTTCATTCGTGCTTCCCGAGAAAGTAAACGGGCCTCCGGAGAGCGTTGCCTCTGCGGCTCCGGTTCCTCCCAGCGCGACGCTTTCCGCCGACCCGGCACTAACCGAAGCGGCGCCTCCGAAGCCCAATGACGACGCGGATACAAGAAAACACGACCCGAGCCGTACTGCCAACACTCCTGAGCAGGGACCAAGGCCTATTTCGGGCGGTGTGTTGAATGGCAAGGCTATCAGTCTGCCCGCGCCCGAGTATCCAGCCATAGCAAAACAAGCCAAAGCCTCAGGAGCAGTTGCCGTGCAAGTCACGATTGATGAAAGCGGAGCTGTTATTGCCGCCCATGCCGTGTCTGGTCACCCGCTGCTGCAGGCGTCGGCCGTGGCTGCCGCTCGTCAAGCGAGGTTTTCGCCCACCTTGTTGATGGGCGAGCCGGTGAAAGTAAATGGAGTCATCGTTTACAACTTTGGCGAACCATCGAACTGACTCTCGTTTACACTCAAAAAATTCAGAGTCCAACCCCGGGGAGCGCCGCAGCCCGCGTGGGGT
>JANMQG010000028.1:0-21068 GCA_031370285.1 Chloracidobacterium sp. | reverse complement strand
ATCGAGCACTCGCGATGTGTCAGCAACCGATATAACGGTTTACATTTTGAACCGTTGAAACGGTTTAGCGATCAGTGACCCCAGGTAACACCTGACTGAAGTCAGGTGCTAATGAGAAACATCACGGTGCTACCGTCGCTTCGGCCTGTCGTACTGAAAGTTCGTGTAACGCTGTGTCCGCTTCTTCCAAACATCTTCGTATCTCCGCGCGTGCCTCGTTGTCCGGTGCGAGTAGCGGCGCTCGAACCGCTCCGCCAACGTAACCCTTCATTTCAAGCGCAGCCTTGAGGCCACCAATGCCGAAGCGGGTCGTCACAGCCTCGGCGAGTGGAGTCAGTTTGGCCTGTAACATCGCGGCGGTGGCGATGTCTCCAGACTGAACGGCGCGCGCGATCGCGAGGCAAACAGCCGGAGCGGCGCAGCCCACCGCCAGGATTCCGCCGCACGCTCCAGCACTTAGTGCTTGATTAAGCACCGTTCCGTTTCCGGTGAGCACCGCAAAGTATTCGCGTACGAGTTTGATCGTTTTTCGCAATCCCTCGAGGTCAGCGGAACTGTCTTTGATGCCGATGATGTTTTCGTGTTCACTCAAGCGCGCCGCAGTCTCGGGTTCAATCTTGATTCCCGTGAGTGCGGGCATGCTGTAGAGAATCACGGGCACCGGAGACTCGCCGGCAACGCTCTCGAAGTGAGCTATCAAGGCTTGCTGCGTGATGCTCGAGCGATAGAAGTGAGGAGTGATGACTAAGAACGCATCAACAGACACAGCGGCCGCGACCCGCTTGATCTCGTTAATGGTTCCGCGCGTGCTCTGTTGACCGGCGCCGACGATAAAAGCAAGATCGCCCGGCACCGCCGCGCGCGCAACTTCGACTACTTGCAGATACTCGCGCTCATCCAGGTTTACGCGTTCGCCCGTCGAACCCAGCACGACGTAACCAGCGATCCCGGTCGTATTCCACTTGGCGATATTCGCGCGTAGAGCGTGATCGTCTACGTCTCCGGAGCCGTTGAACGGAGTGGTTATTGGAAGCAGTATGCCGTGAAGCTTCGCTGACAGCGCGGCGGCCGAGGAAATTGAATTGTCTGCTTTAGTGTTTGGCAACGCGCGCGCATTATAGCCAGCGCTCGCGAAGGCGGGCAACGCGATTGGTAGAACCAGTCAAGAAGTTCGGAGTTCAACCTTTATAGGTTGTTCGTTTGGAAGTCCTCTCAAGCTGGGCTTGTAGTTGGACCGCCGTTGCTAACCCGACGGTTCAAGGTGTGAGAAACAACGCCCGCTCAGCTTGGCGACGCCGGGTTAGACCGGCCAGCACCCTACCACCTGCATGGTCAAACAGCAGGAGGCGATCGGGCGCCGCTGCGAGCCCATTCTTCAGCAACTTTTTCAAATTTCCGGCGCCAAGATTGAAGGTGAAACTAACCAGCGCGGCGAATTGGTTGTCGGTTAGGGTCAGGCGGAGGCGATTAACCGCAGCTTCGGCCACGGCCAAATCCTGTTGCAGAAAAGCTTCGGCCTGCTGCTGCGTGATGGTCTGACCCTTCTTCACGTTCTTGGTGTGACCATAGCCGATCGTCCAGACTTTCACACTGTCCTGGTAGGCAGTGAGACGCAGGCCCTCGAAGGACTCGATCAACTTTAGACCGGCATCGTTGGTTGTTTGGCTCATGAATGGTGCTCCTCTAAGTTGTTGACGGCGGGCTACTCAGCAAATCACGCGCTCGCCGGTTTTGGGTTAGGCCCCACCAGCGACTACTGCGGTTTTTCCCTAAAAACTAATACTTGAACGGGTTTATTTTGGACATAAGCCTTGCCCTCGCATTGAAATGTCTCTCCTTGCGTTTTACGAATAGCCGTTTGACTTTGTTTGTCCACCTCAGTCGTGTACGCCACGAAAGTCAGATGACCCATGTCGAAGTCATCCACATCGTTGTAAGTCATCGCCGTTGCCTTGACGCCGTCGTCTGTCGCCAACTGCACCTTCTTAATGTTAGACAACAGGCGACCCTCGTCTCGTTCAGCGGAAAGCTCCAAGCTCTTGAGCGAATCAATGTTGGCCGCATAAGCAACAGTGTGTGAAAGTGGTTTAATCGCTGGCACCTTAATTTTCTCCTTTTTGCCTACCTTCCATTGGCAATGATGGCTTTATCGATCTTACGGTGCACGGGGTCATCGGTTGCGATGCTTCGAAAAACCACCCTTAAGCCTTGGAGCAACGTCTGCCCGTCTGTTTCTGATGAAGAAACACCACCAACGTGCACAAGACGGGCAGTGTCTGGGTCGGCTTCCAGGGCCTTAAATATTTTTTGCAGTTTCTTTGTGGCAGCAGCGACTTCCTCTGGAACTCCACTATTGAGAGAAGCCAGAAGCGTTCGAAGCACGGGCAGCGGTTCGAGCGCCTCGCTTACGTCCGTCTCTGTAGCAGCTCGGGTTAACGGAACCCCCTTGAGCACTAGCACGTCGTCTTCCGACTGTTTAGTAATCACCGCCGTATCCTGTTGCAGTTGGGTAAACGCTCGGACCAATGTGCCGGCGTTGTAGTAATCAACGAGGTCGGATATTGCTGCCCCAAGCGGGTAATCTTCAGGGCTACCTTTTTCTCTATTCAAGATCGTCGCCCGCACTTTTGCGCGGTTGCCGTCCATCTTGCTTATCAAAATCGGTGTGGATTGATCTTTATAAAAATTGGCGTCAAGCGATCTTCGCCCGCCCCTGAAAGCTGTTAACGCAACTCCGATTACCTGGAGGGAACGTTCCCCGTTGGTAATGCCAACTGAAGCCGCCGTGCCCAGTTCAACCAGGTCAAGCATGAAGTTTTGTCGATCACGTCCAGCTTGAATGTCAGTGATGAAGTCTACATAGGCGCCGTCAATGTAGGGCAGGGCGTCCTCGATCAATTCGTTTCTAATTCTCTTCGCTTTAACCAAGTTGTTGCCATCAAGCGCATTTTGGTAAGCGCTTCGTTGAGTTTCGATATGGGCGTTTATTTTGGCTACCAGGCTGTTGCTGTTCTTGAAGTCGACTTTGGGACTGTATTTCGGGCAGCCGGTCGCAAAGACGACGGCGCAAAGCAAAAGAGAAATGTGAACTAATTTCATGGGGGTGTCTCCCTAGTGATTTGCTGGTGAACTGAGAGAGCAACGAGATTGCACTGAGAGCTCAATTCAAAGCTGTTAAGGGTTATTTCAACGTCTTCTCGGTTTGCATCGATAAACAACTTGACGCCAAACGATCGAATCCGCCGGAAGCTTTAAGTTTCACCTGACCGATGGATTGCAAGGAAATCTGAGAGCGCCAGATCAGGTCAGTATGTGGCAACAAGCAATGAGAACGACCGCACGATATTCCCAAGCACGCTGCGTTGTCAAGGGTTATTGCAAGGTCCCTTGCACGTTTTCCGGCTATTTGTTATGAGCAGTTTTGTATCCCCAAATAGCCCCTCTCAGATCTTGCCCAACTGAGCTTTCTTACACTGCCAAAGAGGTTTTTTTGGCCTTGACGTGAAGGCCCAACAGTCCCCGGGGGCCTCAATTCGCCGTCGAGTCTTCGAGCCTGAATTCTCGTATCCACCTTTAATGACAGAGGCGGCAAGAACATTTCCTGTATCAAGAGTCTGCTTCAACCGACCAGAGGCGGCACTTGACCACTCGTAAGTGCCGACCCGATGATGTTCACGAATATCCTGAAGATTACCGACATTATTAACGAGAATTGTTGAACCCGAATCAGCAAGAATCACTGAACAGAAGATGGCGGATCGGATGAGTAAATATCGCTTCATTCAACTCGACGTGTTTACGCGAGTGCCTTTTGCGGGCAATCCGCTGGCGGTGTTTCCCGAGGCTGTAGGACTGACGGACGACGAGATGATGAAGATTGCGCGCGAGATGAATCTTTCGGAGACCGTCTTCGTCCTGCCTGCCAGAGATGAGAAGACACTGCGTCGTCTGCGTATCTTCACGCCCGCGCGCGAGATTCCTTTTGCCGGTCACCCTGTTGTAGGCACCTGGAACGCGTTAGCGCGTGAAGGTGTGGTGCCGATTCCCGAAGGCGGAAGCGGATGGACGCGCATTCATCACGAGGTCGGTATCGGCGTTCTTCCGGTAGATATCGAATTCAAAGATGGCGCGCCAGTGCAGGTTGTGATGACGCAGGGAAAGTTTGAAATCAAAGGCGAGATTGATGACGCACATGAGCAGGCGGAGATCGCAAGAGCTCTGGGTCTGGCGGTAGAAGACCTTGATGAGACTCTTCCTCTTCAAATTATCTTGACTGGCCTGTCGTTCCTGGCTGTGCCCATTCGATCTTTGGCCGACCTGGGCCGCTGTCGAGTCAACGCCGCGTTGCTCAGCGAAATCTACGAGCGCGCCGGCGCCACGGGCTGCGAGGCGTTCAGTCGTGAAACAATTGAGATTGGCGAAGCGCGTGCGCACGCGCGCATGTTCGCGCCCGGCGACAACATTGCGGAAGACCCGGCAACGGGGAGCGCCGCGGGCGCATTGGGCGCTTATCTCGTGCATCACGGGGCCTCAGGGGTCGAACCCGCAGACGGACGCGCGCGATTTGTTATTGAGCAGGGCGATTTCATGCACCGTCCCAGTCGCATCAACATTGAAGTCGCCGGCAAAGCGGGAATGGTCAATGAAGTGCGCGTTGGCGGACCCTCGGTCGTGGTAGCGCACGGCGAAGTCACCTTCTAAGAAGTTTCGAGTTTCGAGTTCCAAGTTTCAAGTTTGCCCGCAAGGTTAGCTTGAACTTGGAACTTGGAACTTGGAACTTGAAACTTGAAACTCGATGACCGGACCACTCGACTTATTAATCATCGGCGCCGGCCCGGCGGGACTTTCCGCCGCGCACGCAGCTGCGCAGGCAGACTTGCGGTACCTCGTCCTTGAAAAAGGAACTATTGCCGACACGATTCGCAAATACCCGGTTGGCCGCACGCTCTTCTCGACGCCAAACGAGTTGGAGATGTTTGCAGGGGCGTTAAAGCCCTGTCGCGAGAAACCCACGCGCGAAGAGTTGCTCTCTCACTACATCCACTTTGTTCTTGATAACGATCTAAAAATAAATACAGACGAAGAAGTTCTCGATATTGAGAACCTCGAGACTAAAGGTTTTAGAGTCCACACCAACAAGAATCAATACAGCGCCGCGCGAATCCTATTTGCAATTGGCGCGATGGCGCATCCCCGTTGGTTGAACATTCCCGGCGAAGACTTGGCAAAGGTGCAGCACCTCTTTGTCGAACCGTACGCCTACATTCGCAAAGATGCGCTGGTAGTCGGTGGCGGCAACAGCGCTGCGGAGGCGGCTTTGTTCCTTTCTGAAGAAGGTGCGCGCACCACGCTCGTCATCTGGCGCGAAGACTGGGAAAACCGCGATCCGAAAGCCGGGGCCATGAAGCATTGGGTACGCTCCCCGCTTGACCGGGAGGTTGCCGCCGGCCGTCTGCGCGTTGTGTTGTACCGGCAAGTCCTGTCAATCACTGAACGCGATGTAACGTTAACCACCGAGGATGGCCAAACGCTGACGCTCCCTAACGATGTAGTCTTTGTCCTGATCGGCAGTGATGCCGATTTGACGCTGCTCCGGAAACTCGGCGTAAAGACCGCGCCGGGAAAGTTAACCGAAATCCCGGTTTACGATCCGGAGACGTTTGAAACAACTGTCCGCGGCGTTTACGTGGTGGGCCACTTCACGCACGCTCGCCACATCAAGGCGGCGATCGACGTGCCGCGCCGCATCGTGCCGCTGATCGCGGCAGGCTTGCGCGCAAAGCTAATTTCGAAATAGTCTTTACGAACCAGGAATCTGTGAGAGAGGATCACCCCCCCATGGACGCAAGCGGCCATACCGTCAGGGAACACTTCGAGAATCGCGCTCCGGAAGTGAAAGCGACCTACGCGGCAATTCTTAAGGCGGCGAAAGAACTTGGCCCCGTAAAGGAAGAGGCCAAGAAGACTTCTATCCATCTGGTCAGGAAGAGCGCCTTCGCCGGCGTGGCCACGCGCAAGACGGCCTTGATTCTCACGCTCAAGTCGGATTCAGACATCGCCAGCAAGCGCATCGCGAAACGTGAACAAGCCTCCGCCCATCGCTGGCATCTTGAGACCAGACTTGAAGCGCCGGAACAAGTCGACCGCGAAATTTTGGCCTGGCTCAAGAAAGCCTATGAACTTGCAGGCTAGTTGTCCATAAACTTTAGGAATCTCTGAACAACTTGGATCGGTTCTTGGTTTAGCAGTTGGAGGTAACGCGATGGCGTGTTTTATACCGCGAAGCGGTTGCGACCTCCAGCCCAACGCTACCACCCCACGCGGGCTGCCCGCGCGGGGACCCCGCTTTGCCGCTCGGCGGCTACGCTGGGTATCGACGCATGAAAGAGAACGCAACCCCATCGGGGTTGAGGCGGATTTGAAATTCGGTACCCAGGGTAGCCTCGGCGGCAACCCTGGGCTGGAGGTCGCAACCGCTTCGCGGTACTTGATCAGAGTTTCCTTTAGTTTGTCGTCTACACCGTGTCATTCAACCTCATCGACAAACTGAAGTTTGTCGGACATTGAAAGTGGCTGAGGACCGTTTCGTCACGACCGCTGGCCGCTTGGTCACAAAATCCTAATCGCGCCGCGCGCGTGCTGTTATAAGGACTCCTCTAGTTTCTCATCACAGGTTAAGGTAGCAACTTCGGAACCGTGAATTGGCTTTCCCACTTATTTCACCCAGGAGTATGAAAATGACTATCCGTTCTGCGTTTGATCGTACGTTCGTTCCACAAGAACTCAGCTCTCGTTCTAACAACTGGAACCGTTCACTAGCTAGTAGAGGACGGCGTTTGGCTATCAGTCTCCCCGGGCTCTTCGCGACTCTGGTATTCGTGGTGCTCTTTTCCTCGTCTGCTTTCGCGCAGGTTCCGGCGCTGACGAAACTGACGATCAAATCCAAAGTGCTTGGAGAAGACAGAATAATCCTGGTGCGCACACCGCAAGCGTATGCGACAGACAACCGGGCCTATCCGGTGCTCTATATGACTGACGGCGATGCCCATCTCGCCCATACCAGCAGTACGATTGAGTTCCTCGCTCAGAATGGGCGCATGTCTGAACTCATCCTCGTGGGTATTCCTAACACCGACCGCACGCGCGATCTGACGCCGGCAAAGGCCGTCGGGCCCAACGCTGCGCAGTTTCCCACCGCCGGTGGCGCCGATAACTTCCTGAAGTTTATCGAGACGGAATTGATTCCGGAGATTGAGAAAACTTTCCGCGTACAGCCGTACCGCATATTGGCCGGCCACTCATTTGGCGGGCTATTCGCTGTTCATGCACTGGTCACGCGACCGGAACTATTCAATTCGTACATTGCAGTCAGCCCGTCTTTGCAGTGGAGCGATGAGGCAACCTTGAAGCGCGCGGAAGAGTTTTTCAAAACACGTAAGGAGTTGAACGCCACCTTGTTCACGTCACTCGGCAACGAACCCGGCGACATTGGCAAAGACTTTGTATTGTTCAAGGAACTGCTTGCCAGGACCCACATCAAAGGTTTCGAGTGGGAAGCCGAGCAGATGAAGGACGAGGATCACGGCTCAGTGGTTTTGCGTAGTCACTACTTTGGTCTGCGGAAAGTTTATGCGGGTTGGCAGATGCCGCGCGATCCCGAGACGGGAGCAGTGGCCGGCGGACTCAAGGGCGCAGACGAGCATTACAAGTGGCTCTCGGAGAAATTCCATTACTCGATTCCGACGCCCGAGGCGCTGGTCAATCAGATTGGTTACCAATTCCTGTTAGGCGCAAACCCTAACCCTGACGAAGCAATCGCGACGTTTAAGCGCAACGTCGAACGCTATCCAAACTCGGCCAACGTCTACGACAGCCTGGCGGAAGCGTATGAGAAGGGCGGACGACTTGACCTCGCGACGCCGCTCTACGAAAAGGCCCAGTCGCTGGGGAAACAAAACAACGATCCGAACGCCGCGATCTTCGCTGCAAACTTCGCGCGGGCCAGCGACAAACTGAAACAGGATACCGCGGCAAAACAGACTGACGCAGCAAAACAAGCTGACGCAGCAAAGAAGAACTAGTAAGAAGTAAGCGGTGAGCGGTGAGCCGTAGAAAAGGGGCGAGAGGCAGGAGCAGGCAGCAGGATTAAGCCGCAGTGACTAGCGATAGACCTGATGCGTCGAGCAACATCATTCTCCTGCTCCTGCTCCTGCCTCCTGCCTATGCTTTACCGTCCCTCGTTCTGTCGCTCGATCATCCACTGGGGATATTGAGCCGGCGGTGCCGTAGTCGCGGAAAGCACTTCACGCTCCGCTGCCGTCAACTGTACGTCCGCTGCCTTCAAGTTATCTTCCAACTGCGACATTTTGTTGGCGCCGATAATGATTGAAGTGACGCCGGGTTGCGCCAGCAGCCACGCGAGCGCAATCTGTGCGACCGTCGTTCCCTTCTCTTTCGCAATCCGCTCGAGCGCGGCAACAGCATCGAAGCCGCGCGCTTCGTCAATTGGTGGAAACTGAAAACCGCTGCGTCGCGCGCCTTCAGGAGTGGGATTGTCGCGGGTGTATTTTCCGGAGAGAAATCCGCCGGACAGCGGCGACCAGGGCAGCACGCCAAGGCCTTCTTCGCGGCACAATGACAACAACTCGTGCTCGAGATCGCGACCTACGAGCGAGTAGTAAGCTTGCAGACAGACAAAGCCGGCCCAATTGTGAGCACGAGACAGGTAGAGCGCTTTCATCAAATGGCGCGCAGACCAGTTTGAGCAACCGACGTAACGCACCTTCCCTTGTCGTACCAGGTCGTCGAGCGCGCGCAGCGTTTCTTCAATTGGCGTGAGCACGTCCCAGCCGTGTACTTGATAGAGATCGATGTAATCGGTTTGCAGTCGTCGCAGACTGTGCTCGACGGAAGAAAAGATGTGCTGTCGCGACAGCCCAACATTGTTCACGTCGCCCGTCCCAGCCGTTGCTTCCTCGGTCATCGCGCTGCGGACCTTGGTGGCAATAATTATTCGATCCCGGTCCACCCGACTGTCTTTCAACGCCTGTCCCAAGACAACTTCCGATTGGCCGTAGGAATAGACGTCTGCGGTATCGAAGAAATTGATCCCGGCTGCGAACGCTCGCGTCACCATCGCATTCGCGCTCGGCTGATCGACCACGGCGATGCCGTAGAAGTTTTCGCCGAAGGTCATTGTGCCCAGGCACAGTTCAGAAACTTTCAGACCGGTGCGTCCTAATAATCTGTATTTCATTTTGTCTCTCCCGAAATCTTGTTTGACTTGAATCGTAGCGCGCTAACGTGGTCAGTGGCCAGTGGTCAGTGGCCAGAAGTCAGCAGTAAGCGATTACTCATGACTCTTCACTGTTCACTGTTTACTGTTTACTGTTCACTGATTGCTGACTGCTAATTTACCCTTTACTATTCCCCCATGCGATACAGACAATTTGGTCGAACCGGCTGGCAGGTGGGCGAGATTGGCTACGGCATGTGGGGCATGGGAGGCTGGTCGGGCTCAGAGGACGAGCAGTCGCTTGAGTCCTTACAGGCCGCGGCGAATCTTGGCTGCACCTTCTTCGATACCGCGCACGCTTATGGAGATGGCCACAGCGAGAAACTGCTGGGGCAAACGGTGCGCGCCAATCGAGATAGGACTCTTTACACCGCAACGAAGATTCCGCCAAAGAACAAGCAGTGGCCCGCGCGGCCGGAGTCTACGCTTCAGGATTCTTACCCGCCTGATCACGTTGAAGAGTTTGTGCACCGAAGCCTGGAGAGTGCGGGCCTGGAAAGTTTCGACCTGATTCAGTTTCACACCTGGGAAGATGATTGGTTACGAGATGATCGCTGGCTCTATAAGCTGGATGACCTGCGCCGCCAACGGCTCATCAAGGCAATCGGCATTAGTTTGAACCGTTGGGAGCCATGGAACGGCGTGCGCGCTGTTAAGACCGGGCAGGTTGAATCAGTACAAGTGATCTACAACATCTTTGACCAGAATCCAGAGGATGATTTGTTTCCCGCGTGTGAGGAGATGAAGACGGCGGTGATTGCGCGCGTGCCATTCGACGAAGGAAGCCTCACCGGCACACTCACGAAAGAAAGCAAATGGGCGGAAGGCGATTGGCGCAACACTTACTTCGTTCCCGAGAACCTGATTCCCAGCGTGGAGCGCGCTGATGCACTGAAGGAACTGCTGCGCAAGTGGAACCAGGAGCATTCAGGCGAACGGGAAATCACGCTACCTGAGCTGGCCTTGCGCTTCATTCTTTCAAACCCCACCATCAGCACGATCATTCCCGGCATGCGCAAGCTTGCTCACGTTGCAGCAAACATCGCTGCCAGCGATGCTGGACCACTGCCCGGGGACTTATACAAACAATTGAGACAGCACCGTTGGGTGCGCAAACCCACGCCCTGGTCGCAGTGAATCGGTCAGGCGGTAGGAGCAGGTGGCAGGGGCCGGCGGGGTGGTAGTTGCCGCCCGCTGCTTACTGCTCACCGCTTACTGCTCACTGCTCCTTTACGCCACCTTAACGATTTGCTTGCCGAGGTTCTCGCCGCTGAACAAACCGATGAACGCGGGTGGCGTGTTTTCAAATCCCTCAACAATAGTTTCGGCGTATTTGAGCTTCCCGGCGGCGAGCCACTGAGCCAGGTTCATAACGCCTTCCGCAAATCTCGCGGCGTATGCAGTAATGATGAACCCTTTCATCAGGGCGCTATTCACCAGGAGCGATGGTTGCGGGCGCGGGCCGACGTCCGGTTTGTCGAGATTGTAGAGTGATATCTGACCGCAGATAACGATGCGCGCGCCGTGGTTAAGCAAAGGGAGCACGGCATCGGAAATTTCGCCGCCAACGTTGTCGAAATATACATCGACGCCTTTTGGGCAGGCTTCCTTCAGCGCCTGTTTCCATTCCGTGTCTTTGTAATTGATAGCCGCGTCGACTCCGAGTTCGTCCGTCAAGTACTTATTCTTTTCATCGCTGCCGGCGATACCAACCGCGCGACCACCCTTGATCTGCGCAATCTGACAGACAGTCATTCCCACCGCGCCGGCAGCGCCGGACACAACCACAGTCTCTCCTTCTTTGGGCTGGCCGATGTCGAGCAATCCGAAGTAAGCGGTGAGGCCCGGCATACCCAACACGCCGAGGGCAGTAGTGACTGGAGCGACGCGCAGATCAACTTTTCTTAGTTCCGCAGCTTTCGCCACGTTGTAGAGCCGCCAGCCCAGCATGCCGGTAACAATATCTCCCTGCTGAAACTCGGGCGCGCGCGATTCGACAACCTTGCCGACCACCCCGCTCTCGATCACTTGCCCAACCTCAAACGGAGGAATGTAAGACCGGCCTTCGCGCATGCGCCCGCGCAGATACGGGTCGACTGAAATGTAGAGCGTACGCACGAACACCTCGCCATCGTTTAGCGGCGGTACGTCTGCATCAACGATTTTGAAGTTGTCCAACGTAGGCATACCCGTCGGGCGGCTGGCAAACTGGATTTCCTTGTTTAGCATGGAGCGATGATACTACGAGCAACGAAGTGATGAGTAATGAGTGATGAGTGATGAGTCAGTCCGCGAAGCGAACGAATGAGGGTAGCCCCGATTTATCGGTGGGCTCAAACGCAGATACGACCAGTCAGTCCGTGAAGCGGACGGCCGCGACTGTTCTGAACGTGCGTCGCGCCTTCATAAAAGAGATAATGAAGCTCTAATCGAACCACTGATGGGATTTTAAGGGGGAGCAATGCAATGAGCTGGAATCAACCTTCGTGGAATCAATCGTCATCTACTGCGCCGCAGCTGGCGGACGTACGTGACGAGCGCGTAAGTGCTTTTCTCAGCAAAGTCTATGGCTGGATGTTTCTCGGCTTGCTGATTACGGCCGTCGTCGCTTTTACGGTGGCGTCGTCGCCCGTGCTAATCGAAACCCTGATTTTTAATCGCCTGCTGTTTTGGGGTCTGCTCTTCGCCCAGTTGGGACTCGTGTTTTATCTGGCAGCACGGGTCGATAAAGTTGCGCCTGTGACTGCTGCCGGTCTCTTCGTCTTATACTCCGCGCTCGTGGGCGTGACTTCCTCGGTGATCTTGCTGATGTACACTGGTTCGTCTATCACGTCGACCTTCATCATTACGGCCGGCATGTTCGGCGCGACCGCGTTCTTCGGAACAGTAACTAAAAGGAGTCTCGCCGGCGTGGGTCAATTCTTCTTCATGGGCCTGATTGGGCTCTTGCTGGCGATGATCGTTGGTTTCTTTTGGCATAGCGAAGTGCTGCAATTCGTGATTTCGGTCGTCGGCGTGTTGGTGTTTACCGGCCTCACGGCCTGGGACGCGCAACGACTGAAACAGATGGCTGTGGCACTGCCAGACGGTCGCGTGGGTTCGTACGCTGTAGTCGGGGCGCTGTCGCTCTACCTCGATTTCATCAACCTGTTTTTCTTCCTGTTGCGATTTACCGGGAACCGCAGGAACTAAAGGCGGAGTAATAAAGGGGACCGGTAAGCGGGAAAGGGTAACGGTAGTCCGCAGACGAACTATCGTAACCCACCGATTCAGAGCCCGTGTCACAACTCATTTGGCCAGACTTGTAGGTAACGGATCGGCGGGGGTAAACCGCCCTTCCCGACCTGAGAGATTATTCAAGTTGCGAGGTTACGCCATTATTGAAGCCTTCAACCAGAAGAGAGATCACTCAACTTGAAAACCTCTCAAGTTGGGAAGGGTGGTTTACCCCCGCTCTTTATTGACGCCCTTAGAGCAGCCGCCACCTCACGGAATCAACAACAACTTCCCCGTGGTCTTCCTGCCTTCGAGATCGTAGTGGGCCTGTCGCACGTCTTCGAGTGGATACTGCTTATGTATCCGCAGTTTTAGATCGCCGCGAACAATCATTTGCAAGACATCGTTTGAGCGTTGCTCGAGTTCTTCGCGGCTCGCGACGTAGTGTTGCAAGCTGGGCCGCGTGACGAAGAGCGATCCGTGTTTGGTAAGTTCGAGAAGATCAAGTGGCGGCACAGCGCCACTCGCGCCGCCGAACAGTACGAGGTAACCGCGTGGACGCAGGACCTTCAAATCCTTTGCGAAGGTGTCTTTGCCCACGCCGTCGTAAACGACGTGCACACCCTGGCCTTCAGTCAGTCGCTGCGCTTCGGTTTCAAAGTCCTGCTCCGTGTAGATGATCACTTCATCAGCGCCGGCGCCGTGCGCGAGTTGCGCCTTTGCTTCCGAACCCGCGGTCGCGATAACCCGCGCGCCGAGTTGCTTCGCCATCTGCACCAGCAACAAACCGACGCCGCCCGCCGCCGCATGAATCAATGCCGTCTCGCCCCTCTTTATTGGATACGTGCTGTGACTGAGATAGTGGGCTGTCATCCCCTGCAGCATGGCAGCCGCCGCCTGGTCGAAGTCGAGTTCATCCGGAATCTTGACGAGACGATCGGCGGGCACCGCGGCATACTGCGCATAACTTCCGAGCGCGCTGGTGTAGGCCACGCGATCACCGAGCCGCAGGGTTGTCACATCCGCCCCAACTGCAACAACGATACCCGCTGCTTCCTGCCCATTGATAAACGGCAACGGTGCAGGATAACGGCCCTCGCGGAAATAGACGTCGATGAAGTTAACGCCCGCCGCTTTGATCTGAACCAACGCTTCGTTTGGTTTCGGGTCGGGAACGGGAACGTCTACGAGCATGAGCACTTCCGGCCCACCCACTTTGGCAACTTGAATGGCTTTCATGCGGGAAAGAATACAGTAGTCAGTAGGCAGTAGTCAGTAGGCACAGTGAGCAGTGGGCAGTGGGCAGTGGGCAGTGGGCAGTGGGCAGTGGGAGTCAGTTAGGTGCAACCAGCTCGTTGGTTTAGTCACTGCTCACTGCTCACTATAGATTGCTGACTGCTGAGGTTGTGCCCTAGCTGCCTTCGTTGAGGTCTTTTCTGACAGCACCCAGCGCTGCGGATCAAGCTCAACTTTACTTGGCTTCAACGGCAGCTTGAGGGCAAAGGGAGCGCTGGGTCCATCAGCAACCACCGTAGTGTAAACAACCTGCTTGCCGCCAAAGGTCATCGCCACCGGCAGCACCATGAACCAGTTTGCCGGCGCGTTCTGCTGGGTGACGTTCCCCGTCATACTCCTCTGCCGTGGTCTGATTCAAGATCTCCAAACCGTCTGGCCCAGCATCAAGAAGTGGGACTAGATGGCAGAACGCCGAAGGCGTTCAATATAGTAGCCCGGGGTAAGCGCGTTTCGCGCGCCACCCCGGGGATCAGGTCATCCCTCAAATCTTTTCGTCCCAACGGGGCGAGACATCCCACCCCCCACGGACGCAGAAGTAAGTACTGGTACGCTTGGCGTCTTCATCTCAGTAGCCAGACGCACTACGAATTGAAAGCCAGCAAGTAGATCAAGTATGCTGCCATGACCTTCCCAAAGAAAGAATCAGTTAGATGTTGGAACCGGGAATTCGATCGGAGGCTCTTACTAACAATGAGACAAACTATCAAATTATTGGCGCTCGCCGGGGCGTTACTTATATTTGCTGCGCCGGCGTTGGCCCAGACCAAAGAATGCACTGACGAGTTCAAGACGGCCACCTACAAAAAGTGGTACGACAACCGGAAAGACCATCAGGACATCGCCTTTCAGGCAACCGAAGAGTGGATCGCCACCTGCCCAAACGAAGAAGGCCCATACGGTGTGGCCCTCAAGAAATTCAACGCGGCGTATAAAGCGGCGACTGGTGCGGAAACAATCAAGAAGCAGTTCGAAGAGGCCTATCTCAAAAAGAACTACGCGGAACAGATCAGGCTCGGGAAGCAAGTCATTGCCTCAGAGCCGGACAATTCAGCCGTCTACATAATAATGGGCCTTGCCGGTTTAGGTGACGCGGCCCAGCTTAGCGAATCAAGTCAGTACGCGAAAAAAGCGATCGAGATGCTCGAAGCGGGCAAGCCGTTTCTACCGCTGGCGACGAAGGACCAGGCCCTTGCCTATCTGAATAACGTACTCGGAAAAGCCGCTTTGAAGACCGCGCCGGCGGACGCCATTCCCTACTTTTTGAAAGCTGCCAGGCTTGAGAGCGAACTTAAAAAGAATCCACAGCTTTACCTTGACCTTGCGAACGCATACGGCGAGGGACCTATCGCTACGCTATCGGACGAATACAAAGCCAAGCACACAATTGAGAGTCCGGAAAGCAAGTTGGCGATTGAGAACCTAAATCAGTTCATTGACCGGCAGATCGACGCGCTGGCCCGCGCCACTGCTCTTACAACCAACCCGGCGGGTAAGAAGGCGCTCATGGATCTGCTCACTGTTCTATACAAGGATCGGAATAAGTCAGAGACTGGGCTCAACGAATTGCTGGCGAAGGTTCTTTCCGCGCCCATCCCGGATATCCCGACGCCGTTGACATTGCCAACTCCGGCGGCGACACCAACACCTACACCGACCGCGACGCCCACGACGACTCCGACGGCGACTCCGACGCCGTCACCAACTCCGGCAAAGGCTGCAGCTCCGAGCGTCACAACGGCAAGCCCAAAGCCTGCTCCCAGTCCGACGCCGCCACCCAAAAAACCACCACGCTAAAATCATCACCGCGCGGGTCTTCACGCTGAAAGCGTGAAAGAAAGTAGCCCGGGGTAAGCGCGTTTCGCGCGCCACCCCGGGATCACGTCCTCCCAAAAACCTTTTCGCCCCAGAGGGGCGAAATCGAAGGGCCTCACCGCCGAGTAGTCATTCAAACAATTCTGAACTAAGGTTGCCAAAGCTCTTGTATTGAAAGCATAGAAGCAGATCAAGTATGCTGCCGTGAGACAAAGGAGATTTAGCAAGATGCAGGATTTTTCGCGAGTCGTCGAAGAGGTAAAGCAACTCTCAACTGCCGAGAAGGAAGAATTACAGGCACTCCTCAAGAGCTATCTGATCGAGGAGCGACGGCGCGAGATCGAACAGAACTACGAAGCCTCTCTGGAGGAACTGCGCGAAGGAAAGCTAACATTCTCACATGCTCTGTCTGTATGAGAAAATGAAATCTACTACAGGAGAGTGAACCACCTTTGTCTACAGCTAAACCAAAAGAAGAGATTCCCTTAGTAGCCTGGCAATCGGACGACCAACAGTCTCGCCTTTACCACGGAGATAGTCTGCAAGTAATGCAGACAATTCCAGCCGAAAGTGTGGACTGCATTTGGACGGATCCTCCGTACAATTTGTCTAATGATGGGATCACTTGTGTAGCTGGACGAATGGTAAAAGTAAATAAAGGCGAGTGGGATCGCAGCAGAGGAATTCAATTAGACCACGAATTCAATAAGACTTGGTTAGCCGCATGCTATCGACTCTTGAAACCGACCGGCACGATCTGGATCTCCGGGACAATGCACGTTTACCCCTCCGTTGGTTTTGCTCTGCAAGAGCTGGGCTTTCGAATACTCAACGACATAGTTTGGGAGAAGCCAGCCCCGCCTCCAAATCTGGGTTGTCGATGCTTCACGCATGCCACTGAACTCATCTTTTGGGCGACGAAAGCCAAGAAGGGGAAAGACAAGTACATCTTCAACTACGAGACGATGAAAGCGGAGAACGGCGGCAAACAAATGAAGAACGTTTGGCGCATGTCAACGCCAAACAAAGATGAAAAGCGGTATGGGAAACATCCAACGCAAAAGCCAGTAGAGCTGGTGTTGCGTTGCTTGCGAGCAAGCACGAACGAGGGTGATTTGGTTTTCGATCCTTTTGCCGGCTCCGCTACAACCGGAGTTGCATCGTTACTTCTCAGCCGACGATTTATTGGTTGTGAGATGGACGAGAAGTACGTGCGAATCGGAGCTCGACGGTTGTCTAGCTCACTTGGCACTTACATCCCTGTCGAACCAAAGGAAGATCTGCTTTGGAGCGATTAGATGCAATCGAAAAACTAAGAACGCTGGTCGGAATGGATCTGCGTCCATTGGCAGACGTACATAAAGTCACCGTGTGGAAGGATGGCAAAAAGAATAAGGGTTGGGCTGGACACACGCTCGAACGATTCCTGGGCTTACCAATTAATTCCGCCCAGTCACCTAACTTTGGTAGTTGGGAGCTCAAACAGGTTCAGCTCGTCGCCAAACGAGATGGCATGTTACGTGTAAAGGAAACGATGGCAATCACGATGATCGATCCCATCAATGTTGCCGCGACGCCTTTTGAAGAAAGCCATCTGTTAGCGAAGCTCCAGAAAATCGTTGTCGTAGCGCGTATCTTTGACAGCGTTGAAGAGACCTGCTCCTTCTTACATTCCGTGGCTGAATTTGATCTAAGCGATCCCGAGATTTATCAACAAGTCAGAGCGGACTATGAGCTCGTTCGAGAAACTATTATTCGAGATGGGTTTTCTGCGTTGAGTGGCTCGATGGGTGTTTTGGTACAACCGCGTACTAAGGGGCCGGGTCATGGAAGCGTGTCGCGTGCGTTCTATGCCAGAGCTCCGTTTGTCGCTCGCATCCTCGGAGATGGCTATCACATTCCTCTGCCCGTTGCGACAAAATAAGCATCTACGGACGCTCCAGTAATTGTCGCGTCGGATTCCATCATAACGGAGCGTCACCTTCACCAAAGGCGTCATCACTTGGTTCGTCCACTTCTCTGGTTTCTGTTTCTGCCAGCACTGGCGGCGAACGCGACCGCGAACACTTCGAATCAGTTGGCCGCAAGACTGTCGATTCAGTTGGCGCCACAGGTGTTGGTATCAGCGAATGGGTGCAGTGACTAGCTGTAAGTTTGAGCTGGCTGCGTACTGGTCACTGTCGACTGCGCCTCCATGTCAAAAAACGCTCATGTGTTGTGATTCGTTCTATTGACTTAACATGCGAGTGCGAATAAGCTCGCCCTCACATGTATTAACGGTCTTTTACCAACACTCGCATACTAGTTGGTCCAGTCTACGACGCAAGGGAATTCTTCACGATACCTTAGTAGCAATGATTATTCCGATTGAAATCTCCCAAGACTTGTTTGCTAGTCGGGCGGAGTTATCACCCCAACGCAGCAGGGATCTTCTTAATTCGGCACTAAGCAGGTGTGAGGAGTGGGAAAACGCGGGCGGAGGAATCCCTGCAACTGTCGTTAAGGCTCAAGTCCTGGCAGAAACGGCAACCGAGGAATATATTTCCTCCGTTCGCACCAGTTTGTGGAAGAAGGCGTTTAGCACACTGGATTTGGTCTGGAAGGATCATCACGAAGCGGAGATCCTCTGATGCTTACGCTTCTCTTGCCGTTGATTGCTTTCAAGATGCACTTAACTCTTTTGACTTGGCCACAAGATTGAGATTTCTCCGGACTGCTAAGGACCATCTTGATTCAACTACGAAGGAAACAAGAGACGATCTGGTTAAGGCCGAACTTCTCTCACGAAAGTCGTCGGTCTTGCGACAACTATCAATAGGCGACTTCGATGAGAGAATCCGAATGAACCGCCTAGAAGAGAGCCTGGGTTGCGCATCGCTGGCTGTCCGGATACACAGAGCTGGGCCGGCTTTATTGGAACTTGCGCTATCGGAATGGGCTCGTGCGCGTTTTGAAGAAACTGATGAGAAGTATGTGGCGAGGTTGAGGAGAGCAGAAGAACTATTCGGCGACAAACTGCTTGGTAGTAATGAGCTCGCACAATTGTCACTGACTAGATTCTATCGCCTGACATTTAGGCCGCTCGATGCCTGTGAAAAATTTGACTACTGCATAGCAAATACTGGGAACATGAGACGACTGCTGCGAGATAGTTACATATTCTCTGAAGCAGCGATTCAACTCTGGTATGCAAAATACCCCGAAGATCTGTTAAGAAAACATCTCTGCCACGCAAGAAGCCTTTTGGAAAGTGCGCTGGCGGCGGGCTATCAAAACGCGCGAATCCTTACATCCCTAGCGTTCACGCGCGCGATTCTCGAAGATGCTAAAGCAGGTAACTCAGTTCTGAGTGAAATCCATCGAGAGAACCTCAGTGTTTCCTGGGATGAGGCCATGAAGCTTGCCGCCCAGGTGGGCCAATCTGAACCACTCGAGTTGGGCTTTGTGTTGGGCCTTAACCAAAGCGCCGTTTGGACAATACTCGGCACCTACTCTTTGAAGTTTCTCGATGATCCTTATCTTACTGAGGTTCTCTATCGAACCGCGATAAGGCTCGATCGACATAACCCCGTGGCATTGACGAACCTTGCTCGATTCTTAGTGAGGCGTGGTACTCAAGAGTCACTGACCGAGGCTGGAAGGTTGCTTCAGAAGGCTCAGAATTTTGCTGACCGACGGTTCACTTGGTGGAGGGTTGTGCTAGCGGAACTTGAGACACTTTCTGTACTTCGTCCTAAGAAAGACGTCGCGCCAAGATCAGTTAGGGATATTCCGGTAGCTCCCAAGCAGTTTGTCAACCTGAAGCAACTCCGCGACCATTTTCGGCGCGTTGAGCAGCTTGAGGACCTTCAGCAGCGCGGCTACGAATTGGAGAATTTAGTTTACGAAGCGGCCCGATTAACGTTTGGCATGGCGGTCCCGGCTTATCGCTGTGATCGTGATAGTAACGGTCGCATACGACAGATTGACGGATACTTCGAACAGCCACCTGAAGAGTATCGAGTCGAGTGCAAGTGGCAAGCGGGGCGATCTGAGCATGCTGACATTCTTCTTTTTGGTGACAGGCTTAATGTTGTCGGGGTCTCTGGTTTATTCATATCAATGTCCGGGTTTGCTCCCTCAGCTGAGGCCACGGCGAAACAGTTGAGCGCGACAAAGGCTATTCTATTGATGGACGGGGATGAGGTGGCGCGCATTTTCAAAGGTCAAATGAATTTCGATACGGTGATGAGAACGAAAAGACTGTATTTCAATCTGAAATCGGAAGTTTATCATCGAGTCGTGCCGACGCCGGTCGCAGCTTAACGTCAAAGACCGTGGTTCAGACCTAGCGACCCAATATGGCCGAGATTTATGAGAGACTACTTAACATTGAGACAGCGGCTGTTCGCTCTCTCAATTTACATTCTCAGTCTGGCGTTTGTTTGCAGGGTGATTACGGGTGTGTGGATACCACCTAGCGGTGGAAAGAGCTTATGGTTCTTTAGCTCGATTGCACTTTGGTTCTTCACCCGCCTGTCGGCGCCGTTCTTTGTTAAGCCACGTGACGCAGTGGCGAGAAGTGCTGTCGCGGCACTCCAACTTGGCGTCATTGACCTGGGCGCTGTAGCTGCCTTCAAGGAAGAACTGGATTGGTTTCGATGGTTCGCCCTTGGCGTTACCAGCCTCACCAGCATTATTGGCGTCACCGCTATCGTTCTACACCAAGGTGATCGAAATGCGGGAAGAATGCATGCGTACTTCTCGCGTGTCACGTACCGGCTGGCAGAACGATTCGGCCGGGGGCAGATTGTTTTTACGCCACTGGTTCTAATATCAGTTCTTGGTTTCTACCAAAATAACTTGATTCAGCAGTTGTGGTTGATCTTCTTTTGGTCGATCCTCATCTTCGTTCAGCCGGTCGAACTGGTTCTCCACATCGTGGGCGATTTACGAAAAGCGCAACTTGCAGAACAGGAAGATAGGTCGATTGGAGAAATTCAAAGGATCGACTATCCAAACATTGTTAGGGTGAAACTCAAGTCTGTCACCACATGGACGCGAGACAACGTCCACGCCGCGTGCCTTGCAGACTCAAGGCAGGTGGAGGTGCTTCCCCTCTTTGTCCAAACGCAGAATACCGAGCTCGTCGGGACCGGCATATGTCATACGGAATTGGAACAAAGCGCGGAAATGGCAATTCCTGGACGCGTCTTCTTTGCTTCGAATGCTCGCAAGAGAGAGGAATTAATGAGTGAACTCTCCGGCGGCGGAGCTGACCTAATCGGGTTTGTTGTCGAAAACTCTACCATCTCAAGGATTCAATTTGAGGTTTCCGCTGATGTTCCATTAAGAGAAGGTGCAGTTGTTACGGTGCTTCAAAAGGACAAGCTTGTGCCTGAACAGGACAAGCGCGTCTACTACCAGATTCTGGGCGCCTCAACTGAGGAGGAGAGTTTTTCTCAAAATC
>JANMQG010000008.1:0-9826 GCA_031370285.1 Chloracidobacterium sp. | reverse complement strand
GAAATACGCGAAGGGCGCATGATCATTATCGTTGACGACGAGGATCGCGAAAACGAAGGCGACCTGGTGTGCGCGGGTGAGAAGGCGACGCCCGAAATCATCAACTTCATGGCCCGCCACGCGCGCGGCTTGATCTGCCTGCCGTTGACAGAGGAGCGCTGTGACGAGTTGCATCTCACTACGCAGGTGGCCGACAACACTTCCTTCCTGGGCACAGCCTTCACCGTTTCCATCGATGCGCGCAAGGGCGTGACAACTGGAATCTCCGTATCCGATCGCGCGACGACAATTCAGGTCGCCGTCGATCCGCAAACCCGCCCTCAGGACCTGGCACGACCCGGGCACGTCTTTCCGTTGCGCGCGAAAAAAGGCGGTGTGCTCGTGCGCCCGGGACAGACCGAAGCGAGCGTTGACATCGCGCGCATCGCTGGTCTTTATCCGGCCGGCGTGATCTGCGAGATCATGAATGAAGACGGCACGATGTCGCGGCTGCCGCAGCTACAGGAGTTTGCCCAGGCGCACAACTTGAAAATGATCACGGTTGCCGACCTGGTCAGGTATCGCATCAGCAAAGAGACGCTGGTGAAGCGCGCGGTCGAGACTGACTTGCCGACGGTGTACGGGCGCTTCCGGGCTATCGCTTACGAAAACATAATCAATGGCGACATGCATCTAGCGATGGTGATGGGTGATGTCTCTGCTGACGTTGAAGTCCTTGTTCGTGTGCATACGGAGAATGTTACCTGCGACATGTTTGGCTCGTTAATCGACGACAGCGGTTTTCAGTTACATACAGCCCTGGAAAAAATCGCAGCCGCCGGTCGGGGCGTAGTTCTTTATCTGCGCCAGCGCGAGCACAGTCTCGATCTGGTGAATCAGTTGCGCACCTACGCGCTGATGCAGGAGAAGGCGATAGGCAAACGCGAAGCGAGCCTCGAAACAGGCTACGGAACGGACCGCGATTACGGAGTTGGCGCTCAGATACTTCATGACCTGGGGCTCCGTCGTATACAATTGCTGACGAACCATCCCCCCAAAGTCGCAGCCCTTGAAGGTTTCGAGCTTGAGGTTGTGGGCAGCGTGCCATTGGGCCAGCCCGCGCATCTCAAAGACTCGGCAGCGCCGGAAAAACAACCGCTTCCGGAGGAACGAGAGCAACGAACCTGAGACAAAGGTCCGCAGCACTCGGCGAGTTTCAAAGGCTGATGTTTAGTTTCGGGATTCCCTCTCCCAATTTTCGCAGAGCAGTAGGACAGACATTCCTGTCTGTCCGTCTTTTGACTGGACCAAGGACAGGCTGGAAAGCCTGTCCCACAAAGGGTGGCTGTTTGTTATGAGTGTAGATGATCGCGACAAAGATTCGGGCAAGAAAACCGGAGCCGGGGATGCTTCTGCTTCACCCACTGACAGCAAGGCTATTCGCGACGCTCTTCAGTCGAAAACCGATCAACCGCTCCCACCTGTCGCTGAAGCAATCGCTGACCGCGACGCCGAACGCAAGCACCCCGTAACTCCCCAAGGTCGTCGCCGGCGCTTTCTTAACCGGCGTAACGTTTTTATCGCCACCGTTGCCGCCGCCATCGGTGTCGTGGCTCTTATTCTGCTGGTCGCCATCGTCTACCGACTTGGCTATGTCGACCGCTACGTGGCCGCTCAAATCAAAGAGACTTTTGCGAAGTATGGAATTCGCGCGGAGATCAAAGAGTTTCACGCCGGCTTTCCGCCGCAGACGGTGGAAATGCTGGGCGTGGAACTTTACGACGCACAAACGGGAGAGAAGTTGGGGAAGATTGATCGCCTGCTCGCAACCATCCGCATCGAAGATCTATATGCACTGAATCTGCAACGCAATATCAACCTGAAGGATCTCAAAATTGAGGGTCTCGAAGCCTGGGCAACATTTGACGAGCAAGGCCGGTCAAACTTCCGCAACATCCATATTCCCCCGCCCGAGACAAACCGTCGCATCCTGTTCGCCTATACCGCTGCGAATATTGAGATCAAGAGCGGAGTAATCCACTACGGAGATGCACGGCACGAAATCTCCGGCGAAGCGCGAAATCTGACAGCAGTAATTCTCCCGGAAGATCCTAACGCCCCAATCGAGAGCCGAATGCACCCGGTGACATTCGCTGTCTCGAATTCCACCTTCACCTACGACGGCCGCGAGATCAACAACATCGACATCCAGGCGCAGGTTCGCGTGAATGAAACGCGTGCTGAGATTCAGGAACTGGTGCTGCGTTCGCCCGTCGCGGAAGCGCGGCTTACCGGAACGATGGACGACTGGCGCGCGCTGCATTACCAGATGAACATTACTTCTTCAGTTGATCTCACCCAACTTTCGGATTTGCTTCAGGCAGGTACAACCTTGCGCGGTACAGGCAAGTTCGCCGGCGTCGTTTCCGGCGAAGGCGACAAGTACAAGGTTGAAGGCAGTATTAATTCCGAGTCGCTTGCGGCTGACAACCTGCGCCTCCAGGGTCTGAACGTTACCGCCAAGGGCGGCGGCCAGGGCCGGACTTATGACATTAACGGCAAGGCAGTCGCGGCCCTTTTGAGCGCCGGAGACTTTCAACTCAATAACGTCCAACTTGTCGGCGGCGTGATGGGGACAGGATCGGATTTCCGCTGGGTCGGTGAGTTGCGCGCCGCCGCCGAGAAAAGTTACGGGACGACGATCGCCGGTCTGATTCTCCAGGACGCGCGCGCGGAAATGAACAATGGCGTACTCACTGCTGCAGCTTCGCAATTTAGTGCGAATAGCCTGGTCGCGTCAGGCACGCGGGCAAACGGGATTACGGCTTCTGACCTACGCCTCCGCAGCGAGAACAGCGTCACGACCGCCAGCGTTTCCAGGGTGAAGGCAGGGACCATCACGGCCTCGGGCGCGAAGGTCGGCGGCGTAACTGCCAACAATGTGGACATCGTCAGTCGCGACGGCGTGACCAGTGTGGTTGTCAAAGACGTACAGGTTGGCGCGACCAGCGCCTCGGGAGCGGAAATCGGCACCATTAACATTGCCGGCGTGCGACTCTCGGTGCACGCCGGCCGCATGGAGGGCTCGACCGCTGACATCGACGCGGGCACCGTAAAGCTCGCCGATGGCCAGGTGGAAAATGTGAAGCTCGGCAAACCGGTGTTTGTGGTCGAACCTTCGGGGCGTTATCGGGCCAGCGCTGATTTGAGTATCGGTGGCGGAGTGTTGGGCCAGATGAATATGGGCCAGGCGCGCGCGCAGCTCGTAGCCAGCAACGCTGAAATACAACTGAACAACTTCACTGCAGAGGTATTCAAAGGACGCGCCAACGGTAATGCGAGAATAGCGATTGCCAAAGGCGGCACGTCGCGGATCGCCGCCACGTTTGATCAGGTTGATGTCGCCGGTCCGCTGACCGCGCTCGCGGGCGCGGCTGTGCCACTCTCGGGCCGGGCAACCGGCAAAATCGATCTGGCGTTTCCGGGCACCGATTTCCGAGCAGCCTCGGGCACACTCACTACAAACTTCACCGCTGACAACCTGGAAACAGGTACTGGAGGCATCCCTCTTTCGGGTGTAGTAGCGATCCGTGCCGATCGTGGACTGTTCAATATCGACCGCGTCGATCTGCAAACCACGGCGACCAAACTCAAAGCTACCGGACAGTTTTCGTTCTCCGGCGATTCCAATCTTCAGGTAGAGCTAGATTCATCGGACGCCGTTGAGCTTCAAACAGTTCTCATTTCCTCTGGTCTGCTTCCCGATGTTGAAGAGCAGATGCGCACCTATGGGCTTGAGCTGGCGGGACAGTTGGCGTTCAACGGAACCTTAAGAGGAAAACTCAGTTCGCCGGACATCGCTGGGCGAGTCTCACTCAGCACCTTGCTCGTTAACGGCACTGACCTGGGCTCCTTGTCGGCGTCGTTAAGAATGACGGCGGCTGAAATGCAGATCGCTGATGGGCGGTTGACCGAAAGAGATGGCGGCGGCATGCAGTTTACGCTCAATGCGCCGCGCACCGGCAAAGACAACACTACGTTTGAAGCAACTCTCGATCGAGTCAATGCAGGCAATTTGATCGCCGCGTTGCCGCTCAGCAAATCAACGCGGGCTCAGTTTGCCGGTACGCAAGCCGACGCCTCCGGGGAGATAAAGATAACGGGCATGCCCAACGCTATGAGCGGCAGCGCTGAACTGCGTTTCGGTCCTGGTCGTCTGGGCGGTGAGCCGCTCGAAAGCATGGTCGCGCGCGCAACGTTTGCGGGCTCGCAGGTGAATATAGAAAGTGTCGATGCGCGCTTAACGGCGGGCCACATCGTTGGTAGCGGCACGTATGACACAACGAGCAAGGCTTTTGATCTTCAAGGCCGCGTCGAGGGTGTACAGCTAAGCCGACTGTTCGCACTGACCAGTCAGCCTGAACTCTCGCAGGTGAGCGGCACGGCTGACTTCAATGCACACATCGTCGGAAACTTGTCGGAATCAGATTTCTCCGCCTATCAAATTACGTTTGACGGTCAGGGGAAAGACGTCGTTATCAATGGCCGTCCTGCCGGCACGCTGGCGCTGGTGGGGAAAACGGAGAACAAGCAACTAAACATCACCTTGACCACCGGAATCTTTGGTGCCACGCCGCAAGTAGTGACGGCGCAAATCAACCTCGGCAGCGAGAAGCTGGCGGCCAACGTCGAAACCACTTTGAACAATGCGGACCTGACTGGCCTTTTGAAAATGCTGTTGCCGCAAGCAACGGTGGAGATTTCCGGACTGGCAACCGGCACGCTCAAAGCGAGCGGCAACCTGCTCGACGAAGATGGCTACTTCTCCCGCGGTGGTCTACAGGGGACCGCAAACTTTACCAGTCTTAGTTTCAAAGTTGCGGATGTTCAACTCAACGCTACCTCGCCTCTAATCGTGCGCTTCTCGCCCAGCGAAGTGACTTTTGAAAAAACTCAGTTTACCGGCCCGGGCACAAACATCGTGTTGGGTGGAACGCTCGCCGTCGGCGCCGAGGGGCGCCAAAATATGACGGCAGATGGCCAGCTCAACCTGCGAGTTTTGAATGGACTCAGTCCTGACGCGTTTCTGTCCGGCACTGCTGAGGTTGCGGTGAGAGTTACGGGCACGTATGAACGGCCACGACTCAATGGAACCGCTTCGGTTGCGGCAGGCTCATTCTCTTTGCTGGTCGGTAATGAGCGTTGGACTATTGCCAACCTGAGGGCGCTGGTCAGATTTACAGCCAACCAGGCGCAAATTGACTCCATGACTGGAACGCTGGGTGGCGGCCACGTCTCCGCTACGGGTGGCGCACTGCTCGAGGGGTTTACACTCGCTCGCTTCCTGTTCAATGTCCACGGTGACAGCGTCTCCGCTCCCTACCCCACAAACTTTCGCACGACCGCCGACATCGATCTCGAAATCAAAGGGACTTCGCGCGAACAACTGATCGGTGGCACAGTTAACGTTAAGCGCAGCGAATACACCGAGGACATCGAACTCGCCGATCTGATCAATTTCAGGCAAAAAGAATCCATCGAAGAGGGCAGCGAGATTGAGATAACGCGCACGGCCCTGTTTAGCGACTTGCGCGTAGAAGGCCGCAACGCGTTAGTGGTCAGAAACAATCTCGCGGATTTGGTTGCTTCGGTTTCGCTACAGGTAAATGGTCCGGTGAAGGACCCGCTGGTCTCCGGAAGAATCACTGCGAGTAGCGGCACGCTGAATTTTCGCAACGATCGTTACGAGATCACACGCGCCTTGATGGACTGGCCACCCCAGCGACAAGCCGATCCGATAATAAACATTCAGGGAGAGTCGCAGATTCGCGGCTACCGCATAACTGTTGGGCTCACGGGCCCGCTTTCCCAACCGCAAGCCGTCATCAGTTCAGAACCAGCCTTGCCGCAGGCTGACGTTGTTTCACTGATTACGACTGGTCAACTCGCCACGGGCGACACGAGTACTTCAATTCTTTCTCAGTCTGGCCTGGGAACCGCGACCAGTCTGTTGACGGATGCGCTCATCAATGCGCCCGCGCAACGCGCCACCAACAAGCTCTTCGGACTGAGCCGCTTTGAGATCAATCCGGTGATCGGTGGCAGCGGCTCGACGCCGGCGGCGCGTTTGACCGTGGGGAAGAGAATCAGCAAGGACTTGTCGGTTATCTACTCAACCAATGTTGCTTCGGATCCCAATCAAATAGCAGCCCTCGAGTATCGTGTTTCCGACCGCCTCTTCTTCATCGCGCAGTATGAACAGGCATCAACGCGCAGGTTAACTACGCGGAACAACAACTTCAGTTTTGAGATTAGATTCAGACGACGATTTTAAGGCGGGTGCAGGTGCGACGGTTTCTCTCGACAGCTTTTCTGACAGCCATGCTGCTCCTCGCTTTTGTGAGCGCGCAGGCGGGTTCGACCTTTGCTGAATATGAAGGGCGGCTGATCACCTCCGTTGAAATTACCTTCGAAGGCTCGCCCGCCGACCCGGCAGCCGAAGCAGAGTTTCTGTCGATTGTTAGAGTTGTTCCTAATACCGAATTTTCGGCGGTGAACGTACGCGACTCGCTGCAAGCCTTATTTGATTCCGAGAGAGTAGCGAATGCGCGCGTGGAAGTGATCGAGCCAGGATCAGCCAAAACCGGGCCTGTCCGCCTGCGTTTTGTGATCCAACGACAAGTGCAGATCGGCGACGTCAAGTTTGAACTAACTCCCGCCACGGGCACTCCGATTTCCGAAGATGAGCTGCGCGCTCGCGTAAATCTCACCCAACCGGGCACGCGCCTCTCCAAACAGGTCGTTCTGCACAACTCGCAAGAACTGCAGGTTTTCCTCCACGATCGCGGTTACTTCAATGCGGTGGTTGAGTCGCAAGAGCAACTCGATCCGAGCGGAACGCGAGCTACCGTCACCTATCGCATCGTACCCGGCGAGCAGGCGCGGGTTGATGCCTTCAACATTAATATCAGCGGCTTTGACGCGTCAGGCGTTAAGCCGGCGTTGCAGCTTCAGCTCGGCGCGCCTTTTACCCGTGAAGCGCTGGGGTCGGATACGAGGCAGGTTCAGCAGGCGTTAATCGACCAGGGATTCCTTTCTCCGTTGCTTGAGGACGCGAGAGTGGAGCGCGACGCTGAGCGAAACACAATCGCGATAAACCTGAGCGGAGCGGTTGGGCCAAAGGTCATTGTCATCGTTCCGGATTATCCCATGAACGAAAAGACGGCCCGCGAGCTTTTGCCGGTAAAGCGTGAAGGCAATATCGATCAGTCCGCAATCATCGAGGGCGCTCGCCGGTTGCGTAACAGATTTCAGGAGCAGGGTTATTTCTTTGCCGAGGTAACTCCGGTTTGCACCGTGACGCCGCCAATGCCGGAGCTTTCAGAAAATGGAACGGCAGCGACTTGTGAAACCTTGAATCCTGAGGCCTTGAGCGGTCGCACTGTGGAAATACGTTATGACATCGAACGCCGGCGTCGCTTAAAGCTTACTGACATTCGCATCACCGGTACGAACAAGCTCACTTACGACGATGTAGCTGCCGATCTTAGAACTCAGAAAGCGAGCGCGCTCGGCTTGATTCCGTTGCTCGGCTATGGCCGTGGGTATACCAGCCTCACCTTGCTCGAACAGGACAGACGGACAATTAGGAATTACATGCGCAACGATCTCGGTTATCGTCGTGCCGAAGTCGATGTGCTTCAGGGTGTGTCGCTCAACGGTGAAAGTTTGATCATCACTTTTCAGGTAAGCGAGGGGCCGTTGACACGAATTGCCGGGGTGGAAGTTCGCGGCAATAAGATTTACACCGACCAGCGATTGCGCGACGAGTTGAAAACCGTGATCGGCGCTCCCTATTCGCGCTCTCAGGCGCGGGCCGATGGAGAACGCATGATCGCGTTGTATGCGCACGAAGGTTACGTAAATGCGCGGATGGAGTATTCCGTTGTTGAGCTTCCGAAGAAAGGTGAAGAGGAGCAGGTAAGGCTTATCTATTCGATCAGCAACGAAGGCGACAAGGTTTACATAAACCGGATCGTTATTAGCGGCGTCACCGGCAGCGCCAAAGGACGACAAACCAAGCGCGACGCAATCCTGCGGGTGATTCCCATTGCCGAGGGTGACGTGCTTCGCTCGGATCGAATCGCCGACAGCGAGCGAGAGCTTTACATCACGGATGCTTACCGCCAGGTGATTATTCGCACGGAAAGTGCGGGTGAAACGGCCTCGGGATTCAAGCGCCGTGATGTCCTGATCGACGTGGAAGAGAAGCAGCCGCGCGTGATGGACTACGGCGGCGGCTTCTCGACTGACACCGGTCCGCTCGGCCTGCTGGAGATCAGCAACGTCAACTTAATGAATAAACTGCGGCAGGGCGCGATGCTTCTGCGCGTCAGCAGCCAGCAGCAACGGCTGAGATTTGAATATCTGGATCCGCGTTTCAGGCGCTATGGCGAAAAACGGTTTGCGCCGCTGAGGCTATCGCTTGAGTATCAGCGCGATTCGACGGTGACGCGCTTTTTCCGTTCCGCGATTGACCGCGGCACCCTGGGGATAGTGCAGCGACTCGACGACAAAGGGAACGCGCTCGATGATCTGCTCATGCGGGTCAAGGAGCCGACGATCAATCGTTTCACTGCCGCGATCGAAACGCAGCGAGTCTTCAATCCAAGAACCCATTCGGCCCTGTTTCTTCGTTATAGTTATGAAGACGTGCGGCTCTTTAACCTGCAGAGCTTGCTAATCAAGCCGGTGCTGCAACCTGATCGTGCCGTTAGGCTCTCCAGGTTTGGCGCTTCGTATGTTCGCGACACGCGCGAACGATGCGAGCGAGGCCTGGTGGGCACAGTTCGCGATCCCGACGAGGAAACAGGAGCCTCCGGCGAAATCTGTCGCTACAACCAGTTAGACGCAACGCGCGGCGCCTTCTTGAACGTTGATTACGCAATTGCTCTAAGGCAATTGGGCGGAAACCTTTCTTTCAACAAGCTGCAGGCCAGCTATCGTCGTTATTACAAGATGAACTCCTTGCGCGGGACGGTGTTTGCCGCTAACGCTACGCTGGGGCTGGCAAATCTCTTCAACCCGCGCGATCGCGGCGGCAACCCCGGCATAGATGAAATCGACCTTACCCTGCCGATCAGTGAACGATTTTTTTCCGGTGGCTCCACTACGCTGCGCGGTTTTAACTTCGAGGAGGCAGGTCCGCGGCTGGTCATAATTCCCAAAGGCAATTTTATCGATCAAAACAAGAAGACGGTCGTGTTGAATCCGTTTACGGTACCAGTTGGCGGCAATGCGCTTGCGATTATCAATCTCGAGGCACGCATACCCCTATCAAGGTCGCTGCAGGCTGTTCCTTTTTACGATGGTGGCAACATCTTCCGCCGTGTCGGAGATTTGTTTGGCAGGCGCGACAATACGCCGGTGCCACCAGGCGATGTGGTGGCCGCGATAAACGCGGCGAACCTGCGTGCCCACTGGACTAACACGTTGGGCCTGGGCTTCAGAATTCAAACACCATTCGGCGGCGCGCTGGCGATAGACTATGGCTTCCTGCTCAAGCCGACGGAGTTTCTGATACCCCAACGTGGCCCCAGTGGTAACCCCGATGACTTTAACGGCACGCCGGCAATCTATCGTCTGAAGCGAACGCAGTTGCACTTCAGATTTACGCAGACGTTCTGAGGCAGTGAGCGGTGAGCAGTGAGCAGTGAGCAGTGAGCAGCAAGTAGGAGCAGGAGGCAGGAGGCAGGAGGCAGGAAGAGGAAGCAGGAGGCAGGAGCAGATGAGGTTGTTTAGAAACTATAGATCAAGAGTCAATTCGCGAGGGTCAGTACGGCCAGTC
>JANMQG010000207.1:0-5852 GCA_031370285.1 Chloracidobacterium sp. | reverse complement strand
CTCAAACTTGCAACTTGAATCATCTCTCAGGTTGGGAAGGGCGGTTTACCCCCGCTCATGCGTTACGGAGGCTCTAGTGCTCAGGGTTGATCATGTCTCAAAGGAGTACCCGGCTCCCAGCGGGGCACTCAGAATCGTCTCCGACGTTTCGCTTTCTCTCTCTCGCGGCGACGCGGTCTCAATCATGGGCCCATCCGGGAGCGGCAAGAGCACGCTGCTCTACATAATAGGTGCGCTCGAGCCACCCACGAGCGGTACCGTCACGCTCGACGGTCAGAATCCATTTCAACTGAAAGAAAAAGAGCTGGCCGGATTCCGAAACAAGGAGATAGGCTTCATCTTCCAGGACCATTGCCTGCTCCCTCAATGCTCAGTGCTCGAAAATGTACTGACGCCGACGTTGGTATCGGCGCCAGACGGTAGCAATGAAGAACTCGCGGGTACGTTGCTCAAGGTTGTTGGCCTCGCTGACCGTCTCGATCATCGGCCGGCGCAACTCTCGGGTGGCGAAAAGCAGCGCGTCGCTCTCGCGCGCGCGCTGATCATGAAGCCGCAATTACTTTTGTGTGACGAACCGACCGGCAATCTTGATCACAAGTCAGCGGAAGTCGTCGCTTCCCTGCTGCTGGATCTGCACCAGCGACAGGAAACTATTCTGATCGTCGTGACTCATAGTGCGGAACTTGCGGCTCGTTTTCCTAAACGCTATGACCTGATCGATCAAAAACTCCGGCGCTTGTAATTTTGTAATGCGAACTGCCCAACTATTGAAACGAAGTCTTATCCACTATTGGCGCACCAATCTCGCCGTCGTGTTTGGTGTGGCCACAGCCGTTGCGGTGCTGGCGGGCGCGTTGCTCGTGGGTGATTCGGTGCGTGCCAGCTTGCGCGATCTCGTCGAGCAACGACTCGGGCAAACAGATCAGGTAGTTACGTCGACTGGTTTCTTCCGCGACCAACTGGCAAATGATCTGCAAAACGATGCTCAGTTTGGTGCAGCGAGTTTCGCCGCCGCCTGTCCGCTAATCGCGCTTGAAGGAACGGTTACTCATGAACCAAGTAAGCGGGTCGGGTCGGGCATTAAGGTTTACGGAGTTGATGAACGCTTCTGGAGATTTCACCAGGTGGAGGGTAAACAGGCGCCGCGAAACCGGGAAGTATTTCTGAGCGCGGGACTCGCGCGCGAACTGGGCGCGACTGCGGGTGATTCTATTGTGTTGCGGGTTGAAAAGCCGTCAGCAATTCCGGTTGAGTCTGTACATAGCCGCAAGGAAGATCTTGGCAGCACGCTGCGCTTGACGATACGCGAAACTCTCGCTCCTGACATTCTTGGTGAGTTTTCACTGCAACCTCAGCAAGGCGCCGTTCGCGCCGTCTTCGTGCCTTTGACCTTACTGCAAAAAGCGATCGATCAACCCAACAAGGTCAATCTAATCCTGATTTCCGAAGCGTCAAGCAACGCCGCTGACCCGGCTGTAGAGCTGGCAAAGAAAGAAGTACTCGAGAGGATTTTGAAGGCGCGAACCTCACTGGACGACTTTGGTATCAAGTTGCGGACGGTTGCCGGGGGGCCTGCGATCTCACTCGAACACGACAGCAAGGTGATCAGCGCTTCACTGGCAGAGATCGCCAGCAAAACTGCAAATGCCCTGTCGCTTCGGCCGCTACCGATTCTTTCATATCTCGCCAACAACATCAGTTCCGGTGAACGCTCGATTCCTTACTCGTTGGTGACCGGGCTGGATGAAGCGAGCCTTGAATCCCTTGGATACCTTCGATCAAAGCCGCCGGGACAAACCGGGAGCAATGCCGACATCGTCCTCAATGAGTGGGCTGCTCGTGAGCTCGGTGCACATCAAGGCGATATAGTTGATCTTGAGTACTATGTTTGGCATGAAGGTGGCCGGCTCGAAACTAAGACGGCTAAGCTTCGACTGGCGGCCGTGGTTCCCATCATGGGTCTGGCTGCGGATCAAGCCCTGGTTCCCGAGTATGCGGGAATCACTGGCGCAGAAAACCTTGCCGATTGGGATCCACCCTTTCCGGTCGACCTCAAACGCATACGTAAACAGGATGAGGACTACTGGGACAAGTATCGCACCACACCAAAAGCCTTCATTCCTCTGGCGACGGCGCAGGAACTCTGGCAAACGCGATTTGGGAAGCTGACTTCATTGCGTTTAGTCCCCGTCGATGGCCAGTCTCCCGGGACACTCGCGACTTATCAGCAGAGGCTGGGAACTGCGTTAGACCCCACAGCGTTGGGGTTCAGCGTTATTTCGGCCCGCTCTCGGGATCTTGAAGCGTCCCGCGGAGCCACTGACTTTGGCGAGTATTTCCTCTACTTCAGTTTCTTTCTGGTAATCTCCGCGCTCTTGTTGTCGGCACTCTTCTTCAAGCTTGGCATCGAACAACGTTTACGCGAAATCGGCGTACTGCAAGCGGTCGGCTTTTCAGCTTCCCGAATTCGCGCGCTCTTTCTGGCGGAAGGCTTGATACTCGCCCTGCTCGGAAGCCTGCTGGGGGTGGCTGGCGCGATAGGCTACGGAGGAATTGTGATCGTGGGCCTGCGGACCTGGTGGGTGGACGCAGTTGGCACCACCCTGCTGCGCCTACACGTTTCGCAACTTTCACTCTGGCTCGGTGCGGCCGGGGGAATCCTGGCGGCGTTGCTCTGCGTCATCTGGACGTTGCGCAGCCTGGGAAAAGAATCGACTCGCAGTTTGTTGTCTGGAACCAAAGGGAACAACGGCAAGACTCAGGCGCCTGGAGATGAAACGCGCGGTACTCGACGACTACTCTCGTCGTTTGGTCTGGGGACCTTGCTCGGTCTCTTCGGGCTGGGTCTATTGATGGCGGCGGCATTGCACCTCGTAAATCAGGTTGCGGGCTTTTTTGGAAGCGGGACGCTGTTGCTGGCCGCTTTTCTTTGCTACCAATCAGCTCTGCTGCGGCGCGGAAGTAGCAGACCGATCGGTAGTCCGGGTTGGTGGTCCGTTGCCCGACTCGGATTTAGAAACGCAACCTCTCGTCCGGGCAGGAGTGTGCTGTGCATCGCCCTGATTGCCGCGGCTGCATTCATCATCGTCGCGGTAGATTCCTTTAGACATCGCGAAGCCGGTGTCGATCCCTTTAGCCACCGCGAAAGCAGTCAAACCCGCGATAGAAAATCAGGGAGCGGCGGCTTTCCTTTGTTGGCTGAGTCTCTGCTGCCCGTAGTTCACGATCCAAACACGAGCGAAGGACAAGAGGCGTTGACCTTAACGAAAGATGGCGCTCAGTCTCCACTGGCCGGTGTCAAATTTGCGCGTTTCCGTGTACGGCCGGGCGACGATGTCAGTTGCTTAAATCTGTATCAGCCGCTTAACCCAAAAATCATTGCGCCGACTGCCGACTTCGTGCGCAGCAACCGCTTCGTGTTCCAGGATTCTCTTGCCGTTACCAGTGAGGAAAAGGACAATCCCTGGCTGCTCCTGAATCGTGAGTTTGCCGATGGGGCCGTTCCAGTGATCGTCGATGCGAATTCGATGACTTACGTACTCCACCGCAAACTCGGTGACGATTTTATTTTAGATCTGGGCAATGGTCCGCTGCGGTTGCGTCTGGTCGGAAGCCTCGCTGACAGCGTGTTTCAAAGCGAACTGTTGATGGCGGAGGCAAACTTCCTTCGTCTCTTTCCCGATCAGCAGGGTTACCGCTTCTTTCTCATCGATACTCCTCGGCCCGAGCAGTCGAGCGCGATTGCTACCGACCTGGAGGAACGGCTCTCGGATTTCGGGCTTGATGTACAGGCGACGTCCGAGCGGCTGGCAGGTTTTCATCGCGTGGAAAATACTTACCTCTCCACGTTCCAGATGCTCGGCAGCCTTGGCTTGGTTCTGGGTACCCTCGGAATGGCGGCGGTCTTGTTGCGCAATGTGTTGGAACGCCGCCGCGAATTAGCGCTACTGCGCGTTGTCGGTTACAACTCGTCGCATTTCGCGCTGATGGTGATTGCGGAGAATGCCCTGCTGCTCTGCTGCGGGCTGGTCACGGGAACCGTGTGCGCGCTGCTTGCTATCGCGCCAGTATTCTTCTTACGTCAGGCGCAACTTCCAGGTGCAGCGCTGGGCCTATTGCTATTGGCGGTCTTAGTATCTGGGTTAACTGCATCGGTGGTGGCCACCTGGGCTGTGTTGCGCTCGCCTCTCTTGCCGGCGCTGCGGGCAGAGTAGAACGTTCACTCAAGCTCTTTACTGGGACCGTGGGCGTCCCGCCCGCCCGCGTACGGCAGCCGCAAGCATCGGGAATTGACATTAACGTAAGTCGGGGCGGGCGGGACGCCCGCAGTCCCAGTGAAGAGCTGGAGTTGTTTGACGCTGCTTTGCCGGCGCCGCGGATGGATTAACTTTGAAGGTGAAGGCTAAGCAGCATAGTGGGAGACAAAACTGCCGGTTGTTCACGCCAAATCCAATTGGAGGGAAAGAGATGCGTGTCAGAATCGCTAAACTCTTTGTCGCGGCAATTCTGGCGACTTCAGTTGCCCATGCGGAAAACTGGCCGCAATGGCGTGGGCCTAATTTGAATGGCGTCAGCGGTGAGAAGAATCTGCCTTGGCGCTGGACGGCTGACGACAACATCACCTGGAAACTGGCGCTGCCGGGCTGGAGCGGCGCCTCTCCGATCATCTGGAACGATCGCATTTTTCTGAACGTCGCCGATGGCAACGATCTTTATCTTTGGTGTGTTGACCGAATCAAGGGCGATATTGTTTGGAAGAAATTGCTTGGCAGTGGCAACCTCAAGATGCGCAAGCAGAACATGTCTTCACCCTCTCCGGTTACGGACGGCAAGAGCGTCTTCGTGATGACCGGCACCGGCATCCTCAAAGGCTTCGACTTCAACGGGAGAGAACTCTGGGTACGAGACATTCAGAAGGACTATGGCGCGTTTGGTCTGAACTGGGGCTACGCTTCATCGCCGCTTTTACTCGACGACTCGCTGTACGTTCAAGTGTTGCACGGGATGAAGACGGACGATCCGTCTTACGTCCTGCGCATTGACAAGAAGACCGGCAGAACTCAATGGAAAGTAGATCGGGCGACCACTGCTATTCGCGAATCACCTGACGCGTACACCACGCCCGGACTCCTTCGTTATGGCAAGACAGTCGAGATCGTCATCACCGGCGGCGATTGCGTTACGGGCCACGATCCCGCCACCGGCAAAGAGCTTTGGCGCGCGAACGGTCTTAATCCCGAGAATGATCCCTCTTATCGCATCGTAGCCTCTCCCGTGATCTTTAACGACATCATCTATGTGCCGACGAGAGTGCGCCCACTGCTCGCGCTGAAGGCCGGCGGCCGGGGCGACGTCACGACGTCACATCTGCTCTGGTCAACGATCAACGGGCCCGACGTGCCAACGCCCGTCACTGATGGCAAGTATTTCTATATCGTGAACGACCGCGGGATCATGTGGTGTCTCGATGCCAGGACAGGCGCTGAGGTCTATGGCCAACAGCGGCTCAAACCAGGCACGTACAGTTCGTCACCTGTGCTTGCTGATGACAAAATCTACGCGACAAATGAAGACGGGTTGACGACGGTTGTTAAGGCTGGACCAAAGTTTGAAGTGCTTGCGGAGAACGCGTTAAATGATTACTGCCTTAGTTCGCCGGCTATTTCTGATGGTCAGATCTTTATCCGCACCGCACAGCACCTTTATTGCATTGGAAAGAACGCGAATTCTAGGTGACACTCAAGCTCTTCACTGGGACCGCGGGCGTCCCGCCCGCCCGTATACGGCATGCGCAACCATATGGAGTCAAAGTCACCTATCTTGGGGCGGGCGGGACGCCCGCGGTCCCAGTG
>JANMQG010000136.1:0-5046 GCA_031370285.1 Chloracidobacterium sp. | reverse complement strand
AGTGCCGCCAGCTAAACATGCTGGCGCCCAAGCCGTGTAGACACAGTATTGGATCACCGTTGCCATAGACCTCTTTGTAAAGTTTGGTTGAGGCTGAGGCTTGGCAGTTGCTCATAGCGACCTGTAGTGTGCTGAACTAACCTCCGCTTGAAGGCAATCTCGATCTAGATCTAGATCAGGTTGAAAGGCTGGGGCGGCTATTGGGGCTCGAACCCACGACCTCCTGAACCACAATCAGGCGTTCTAACCAACTGAACTAATGCCGCCATAACCAGTTTCAAGGCGCGAGAAGAAATGCCCCCGGCAGGACTCGAACCTGCGGCCCTCTGCTTAGCATCCAGCATCAGGCTTTCCCTGACCGCCCGTTCGCACAGGTTTGCTGGCTGGACTATATCTTGGACATCGCAGTCCCGGCCCGTATAGTCTCTGAGGAGCCCTCTCCGTTGTCCCCGACTGGGAAAGGTTTCCTGCGGATTACCCAATCCTCCTGGATTTTTACTCAAACGATTCGAGTACCAGAGGCTCTAAGGGCGTCCCCGCATATGGGGCCGTCCACTTAATGAGTTCTCTAAAAACCTTCCTCATTAAGGCTCCAACAAGGCAGATGCTCTATCCGCTGAGCTACAGGGGCACATGCCTGGAGCGGCGATGTTAGCATGTAGTCGACTGTCGTGGTCAACTTGTAGGGACTGAGTCGAGCAAAAATAAAGAGACCGCCACTGTACGGGGCGATCTCTTTAGGTAGTTAAGAAAACAGCCTAGGCTGCCACGGTTTGTTCAGCGGTTTCAGCAAAGACTCGACGACCGTTTAATGCATCGTCGATTATTTCTCTAACCGCCGAGGTGTCCGGGTTCACGTCCATCCGATCACACGCGCGCAAATGACGGAGAATTCCCTGCGTGGCAATCTCGAAAGCTACGCCACCCAATTTTGAATAACGCCTAGCCTGAATGTGGTCAATTCGTAAGATTCGCTCATCGAGCGGTAAATGTCTATCAAAAGTCACGGTTACGTTTTATCCTCCAAAACCGCATTAGCGGCCATTTTTAGTACGTAGCTTAGATGCCCCAGTTAATCCTGAGGATGCAGATCCTTTGCATTTTGGAACAATTTCCGCCGCCGGAAATGCATAGTTCTGCTAACGTTCATTTTAGGGGGTCAGCGAAACCAAAGATTATACCTGAGGAGGGCCGGGAAGCCAAGCGTTTTCCTGGGAGGACACCGCAGCAGCGGGCGAAGACGCAAAGTAAGCCGCGAAGTAATTGGTAACTTGAACTCTGACGCTGGGAACCGCCTGAGTTTGGCGCCCAAATCGTAAGCGCCGCCCATTGTCCACAGGAGTGAACTTACCGGCGGCGCCTTCGAATGCGAATTTACAGCTCGACCTAATCTACCATTATTTCTTCGGTAAAACCGTATCCTTCATGGCCTTACCGACACGAAACTTGAGAGTCGTTTTGGCCGGGATTTGGATTGTTTCGCCAGTCGCGGGATTTCTTCCCTCGCGAGCTTTTCTTTCGGATCTAACGAGTTTGCCGAATCCTGGAAGCACGAATTCTCCATTCGTCTTAACTTCGGCTGAAGCGAGGTTGTAGAGTTCATCGAAAAACTCCTTGACTTGCCCACGCTTCATTCCCGTCTTTTCCGCAAAATGATTGAAGACTTCCGACTGAGTCATGCGCTTTCTGCCTGTCGCGGCTTTGGTCGCCATAATCTAGTGTATTACCTCCAATGAGACTGATTAAAAAGCTTTTCAAGCATTCCTATATCATAATCAAGCCGCAAAGTCTCCACAAAATGTCGGTTTTTGGCGGTTTTTCCTAAAAAAACGATCGATCAGGCCATGAAGATCGATCCGGAGGTTCCTAATCGGGCAGATAGTGATGGTCTGGCCGGCCGGTTCTAATAATAATTTGGGCACTCGCTGCGATGTCCGGTCTCGTGGGTTTGCCCTTCGCGTCAGTAGTCGACGCCTTACGAATGCCGACTAGGTGCTGCAAACAGCTGCCGCGAGTTGGGGCATTGTTGTCGGACTATGGTACGCGTATCGAGTAGGTAATAGGTTAAGAATCTCTGCGAATGACTCCTGCGGATGAGTATATTGGTCGGGGCGAGAGGATTCGAACCTCCGACCTCTCGGTCCCAAACCGAGCGCACTACCAGGCTGTGCTACGCCCCGAACTACCTCCTGCAAGCAAGACAAGGGTTGCATTCTAGGGGGTGCTCACACCGGTGGTCAAGTTTGACTAAACCAGCGATCCAAAAACCCGCGCATCCTGGCAAGAGCTAAAGCGCGGTGACTGATTCTGTTCTTAACCTCAGTAGGTAACTCAGCGAAGGTTGCACGGTGGCCCGCAGGAACGAACACAGGGTCAAACCCAAATCCGTTGGTTCCTCGCGCTATGGTGTCGATAACTCCTTCGCACGTCGCCTCCGCCAGGTTGAGGATGTGTGGCTCGGCGTTGTTGACGTGGTCCGCTTCCGCGTGCCAGCCAGCCAGGGCCATACAGCAAATGAAACGGGCAGTTCGCTGTTCCAGCCGATATTCGGGGAGCGCTGCCAAAAGCTTTTCTATGCGTTCAAGATCCGCGGCGTGGGCGCCGGCGAAACGCGCTGAGAACACGCCCGGCATTCCGCCTAGGGCATCAACTTCCAATCCCGAATCATCAGCCAAGGCATAGATTCCGGTCTGCTTCGCGTAGCTCAATGCCTTAAGGACTGCATTCTCTTTATAGGTCCGGCCAACTTCATCGACGGATGAAATGTTTGGGAATTCGGTCAGGTAACGCAGCCGCACCGGCAATTCTGACAACGCTTCTTTGATTTCCCGAATTTTTCCTGGATTGCGAGTCGCAATCAGTATTTCCACTGGCGGCCTCACAATCATATTCGTCAAGATTTATTTCGACTCCGTGGCCTTCTTCGTAGGCGCGAGTCGTTCCGGAATTAGTAAGGGAAGGAGCGTGCTGAATTGTCCAAGCGGCGACCGCGTACTTCTTTCTATGCCGCGATCGCCGAGAGTCGTTTCGGTTACCGAATACGGCAATGCACTGAGGACCTCGTCGAGATGTCCTGGAGGCGTCTGGGCCCCTCTAGCCACGATCATCGCGGAGAGAAAACTTCGAACGCGATCGCTGTCATCGGTGTAAGTCACGATGCTTGCTGAATCCGGTGACGACACAAAGGAGGTCATCCTTCTAAGTTTTTCGGTAGTGAGTGTTGCGGCATTGGCCCGCCTACCTTCGACATAGCGCCGAACGTCTGCGGCAGCTCCCATAACAATAAAATCGTCAATGAAGCTAGCCATAAATTCGCCTTGCCCATCCGCAAAAGTCTCTGATTCTCCTGCCGGTTCGTTTAGTCTTCTCATGCCGAACTTACTTGTAACCAGCTCACGCAACCTCGCACGATCCCGCACGCCGGCAATGAGGATTGCGCGCTCGTCAGTCTCGTCTAACCGCAACGTCAGTAATTCACCGTCCGCTGCTCCGAGAAACGCTTCGGCGTCGTCGATTCCGTACGAGAGAAGCGCAGACTTCAGAACAGAGGAAAACACGATCGCCGATAAAACATCGACCTGGGATGAGACAGACGTCTTCAAACTTTGCCACGCTGCGGCCGGTTCTGCGAACCTGTAGGACGAAACCGAATAAACATCGTTCGGCAGCACGCGTTGAATTTGGGAGTCGCCCTTGGCAGTGGTGAAGGTTGGTTTTAGTCGCTCGATAATCGATGGCTGGAGAGCGATTAGGTATCGATCTTCTATGCCCGTCAGATATGCTCTGGAAGTCCAGCCAAGACTGCCAAACACCTTCGCCGCGCCGCTTGTAATTAGACGTTGAAAGTCCGAATCCCCTGGCGCATGCCCTAATAGCAGAGGCACTCCCACGCCAAGCAAACGAGCGCTGTTTCCGCGTGGGACATAGCCAAAAGTTAAGGCGTGAGCTTCGTCAAGCTGAAGTCGCATTTGATGCAGTTCGGAGTCGTCTTTCAAACTGGGCCGGCGTCCTTGCGCTACGGCCAGACAATTTCGAACTGATTGCTCGCTGTTCCCAACAATGATCAGGCTGCCGAATGTAGTCCCGACGATCTGACGAGAACCTTCAGGCGAGATCCATTCGACGAGTTCAACTCCATCCCTTGTGACTCGTCGATTGGTGGGACTTCCGTAGGTCTTTTCTGCAAGTGTCTTGAGGTTTTGTTCAAACGGCGGTCTGATCCTTCGTTCTGAGGTGTGGGTTTCGATAATGACGGCCCCCTCCGGCTTTATTCGTAGGGTGTCGCCTTCCTCGGTTGTGCTCAAATCCGTGACGACCGCAGCCACTTGAGCTCGGGCGAGAATTACCGACTGAATCGGACCGATGCCTGTCCAGCCTACGACCCTCTGAAACCAATGCCTTTGAGACGCGCCAGTAGGTCCACCCACGACGCTTCCCCACGCTTTCCAGGCGTCTGTTCGCGTCACCGTTTCCACCAGCTCTAATGGATTGTTGGCTTCCAGGTAGACCAACGAATCGGCCGGCGCATACATCGCCATGTCCACTCTTATTGGCCGAACCCACCATAGCCAACTTGCCAGAACTGCGAACAGCAAGGCAGCGAGCAGCAGGATCCGATACTTAGTTCTCATTCCGTCGCATCCTAACCGCAGGTCTGGTGCCGCGCAAGCTAAGGTTTCGGAAGTCTCGACTCTGGAATCGCCTGCGCCTGTTCCAGAAAATGTAGTCTTCGGGGCAAGAGAATCCTTCCTATAAGAACTCGTAAGCCGAAGAACGTTGGTTTAACCTCGCAAAATAGCTGTTGACAATGTTTACCCTGTACGGTAATCTTCAATCCGCGGCAGGGAATGCTGCCTTTCTTTTAAGAGGCCTTGCCGCTGCTCATCGTGCCAGGTTCACCTGCCTTCAGACTTACAGAAGGCCAATCCACCCAGAGAAATCGGTTTTTGTTTATCCGCGAAACCTGCGCGAACACGCCGTCCTGTCCCACTCCCTTCGTCTCCTGGAATTGTCGACAACACGTCGAGGACATTAGCTTGAAAACCC
>JANMQG010000158.1:0-11393 GCA_031370285.1 Chloracidobacterium sp. | reverse complement strand
TGTATCGTAACTATAGCCGCTGTTAGTTATCCGGTTATTTGTGTTGAAGTAAAGACTCTGACTGCCGCCACCCAAATCGATCCAGCGATTGCCGTAACGATCATAGCCGTTTGTTTGCGACCAACTCGAGCCGCTGTTCTCTTGCGAGGTAGTCAGGCGGTTCAACTGGTCGTAACCAAATGTTTGCGTGTAGCTCAAGCCGCCGCCCGCGTAGGCGATGCTCTGCACATTGCCATTGTTGTTGGTCGTGCCGTAACTGTAAACAAGATCGACCACGGACATCGGCGCACCGCTGGTGCCCAGCTTGATCTCATTCGACTGTAAACGGTTGTTGTAGGTAACCGCGTGAATCAAGCTGTTGCCATAGGTCTCGGTGTTCAGCGCGTTGTGTGAAGCGTAACCGATGCTGGAGACACTGGCTGCCGGAGCATAGCTCGTGGCTGAACTACTCAGCGAAGCCAGCCGACCGGCCGCGTCGTTGGTGTAACTTACAACCCGCCGATCTCCATACCCTGGAACAGACGGATAAGTCTCATTCTGAAAGGAGCTGTTGGCATAATAAGAAGCCTCCACCAGGTAGTTGACGGAATCGGTTTGCTGATATTGCCGCATCACCCGTCCGGAGGCGTCATAGCCGCGATAGGTTCCGGCACTGCTGCCGCTGCCGTAGGTCACGGCCACCAGCCGCCCAATTGCATAGCCACGATCAAAACTCGGCGCTCCCGTAGGAAGTGTTTGCCCGTCGTAGAAGTAACTTACCGGCGGCGTCTGCGGACTATCGTTGTAGCTCCTGGTAGTAACGCGATTCAGAGCGTCGTAAGCCAAGGTAGTGGTGACATTGCGAGCGTCGGTCTTGTGCAACAGGTTGCCGTTCGCGTCGTAATCGTAGGAGACAATTCCGCTCTCAGGATTGCTGGCGGAGGTTAAGCGTTTGAGCGAATCATAGACAAAAGTGCGTGTTTGCACGCCCTGCGAAACATTAGTCAGATTGTCGAGCACGTCGTAGGAGTAACTGGTGGCGTAGTTCAGGCTGCTCGGGTCTTCATAAACTGTTATGAGGCGGCCCAGGCCATCGCTCACGCTCTTGCGCGCCTTTGCTGCCTGATCGGCAGCGGTGACGGTATTGCCGCTGTAGCTGGTTGTCACTACCGCGCTATCCGGTGTGGTCACTGAGATAACCCGGCTGAGCGCATCGAAGGCGCTGGTAGTCCACAACGCAGTTTCGCTTTGCCACGGACGGAAGGGATTTGAAGTTCTGTAAGCCCGCCCGAGTGCGTCGTATTGAGTCTGCACCGCGATATAGTTTGTGCTGCCTTCGTATTGCCGCGTCTCGGTTGTCCGCCCCAAACCGTCGTAGAGCCCTTTACTTACCAGCCCATTGTCGGTGTTCGTGTTGAGATCGCTGGTGGAGGTGATGATGCGACCGGCGTCGTCGTAGCTGAAGGTCGTTTGATTTGCCGCGGAAGTTAACACAGCTCGCCTTACCTGTGTGGGCCGGTCGAGAATATCGTTGTAATAGCCGCTGGCCGTAATGCCGTTAACATCCTCACCATCCACGGGCCGGCCGAGATAATAATCAAACTGTGCGAAAGCCTTCTGGCCGAACCAGTTCGTCACTTTGGTCGCAAAAGCATAACTCAACTGCGCGCCTAACTCGGCGGACCCACTATTCAATTGCGCCTCGCCGTCAGGTGAGCCGAAGCGATCGGAGAAATCGAAATCTGTCGCGTAGCCGCGGGCGTCGATCGCTTTCAACACGTTGCCGGCTATGTCGTATTGCCGGTAAGCTGCGACTGAACCTGTGGGAGCGCCATTAACGAGCAAATAGCTGGTCGTGCCGGTCGCATTGCCACGAGTTAGATAAGAAGCAGGAGGATGGGAGATATCATCTGGGCTATAGCAACTGCCCGCGGCGTCGAAATAGGCACATAGTCCCGAAATGCTGGTGCGGTGAGTTAACGCGGCGTGCCACGTATCGTTCACGTAGTTATCGTATTCATAGCTTGTCCGCGCGCGTTCAATTCCTCCCGCATCATAGACAGATACCTGTGTCGCCAGGCTGCGCAGATGAACGCTGGTGCCAGCGTAGTTTGTCCCGGTGATGAAAGTTGTCCGCCGCTCACGCACCAGCAAACCCGGCGCGCCACTGCCGTAGTCAAATTCTTTCAGGTTGTTCTGATTGTTATAGGGAACTGTATCGTCGTAGCCGAAAGTTTGCTTTGTGACGAGATTGGCAGTCGCGGGTTCCAGAGTAGTTTTGCTTTCAGCAAGCCGAGTGTTATTGGGTATGGTCGGTGCCCACGGGCTGATAATAACGCCTTGCTGCCAGGTGTTCTCAGTTTTCCTTAGCACCGTCGTACCATTGGCGTCAATAGCTTCGGTCTGGTACTCGCGACCGTTCTGCCAAAATGGATAACTTATGCCGTCGGTAAACAGCGAGTCGCTTGCTGACCCGTAGTAGTAATGTTTCTCCCGGGCTAGGAGCGTTCCAGTCGCGTTGCGCTGGTCAACTGTTACCTGATCGCCTGCGGGAAGGTAGCTGCGGCTATAGGTAGTCTTCCCCTCCAGCGTTGTGCCGTCTGCGTAGACACGCCGCTCTATCACTCCGCGAAAGATCTGATAGTCGTAGCCGTCACTCTCGGCCCCGGAGCCCGTGGTGAAGTCGTACTCAATGGCCCCGCCGGTGGGCAGCACCACTCGCGCCAATTCGCCGTAGCTGTTGTACTTGAATTGATACTGCTGATTGTTGGGAAGCGTGACCGCGGAAACGACGGTGGGATTGAAGGTGCCGCTGCCGGCATTGTTCAATTCGGGAAAAAGGTTGTGGTAACTCTGGATGACATAACCGGGCCGCAGGGCATTGCTGAGGGATGTCCGCGTGATTTTTAGCGTGCGCGCAACTCCGGCGAACCCTTTGAACGTTATTTGGTCGTCGAAGGTGGAAGTCATGTTGGCGTAGCTGAAGGTGATTTGCCGGTTCAGTGAATCGGTAATGATCGAAATGCGCGCGTTGCCGTCGTAAGCGAAGGTCATCTTGTTGCCATTGCGATCGCGCATCCAGGAGACACGGCCGCTGTCGATGCGGTAGCGTGCGCCGTCGCGAAGCAGCAGATAGCCGGAAGGGTAGATGAGACTGGGACCGGTGGAGTTTATCTTGTCGGAGATTACGGTGTCTGAGATAAACGTCGCTGCGTTCCCGTCAGCCGTGATGAAGACCGTTCCCCGAGAGGCGCCACTGCCGCAGGGGTTGGAAACAGTAGCCGGCTGACCGCGGGTTAAGTCGTCGCGAAATTCATATTCGGTGCCGTCCGACGCAGTAAAGGTGAGACGCGTCAACGTTTGTTGATAGATGTACCTGATTACGCCGCCGCCCGGCGCAGGGCAAGTCTGATTCGCATTGGCGCCGGACTGACGCCCGACCAGCGCACCCGGACCATAACCGGGCTTGGCACTCCACCAGTTGGGCTGCGGCGTGTAAACATCGAGCAGCTCTCCAGTGTTTGGATCAGTCACCACCGTATGTTTGACGGTCCAACTCTTGGCATCGATCGCCAGCATTGACGCCGTTGCTGCCTCGCCTCTTCCGCCTAGTTGAACGAGCGGCAAATGAAAGTTGAGATTGCCGTTGTAGGGATTGACGCTTTCAAAACCACTCAGCGCGTAAGAACCTGCCGGTGCTCCCGGTGAAAGTCCGAGCGGTGTGGTGCCGCCTGTAGGACTCTGGCCGCTCGCAAACTGGCAACTGAGGAGGCAAACTAAAGTGAGGAGGCACAGTTGCGAAAGGGATCGAACGACCGGCCTGTGAAGGATGCTTAGAAGTGATGGCATGATGTCTCCAATGAATTGCGGTTGAGAGTTTCAAACCCGAGGTTGTTTGAGCCGTATGCTTGGACTCAACGCGTGATGATGAGCACGCAAGTCCATTCCGGATTACGGTCTTCGGTTAATACGTAGCGTCCTGGTCGCAGCTCGACAACCTCGCTCCAGTCGGGCTCCTCGCGCGGAATGCTCAGCTCTCGAAGACGTGAACCATCTTCTCGGCTGAAGCGCAGTCCCACTGTTTCCAGACCGCTGCGATTATCAATACTCAAGAGAAACCGTCCCTGGCCGCGTGTAATCTCACTGGGCTCGAAACCATGTGGGGTAATCGTGATTAGCTCGGATTCGATGTCCGCAATGCGCCGCGTTCTCTGGGGAACAGGAGAAGCCGGAAGGGCATTCACGACTTCGGGCAAAGCGCTCTTGCTGGGCGCGGAAGCTCGCCAGGCGTGGGCGGCGGCGGCGAGGCCGCTCAACGCAACCAAAGCACCGGCGGCAGTCAAAACCAGAACGCTGGTCTTGATGAGAGTGTTCTTGATTTGCATGAACCGGGTCTCCTTCCGACTGAGTTGTCGGATTCTGCACCAACGAGCTTACCCAGGGGGTAGGACACGAAGCGGGTGGCGGTTATGAGTGAATCGTTAACGCGAGCCTTACGCGAGGTGGTGAGTCGCACGTGAACGAAGATTTCGGGGAATTACATGGCGAAATCTAACGCCAGTACTAATTCGCTGTCAAGAAGAATTGGAGTTGAACTGTACACCTTGTTTCTACAAGAATGCTTGCATCAGAAAATGACGCTGCCCTCGCGCCCTTCGCGTGCTCGGAATGATGCAATCCCCGATGTAAACATATCTCAATGATTTGTTCTTCAGGCGAGACGCGTAGACTTCTTCAAATTTAGAAGGGCGTGACCTCCCTCGCCATGAAAGGTCACGTCCTTCATCTGGGCGCGGCTCACCGTCCTTACGTCGCAAATCAGTAAGCTCTTTCAGAACTCAAGGTAGGAGGACAAAGAACCAGCCTTAACAAGCTGAATGCTGGCCGGAGAACTTAATGATGCTCGCAGTAGCTTCACTTGGCAGCCGGCTCATCTGGCTACCGAAAATCAGCTCGACAACGGTGGGCACCGTGACGACGCTGTTGCAAGACATCGGCGCTTTGTTGGACAGGAGGAACCCTACATGATAGGAGGTTGGCGGGAGTCGTCTGAAGCGAGACTCGCTGGGGCATCTGCCGTAGCGTTTGGTTGGGAGTTGTGCTCGTTAATCAGCTCTTTGAGTTCTTTGCCAGGTTTGAAATAGGGAACGCGTTTGGCGGGAATACTAACCGGATCCCCGGTCTTGGGATTTCTACCACGACGAGCGCCTCTTTCGCGCACGCGAAAACTTCCGAAGCCGCGAAGTTCGATCTTCTCACCCTGATTGAGCGTCTCGACAATGCTTTCAAAAACGATCTCGACCAATCGTTCGGCATCTTTTTTGGTAAGTTCCGCCGCTTCAGCGACGTCTTCCACGAGTTCCGCTTTTGTCATGCAACACCTCAGCTGAGAAAGATAGCTCTAGCGCAAAAAAGTAGGTCGCGAAGCGATAATTCATTCTACGTACTAAGAGTTGCGAGGTGTGTTCAACCCGGTTACCCTATCAGAAAACAATCACGCCCGGCAAGATGCAGCCGCCAGCGGATCAACTAACACGGACAACGAAAACTTCAAGGCTTCTGAAAACCTCGGTCCTCAGATTTGCCTGAAGCTATTCGGATTCCTCAGCCGACTTTGCTTCCGTTTCAGGCGCAGCCGCTTGCGGCGCGGTGTTAGGCTCCGCGGCAGCTTGCGCCTCGGGCTCAGGTTCGTCCGCAGGCGCGGTATTAGGCTCGGCTGCTACTTCCGCTTCCACCGCAGACTCAGGCTCGCTCACCGGCGCTGGCGCGGTCCCGGGTTCAGGCTTCGGTTCCGGCTCGGGCTTAGTTTCAGGTTCAACAGATCTGGCGAGGCCTGCCAGCTCTCCCAAAGACGCCATGCCGCTGCCTACCTGTGATGAATAAACCTTCGCGTCGACGATCGGTTCATCCTTGCCTACTGCGCGTGCCGATAGTCCTATTTTCTTGCTTTCACCATCGATCCGCAGAATCTTAAATTCCATTTCCTGGCCCAGCTGTACCACGTCTTCGGGCTTTTCAACGCGCTCCTCCGAAAGCTCTGAAATATGGCAGAGGCCCTCAAGATTGTCGTCTAATTCAACAAAGGCTCCGAAGTTTGCGAAGCGAGCGATTTTTCCACGCACTACATCCCCAGGATTATGTTCGTTAACAAATCGATCCCAGGCATTTGGCTCCAGGTCCTTGATTGAAAGCGACAACCGCCGATTCTCTGCGTCGATGCTGGTGATTATGGCATCAATCTCCTGGCTCTTCTTCAGCACTTCACTCGGGTGTTTGATTCTTCGAGACCACGATATGTCAGACACGTGCACGAGCCCATCCACGCCGTCTTCAATCTCGATGAAAGCGCCGAAGTCGGTCAGATTTCTGACGCGACCATGGACGCGGGTTCCAACCTGGTAGCGTTCGTGCAGCGTTTGCCAGGGGTTATCCTGAATCTGTTTCATTCCCAGGCTAATGCGGCGGGCCTTTGGATCCACGCTCAACACTTCCACTTCAACTGCGTCGCCCGGGTTCACCAGCTTACTCGGATGCTTGACGCGTTTTGACCAACTCATTTCCGAAACGTGAACCAGCCCTTCAACTCCAGCCTCCAGCTCGACAAAGGCGCCGTAGTCAGCCACGCTGGCAATACGTCCGGGTACACGCGCGCCGACTGGGAAGCGCTCTTCTACGCTCGACCAGGGGTCCGGTAATAGTTGTTTGTAACCCAGGGAAACGCGTTCGCGCTCGCGATCAAACTTAAGTACCTTGACCTGAATGCTGTCACCCACGCGGAAAAGCTCACTTGGGTTTTGCAAACGACCCCAGGACATATCAGTTACGTGCAACAGACCATCAACTCCACCAAGATCCACGAAGGCGCCGTAGTCAGTCAAATTTTTGATCTGACCTTCCACGACTATGTCTTCTTCAATGTGCCCGAGCGTTGTTCCCTTGCGTCCGGCATTCTCTTCTTCGATGACGGCCTTTCGTGACAAAACAACGTTCGAACGCTTGCGATTGAGCTTGATGACTTTCGCTTCGATCTCCTGATTGCGGAGCGAATCGAGATTACGCACCGGACGAACATCGACCTGGGAGCCGGGCAAGAAGGCGCCAATCCCGTCAATGTCCACGCGCAAGCCGCCCTTGATGCGCTCGATTACGCGACCCTTAATGTTGGTTCCGTCGCGGTAGGACTTCTCCAACTCGTCCCAGGCCTTCATGCGTACGGCATCGGCGCGCGACAATATCGGCAGGCCATCAGACGTTTCCATGTTCTTGACCAGCACGTCGACTTCGTCGCCGGCCTTAACTGACAAAACGCCGTTCTCGGTGAATTCGGCTGGGTTAACGATCCCTTCCGACTTGTAACCGAAATCGATTACGACGCCCCGTTCGCTGATGCCCACCACAATGCCACGAACTACCTCGCCTTCCTGTAGCGAGGCCTGCTCCTGCTCAAACTGATCGAGCAACTGTCCGAAGTCGACGTCGCCGCCGGCCCGAGGCTCATCGTCGTCGTCGTCGTTGTTGGCGGCTACCACTGGACCGGCATCATTCGTAGCTGGTGCGGGTGATGTAGGCTGCAAGCTCTCCTGCTCATTGGTCACGGGGTTATCGTTGGTTGGTTCCTGGTTGCTTAACATCGATTCTTCACTAGCCATGCAGACTCCTGTAACATTCCCGGAAAATTCACCGCCCTAAGTTCGTATTCACGTATCTCACTCGCCTACGGGCCCACGCCCATTCCGACGAGCGAAAAACAGTGCTTAGGCGGCACTTGCTTCGTTGACCTTGGCGATGATATCGGGGTTGAAGCTTGCGAGGAATGCGAGCCGTTTAGATTTGGAAAAGGAGGTTTTATTGGTTTCGATTTCCGCCGCGCCCGTAGTCACCCGCTTGGTCCGACAATCACCAGTCGCTTACCGGGTAGAATCGAAATGTACACGTCGGAATAAGGGCATGTCAAGGTGCTGATACTATTCGTGACCCGCGCATAAGTCCTTTGCGGTAAAGTTTTTGTATGCTTGACGGATCAATGACTAACAGCCGACACATCATTTAAGCCACGCGGCACGACATAAACACCTGCTGAGTGAGAACCAACAAAAAGAGTGTTTTGATCGCGCGAATCAAAAGCGAGTGCCCAAATTCGTTGGCTGGGTAGCCGGTTCTCTTTTGGATCAATGCGCGCCCACGTTTGCCCCGCATTGACCGTCCGATAGACCCCGCCACCTATTTCGCCAGTTTGATAGGCATTGCCCACGAAGACCTCATCGCCATTGCGCGGATTGATCAAGATACTCGTGAAATCACCAAACGGAAGGTTGCCACCACGACGGCTCCAGTTTACGCCTCCGTCGCGTGACACATAGAAGGACTGTTTCGTGCCAACGTAAATGTGATTTGGCCGCTGCAAATCCCGAGCAATCGTATTTACGGGAGCCTCACTGGGAACACCTGACACGCGTTGCCACGACTTTCCGCCATCGTTCGAAATCAAAACGCCCGAAGCAGCGGTGCCTACCAAAATCGTTTCCGGGTGCTGCGCATAGATTGCGACACAACTGGTCCGGGGATCGAGGCTGGCGCCGTAGGACAGCTTCTGCCAACCCCTGGCTGGATCAAAGCTACGATATAAACCAAGATTGGTCGCCGCCAGAACGACGGGCCGCTGAGTATCTGGGTCGACCGTTTGGGCAAGCGCGTTGACCGCATCAGTAAGGACGACGGTCGCCCCGACTACTTCGCCTGACCCGCTCGCTATGCCAAGCGACTTAAGCGTAACGCTATCGATTTTGCCGGTCACCGGCAGCTGGCGATCGGCCTGATATTTCTTGAGAGTAATAATGGTCTGAGTGCCGGCACGCCCGTCTGGCACACCGACGCCATACCCGGCCGCAATAAGTGCCTGTTGAACCCCGCGCGTGGTGTCACTGAGTTTCTTTACCGCCGTGTTTTGAGTCGAACCCGCGGAAGGCTTCTTTTTGCCTTTCGGCGTCGTGGTCGGTTTGATCGACGTTCCTGCGGGCGCCCACGAAGCTCCGCGATCGAGTGAGCGATAAACGCCAAGGTTGGTCCCGAGATAGATCAGGTTGGCGTCACGTGTGTCCTGGAGGATCGAATAGGTGATGAGGCGAGGAGGCATGCTGCGCATTGACGGTCGCCATGTTTCGCCGTTGTCAGTGCTCACAAAAAGAAAGCCGCCCCCGGTGGTCGTATTTATGGTCGCGGCATAGATTCGGTTTGGCGTTTCGCGGTCGGCAACGATGACATTAGCAAATCGCCCACTGTATCCCCCGTTAGTAGGCACGAAGTTCTTCCCACCGTCAGTTGAGATCATTACACCGTAGTTGTTTGTACCAATGTAGATCGTTTGTGGTCGCGAGGGGTGAATGGCAATCGAATTGACCTCGAGTTGCCTGGATGTAGTTACCATCCAGGAGTCGGCCTTCCCGCCGCGCTCTGAACGCCAGAATCCTTCGGTAGTGCCGGCGAAGACCAACCCCGCGATGGACGGGTGTTGCACGATGGCGCGCGTTCTTCTCGACTGAGATGGGATGCCCTGCACTTTGGTCCAACTGTCACCAGCATTGCTGGTTTCATAAATTCCACTACAGGCAGACGCGATGACGTGGTTGGGATCACGCGGGTCGATGTCGATGGCAAAAATATCTGAGTCGTCGATGATCCCGTTCTTGATGTTTTTCCAACTTTGGCCGCCATCAGTCGACTTATAAGGCAGGTACCACGTGCCGGCGTAGATCGTACTGGCAGTCCTGGGGTCAATTGCGAGTGACTCGACATGAACCAGCCCGGGTGTGTTGTACGTCGGCAACTGCGTCCAGGAGTCCCCCGAATTGTCCGAGCGGAAGATGCCATTGAAAGTACCGGCAATCAAAACATTAGGATTGGAGTCGGCCTGAGTCAGCGAGTGCAAAGCTTCATTCTTCAACTCCGGACTCTCGCGCCACTTTCGTCCGCCGTCAGTTGACTTAAAAAACCCGCCAGCCTCCTTGTGCCTATGGGCGGCAACGTAGAGTGTTTTAGCATCACGCGGGTCGACGATGATGTGATCGACGAAAAGTTTGGGTTTGTTGAAGTTGTAAAGCAACTCCCAGTTTTTTCCCCCGTCAGCCGAGGTATAAATCTGCGCATCCAGCGTACCAAGATAGAACCGGTCAGGGTTGTTAGGATCAACCACGAGACTGCGCACGTCGCCTCCCGGAGGCCCGTTGGCGCGCCAGTCGTTCGAATACTTGCCCGGATCAGCCATGCTGTCGACCGAGTCTGCGAGAGACCCGTGGGCGATGAACTGCAGCGGAACAATAAACAACAGGACAACGAGAAGAATTATATTTGGTAATCTAGCTTTCATGTTTCTCAAAACAACTTCCATGTCATAGTGAGAGGTCGGGGGCGCGTCTTTTCAATTCTAATATAATTTTCCGCATTTGTAATCTGGAACTTTACAAGTCCTGTAGCCTATAGGCGACAGTTTGGATTGTTCTAGTCATCCGTGCCCGGAAAAGCAATGCGAGCGATGCCTCTTTTGAGAGAACATCGCCCGCATCGGAAGGTTCGCGTCAGTTTTAGAAGACGCGAGCGTTATTTGTTTGCGCCGATCCCGTCTTACCGACGTCGCCGCATTCGGGGTCGTGGCCTAGGTTTCACCTTACACGCAGGACAAGGGGAAACGGTCGCTGAGTTTGTCGCCGTCGGTGCGCCTGCCCCGGTTGGGCAAATCCAAAGCTCAACCGTCAGCGATTCGCGGCAACCGCCATCGACTACCGTTATGCGAGCCCGATCAATGCCACGGTTGTTGACCAGGTAGTCCACCGCACGTGTCGATCGCGCCGCACCTTCAGTGTCACAGGACCCGAAGATAACGTAATAGGCTTGTGAACCCGGATCCTGCTGCAACTGAATGGCCAGGTTGTCGAGGCGCGCCTTCTCATCGTTGAACTTGAGATCTGCGTACTCGTCAAACTTGCGACAAGTTGCCGGTGGCGTTTCAACTCCTGTCGAGCAGGACGCCGTCTTCGAGCAAGAGGGATCAAGTCCACCAAGCTCAACCGTAGCGGTCACCGTCTGGCCGCCCAGTCCAGCAGTATCGACCGTAATGGAAGACGTTCCCTGGCCACCGCTGATCGTGCCGGCCGAGATTGACCAGTTGTAAGTTACGCTTGCATTGCCAGTAACTGCTGCCGTAAAGGTGATCGTTTCGCCTTGCGGAACGTTAGCCGGGCAGCTTACTGAAACTGCCGGACATGGCGCTCTGCAATCTCTGCACTCCGCAATGGTCACTGTAGTAGCACCATTTGCCGTGTGAGCGTTGCCGTCGTTGACATCAACTGTTGCCGTATAGGTTCCAGGTTGCGCACCTGAAAGATCCCAACTGACGCCGCGGCCTTCGCCTGACAGCTTGC
>JANMQG010000153.1:0-14368 GCA_031370285.1 Chloracidobacterium sp. | reverse complement strand
CTAACCCAGGGGTCGCGAACCTCTATTCGATTGCACCGCGTAACGGAAAGCAAGTGTTCATTGGCACGTACTATCTGACGTACCGCATGCACATAACTTATCCATGAAGCGGACTCTATTAATACTCTCGGCGTGAAGATTGAGCGCAGGGAACTTGACGAGCCTTTTCCGGCTGACCGAAACAATCGGAGGCCGTCGCCACGGACAAGTCATCCGTGCCGGCGGCCTTTCTTTTTTGAAATGACGTTCGGAAGAAAGGATGAACGATCAATGAAAAACCCACCCCGATTCACGTTCAAAGCCGGCGCCTTCATGCATAGGCATAGACAAAGATCGGATCGGCTTGACCAATCCGTAACTCCGAAACAAGCGCAGTGCGAGGATCATTACCTGCCGCTTCTATGTGGGAAGTGATCGCTCGTTCTTCTACACCGTGAAGTTTGAAGTGAAGTAGCGGATTGGGATTGACCGGCAAGCGCAACAAAGATTTCGGTGTTCTCGAAGGAGCTGAGCATGTCGCAAACCGAAACAGAATCAGTTGAGGATAACGGTAAGGCTGATTTGAAATCCGCAACTCGCGGTTGCCGGGAAGTCGATCCAGAGATACCGAGTCGCTTTCGGCGTGTGTGGTTTGTGGAGGGACTCTCGAAGTCACCAGTGCTGAGATATATACTGCGTTTTTTGCTTGAAGAATAGGGTCACGCGTTTTCGCTCCAGCGGAGCGAGATGCTTATGATTCTCCGGAGAATTCGCTCGTAAAGGAGCGAAGGTATTTTAGGACAGTGATTTTTCTATAACATGTCGCTCCGCTGGAGCGAACCCAGTTTCCAGTCGCACTTCAAACTTGAATCCATGATTTATTTTTGCTTTAAGCGGATTTCGAAAATCTTCGGCCAGAGCTTGCCGGTCACGAAGAGCCGGCCGCTAGCTTCGTCATATGCAATACCATTTAGGACGGCTTCCTCGTCCTGCACTTCGCCCGGCTTCAGTAGGCCCGCTAAATTGATCCAACCAACTACCGCGCCCGTTTGCGGATTGATGCGAGCTACGCGATCAGCGTGCCAGATGTTGGCGTAGATTTCACCTTGTACGTATTCGAGTTCATTGATCTCCTCAACCGGCGTCTTGCCGTCAAGCACCGGGATCGTTCTGGTCACTTGGAAGGTGTCCGGATCGAGAAAGCGAATCCTATTCGAACCGTCGCTCAGGATTAGCGACTGGCCATCGTTCGCGAGTCCCCATCCCTCACCGGTGTAGTTGAACTCGCCCGTCCTTTCGAAGTTAAAGGCGTTATAGACAAAACCAAGCTGATGCTGCCAGGTCAACTGGTAGATCTTCCCCTTCAGCAGCGTGATCCCTTCCGCAAAATACGGTGGGGGGACATCGACCCTCTGCAGAACTTTGCTGGTTTCTATTTCAACTCTTCGCAGACTCGAACGGCCCACCTCCCCCGTGCTCTCGAGCAAGTTGCCCTCATGAAAAACCAGGCCCTGGGTATACGCCTTCGGGTCGTGTGGAAAGACATGCACCACCTCGTAACCGTAGGTCGGAATTTTCTCGAAGGGAGTCGCTGTAGGATTGGTCTGACAGTTGAGCGTAGCGAGAGCGAGGAATAATACTAAGAAGCCGCCCACTCGCCCGACGGCGCGCTTCGGCAGCGAAGAAAAGAAGTGGCTAATGAAAGACAGTGAAATCATGGCGCAGCAGCAGAATAGCAAACTGAAAACCCAGCTTAACATCCGGCGGCGTTAAGGTATAACCCAGTAGCGATGCAAGGTATGATGTAGGAAGAACTAGTGCCCACGTGGGCGTCGTTCTATAGTAGCCTCCGGGATTAGGTTTATAATCCCAAGATGAAGTTTGACTGGGATCCGCGGAAGGCAGCGCTGAACTTTGTCAAGCATCGGATTTCCTTCGAAGAAGCAACGACCGCATTTCGCGATCCGCATTCAACCACTGCGGCCGATCCAGATCATTCCGCCGATGAAGACCGGTTTATCGCGTTCGGGCTATCCTCCAGAGGCAGAATCTTGGCGGTATCATATACCGACCGCAAAGATTCAATTAGAATTATCAGTGCTCGCAGAGCCACCAAAGATGAAAAAGAAATTTATGAAGAAGGACAAATCAGAACTTAACGATTGGATGCGACCGTCATACAAACGCTCTGACTTTGGTGATATGGTTCGCGGCAAATATGCAAAGCGCATTCGGGAATCGACAAACGTGATCGTGCTGGACCCGGAAGTAGCGAAGGCATTTCCCAACGATGAAGCCGTCAACAACGCGCTGCGCGGCCTGATATCACCCACTCGTTCATCCGCACGGGCTAGATCAACCCGTAAGACAAAGAAGACAACTGTGAAAAGGCGCGCCGCCTAAGAGATGCTCAAGGTTGGAAGTCATCCACAGGTTGCCCCAAAGGGGAGGTAATATGAGTTGGGAAGACGAACCTCTCGCCGAATTAGCTAAGCGACCATTAACAAAAGATGAGGAAAAGGCGATAAAGCAAGCTGGTTGGAATGACCTAAAAAATGTCCCGTGCAAGTATTTAGACCGTGTTGCGTTTTCAAAGATGGAAGGAACTCACCTTATTGCCCCACCAAGGCCGAGTCCATATGCAAATATTATTGTCCAGCTTCTTGGCTCCTCAGAAACGGCATTCATTCAGATAGCCCATAAAATGGATTTCTATAATCTTTGGTTGTTGGAGGTGCAAGGGGTACTTGGCGGAACAGACTTTGACGTCATAATCAGGCATAGAAAACCAAGCGGAATCAAGAAAGTGTTCGCTTCAGTCCTTCCACATGATCCAGAGCGATCTGAAGTGGGTTTTTGGCGACAAAAACTGTCCCTTGACGATAAGAATCATGCATGCATTTTGCGGGAGTCAAGAAAAAAACAAAAGCCGGAGAGCCTGGCGGGAAAGAGCCCAGCAGGAATTCGTCGCCACCGGGCTCCAGGTGATTATTCCACAACCGGTGCTTCAGCGCATCGATCCAGATAGGAGCGAAGTCTTGCTATGTCTGCGTCAGTCACTTGATAGATGCTGACACCCGCGATCCACTTTCCTATACCAGTTTCACTTTCTGCCCGGTTGAGCGTCACAATTGAGACTACCGCTTCAACCGGGCCATTCGGCAGATCCACCTCAACAAACAGAAGGCAATCTTTACGAGATAGATCCTCTCTCGTAAAACGCGTCCCGACAAAAGACAATATCATCCCGCGTTCGCTAATGGACTCGCAGTGACCCCTGGAGGGTGCCGTATAGGATACGGTTCCAGCCCGGGCCTCGCCCTCAACCAGTGATATGGTGGCCGGCGCGTGTAGGGTGTATCTTGCTGCACGACGTCGGTCGCCGGGAGACTCCGTCTCGACCGATGGTTCCCTATCAAACTGCGCGAATGGATCGAAGCCCTTGAACTCCAGACCGCATCGATTGCAAAGAAGTTCATGCAGCCCCAGCATTCTAAGCGGTAAGGCCGCATCGTTGTAGCCGCGCTGAACACGTGGACTTTTGCACCTTGGGCACCGCATGCGGGAAGAATCCTATCAGCATCTCTCGCCATAAGCCTAGAGACCTTTGTGGTGAATCGCCTGGGTCCACCCTGCCGCGTCAGTCGCGCTCTATTGATTGAGATTGGAAAGCGATTGTGAGATTGGCAAGGCTTCCGCGCACAACGGTGTGATTAGTTCCTTAATTCCGGCGACTTCCTACTCCCCCAAGTCACCAAAATCAGGAAGATATGTTACTTACCATTGTGTTCTTCGAAGCGGCTGATGCGCTTCTGTATCTCGCTTACGATCTGCTTCACTTGCGTCATGTCGCTCTCGCTAAGATAAGCGGCGAGTCCAACCAGAAGAGGCTCCACGGCGGGATTATGTGTCTGTAGCAGCGTCGCCACATCGTTCTCGTAAAGACCGACGCGCGTAAAGTTCCCTTGCCGGTATAGCGATGGGAGCGAATAGAGCTTGAGCAAAACCAGGCCCTCGACAGTTGCGCAAGGAATATCCTGCTCCACAAACTGCTGAGTGGCTGTGTATTGCTTGCGCACTTTATCGAACAGCGGATTGCTGGTAAGCAGGACGTCGACCTGCAAATCGCCGAACTTGCCGCGTGCAAAATCATCATCACGTGTCTCCACTACCACTTCAGGCAGCCGCTCAAGCGAAGAGAGCGCCATAATTAGATCGATGTCTTCCGTGTTGCGGCCCTCAACGTATTGAAGCAAAGCTATCCCGCCGACAAGTACAAATTCGATTCGCCGCTCATGAAGTAGGGCAAAGAAGCGAGCGACCGTCTCGATTAATGAGCCTGCGTTCACTGGAAGTTTCTGATGATTTTCGGGCCTGAATACGACTGCATTGCGAATCACCTCGCCGATGTGCACTCTGGGAAGAATGACCGATCTACTCATTGAATATCTCGCAGTAATTTTAGCTTAGAGGCGAGGCAATTACTATCAGATCGAGACAGCTGGGGTTCGTGAAAGGGTTTCGCTGACAAGCGGGCTCTGCAACGCGCAGCACAAAGCCCGCTGCGGCTGGTGACCGAGCGGGCTTCATTAAGTAATTCCGGCGACTTCCCACTCTCCCACACAGTTTACCCGTGCAGTACCATCGGCTCCAGCCCGGGGTCCCCGGCGGCGCAGGGCCGCTGGGGTGGAAGCAGGCTTAACTTCCGTGTTCGGGATGGGAACGCGTTTGACACTGGCACCATCGACTACTGCCTCATCGCAACCAGCAGCCTGATGAAATTGCTTTTGCGTTTGTATTCTACGCGGACTGCAACGAAATAGTCATCAACCTCGTCCGCACGGCCCAAGCGAAACATCAGAGTGCGCAAATTGGTCAGCAGCTTGATGGCTTCCTCGTAAGAGCGCCGCCCGCGGGAAGTTAACGCGCGGGCCTTGTTAATAATACCGGTGACTTCCTAAGCAATAGTTAGTGGGGTGCGGCGAGCAAGGCCTCCGGAAGGAACATTGGAAATGTCGTTACCGTGCGAAAACCGAGTGCCTCATAAATTGGACGTGCCACGGGCGTAGCATGCAGAATCACACGCCGTAGGCCCGAAGCCGCGCCGGCCGCTTGCATCGAGTGGCTGGTTATAGCCCTGCCGAAACCGCGGGAACGAAATTCAGGCAAGGTCGCTACGAGCGCAACGTACAGGTAACCATCTCTTACGTAGGTCGTGGAAGTCGCGACTGCATTCCCTTCGAAATACCCAACGTACCCGAAGCAGCCTTCGCCCCAGAGACTCTCGTGATCAAGGGCCTCGCGCGCCATCTCCGGAGACACTTCGTATCCGGCTGCGTTAATGTCCGCCACCGCGCGCCGCAGCTGCGAACCCGCGACCCTCCGACACTCAAGACCCGCAACTGAAACGGAACCGCCGACATTTTCACACACCATTCCATGGGCTAGCGATATCTGAATCCAGCCGTGTGCTTGAAAAAGCTCGTTAACCTCGACGCCCTGCGGCAGCCAGGCATCGCAGGCGATCAACATGCCGGGTTGGTGCTTCGCCGCAGTGAATTCTCCAACTAGTCGCAACCGCGATTTAAGATCATCAAGACCATCTATTCGCGACGACAGGAACAGAACGTTCACTATGGGCCAGGCAACGCCAGCCCATGTGGCCGTGATGCCGGGTTGCTGGACAACCTCGCCTCCAGCACCGCGCGCGTACATACCCCACAGCTCGTGAAACGTTGCGTTCGACTCCTGGATTTCATCCATTGACAGTTACCCTCCCTTCGCTTTCCTGGAGCTCAGCAATTGCAGGAGTTTTTCGCCGTTCGGACTGCCGAGTCCGGTGCAAGCATCCCATCCTGGTCTGGCACGGAACCCGGCCGCCCTGGTAGATCCGTTGTATCCTTCCGTAATGTCGGAAACAGCTCCGGCGCCGGCAGCGTTCATCGTGTACAGGAGTGGAGTCAGAAAACCAACTCTCATCCCCATCGCTTCATTGAGGCGCGCGATTAAGGCCGCCCAAAGCGGAGCTACGGCACTCGTGCCACCGAGAGACATGGGTGTGCCATCGGCTTCTATCAGGTAGCCCGTATCCGAAGACGCATTTGCCGCTACGTCCGGAATACCCCGGCCCGGCTCGTGGGAGCGGCGCAAGGGCACATTAGCTTGATTCTGGTGTGGCGGCAACGGAAACACATCACTCACTCCTCCGCCTGAGGCCAACCTAAACTGCCGCCACTGATTCCAGACAGTTTCGTTTCGCGACCCACTTGTTTTGACGGCGAGGCGGGTTCCTCCGCATGCCAGGACATGCGGACTCGAAGCGGGGAACGCTACCGTGAAAGGACGAGAGCTGGCTTCACTGATGCCCCGATCACCAGATGAACAGCATGTGGTGATCCCCCTATGAGCCGCCAGCTGAAAAAGCTTATCGATCTCCGTCAATGCCTGCGGACTCCATTCCTGCTCTGCCTGGCCCCAGCTAATTGAAATCACCGATGGATCGTGCACCTCGTCCAGAATCGCAGCCTGTAGAGTGGTGAGCCATCCTTGCATCGTGTTATCGCCGAAATAGACCACGATCTTCGCATCCGGCGCCATACTCGCCGCCACCTCGATATCCAGATACACCTCGCTGTCCGGGTTCAACGTTCCCTGTTTGCCTTGCGGTCGGTTCGCCCCGGGTGAAACCTCTCGAACAATCAGGGTTGGTGCCTTCATCCCAATAGACTTGAAGTATGATTTCAGCTCCCGCAAACGAAAACCACCGCCGAATTCGAGTAGTCCAATACATTCTCCGTTCCCGCTGGTGTTTCGCGGGAACTTGTAGAGATCCGCAAATTCGGCGGGCTTTCGGGTGCTGCTGGTAACAGGGGGAGGCGTAATGCTGCCTGAAGACATTCCGTGGGTTAAACGGCTGGGACGCCGTGCTGCAGGATGCGTGTCAAGGCCAAATACGCCAGTGACTATTCCTTCCAGGTCCGCAGGCAAGGTTACTTCTTCATCGTGCCCCTGATAGGCCGATGAGTATGCCTTCTCTGCCCAGTGTGTAAGTTTCACGCCAAAGGCTCGATTGAAGCGCCCGACCGTTCCGCTTAACCGCATGAAAGCTCCACCAAGGCTATGCGCCCTACAGCGCAGATGATAGCTACGGGCGAAGCGGCGCACCGCATTAACGTCGGCAGGATCAGGGGAGAACACACCCTTGGCTTGTTTGACGCTGAGATGTGTCCGTTCGTGCACCGGCGAGGTGCCGAGCGACTTCAGCGGGCAGAGGTTGGCTTCCTGGCTCCAGCGTAAGCTCAGCACAACCGTAATTTCTCTGTCGGTTCGTACCGACGCAATACGGCTGCGCCGGGGCCTAACCAGTTTTTTGCTTCCCCTTAGGACCACTCTTTTTGCGCGCATTGAGAGTCTTTCCGCGGTAGAGTTTGAGTCTAGTAATCAGGTCAACTAGTGTCAGGTCAACTGTTGACTTCACTCATAGTGTAGTCCATCATACGCGCAATTCTAAATCCCGTCCCTGGAGAACAAGCATGACAAACTTGGAGAGGCTTCAAAAAGCCGGAGTAGTAGATGATGACTACGAGTTTGACCAAAAAGAGGAAGCCGTGATCGAATCGCTTAGCAGCAGTGAGGTGGATTCGATAATCTCGAGCAAAGAGAAGCTTGGCGAGCACTTCATCCGTAAACACGTGCCCCACGGCATGATGTTCTAGCTCGGCCAAACGCAAATGGCGTTGCCACCAGCCAAAGCGTCTTCGCAAAGCGAGCTGCTGCGAACGAAGATTGGATTGCTTAGCGCCGGCCTAAGTCAGGCTGCTTACGAATTCTGGATGCATCCAGAGTTTGCGTTGGTTTATCGAGAGTATCTTTTTCAAAGCCATTCGATCATTCGGGCCAGCGTTCCGCTGATGCAAGCCACTCTGGAGCGTTGTCGCTCGATGCGGTACGCGGCAGATGCTGGTTTGCAGACCTTTGGCGATTACCTGGAGCGACACATTCTGGAGGAGGTGGGCCACGACAACTGGATTCTCGACGATGCCGAAGTCATGGGAATCAATCGTCAGTCTCTGCTCGACCGCATTCCGAAAATGACGCCGGTGCGCATGGTTGGCGCGCAGTATTACTGGATTCATCACTATAATCCGGTGGCCATGCTCGGCTACATCGCAGTGATGGAGGGTACTCCACCCGAAATCGAGTTTATTGAAGAGGTGGCGCGGCGTAATAAGCTTCCGCTGGAGGCATTCAGCAGTTTCCTGCTTCACGCGAAGGTGGATCCAAAGCACCGCGCCGATCTCGATTCATTGCTCGACACTCTTGCGCTCTCGCAGCACGAAATTGGCATCATTGGATTGTCTGCGCTGCAAACAATCCAGTACTTAAAGGCCGTCCTCACGGACGTCAACCGCGCCCACCTATGTTAGGATCACCTCTAACTCAAAGTCGCAAGCTTCGATGCTCGGGGTGAAGCTTGATATGGTCCCATTGAACGAAGATACTACCCAAGTCATAACTCTGCCCGCCGTGGGTCGATTTACTGTCCTCGGCAAGATCGGGCAAGGAGGGATGGGCGTACTCTACAAGGCCTTCGATCCGCAGCTAAATCGAACAATTGCCCTCAAATTCTTGAATCAAAGGTCTTCGCAGGACCCAGCGAGCGAGTCCAGGTTTCTCAACGAAGCGCGGGCGGCTGCGAATTTGGATCACCCGAATGTTTGCACTGTCTATGATATTGGCGCCGTTGGTGAACAGGTCTACATCGCGATGGCTTATGTTGACGGAGAAAATCTTAAGCAGAGGGCGGCGAAAGGACCGTTGCCGTTCGAGGAAGCCCTTGAGATCAGTATGCAGATTGCCCTGGGACTCAGAGAAGCGCACTCGAAGGGCATTGTCCACCGTGACATCAAGCCGTCCAATATCCTGATCACGCGTGGCGGGGTGGTGAAGATCGTAGATTTTGGCCTCGCCCTGATTTCAACAGACTTAGGGCTCTCGCGTGAGCACTCGTCGACGGGGACCCCAAATTACATGTCGCCGGAACAAGTGCGGGGAGACGCAGTCGATCATCGGTCTGATCTCTGGTCCCTCGGCGTAACGCTCTATGAAGCTGCTTCCCGCAGCCTTCCCTTCGGCGGGGGCACCATGCCAGCTCTGGTGCGTTCAATACTATACGACGAAGTCGATTGGACCAGGGTCAGGGCAAATGAGACTCTCTCGCAGTTTGAAGAAGTACTCCGCAGGTTGCTGGCCAAAGACCGGAACGAACGCTATGCGAGCACCGATGAGCTATTATCGAATCTCAAAGCACTGACCACTTCAAAGGTGAGAGTTTCATCTGAGCTTTCGGGAAGATGTATCGCGGTGTTGCCCTTTGCCAATCTCAATAAGGAGGAGGACTCAGAGTATTTCAGCGACGGCCTAACCGACGAACTTATTAATGCTCTCGCTCAGTTCGAAGGCCTCCGAGTCGTCTCTCGCAGCTCGGTGTTTGCATTTAAGGGCCAGGCTGTGAGCATCAAGACAATCGGCGAACAGTTGAAGGTGCCAATCGTTCTTGAAGGCAGCATTCGCAGTTCCGGAAACCGGCTCCGCGTAACGGTCCAGTTAACCAATGTCGCTGACGGCTTAAACCTTTGGTCTGAACGCTTCGACCGCGAGCTGCGCGATATTTTCGAATTGCAGGACGAGATCACACTGGGGATCGTTGAGAAACTGAAAGTAAAACTCGCGCCGCAGCATCGCATCCCCGCTCCGGATGTTAGTTCCACGAGACGCCTGGAAGCGTATGACCTTTATCTCGAGGGGAAGTACAACTGGAACCGCCAAACCGAGGAGGGCTTCAACAAGGCAATCCTATGTTTCGAACAAGCCAGTCAGGTCGATCCCTCGTTCGGCGCCGCGAATGCTGGATTAGCGGATGCGTACACCTTTCTCGGCTTTCACGGTTTGGCTCCTTCGCTGGAAATTTTCCCCAAAGCAAGAGCTGCCGCCACAAGAGCTCTTGATACCGACCAAGCTCTGCCAGACGCGAATATTTCGATGGGTTATGTAAAGCTGTACCACGACTGGAATTGGAAAGAGGCAGAGTATTATTTGCTTCGTGCGATCGAGCTCAATCCCAGCAGTGCCAAGGCCTACTACTCCCTGATGCTCTGTCTTGTTCAGTCAGCTCGTTTTGATCAAGGCCGAGTCGCTTTACAGAAAGCGCTGGAGTTGGACCCCTTTAATATGCTGTATCAGACATCGGCGGGGTGGCTCGAGTATTACGCTAAGCGTCCACGTGTGGCTCTCGAGAAACTTGACGAGGCGCGCGCGCTCGATCACACGTATCCAGAACTACAGGTCGCACTGGGGGCTGCCAGTGAACAATTGGGTTTGTTCAAAGAAGCCGTTCAGCACCTGGAAAATGCCGCGACAATCTACGGTCAACACCCTTTGGTTCAAGCATTCTTAGGTTCGGCTTATGCCGCAGCAAATCAGCGCGAAAAGGCTTTGGAAGTGCTGGCTACGATGGATCGGCTGGCAGAAAATCGTTTTGTCCCGTCAGTTTGTCGAGCCATCGTTTACATGGCTTTGCAAGACACGGAGCGCGCTTTTGAATACCTGCGTAAAGCAGCCGACGCAAGAGACGCTTTTCTCTGTTGGTTGAATGTGCTGCCTCTTAGTGAATCGCTCCGGCCAGATCCGCGCTTCACAGCACTTATCTCAGAGGTGGGTTTTGAGCAAGGAACAGTTAGCGCGGCGGAGCCGTCCTCGACGCCTTTCCGCCCCTGACCACTTCGGCGGCGGGTTACATAGGCACGTCGCGAAAACGTCGCCAAGGCTTTAGAGGGAATGGCAAAGAAAGAAGCCCGTGCGGCTTTCGACCGAGCGGGCTTGCGTCTAAATAATTCCGGCGACTTCCTACTCTCCCACACAGTTACCCGTGCAGTACCATCGGCTCCAGCCCGAGATCCCTAGCGAAGCGGCGGGGTGGAAGCAGACTTAACTTAGGTGTTCGGGATGGGAACGGGTGTGACGCTGGCACCATCGACTACTGCCTCATCGCATCAAGCAGCTTGATGAAATTGCGCTTGCGTTTGTATTCCACACGGACTGCAACGAAATAGTCGTCAACCTCGTCCGCGCGGCCCAAGCGAACCATCAGAGTGCGCACATTGCGCAGCAGCTTGATGGCTTCTTCATAGGCGTAGTTGTTTGACGGCGCAATAGTGGGAGCAAACAACTCCCGGTAGATCGTGAGTGCTTTCTCAGGACAGTCTTTTTCAAGCGCGGTCGCAAGCTGAAGCCACAAAGCTTGGGAGCAACCGCCCGCACACGCCTCTTGCCAGGCATCCACGTATCGCTTCTCCCAGAGAAAGATGTTAACGAGTTCCGAATGGTCACCATATCCAGCCCAGTTCCAATGAGTCTTTGACCGTTCGTGCTTTTCTTTCTCGATAGTCTCTCGAAAATGGGCCAGCGCCTTCTCACGCCATCCAGGCCACTCTGAAACTTGATTGGCGCCGAGCGCATGCGTCTGTAGTTTCTGAAAGTTGTCGAGTTGTGGTGAGTCGGCAAATTGTGCCCAGATGAGGTTCATGGCCTCTGCATGGCGACCACGGTTTTGATATTCTTCGGCCAGAAAGTCTGAGATTCGCGAATCGGTTTTTGCGAACGCGTGGAGGCCCTTTTCGGCCCATTCGAGTGCTTTATCATTCTTCTTAGCACCGCGATAAATCTCGGCAATCTCCAGAAAGGAGTAGGGATGCGAAAGATCGCGGCTCTTCACTGCCACCAAAGCTTCTGGGTCTCCGGTCTGGCGCGCCAAGACTTCCATAATATTGGTAACGCGGAAACGCTTCCCGTACTTTTCAACATCATCTTCACCTGGAGCCAGCGCCGGCATTTGTTTCCATTTGGTTTCTGCTAACCGACGGTACTCGGCTAAGCCTCTTTCACCAAGCACGTCTGCATAGGTTTCCGACGCGCCGGAAAAAGTGTCCCATTCGCTCTTGATCTCCCAGGCAAACAATCGTCTCGCCAAGACTTCGGGATCTTCCCCCGCTCGCAGGGAGGCGCCATAATGCAAATCCTGTAATCTGCCCAAGAGGTCGCCCATATTCCCATCAGAGTCGTCGATGTGCTGAATGGCTTTTTCCAGTTTGGTTAGCGAGTATTCCGTAAGCTGCAGCACCGCGTCGGCGTGGCCGTCGTCAAGCAGGGCAGAAATCGAATCGATGGCCTGGTCAACGCGACGGGCATAACGATGAGCTGAATGGTAATCCACGAAGCCGCCTGTGCGTGTGGCTTTCGCAATCAACTGGCGATAAACCGTGAGATCGATGCCTGCGGGATTCTGCCGTGCGGCTTCGAGTCGCAGTCGTTCACCTAGAGGTTGGTTCTCCGAGGTCTCGCGTAGGAGCATCCGTACCAGAGTGTCTTTCTCCTGGGCCTCAAGAAACGTGAGCAGATCACTTTCGCTGGACGGTCCGGTGCGGGAGCTATTGTTCTTATCAAGTTCAGGGTCCCCAATCCACGCCAGCGCCACCGCAACACAATGTTTGCAGAATTGTTCGTCGTCGCCGAGCGGGCAACTACATGAAGATTGCAGGCCGTCCTCATCAGTCCACAGCTTGACCACGTACCTCCGCGTTCCTTCGACCCTAGCAGCCAGCTTTCCCTGATGCTCCGTCAACTCACTGACTCGCCCTTCCTGGAAATAGGCTTCGCCACGGGCAAACCAAAGATCGCCGGCAAGCCTTCGCAGCTTACGAATGTTCAGTTGTTTGGGAATTGAGTTAGCCATGATCTGTTTGAAAAAACCTTGCTTCATTTCACCTGAGTTGAAAGAAACCGTCAATCTGTGGCCAACGAAATTTCGGCGTCTGAGGGTTTTTCGAACTATCTGAGATTGCTTTCTCTCCAAATCTACTTCTTGAGGTGACCCTCGCAACAGAGTGGCGTGCGCTGCTATACTCAGCGCGTTTCGTTTGGGAAGTGAACTGGAGCATTGAATGGCGGAGCCTCAGTGGGATTCATTCGAATGGGATGATGAAAATAGGAAGAACGGCAACGTCCAGCATCTGCGCGATCACGGTATCGAACCAGACGAAGCTGAGGAATGTTTCTTTCACGACTATGCTCTTGCACGCGATGACCGCCGCTTCGACGATGTTTATGTCCTGGATGGAAGAACAGATCGTGGCAGAAGACTAAGACTGGTCTTCGAGGACAAAGGGGATGGGCTAGCCCGTGTATTTACTGGTTGGCGATTGAAGCCGAAGAAAAAGAGAAAGCGATGAAAAAGAAATTTGCCAAGCTCTCGAAGAGTGAACAAGAAACAGTCGAATCTGAGTACCATCGAATGGAACCTGAGGAGTTTGATGAGACGATGTCTGCGGCAACGCGGCACAGTCCGAACGCCATCCGCTTGCCAAGCCGATTAGTCGAGAAATTGAAAACGATGGCCAAAGTGGAAGGCGAAGCCGAATACCAGACAATGGTGAGGACTTGGATCGAGGAGCGCCTCCAGCAGGAAGCGGATGCGCGATGATTAGAAATGACCGGGAACTTGAGGCTACTCTGCCTAACGTTTGCGTGAACTGATAACCCCAGCTAAGTGAGCTCGCGAGCGCCGGTCCGCGCCAACGGAGTTTATTGTGAGAGTGACTTGAGACCGTACGGATGCATTTCGTAAAGGACGCAAAGTATTTGTCCGAATACAAGCTGCTGCTGACTTTTGAGGACGGAGTTTTGCGACAGGTTGATTTAGCGCAGCATCTCGACGGAGAAGTGTTTGAGCCGCTGAGGGACATAAGCAATTTCAAGAGTGTTCATATCAACGCTGAATTGGATACGATTGTCTGGAACAATGGCGCTGACATGTCCCCGGATTTTCTCTATGAGATCAGCTTTCGGGTAACTGAATCAGCACCCGTAGGGTAACCCGGATCCACATGGAGAACCTGAGCAGACGATTCGATTTTGTTGCCGTATCGTTATCGCCGATTCGCTGACGAACGCTCACTGCGGATTTCCGTGCGTTTTACCAGCCTCGAAAGAAGCAAGCAGAGAATAGGGCTTATGATTGTTGCTAGCTCCCCATTTGCCCATCCGGCTCGTGCGGTTATATGGCCAAGACCAAGCGCTAACGACGCTTTGAAGAGATCGCTCGCTATCATCGAATGGAACTTGCGAAGCGAGGAATTAACTTCCTTTCTTGCTTTCAAGAATGTATACACACTGAGACCGAAACCATGATCTCAGTACCTTTCGTGAGGATCTGAGCGCTTGAGGGCGCCGAAGTTCCTGTTAGGAGCTAATGCCCCATGGAACTGAACTCTATTATCGGGAGAAGAGAGTGAGTGCGCAATAGGACCAATTTACGGCACTTTTTGGACCGCTC
>JANMQG010000145.1:0-33750 GCA_031370285.1 Chloracidobacterium sp. | reverse complement strand
AGACGAAGGTTGTAGACGCCCACGCCTTCGGGCACTCCCATGTGCGTGAAAAAAGGATGCGCGACCTCTTCTTCTTCTTCCTCCATTCCTGGCTTGTCGCTCGGGTCATCCTGCTTCTGGTCTGCCGCTGGAGGAGTTTTGTCGTGTGGCATTTTCTGGCTGTAGGTGGGAAGCGCCCATACGGCTAACACCATCAAACAAGCGGCGACCTGCGCGCCGGGCTTCCGTGCAAAATTCAAAAAGTTCAGCATTCAATCTCCTTTATTTTCTGTCCTCTTATTCAAGCTGTTTCGTCTACTCAAAGTGCTTGTTCACCCGCTGGGCGTTGTTCGGTACTCTCAAACGCCTTCCAGGCGATAACCAAAGTGAGCGCGATCAGCAGCGCGCCACTAAGCAAGTAGGGCGAGTTCATCTGCCAGACGAAGAGCGCTCCGCCCAGGAGCGGCCCGCCCGCCTGACCGAGACTGTTAGCTGCGTTTTGGAGGCCGAGCGCCATACCCGCATGTCGCTGTCCGCCGCGCTTCGAGATTAGCGCCGCGAGATTCGGCGCAATGAAAGCCATTCCTAATGCGAGCAACGCTACAAAGGCAAAGACAAAGAACGTCGTGCGCGCCGTCGCCAGCAGCGCGATGCCCGTTCCCATCAAGCCGAAGCCCGCGCCGATCTGGTAAATCCCGCTGATTCTTCCGGCGAGGAAACCGACTGCGCCAGCCTGGAAGACGGTCATAACTAACCCGCACACGACAAACACAGCTCCCACCCCCACGGGACCGAAGTTGAACTTGGCCTGCGCGAAAAGTGCGAACGTCCCTTCGAAGATCGACAACGCCAGTTGTCCGGCGAACGCCAGAGCGAGTAGCGGGCGGAGATCTCTTATCAAGTTCCGCAAATCCGGCTTCAGCTCTTTGTTCGCATCGCGAGCCACACCTAAAGGCAGCGATTCCGGCAACCAACGCAGCGCAGCAAAGAGTGTGAGCAGACCTAAAAATGCGGCCGCGAAGAACGGAATCGAGAAGCTGTCAATCATGAAGTGGCCAAAGCGCAAATTGAAATGCCAATCTCTGCGAGACAACATTCCACCGAGCGCAGGTCCGACGACCACGCCGAGACTTACCGCCGTGCCGAGCCATGCCATCCCGCGACCGCGTTCTTTTTCCGTCGTCATATCGGCGACATAGGCTGCCGAGACGGGCAATGTTGCCGCGGACAAAACGCCTCCGAGAATGCGCGCCGCATAGAGTAGCCACAGCGACGTGGCAAGACCGAAGAGCACTTGCGCGCTGACGTACCCTGCGAGGCCGATCAAGATTAGCGGTCTTCTGCCGATGCGATCCGACCAGCGTCCCCACAACGGCGCGAAGATGAGTTGCATCAGCGCATAGACGCCGGTCAGCATTCCAACGTGCAGCACAACCGACTGGCGCGACGCTCCTTCGGCAAGTGCGAAGCGCTCGACATAGAATGGCAGCACCGGCAACGTGATACCGAAGCCGATCATCACGACAAACAAGCAAGCGAGCAGGATGAACAAGTGTTTCTTCATTTTACCGATCCCGTTCGCTTAAATTTCACTTCCCCATCCTCGGTCTTCCGACAATTGTTTTCGCTCTTCAGGCATGCGCTGCGGCACCATCACTTCGCCAATTTCTGAACCTCCGTACAACCCGAAACTCGCTGTACGCAGCAGTTCAAATGAAAATGTTTGATCGCTAAAATGCAGTTTCATGTTTTAACCAGACTCTGAGCGCGGTCGAACTTTAATGAGTAGCTGCCACCCCCCATCGACGCAGGAGAAAGTTATAGATTGGGACGAACACGAGTCCGGTGTAAGCTCCATACAGAAAGCTCTCAATCAATCCCAGACAGAAGCCCCAGAGAGTCAGCCACTTGAAAGCGGGCAACACAGCTTCCAAGACTGACGCCATGTGCAAACTGGGCGGCACAATCAATCCGTAGATGACGCACACGATGAAGCTAACGGCCGTAAAGATTCCCAGCGACCAACTCACAACTTTGATATTCAACATTGCTTTTGCTCCTTACGCATCGCGTTTGTTCAATGCGATGGGTGACAGTTTTGTCTTCAACTCTCGGGCGACTGAGTTCAGCCCTTCAGTGCTGATGCCCGCTCGAACGGTCTTGCGTAGCACCCGTGTCTACTTCATTGGTTCGTCGCCCGGGCTCGCCTCGCCCATGTCCACCGTGCCCGCCATGCCCACCGTGTCCGCCATGTCCGAAGAGGTGCATCCCGATGAACAGGATGCCGATTAATACCCAGAACCAGTTTGCCGTTAACCAGGCCATTACTTTTCTCCTTCCGTTTTGTATTCCATGAGATCAGCTCATTTCAGCCGCTTACTCCAGAACCCCTGAGCGATTCCGTAAAGCGCGCCGACCAGGAAACCGGCGACAATAAACATCACCAGCCCAGTGATGAAACCCGTTACGCTGCCGGTGATCGGCCAAGGACTGGTTCGTGCCAGCCAGCGGATCAGGCCGTACGGCGGAAACAACGCATCGAAAATCGCGCAAAAAACATAGAGCACGCCCGTCGTCGTCGCGAGCGATGCTGCGTACAAACTCCAACGTGAATCTGTCATGACTCCTCCTCCAGTGAACTCCTGCAAACCTCAAGTCGGCAGCGACTGAGGAAACCGTTGTGATAGTTCTCACTGCCGCCGCTTCTTGAATATCCACTTACGCGGCGGCGAGCACGCTTCAATGTCAGCATTTGCGTGCTTAAGTGTAAAACGTGTGCGTTACTCGCAGGTCAAGCCCTCACACCTGGGCCACCGACTCGATGAGGTAGCAAACAGTCTCACCATCGGGCACGCCGTCGGGCAGCTTTGACCACTCGACCAGCGCCCGCTCCATCCGCCTTTGCAGGTCCGTGAGTTCGTCTAACCTGGATCTATTCTCTTTGATCCGAGATTCGATGATCCGACGAACCATCGGGCAAGGTGTGTTACCCCGACTGCTTTCGTCAAAGATCTTGCCAATCTCGGTGAGTGTGTAGCCGAGGCTCTTTGCCTGGCGGATGAAGCGGAGGCGCGAAACGTCAGAGTCCTTGTATTGCTTGTACCGGTTGTGTCGATTGCGCGCCGGCTTAAGCAATCCGATACGCGTGTAGTACCTCACGGTGTGAACGGGCACATCACTTCTGTGGGCGATGTCGCGCACACTCATCATCTCGTTTCTACTCCTCAATTCTTCAAGCCTCCGGTCTGGAAAGATTCACGCAAGTTCTGAAGTACCACGCGGCCCTTGCACTTAACCATGCATCGGTCGATCTCACGATTCTTTCATCACCGCTATTTACTTTCGCTCATCTGTTTTCGGTCTGCGCACGATCTCGACGGAACACTTCGCATGTAATGCCACGGACTGGGAGACCGAACCGAGCAGGAAACGTTCGAGCGCTCCATGGCCATGCGAGCCTACGGCGATCAAATCAGCGCCGAACGCCTCGGCTTCTTCAAGGATGACTCGCTTTGGCGCGCCGGCTAGGATTGCCGATGTGATCTTCATACTGCCTCCCTTGAGGCTCCTGCGGAGTCTTGCGACCGCTTTCTTAATCGCGCGGCGCGCACCCTCACGCTCAATCTTCTCCAGCTCGCCGTGATAACCAGCGGAAGTTGCCAGCGATTCCGCTGAGAGCGGCATCGGCGGGTTAACCACTGAGATAACTCGCACCTCGCTATCTCCCGGCGAATGCCGGCGGGCGATTTCATCAACCGCCGCTTCGCCATATTCAGAGCCATCTATCGCTATTAGGATTCTCATCGCCTTATTTCCTTTTATAGACTTACGCTGACTGCATAGTCTCGCCGCTTATTACGCCACCGCGTTCGCCCTCATCCTGACCCGCTTCAACCTGCCTGCCGGGTCACAGGTCGGTAGACGAATCGGCTCGGATAGGCCGGTGCAAATCTTTCGCTTGGATTTACCGCGCCCGAAGACGAACGAAGTCCCTTACTCTGTGATTCAATCGTTCTGTGTTGAACCATAGGCCGCGATAATCCGCTCTCTGATTTCCCGTGGCTTTAATCCTTCTCGCTTTTCGAGACGGTAGGCCAGTAGTGCTTCACCGATACATATCCCGCAGTTCTCCCCATGTTCACTCTCAAAACAACTATGGAGGCTCTGGTGGCCCTTACTCCGATCACAGTGGCAGTAGCAAGGTATTTGGGCCAGCGTCTGCGGGATTTCTTTGGCGACTTGATATGCCAATCGTGGATTGCCGGCAAACACTTCCGGCGCCATGGTCGGCGCCAGGGAATCTAGATTGGGAACAGCGTGGTAATGGGCGGGTATCTGCGCGACAACGCTGTTCGTCTGTGCCTCAGCCTTCGACGCTGGCGTGCGCTGCGAATAGATTGATGAATCCGCAACGCCGGCTACCTTCCGCCGTTCGGTCCGGCTAAGGGCAACGACTACTAGAACTAAGACCGCTAACAATCCAAGAACGATGAACTTCTTCATGAATGAACTCCTTTGTATATATGAAAACCATTTGATTCAATTCGCCTGACCGCGGGGTCGTTCTGAAAGTCTTGATGGTGCTTGTACTTCGACGATCGGTTTGCTGTTACTGAAGAGCAGTTGCGACGCGGCGAGCACCGACGGCACATAATTGATTGTCTCTTGCGGCAAGAGACCGCGATCAGCCAGCGTCCAGAAGTCGCGGATACCGGTGCGGTGCATAACTTTCGCAACCCGACCTTCACCCCAGTTGTAGGCTGCGAGAGCGAGTAGCCAGTCACCAAAGAGCGCGTGGAGATCGCGGAGGTAGCGAGCAGCCGCGCGCGTGGACTTTTCCGGACTGCCTCTTTCATCCGTCCAGGCCGTGCGTTTTAGCCCGTAGCGGTCGCCGGTGCCGGGAATGAACTGCCAGATGCCGTGCGCCTCTTTTGGTGAATGGGCTATGGGGTTGTAAGTACTTTCAACGAAGCCAACGCCAAGCAACCATTCAGGCACGCCTTCTTCGCGGAAGATGCGCGTCATCATCGTTCGGTAAGACGCAAATCGCGCTCGGCCGATCTCCAGACGGCTTCTTCCGCGACCCTGGTAATAGTTAGCGAATGCAGCAACGCGTGGATTTGCTGCGTAGTTTCCGGCAAGAAAGTTTCCCTCGCCTAAGATCCGAGAAGACGTTGTTGTGGCTGAAACGTCCAGCGCCACTAACTCTCTCGTGATGTCGCGCAAATATTCTTTGAGCAGCGGATCTTGTTGCTTGATGTCGCCATCGGGAGCTGCCGCAGCAATCACTTCTCCGGCTTGCCTGAGCAGCGCGCGCGCTTCGTCGCGGCGCCCAGCCTTTAGCTTTTGACTAGCCTCAGTTCGATACCGATCAGCTTCCTTGACTACACTTGCTGCATTTCCTGCAACGAGAGCTTTCGCGATTAAGCGATCCAGATAGTGCTCGATATTTGGGGGTTCGACTGTCTTGTCACCGTCTCTTTGAGTGCTCGATTGCGCTACCTGGCCCTGCGCGCTAGACGCCAGGAACACGACGGCGCAGAGCAATAGCGAGAAGTGCCAGGTATGTTTTTGAAAGACTGTCATCGGTCGTATCTTACAGATGTCTTTTCATCCACCCTGATTAGTGGAGACGGACGAAAAACACGACTCCAGATCAGGTCATAGGTTTTGTCCGGCAATTGTTCTTTGAGAATGAAGTTGAAGCTGCGGCTTGACGCGCCAACCTGCGGCTCAAACGTCTCTAGGTCAAAACGATAAGTGTCCGAGCGCCCAACTGCCCGGATGTCGGTCCAGCGCCAACTGCGCGAGTCATGTCCGTCCTGCGCCTCGTATACCAGCCTGTCTGGGTAGACTTTCAGCGTCCCTTCGCACCCCCCGAAACGATGCGAATGCTTTACCGGGATCTGGGCCAACGGTGTGCTCTCCTCATCGGTTAGTGACGTCACGAGCGGGCGCCCGATACGATCTCTGAGAAAGTCACTAACCTTCTGATCAATTTGCCCTTCGACAATCTTGAACGTCAGACTTTCATCTCTGCCGAGCAGCAGCTTGCGATCCTTGTAGGTCCAGATGCGCACACGCGTCGGAGACAGGATTTCAAAGAGTCTGATATCGGTGTAGGTCCACACCCGGCTGTCCTTCTCTTTCTTGGCGCGGTACTCGACACCGTTAGCTGAAATGATCAGCTCTCCGTCTCGATGACCTTTGAAGCGGTCTTGCTGAACCTTGTACTTGAACTCCTGCGCTGCCGCCGAGTTCACAATGAAAAGCGACAAGATCGCTATGATCGAAAGCTGTATAAAGCGAGATTTCATGTTAGTAGGCCTCGTGTGTTGAGTCGGCGCGACCGCAGGAGTCGGCGAGTCTTTTATGTTAAGTGTGCGAAAGAAGTCACCGCTGTAAACTCGCAGCTCCCCGGTTCTCTGCTTGAGACGGCGCAGCGCGTCGTTAGAGCACGTTGCCTGGAACTCGGTCGCGTCCTGCTTCAGTCTTGCCAGTGCCGAACCAAGACACCCAGTAAGGTTTTCGATCAAGGCCAGTTCATCCTTTAACTCAACAGTTCCCTCCGCGGGCTGCAAAGCGGCCCTTCCTTGCTTGAGAGCTTCGCGCACGTCTCTGATATCGACTTGGAGCCGATCAATCTGGGCCAGACAACTCTTGCGAGGAGAGGCTGCGGCCTCGTTTGGTTCTGCGGAAGCGGTCCCGCAGCTAGTACAGCGTCCGTCGAGATGCGCTATTGCGTCCTCGCATCTGCACTCTGGCGAAATTCGATCCAAATCATTCGCCAGGAACTCGGCAGAAAAGAATACGTTCCGCAGTCTATCGAACAGGCCTGGCGATCTCTGGCGCACCTCGACGGCCCGCTCGAAAAATCTCTTTCTCAACTTCTCAATCAATGTCATAACCACTCATGGTTCTATCTGGCGTTGGCGGCGGAGGGCGGCGCATTTGCTTCATCTTCCCAACGCCAAATCCCCTCGTGGACGCTCAGTTGAATAAGCTTCCCGCGCATCTCGCTGAGGCACAGATCCTCGCAATCATCCACCTCGCGGTTGAAGTTGTGCCGATGCATGATATGGATCGTAAGCACTACTTCGTTTCTCGATTTCCGTTTTTTCGGAGCAACATGCAGTGCGCGATTGAAGCCACTGATTTCATAGCGCGTTGGCCGGTATTCTCGTGGCAGAATCCATTCCGCTATTTGGCGCAGCTCGTTATACGTACTGACGCAGTGCGCGCATCCTGGCACGGAATGATTGTCCGGTTCCTCGCTCACATGGGAGTTGGCACCGCAGAGCTGGAGCTCAAAGCCGATCCGAATCCTGCGCCCTTCTGCCACCGACCATTCCGGCCAAACTTCGTAACAGACCTGATGTCGGCGCGCGATTTCGAGCAAGTGCTTCACTAGCGACTCTTCATTGACCTCCGTACTCCCGGCCCCACCGGTATCCGTTGTCGTCATCGATCGATTGGCAGCCAACATTGCTTCACCTCCTCACTGCGGTCTCATTGATAGATTTGCGCACGTGGTTTACTTGATTCATCAGGCTCGCTAGCCAGCAGCATGATCTTCGTATGCTGCTCGTGGTTGAGCGCGTTGATAGCCCCCAGCAGGATTTCGATTCTTTTCATATCAGTGTCGCTCTTGATGCCTGCCATCTCTTTTATCTTTGCGCGAACGGCGTCGAGATCTACTGTGTCGCGTGTAAGCAGACGCCTTAGTTCCGCGTCGGCCACGTCCAGATCAGACTCTCGCTGGACACCATATCTTTGACCTTCGAAATACAACTCCTCGAGCTTCGTCCTTTGAGCCGCCGTCATCGAGACCTTGTCTGCGATCATCAAGAACAGCTTTGTCTTCGCTCCAATTTCCATCAGACCAGGCGCTAAGATGCTCATGCCGGGCCCAAGCTTTACCTCTTGACGTGGCCCCGCAGTCTGAGGCTGTTGAGCGAGGGCTGAGACACTGCCGAATAGCACCAGCACGATAGCAACGATCATCGCACCTGCGAACTTCTGGTGATTAAGTTTCATCGCACCCACCTCTTTCTTTTCTTCAATTTTCTTTGCCATGGAAACGAGTGGTCCCAACAACAGCGTTAGAAACGTAAACGCAAGGATTCCCAAATATGTGGGGCCATCAACCGCCCACCGCGTAACTCCGAAGCCCAGAAATGCGATTGCTATTTCACCGGGCGCGAGCATGGCGGCAGACACGCGAACGGCCTGCGCGCGCCCTACTCCCTGGACTAACGCGGCGGCCCAAATGGTTGCGAACTTAGCAGCGACGGCGAGAATGACGGCGAGAGCAACCACCTTCCAGCTAGTCACGTTGCGGCCGTGCGTCTGCAACAGGACGGGCAAGAAAGCCAACGACATGAGCAGGCACAACACCGAGAGCTTGCTGCTTGCTCCGAATCGCCTTCCTACATCACTGCGAGTCCAAAGCGCGCCAGCCACAAAGGCCCAGGCGAGCGCCACGAGTTGGCTTATGGTGAGTACGGCCAGCACGAAGATCAGAATCGTTATCAGCAGATAGGCGATCGACATTCGGCCAGTAGAAATTCGGCCTTCGGCCCGATCAAGAAACCTGGTCGCGACGAAGTAAACGAAGGCGAAAAAGACGATCAGCTTCACGGCTTCGTAGAGCACCACGATCGTATAAATCCAAATCGTCGCCTGCCTCCCGCCAATGGCGGACAAGATGCTATAGAAGTGCACCACCAAAATCGCCAGTTCCATCAACGCGAGGGGTGCGCCCCTCGTGGCCATTTCAAACGGAGCCGAGTCCCCTTTCGCACTGCGCGAGAGTTCGCCCGGCAGCCACACGCTGGCTCCGGCAACCACTGCGGCCGTTATCAGAATGGCACCGTGATCCTGCTGCCCCATTATCGCGGGCACCGCGATAGCCAGCGCAAAAAGGAACACTGCGGCAACACCGATGTAAAGACGGAGTCTTGAAGGTTTCGAAAACTGTGAATAGTTGAAGCGAGCTCCCGAGAGGAAAAGCAGCCCCGCTACTCCCGCGATCCGCGCGAAGCTGAAAGCCTTGTCTCCAGTGTTCCCGCTTACCAACGCGGCTGTCCACGCCGCGGGAGCGAGCGCGACCGCAACAGCTATGAGGCAGAGCGAAACCGCGATGCTGACGACTTCCGGAAGTCCAATTCGCCGGGCCAGCCGCGTCATGAGCCACAGCGCCAGAGCTCCAATAAGCAATGTAATGATCGGTGTCAGCATCTTGCCTCTATATCGCGTCAGGAATCGGTGCCTGCGCCGGGGGCGTAGGATTCAGTCGCTGTTTCTTCACCTCGAAATGCCATTTCCAAATTGCGTAGATCGCCGGGTAGACCGCCAACTCCAGCAGGAACGACGTGAAGATCCCGCCGATCATCGGCGCGGCGATGCGCTTCATTACGTCGCCGCCGCTGCCTGTTGACCACATAATCGGTACCAGCCCCAGGAACATGACCGCCACAGTCATGACCTTTGGACGGAGACGCTTTACCGCACCATGCAGGATTGCCTCTTTCAGATCATTCCAGTTCCTCATCAACCCTTTGGTCTGCGCCTCGTGAAAAGAGAGGTCCAGATACAGCAGCATGAACATCCCCGTCTCTGCGTCCACACCCATTAGCGCGATGAGACCAACCCAGACGGCGATGCTCATGTTGTAACCGAGGAAGTAGAGAAACCAGATTGCGCCGACTGCGGAGAACGGTACTGCGAGCAGAATGATTATTGTCTTCGCGACCGAGCCAGTGTTGAAAAAGAGCAGTAGGAAGATTACAAAGACGGTGATCGGTATCACCACCATCAGACGCGCTTTAACGCGCTCCATATTCTCGAACTGCCCGCTCCAGATCAGCAGATAGCCAGGCGGTAGCTTCACTTTTTCACTAAGGAGCTTCTTCGCTTCGGCAACGTAGCCACCGATGTCGCGCTGGGAGGTATCAATGTCGACGTAGACGTAACCTGATAGCCGCCCGTTTTCGTCGCGGATCATCGAAGGGCCGCTGAGCATCTTGATCTCGGCGATCTGACCCAGCGGCACCTGCGTTCCATTCGGCGCCATTACAAATGTGCGGGTCAGCTTGTCGGGGTCGCTGCGATAATCCCTCAGGTAACGAACGTTGACTGAATAACGCTCGCGTCCTTCGACCGTCGTTGTGATGTTCTCGCCGCCAATTGCTGACATCACGACATCGTTTGCCTGATCAACTGTGAGACCGTAACGTGCAAGCTGATCCCGTTTGAGCACAAAGTCCAGGAAATACCCGCCCGCTGTACGTTCCGCGAAAACGCTCTTGGTGCCAGGAACATCTTTGAGCGTCATCTCGATGTGTTCACCGAGTTTTTGTACTTCCTCCAGGTCGGCGCCCATGATCTTGATGCCAATCGGCGTGCGCACACCGGTGGTAAGCATGTCCACGCGAGCCTTGATCGGCATGGTCCAGGCGGCTGAAACCCCCGGTAATTCCAACGCTTCATTCATTCCGCCGGGTCCGTAAATCAGTTCGTCGTAGCTCCGGTGGTCCGGCCAGGCCTTGCGGAGAATTTTCTGCACCCATGAAGGCGCCCACGATGAATACCACCTAGTTGTCTTAGGCCAGTCTGCTTCCGGTTTGAGAACCACAACGGTTTCCATCATGGAGAATGGGGCTGGATCGGTTGCCGTTTCCGCACGCCCCGCCTTACCGAAAACACGCTCGACCTCGGGAAAGCTTTTGAGCTTTTTGTCCATCACCTGCAACAGACGCGCTGTTTGCGTGATCGAAATGCCAGGCATCGTAGCCGGCATGTACAAAACGACCCCTTCATTGAGCGGCGGCATAAATTCCGAGCCGAGTCTCTGGAAGATCGGGATTGTCAGCACTACAGCCAGCACGGCCAGGCCAACGGTCAACCAGGTATGCCGCAGCACGAAATCGCACACCGGATGATAGAGCTTCATCATGGGCTTGCTGATTGGGTGCGTCTCTTCACTATGAATCTTGCCGATCAGCAACGGGTTTAGGAAGCGCCCCAACCAGCGAGGCCGAATGTTGTACGGATCACGCCGCATCAACAGCATCAGCATCGCGGGCGCGAGCGTGATCGCGAGGAAAGCTGAGATCGCCATGGAAAAGTTCTTCGTGTAGGCGAGCGGCTTGAACAGTCGTCCTTCCTGTCCTTCCAGAGTAAAAACCGGAATGAACGAGACGGCGATCACCAGCAAGGCAAAGAAGCTGGGACCACCCACTTCCTTGATTGCGCCTATTACCACTTCCGTGTAATGGACGGGCCGGCCTTCAGCCTCCCAGTGCTCCAGCTTCTTGTGTGTCTGTTCGACGACCACAATGGCCGCGTCCACCATTGCCCCTATAGCGACAGCAATCCCGCCGAGGCTCATGATGTTTGCGGTGAGTCCCATCAGGTACATCGGGATAAATGAAATGATGATGGCGACTGGTATTGTGGTGATTGGAATCAGCGCTGACGGGATGTGCCAAAGGAAGATGAGGATTACAAGGCTGACTATGATCAGCTCTTCGATCAATGTGCCCTTCAGTGTTTCAATCGCCCGCTCGATCAGTTCGGCACGGTCATAGGTCGTAACGATTTCCACGCCGGGCGGCAATGACGGCTTTAGCTCTTCGATCTTCTCATGAACTCTCTCGATGACCTTCAGCGCGTTCTCGCCATAACGCATGATGACGACTGCCCCTACCGTTTCGCCCTCGCCATTCAGGTCCGCGATGCCGCGACGGATGTCGGGCCCGAGCGTAACAGTGCCGAGATTTTTAATGAGAATGGGTGTGCCGCCCTGCTTGCTGGTGCCGACGACAATATCCTCGATGTCGGCAAGACTCTTGATGTACCCGCGACCGCGCACCATGTATTCGCGGCCGGTAAATTCAATGAGGCGTCCGCCCACATCGCTATTGCCCTGGCGAACGGCTTCGGTCACCTTATCAATCGGAATGTCGTAGGCCAGCAAAGCGTTTGGATCGACGTTGACCTGGTACTGCTTCACAAAGCCACCGATTGGCGCAACTTCCGCGACGCCGGGAACCGCCTGGAGCGCGTAGCGCAAGTTCCAATCCTGGAAGCTGCGCAGTTGCGCCAGATTGTTTTGGCCTGTCTTATCGACAAGCGCGTACTCGAATACCCATCCGACTGCCGTCTCGTCCCGCGCCAGCTCAACGTTGACACCCTGCGGTAAGCGCGGAAGGATGTTGCTCAGGTACTCGAGCGTGCGCGAGCGTGCCCAGTAGATGTCCGTGCCATCTTCGAAGATGATGTAGACGTAAGAGTATCCGAAGTCTGAGAAGCCTCTAATGTCCTTGACCTTGGGAACACCAAGCAGCGAAGAGATGATCGGGTAGGTGACCTGATCCTCCATGATGTCGGGGCTGCGATCCCAACGTGAATAGATGATTACTTGTGTATCGGAAAGATCAGGGATGGCATCCAGACTAATATTCTTGATCGACCACAGCCCTGCCAGCGTTGCCATCCCGACAAACAGGAAGACAATCGTTCTATTCCTTGCGCAGGCTTCGATAATCCGATTAATCATTGACAGGCTCTCGCTTCAGTCACTTGTTGTCTTCATACTTGGGCACGAGGTCCATGCCGTCAGGCGCCTTGCCCGGCTTGTCTGACTTGTTGGCCGGGTTCATCGGGTCGTACCAGTAGAGAATCTTCCGCTCTGACGTTTGAGAAGGAGATTGTTTTGGTTGCGACGGACTCTTCTCGCCAGACTTGGGACTACCCATGTCCATTCCCGGCATGCTCATTCCACCCGAAGCCGATTTCAGTTTGCTTTCAGAATCAATCAGGAAGTTGCCAGACGTGACTACGCGCTCGCCCTGCGAGAGCCCGGCGAGCACGATGAACTTGTTGTCGACCTTGGCGCCCAGTTGAACTTTTCGCGGCTCGAAGTAGCCATCCTTTAGCGAGACGTAGATCAACTGCTCTGACCCCGAATCCATTACTGCCTCCTGAGGTACAACCAAGCGATTTCCATAGTTGATGCTCAGGGTAACGTCGGCATACATGTCCGGCTTGAGGGCGAAGTCTTTGTTGGCGAGTTCGACTCGCACTTTAAGCGTGCGCGTGGCGTTGTCGACTTCCGGATAGATGTAAGTGATCTTCCCGCGGAATTCGCGTCCGGGATAAGAAGAGACGGTGACCGTCGCCGGCTGTCCCACCTTGATTTCCGCTGCTTCAAACTCGTAGACGTCGGCGACTACCCATATCTTCGAGAGGTCCGCAATGGCATAGAGTTCTGTGTCTGGTGTGACTCGCTGTTTGGAAAACGAATTGCGCGCCGTCACAAACCCACTCGACGGAGCGTAGAGAGTCATTGTTCGCGAAGGTGTGCCACGCTTTTCCAGTTCTTTGATCTGGTTCTCACTAATGTCCCACAACTCCAGCCGTCTGCGCGCTGATTGCACGAGCGATTCGGAAAAGTTCACAGCTTCCGGGAAAGGACTAGCGTCGAGTTGCCTTCTGCCCTTGATCGCGAGCAGATACTCTTCCTGTGTTTGCACCAGGTCGGGACTGTAGATGCTGATCATGGGCTGGCCTTTCTTTACCAGCTTGCCGGTGAAATCAACATAGACGTTCTCGATCCAGCCTTCGATCTTGGGATTGATGTGCGTGATCTTCGTCTCGTCGTAAGCGAGACGGCCGACTGCACGAAGCGACTTTGAGATCGTCTGATATTCGACCGTGCTGTATTGGACGCCGATTAATTGCTGCTTTTCCGGACTGACCTTGAAGGCGGTATCAGGCATGTCGCCGGTTGTGGTTTCTGTTCCGCTGGTCGAGGTGAGATCCACGGACTTTGGCGTCGGCACCGGCTTCGGTCTGTTTCGCAGGTAGGAGAAAAGGGTGATACCGATCGCGATAACGACTAGCCCCGCCAGCAGAAATACTAACTTCCTGGTTACTGACGAACGCTGCTCGATCTTCACCTCAGGCTCTTGTTGCTCCGCCGCAGCCGCGATCTCAGGCGCTGGCGCCGCAGGCCCGGTTGGCGTAAGAGGCGGCTCGAGTTCTTTCGCGGTCGGAGTCGTCTCGTCTGCCGGGGAGATCACTTCCTCCACGTCGGCGTGCGCCTGCGGCTGGTCCAACAGCCCGCTCGTTCCGTTCTTTGTATCGTTTGCTATCGTCATCTTTCTATCCTTTAAACCTAACCTGCGGTTTCAAACTCCGAGTGCTCTGATCTGTGGGTCACAATTTATGGAGAACGTTCTCCCCCGCGATTTGAACAGCTTCGACCACTCTTTGGCCGGACGCACTGCAGACCACAATCAGTTTTGTATGGCGCCACTTCTTGCTCGCAGCCTCGGTCGTGCACTTCACGCGAGCCACTTCCTCTCCAAGCCATTCATTCCCCATGGGATTTTTGTATTTGTTCATCCTGATAATTCGGAAGACGAGCACGTGATCGTTACTGTCCATAACGTGCTGCACCTTATACATTCCGGATTTCAGCAGCGTAGTGCCGACCATCACGGATGAACCTATATGGAACTTGCCGCCTTTGTCGGCAATCAAGGAACTCTCCTGCTGTGCAAAGAGTTGTGAGCTGAATATCCCCATAGAGAAAGTGAGCACCAGGCTGGTAACGATAAGTTTGACTTTGATTTTCATGACTTCTTCTTTCTTTGTTTAAAGAACGCGCCTTCCATTCGGTCTCCAATCCTTAGAGAGATCAGGGCCGCAACGTGACCCCCACCAGCGGCTCCATAGCGGCCACCGCTCTTTCTTCATTGCTGAGTTGTTCGTAATAACTAAGCTCGTAGTTGAGCAGCGTGACGAGATTGTCGAGCAACGTTAGAAAATCCACTTTGCCGACTTCGTAGCCCGCAATCGCCGACTCAAGCGAGAGCGACGACTGCGGCACGATCGTGGTGCTGTAAAGTTTGAGGAGACGTTGAGCGGTGGTTTCCGAGAGATACTTGTCTCTTATCTTGAACATCAGCAGCGTCGTCATATTTTCCAGACTTCGCTTCTCCGCTTCGAAGCTGGCCGTACTTTCGGTAAGCGCCGGGCGCTGCTTTTGCGCGTAATAGATGGGAAGCTTGATGCCGATGTTCACCCCGTACATCTCCGGCATGGCGGGGCGGTTTATATAAGTGAAACCCACTGAGAAGTCGGGATAGAATTCTTTCTTCGCAAGTTGAATCCCATACTGAGCGCCTTCGATCTTGCGCCGCTGGCCTTTCAACTCCGGGTAATTTGCTATCGCTGTCTCGTTAAGTGCGGATAGCGTGTAGGGGAAATCGCGTGGTTTTAGTTCCTGAGGCACTCCTACGGGAGACTCTGGTTCGCGATAGAGCAAACTGTTTAGCCGAGCTTCAGCGATCTGCTTTCGCTGCTCCAGCATCGTTTCTTGCTCGATCAGCTTTGAGAATTCGACCTGGGCTTTGAGAACGTCCTGCTGAATCCCCTTGCCGACGGTGTAGCGAATTTCCGCGATCTTGATGAACTGTTCGAGGAGCCTCTTGGTTTTAGTGACAACGCCAACGGCCTTGGTTAAATAGTAAAGGTCGAAGTATGCGTCCTTGACCTCAGCGACAACGTTTCGCCGAGTCTGTTCGAAGGCCCACCACTCGGCATCGGCGTCGGAACTCGCAATCTTCCCTTTCAGAGAACGCTTGCCCGGAAACGGCAGATCCTGACTGATTGAGAGCGAACGGCCGCTGGATGGATCTCCCTTCTGAACCTGGAATGGAGTGATGTTGCCCATGTAACCCACGCTAAGCATCGGCTCATCCAGTGCCTTTGCTTGCGGAATCCGCGCGCGCATCGCGTCAAAGCGGCGCTGCATCGTCTTAATCTCCGGATTGTTGTCGAGCGCCTGCTCAATCAACTCTTGCAGGCTGAGGGTGCCCCCAGCTGAGTCCAATGAACTCGACGCGGTTAGTTGCGGCTCGCGCTCATCGCGGGATGTGGCGCCGGAACTCTGTGGACCAACCGGAGTGGGCTGCTGAGCAAAAGTACTTCCGTTCGCAAACAGGAAAATCGCGAGCAGATAAGCAATTGATATTTTGGCTAGCCTGGTTTTCACTTTGACCCTCACTAAACAAGCTCCATTAAATTTGGTTCCGCAGCTCCAACGATTGTTTCGAAAACTCGGCCCACTTGAGCCGCGTTCTCCCGGCACGTCCGGCCATCTCTGATGTTGATAATCCGGTGTCCGAGCGCGGCGTTCTCCGGGTTATGAGTAACCATGAAAATGGTCTGTCCCTGCGCGTTGAGCTGCTGAAAAACTTCCATGATCTCGCTGCCGGTTTGTGTATCCAGAGTTCCCGTAGGCTCATCCGCGAGCAACAGCGGCGGCTCATTGATCAGCGCCCGCGCAATTGCCAACCGCCCTTGCTCGCCGCCAGAAAGCTGATTGGGAAGCCGCACTGCTTTGCTGGCAAGCCCCACTCTTTCCAGCGCTGCGAGAGCACGGATGCGTTTTTCTTTCGAGCTCTCTTTCTTCGTCACCAACGGGAGCATCACGTTCTCAAGCGCGTTGAGATAAGGCATGAGATGATGTTGTTGAAAGACGAAGCCGAGATATTCAAGGCGAAAGTCCGCGCGACGCTCATCTGAGAGACCATAGACATCAATGTCATCTACCAGCACTTGACCGGTGGAAGGTTGATTCATCGCTCCAATGATCGTCAGCAGAGTGGTCTTGCCTGATCCTGATGGACCCATCAAAGAGACGAACTCACCTTCCTGGAGCTCGACGTTGATGTCCGTCAGGACATGCACGGCAGAATCATCCCCGTTGGGCCGGTAAACCTTGCTGACATTTTTCACTGTTACAAACGTCATGTTTCCTCTCCCTCAGACGTACCGAACGGCTTCAGCCGGATCTAACCTCGACGCCCGAATGGCTGGATAGAGCGTGCTGAGAGCGCCGATAAGCAGCGCGACGAAAACAGCACCGAACGCAATCTTCGGATCAAGTTCAAGCCTGACACCGGATTGACTGAAATAAGGCAGAATCAGCCAGCTCAAGAGCATCCCCGCTGCCCAACCCACGAGACCGCCAATGGTGCTAATGGCGGCAACTTCGATCATCAGCTCCTTGATAATTTGAGTCTTGCGCAGCCCGATCGCTCGCAGCACGCCGATCTCTTTCGTACGTTCGACTACTGAACCCATCATCGTCGTGAAGATCATCAACGCGCCGATGACCAGCACGACCGCCGAAACCGCCACGGCGAAGCGTGTGAGCCTATCCACAGTCTCGGCTCTGGCGCGCACGGATTGCTGTAAGGCGGACACCTTGGCGTTCGGAAGCTGCGTGCTGATTTGCTTAACAATGTCTTCGACCGGGCAGCCAATGCAGAGTGCGCTGACTTCGATCATGCTCAACTGATCAGGCTTATCCAGGAGCGATTGGAAGTGAGCGAGCGATCCAAAGATCATTCGGTCTTCACTCCCGCCAGTCGGGGCGATGACGCCCGCAACTCGGTGTTCTTGACCGGCCACCTGCAATCGGTCCCTGATGATCCTGAACCCTCTTTGCTCCGTGTTGTTGTGATGTGGACCACCATCGGCATAGACCGTGATGGATGTGTCCGTGACTGGCACAGCTTGAGAACTGCCGTCAGTCGTTGGCTCGATGAGTGAGAGTTGTGTGGCGGCATCATATCCAACCAGCAGATCTTGCTCCTCTTCGGGTTTGTGGCCGGCCAGTTGCCACCAGCGCTTCAGCTTTAGTTCGCTCGCGAAATCAACACCAGCCAGCAGTGCTTGATGGCCTTCAACATCTGCCACACCAAGAATCTTCGGCGCGACCACGCTAATTCGATTGCGGTACGGTATTTCGAGAATCCGCTTGGCGTCTTCATTCTTCAGTTGACTCGCATCGAGGGAGACACCCGAAACTGATATGCCGCCATAATCGAGCGACAAACTATTTGACTGAGGCACGACGATGATGTTGGCGCCGTATTGATCGAGTTGCGTCCCAATCTCTTCCTTGATTACGCGGCTGAGAGTCAGCAGCGCGACCACAGTGGCGATGCCGATACTGATCCCGATGATTAGAAACGCGGCTTTACCTTTACGCCGTTTCAGGTTGGCCCAGGCAATCGAGCTGATTCTCATGACGCTACTCCGTGAAAGTATCTCAGCTTAGAAATACAGACTGCCGCTCTCCAGTTCGCTGGTTGGAATCACAAGCTCGCCGCCATCGACTCTGCGGCTCAGACCCACCGGATGGCAGCCACTAGTGCCGTTATTGACTGTATTGACGGAGAAATGCCTGCCGCATTTCTTGCAGACCATCTCGTCGCCATCCTGGTAGTAACCTTTGTGAGCGCCAAAGCAGACCTGGCAGGCGTCCAAGGCGGCGCGATAGACTCCATCCGACGTCTTGATGACAAAGAATCGCGTTGTCGTGTTGTTTGGAAGCGTGGCCTCAAAGAATTTAGCCTGGCCATCACTAACTTCGCTCAGAGGAACGCGCACCTCGTCAGTGCCCGGAGCGACTTGGATCGCCTTTGCGCTGACGGTCGTTATGGTCGGGTCTTGACGCGCGCGGCCCACAACCAAATAAGCAATGACCGCGAGCAGGCCCACCATTACCAGCCACATGGTCCAGTTAGAGTTTCGTCGAGCAGGTTTGGAAAACTGCTCCTTCTTATGCTCGCGACCGTGATGCGACTTTGCGTGTGTCTTGTTACTCATAAGTCCTTCCTTATCTATCTCGTATGAATGTTGGTTAATGCCTCATCGATAAATCATGTCGCCATGCAGACAGCAGATCTAAAGCTGAACCGTGCCGCTCGATTCCCATCAGCTCCACTTTCACTTCAAGGTCATTGCTGACCGTCAACACGTGGTTTGGTGCGACTCGGAACCAGTGACCACTGTCTTCACTCAAGCGCTCAGAGGCGATGACGATCGCCCTCTCGCGCGGGTCACAATCGACAAGCTGACAGACTCCATTCACGCACTCGTACTTCCTGTCGGCCGCGTAATAGAGAGAAGCCGGTTCGGCGTCGGGTCCGAAACGTAGCGAATCGCGGCGACGCTCTGCCCGTCAGTCACCGCGAAGTTGTAATAAGACGGCGCGGCGGTTTTTGTCTCCGCAGTCCACCGCTCAAGCTGGCTGACGGTGCTAACCAATGCTTGACCAATCTCGCTCGCGGAATGTTGACTGTCCGTGTCGCCAAGCAGATTGAGAAAGACGGAGAACGCATGTTCTGAATCGGTCGTTCCCTCGATTGTGTTGTAGAGGAGATCGGGAAGTGACTCGCGCAAACGCCGCCTGATTTGCCAGAACCCTGCGATAGTGCCGTTGTGCATCCACAGATACCGGCCACTCTGAAATGGATGACAGTTCAGTTCGGAGACCTTCATGCCCGGTGAGGCAGCTCGGATATGAGCGAAGAAACAAGGTGACTTGATGTGCTCGCTCAGGCGAAGTAGGTTCTCATTGCTCCAGGCAGGCGTGATGCTCGTAAAGACGCAGGGTGTCGGGCTGTTTTGCGGCGCATACCAACCGACGCCGAAGCCGTCGCCGTTGAGAGGCTCCTTGCGCTCCTTTGATTTATAGCTCTGAAGGATCAGAGAGTTCTCCGGATGATAGAGCAAATCCGATAAGAGAATCTCAGGTCCCATGTAGCAGAGAAACCTACACATCTTTCTTCACTCCATCCTGTGATTGCGCGCTTTGCGTGTAATCCTGGGGATGCCTCTCAAATTCAGCCCGACACCCAACTGAGCAGAAGGAATACCTTCGCCCTTCGTAAACGAGAGGCTCCTTTACGTGTCGCTCGTCGAGTTCCATCTTGCAGACTGGGTCTGTCGCCATTGGTGCTCTCACTTCCATCGCAACGCACATTCAGAATTTGTGCTTGCCGGTAAACGAACTTGTCCGATAGATACACGCCTGCACAACCTGTCTGGCAGTCTCTGATAAGGGGACTAACGCCTGACAGAAGACACACGTCGGCCTTCAAGAAGTTAGATCAGTAATGCGAGATTTTTTATGTAGGTTTCTGGTGGAGTGAAACAGGAACTTTGCAGCCACTTCGATTGCGGAAGCGGTTTTGGCAGAGTCAAAGGCGGAGCCAGCGCGACCTGTTGAAGAAATGCGTCATTGAACGTTGGGATTTGGAAACTAAACGCACTCCCGGTGGGCCCCGGCTCTGGGCAATTCAGGAGGCAGCACAAGGGCGGGGTTGACGTGACTGCGGGAGCACTCGGGTCCATTCCCATATGCTCGCAGCCTTCCATTTCCATGGACATAGTGCAGCTACGCTCGCTGGAGTGGAGCGGCGTGCCGAGAGCCACGCTCCCCGCTAATGCTAGCGCCAAAGCCAGCGATGTAATCCGAAGCCACATCCGCAACTTATTCGGACAAGATGAGCTTCGCCGTCTTGCCGCTCCGCTTGTCTTGTCTATTAACTTCACTGCTTCCTGCCTGCCTTCTGGTCTCGTATGAAAACATTCAAGCCCGATTTTGCAACCGTCGTGCCGCTTCGAATTTGCGTGGTTTTCAGTGTCTTCAAGCGGCTCTTGCGAAATTCCCCGCTGAAACTGCGTAGATTCTCGCAAGGGTCGCTACAACCATTCATCAAAGTTCCAACGGCTAAGCGAATTCTCCGGCGGGCATGGCTTTTGCTGCCCGATTGAGGGCCAACATTGTATCTCTGTGGAAAAAAGAGGGGGGGTAGCTAGTTCTCGCCGTATATCGGACTTGTGAAATTCAGTGCTGAGTTAATCACTCGGAAAGAGCATGCGTCTGTGCGCTAACGCACATTGCCCATCAAACTCTATCTGTGTTAACGTTGAAAATGACCCACTACCAACAATAGCTTTGCGGATCTGAAGGCGGAATGCCGCCCTCAGAACGAAGAGGAGAAAAGCAAAATATGAAAATGAACACACGCGCATTACTGTCAGCTATAGCCATCATGCTGGTCCTATCAATTCCGTCAGTGTCCTGGGCACAACACAAGCACGGTGGGCAGAAAAAGGCCGCCACGTCAGGCATGAAGATGGACATGATGATGATGATGAAATCGCCGCATCACAAGTTGATGACGGCCTACATGAAAAGCATGACCGCATTTGCCACGTCACTTCGTGATCAGGCAATGAAGCCAAATGTCATGGACGCGGAAGTTGCTCGGGGAACTGTCGCCGAGTTGAGACATGATCTCGATGCGATGGACGCTCTTCACCAGAAACACATGCAGTCGATGAGCGCAGAGATGCAAGCAAAGATGCAGATGATGATGGAGAAGATGGACAAGAAAGGCGCAGCCATGAAGGACCTGGTCAGTGCGCTTGAGACCGACGTGCAAGCTGATCAGCCGGAGGCTGCGCAAGTCACGGCGCATGCCAACGCACTGCTCAAGCACCTCGGCATGATGTCGAAGATGCATGGTGGCAGCAAAGCAGGTAAGAAGAAAATGGGAATGAAGATGGATATGAAGATGGATCCCAAGATGGACATGAAGAAGAAGATGTAATCATTCGTGTGTAGTTGTTTGGCTGATGTTCTGGAGGTAAGAATTCATGGCTGAGACGAATCGAACAGTAGTTGCGCTGGTTGCGATCATCGCGGTGGTGCTCATAGTTTCGCTGTTCTCGTGGAGCGGGATGATGGGCAGTTGGGGTTGGACGAATATGGGCGGGGGGATGATGGGCGGTTGGGGCCACAATGGCACCCCCGGGAGGTCTGTGCTGACGATCGGCTTCTGGGTGCTTATCGCGGCCGGCATCGGAGGGATCGTCGTTTGGGCCCTCAGTAAGCCCCGCCTGCACTGATGAAGCAGTTGCGCTATCTTCATGGCGCTTGTCTCCCGAGGTTTCAAGGATCAGGAGTCATATCGAATGGCTGAATGGTTATGGCCGGTCTTACTTCTTGCGGCTTACTTCGTGCTGATGCGCTGGGTGCTGCCACGTCTCGGCGTACAGACTTGAATGGCTAGCTCCTGCCGCGTCGAGTCTCGACCGGATCCAGTAGCGAACTATAGGCGCACCGCAGTCGGAGAGCCAATAGTAAAAAGATAAGGAGCACGCTATGCACGAAACGTCAGCCTTGAGGATTATTGGGTACTCGTTTGCAGCAGCCGTTGCCGCCTCATTCATTGTGATGCTCATAGGAATGTACCTGTTTGGCTTTCAGTTCGCGCACTGGGCTGAGCGGGAAGGCAGACTCGTGGGCGTGGTCGGAACGATTGCCGGCGTTGTCGGCGCCGTCGTCGGTTTGTTGCTGGGTTTCCGCCCGGAGCGCCGAGCGACCAAGTGATGAAGTGAGACAACGCGCTGCCTAAAACTGCTCAGCCGTTCGGTGTGGCGCATCGTAAATTGGTTTGACAATTCGGGGTGAATGAATGGCAGCGACGCTTCCTATGGTTTGGCCAGCGTCGTTTTTGAAGAAGACCAAACGCGGCGTGCATCGTTTCCGTCAAGCGCGCCTAAAGGAAAACGAAGATGAGTGCTCAGCAACCACAACAATCAAAATACGGCTTCAGCAAGACAGTTGATGTTCCTTACGAAGAGGCCATCGAAAAGGTGCGCGCCGCGCTCAAGGAAGAAGGCTTCGGCGTGCTCTCTGAGATCGACATCAAGGAGAAGCTTAAAGAGAAACTCGGCGTTGATTTCCGCCGCTATGTGATTCTCGGCGCGTGCAATCCAGCGCTGGCCTACCAGACTTTGCAGGAGGAAATCGACATTGGGTTGTTGCTTCCGTGCAATGTGATTGTTTACGAAGCCGACGATCCGAATAGATCTGTGATCTCAGCCGTTGATGCAAAGGCAATGCTCTCTGTCGTCGGAAACAACCCGACGCTCGATCAAGTCGCCACTGAAGTTAACGAGCGCCTTCAACGTGTGATCAGCAGTCTTTGAGGTGCAATGAAGGTTCGCAGCAATCATGCAGATGCTTGTGCTTCCGCCTGCAGTGAATGCATAGTGCCGAAAACGGACGTTGCGTTTCGCTGCGGTCACAACTTGTGACCGCATTGGAAAGGCTTTCGATTCCTCGGATGTAAGCTGAAACATGAAGTCACCGCGCACGCCGGGGCAGTAGCCCGACAGTGATGGAGGGCTCTGCCTAACCAAAGAATCAATCAAGTGACTCCGAGCCTCGGCGCAGGTTGCGCGTGCCGCCAGAGGAGCCCTCCATAACAGTCCCACCCCAGCCGGGCTGCCCGGCTGGGGACTCCGGTGTCGGGCTACTGCCCCAACGATCGGCGACTGACGGCGTGGTGAACCTCGAATCGTCTGTCAAGAACTGGTACGACGGTCTGCTTGTCAACGCGCAGAGGCGCTTCTCACATCACTAGAGGGAATCTGATCATCGCTAGAGAAGTTGAAAGTCTTCTGCAGCGTGTACGACGCATTGAAGCTGTCGCCGCGCAAGGCAACTTCGGCACTGCTGCGGACGATAGAGTCAAGGCCTTCTTCGAAACGTATCTGGGTTGGGTCAACCAGGAAGGCCGTGATACAGTGCCCGCCGAATCGAGCCCGAGCTTCGCTCCTTTCCCTGCTTTTCTGGAATTATCCAGACTACCTGAAATCGACAGCTCAACCTCCCGAGGAGACCCAGAATGTTTACGTATAGTCACACGATGAAACAGTTCACACGGATTCTGCTCATGGCTACACTGACCATGGCAGCATCAACACTTGCTTTAGGTCAAAGCCATAACACCTTTGCAAATAAAGCCTTAGCTGCAACTAGTAGTCTGCCAGCTTCCGATGCAGAGATTGCCAAAGCTGTGATTGCCATGACCAAAGCAGAATGGGCAGCAGACATACGCGACCCAAACAGCATCGTCGAACAAATTAAAGACATGGCGGATGACTACACGGAATTTCGGCCTGAGTACCCTACTCGGCTTGAAGGCAAGGATGTGTACCAGCGCATGAACACTGCTTCTGCGATTAGTAGTTCAAGGACGATCTCCAGCGAGATGTTCAACCCGAAAGTCCAGGTCTACAACGGCGATGTGGCTATCCTAAGCTACCAATATGTTGGGATGGATAAGGATAAGGACTCAAAGACCGAGACTACGCGGGTCAAGGTCACTCGCGTGTATGTCAAGCGTGACGGCACGTGGCTGCTCGTGCATAAGAACGTTGGGGCAGACCCGTTGCCTAAGTAAGAGGTTTCTAATTCGACGTTGCACACAATCGATGCTCAGACAGCTTGTGGCCAGTAACGAAACCAACTGTGAGAGGGTAGAGATTCTCTACCCTCTCGCCCCAACTGCAGCCGACGATAGACGAATCGAGTGAAGGTATTCCTCGACCCGGTACCTGGGCGGCAAGGCGACGCCAGGTTGAGAAGATTAACTCGCGCAACGCATCCCTAATTCTTAAGTTCCACCAGCTCCACGCGAATGGTTGTGTTGCCAATGTTCTCGGCCCAGTGCGTTAGCGGATCACGGTAGATGACGTCACCTGTTCGGAACTCTGTTTCAGTGACAGTGCCGTCAGCACCGTGGCTGCGGACCTTTCCGCCCGCAATGACATAGATTACATAGGCTGGATGCGAGTGCGTCTTTTCCTTGTCGCCGGGTTTAAGAGTAGCCTCGAGGACACGGACGCGAGAGTTCTCCAGTTTCAGCACGATGGTTTTTGAGTTAACGATGAGCGGGTCTTGTCCACGTGTAACACTCGCGTCACCGCGCACAAGTCCCGTTGCGAGCAAAACAAAGATTAAGATGTAGCTTCGCTTCATATCCATCTCCTTCTGAAACGCACGTAGTCTGGTTCAACTACGTCCTATATCATTTATCATTCATCGTGTTTAGTCCGCGGAGCGGACCTCAGCATAGAGCCTGGGGCGTAAGCCCCCAGGATCGAATTCACAAGTAACCCCTGAGCCCGCGAAGCGGGGCGATAGCGGTTGAATTACGAACACATCAATCGTAATGATTCGGCTGTCGCCCCACTCCGCGGGCTCGCTACTTTTTCCGCAACTGTTCCTGGGGCTTACGCCCTTAGGCTTTATGCTGACACCCGCTTCGCGGGTTATTCGAGCGTCATAGATCGATGTCGCGCGAGCCGGGCACGCGCCGGTGGGGCAGTAGCCCGACACCGGGGTCCCCCCAGCGGGCTCCAGTTGCCTGTTAGCAAGTAGTCATTTGCCACCGGAAGACAAATACGAAACCCGGAGCGGTAGCGACGGGGTATGTGCTCCCCCCAACTCAACTTCAATGTGCGGTCCACCCGGTCGCCACCGCTCCCGGTTCCGTATTCGTCGACCCACAATTGCTGCCCACTGCCCACCGCTCACTGCTCACTGCTCACTGACGTTAAGGGCCATGAACGTGCACAGATATAGAACTGCAGGTGGGTTGTTTGCGCAACCCGGTCTAACGCAAGGTCACGGGCCGTGACGCAATCACTTTCCACTGACCTTTTCTTTTTTGATAGATGTCGCAGAAGCGCTCGCTAGAGCGACACCCGCCGCAACCGCAGGGCGTTGCCTATCACTGATACTGAACTAAAGCTCATCGCCGCCGCCGCGATCATTGGGCTCAGAAGTAAACCAAAGAATGGATAAAGAACGCCCGCAGCGACGGGAACGCCAATCGAGTTGTAGATAAAAGCAAAGAAAAGATTCTGCTTGATGTTGCGCATCGTCGCTCGGCTCAAGAGAATTGCGCGCACAATCCCACGCAGGTCGCCTTTCACCAGCGTCACGCCGGCACTCTGCATCGCTACATCAGTACCTGTTCCCATAGCAATACCCACCTGAGCTTGCGCGAGAGCGGGCGCGTCGTTGATGCCGTCGCCCGCCATTGCCACCTTGCGACCTTCACTCTGAAACCGTTTCACGATTTCGGCTTTCTGGTTCGGCAAGACTTCGGCAACTACTTCGTCGATGTTGAGTTTGCCGGCTACTGCATCGGCGGTGGTGCGGCTGTCGCCGGTGAGCATGACGATCTTGATCCCCTGCTCGTGCAGTTCCCTGATCGCCTCCGGGGTTGTTCCTTTAATTGGATCGGCGACGCCGAGCAGTCCCGCCGGTTTTCCGTCTACGCTTACGAACATGACAGTTTGGCCATCGGCACGAAACGTTTCGGCTTGCGTTGCCAGTTCGTCCGGATCGATTCCGAGTTCTTCCAGCAAGGCACGATTTCCTAAACTGACCAAGCGACCATCAATCTGGCCCTTGACTCCTTTGCCGGTGATGGACTCAAACGATTCCGCCTTCCGGAGTTCAATGCCGCGTTCCGCGGCGCCGGCAACTATCGCCGCCGCCAGCGGATGTTCACTGGCGCGTTCAAGACTGGCCGCAAGTCGCAACAACTCTTGTTCATTCGATCCAGCCGCAGGCGCAATCGTGATCAGCTTGGGTTTGCCCTCAGTTAGCGTGCCGGTTTTATCGACTACCAAAGTGTCGATTTCACGAAGCACTTCGATCGCCTCGGCATTTCTAAACAGCACGCCAATCTGCGCGCCCTTGCCGGTCGCAACCATGATCGACATTGGCGTCGCTAAGCCCAGCGCGCAAGGACAAGCGATGATGAGCACCGCAACGGCATTGATCATCGCGTAAGCCAGGCGCGGTTCTGGACCAATTGTCGCCCACACGACAAAGGTGATGATTGCAATCAGGATTACGCCCGGAACAAAGTAGCCAGCGACGACATCCGCAAGTTTTTGAATCGGCGCGCGGCTGCGCTGCGCTTCCGCAACCATCTGTACGATCTGCGCCAGCAGAGTTTCAGAGCCAACGCGTTCGGCTTCCATCACGATCGAGCCCGTCCCGTTTACAGTTGCACCAATAACACGATCGCCAGATCGTTTCTCGACCGGAATGGGTTCACCCGTCACCATCGATTCATCTACCGAGCTGCTGCCCTCAACCACTACGCCATCCACAGGAATCTTCTCGCCCGGCCGCACGCGCAAACGGTCACCCTTGTTGACTTGATCAAGCGGTACATCTTGTTCACTTCCATCAGGTACAATCCGGCGCGCCGTTTTCGGCGCCAGGCCAAGCAACGCTTTGACTGCTGTACCAGTGGCGCTGCGGGCTTTCAGCTCCAGCACCTGGCCCAATAGAACAAGGGTAGTAATCACAGCCGCGGCTTCGAAATAGACGGGCACATTTCCCATGTGGTCGCGAAACGAAACCGGAAAGATGTGCGGCAGAAAGGTGGCAGTCAGGCTGTAGACATAAGCTACCGCAACGCCAAGTCCGATCAACGTAAACATGTTCAGACTGCGGTTCACGATCGACTGCCAGCCACGCACGAAGAATGGCCAACCACACCAGAGCACCACCGGCGACGCCAAGGCTAGTTGAATCCAGGGCAGCGCGCTCATCGACACCAGGCGCGCTAATGGAGCCCCGGGGATGAACTCACTCATACCGATGACCAGCAGCGGCAGACTAAGCACAACACTTATCCAGAAGCGACGCTTCATGTCGACCAGTTCGGTGTTCTCCTCCGCACCGGTAACGACGCGCGGTTCGAGCGCCATGCCGCAGATCGGACAAGAGCCAGGAGCATCGCGAATAATCTGCGGATGCATCGGGCAGGTGTATTCGATCGTCTCCTTGGGCGCGCTCACGGTCGCCGGCTCCAAAGACATGCCGCACTTGGGACACAAGCCCGGTTTCGGTTGGCGCACTTCGGGGTGCATCGGACAGGTGAATTCGGCTTTTGTGACCTCAGCTTTTTGACGACCTTGAATGCCGATCGGAGTCGCAGGTAAGCGCTTGAGGAAGCGATTCGGATCCGCGCGGAATTTGTCCAGACAGCCTAAGCTACAAAAAAAATGGGGCTGCCCGTTGTACTTAAAGGAGCCCGGAGCGTTCTCGGGATCGACAGTCATGCCGCACACTGGGTCTTGTTTGGATTGCATAGTCGTACTCGGGTCTAACCTTTCCGTTGTTATTGGCAAACTGCGGCAAAGAGCGATTCACTCCCCTACGATTTGTTGGCATCGGTGATGGAGCCGGAGCCCTTCGCGGTGCGGCGGCTTCTCTCACAAATTCTTACAAGACGACGTAAAAATTTCCGTCCGCCCCGAGAAACGCTTCCGGTTTGCTGTGACCATTCAACTTTCCCGCCGTGCCGCGGTTGCCAGTAAACTTGCCATCCATCGTGTACTTCGCCCAGTTTACTTGCGCTCCCTCTCTCCAAACGAGTAACACCTCGCCCTTGTGATTAGTCAGAACAACCGGGTGGTTCTCGCCATCGCCAGCTTGAGGTGTAGCCACGCGCGGAGCGAAGTTCATTGCCTCGCTGTTCGAGATGGACCAGTAAACCTTGTAGCGGCTCATCCAACTAATGAGCACCTGCCCGTTGTCTTCGACTGCGAAAGAGGGACCGCTCATTGGGCAAGCTTCGAGTTCCCAGTTGTCAACGCTGACCGGAACCAGTCGGAAGTTGTTTTCTGTCTTTCGACCCTTGAGTAAATAGAAGTCGCGAATGTTTTGGTAGCCGGTGCGGAAGGCGACATAAAGATAGCCGTCGTTGCCGATGCTGGCTTCCATCCGGCAACAAGAACAAGCTCGCTTATCAGGTTGGTATCTCAGCGGCTGGTTAGCGGAGAAGGTCGCGCCATTGTCCTTCGACACCGCCATAAAAATCGGAGTGCTGCCAGGATTCCGAGAGTCGCCAGGCAACCGTCCATCGAGCCAGAGGACAAAGACATTGCCATCCTGGTCAGCAGCGATTGTCGCTTCATCGGTGCCGGTCTCAGTATCCAGCATGTTACGTTCAGGCTGGAAAGTCCGCCCTCCATTCGTGCTGCGCGTGTACCATATGCCAGCGCCCCGTCCCAACCAGGCCACATGAATCGCGCCGTCTTTGCCGATGGCAATCTTGGGCCCACGCTCCCCGCCAACCGTCACAATGTCGGGACGTTGGTTGAGCTTAACTGGTGTAGTAAAGGTCTTACCACCGTCATGCGATTGCACATAGTAACCGTCGCTATCCCTGCCATACACCATGTGCAAAACACCTTGCTTGTCCAGCAAGACTTCAGGCGCCAATCCTCCCTCAGGGGTGCGAATGGCCGTAACCGCCGCCCCTCCGCTGGAGGCATTGGAATCCGTCATCAGACAACCCGTCGTCGCCGGTATGAAAACCAGTAGTATCCCCAGGAAGAATTTCTGCTTTTTCATTTTGGCCAGGACCAAACCGAAAGCCGTCGCCACAGAGAGCATTAGCGACGGCGCCCCCACGGTCACTAATTGCGGATTGAATCTCTTAATCAAATTCTCCATTGGAATCATCTCCTTAATATTGATCAGACTACGTTGGACTCACGCGACGGCCCACTCCGACCACGAAATCGCCGAAGAAGCGCTCGACTACGTTTTCGCCAACTACAATTCCTCGTTGCTCAAGCTCTGCAATGAATTGTTCTCTGCCAAACCAGTGTTGGGATGCCGGATGCTCTAAGAACTTTCTATAAAACCAGCGGCCTAGCGCCTGGCTGGTCACCTCTTCAAAGTAGAACTTGCCTCCTGGCCTGAGCACGCGCGCTACTTCAACCACCGCATCTTTCCAATTGGGGATGTGGTGAATGATTGCGAAATCAAAGACCGCGTCGAAGGAAGCGTCCGGCTCATTGATAGCAGCGGCATCACCGACGTAAAGCTTCAGGCGATTCGGTGTGTAACGAGCTAGTCGGATTCGCGCCTGATCGATCATGTCGGGATCAACGTCGAAGGCATGGACTTCACCAGCACCAAGCCGTTCGAAGATGATCTCAGTTCCAACCCCACGGCCGCACCCGATCTCCAGCACGCGCTTACCCTCAAGGCCTCCACCGAGACGTTGTAGGAGAGTCGCCTCGTACCGCCGTTGCAAGCTGGCGCGCACCGGATTGTTCATCAAAGCTTTCTCGAGCGCGTTCAGCTTCACCATTTTCACGCAGCTTCTGATTCGTCTGATTCGTCGAGCTACGACTCAGACATACTTAATTACCCGCGCCATTCCCGCCCCCATCTGATAAACGTGGTTGGCAATGGAAGAACCCGTCGCCCGGGTTGTCAGCGCTGAACTCAAATGCTGTCACTGCTGTTGCCGCCTCTGAGCAAAAGGAGGCCAATAACTGCCAGAGCGAAGCCGAATATCACGATGCCCTCATGTCCATGGTATCGCTCCGGAATTCGGGTGAAGAAAGCCAGCAGAATGTGACCAACGGAAATAACGACGCCGGCAATACCTGTCACTATTCCAACGGTTCGTCTGGTGCTCATAATCACCTGGCTCTAGTTACTCGATCCGCGCGCTCTGACGGGCGGCGTGCGCGTCTTCGTCCTAATATGTAAATCCAAATGCCGATGAACATCACCACACCGCCAATGAGTGACGTCCAGTGATGCGTCAACGGGGGTGTTCCATAATCAGTTCCGAGCAGCACTCTGGCGAGGTGCCAGCCAAATAAAGCCGCGCCGAGCACTGCTATGATTGCGCCGGTTAGTTTCACATTCTCACTTCCGTCACAAAGAAACTCCATCAGCAGCGATAGAGTTACTGACTAACTTTGCGCAGCGTAATAGCCGCCCTTTGTTCGCACGTGCAAAGACTTGTCGGCTAGTTCAACCTTAATCTGATGGAAGGTTCCGTCTGGACGTTTGTTAGTTGGTCGGTAACCGAGTGTGTATTGTTGTTTCAACTCGTTCGCAACCTCCGCCGCAGCTTCATCTACAAGGTCTCGGCCACCCGCGTGGGCATTCTCAAGATAGAAGGCGCGACCGGCGGTTGCATCAGCGAAGCCATTCAAGACTTTCATATCAACTTCGTCTTTGTCTCGACGGCCGAGGATCCCGCCCAACACGTCATGGCCATAGGAACCTTTCTCGCCGTGACCGATACCCAGCGCATAGATGATTACTTCCGACTTGCGCGCGAGCGTAAGCACATCCTTGAACTTTACGCCGCTGGCAGTGTCGTTCCCGTCTGTGACCAACAGCAAAGCGCGCTTGCGGTGCTTGCCCGAGGTAACCTTCTGCAGACCCAGCAGGACCGCTTCATATAGCGCGGTGCTGCCCTGTGGTTCGAGATCTTCAACAGCGCGCAGGATTCGCCGGCGATCATCCGTGAAGTCCTGGACCAGTTCGGCGTTATCACTAAAACGAATCAGAAAGATTTCATCGCCAGGTGCTACCGACTTCACAAAGTGCTGCACTGCATCCTCGACGCCCTCGATCTTGTCAACCATGCTGCCGCTCGTGTCGAAAAGGATACCGAGGCTCATCGGAACACGATCGCCCGTGCTGAAGTACGCTAGCTCCTGCTTAACTCCGTCTTCGTAAACCGTAAAATCGCTTTGCTTGAGATCAGCCAGGTAACGACCACGAGCGTCGGTTACGGTAGCCGTAAGTGTGACTAACTCTGTGTCAACGCGAATCACTTCGCCTTCGCCAACCTGTTGTGGCGATGGAGTCGGTTGTGGCTGCTGGCGCGGCCGGCTCTGTGATTGAGCGGCCGTGTCGGGCGTAAATGTAATTACCGAAACAATCAACGCCATTGAGAGAATGCTAATCAAGAGTTTCATAGTTCACGCGCTCCTTCCGCCCGGTGTTGCAGGGCAGGATTCTAATCAACGGGTACAGGCTCAGGCATCCGTTCGGAAAACGGCGGTAGGTCCTCATCGTCTGGTTCGCGATCTTCGCCGAACTCATCCTTACCGCCGGCTGCGTGCGCCTCGCGCTCCCTAATGATGCGATCAGCGATAGGCTTTCCGAACTTATAGAAGACGGCCGGTCTCACAATCTGATCCAGCAGGGCCGAGGTCAGAATGCCGCCCAGCACCACCACTGCGAGAGGGTGCAAAATCTCTTTGCCCGGTTGTCCGGCAGCGAGTGCCAGCGGGATTAGCGACAGCCCCGCCGTCAGCGCCGTCATTAACACCGGTACAAGTCTCTCCAGCGAACCGCGAATAATCATCTCTTCCGTAAAACCTTCGCCCTCTTCGCGTATCAAGTGTTGATAGTGCGAGATCATCATGATGCCGTTGCGCGCGGTAATGCCGATAAGAGAGATGAACCCGACCAGAGTGGCGACGGAAAAGACACCTCCTGTAACCAGTAGCGCAAAAATCGCTCCGATCATAGCGAGTGGAACGCTTACCATTACCTGCAACGCCGAGCGCCAATCGCCTAATGCTTTTAGGAGCAGAAAGAAGACAGCGATGAGCGAGAAGACGGTTAAAATCGACAATCGTCTGGTAGCCTCCTGCTGCGCCTCGAACTGTCCGCCGTACTCGATGAAATAGCCTTCCGGCAGTTGCACCTGCGCCTTGATGCGCTGCTGCATATCTTTGACTACGGAGCCGAGGTCACGGCCGGCTGTATTGGACTGCACCACGATTCGGCGTTGTGTGTTCTCGCGGAGCACTTGATTTGGCCCAGGAATACGCTCGATGTCGGCGACGGCCGAGACGGGGATTTGCGTGCCCTGCGGTGTATCAACGGTCGCGGCGCGCAAGGCGTCGAGGTTGCCGCGCGACTCGTCATCAAAGCGCACAACGACATCATAGCGGCGCTGGCCTTCAACGGCTTCAGAGACCTTCTTGCCATTGAGTGCAGTCTCCAACGTCTCGGCAATCTCACCCGGCTGGAGCCCGTACTGCGCTGCTGCCGTGCGGTTCACGTTGAACCGTACTTGTGGGATAAGCACCTGCTTCTCAATCGATACGTCGGTCGCCCCCTCGACCGTACTCATGACGTTCCTAATCTCTTCGGCCTTTGCGCGCAATACTCCGAGATCCTCGCCGAAGAGCTTAACAGCGATCTGGGCGCGCACGCCGGATTGCAGGTGGTCGATGCGGTGCGAGATCGGTTGACCGACGTTGACGGTCACGCCGGGGATGACCGCGAGCTTATCCCGTATGTCGTTGAGCACGACTTCGCGTGCCCGGTCGCTCTTCTTCAGGTCGACGTCAATCTCGGTGTAGTTGACGCCCTCGGCGTGCTCGTCCAACTCAGCCCGACCGGTGCGCCGCCCGGTGGATTTCACCTCCGGTATCGAGAGCAGTATCTTCTCGCCAATGGTGCCAATGCGAGTGCTCTCCGTTAAGCTGGTGCCGGGCTGCGCCAGTACGTTGATGGTGAGCGAGCCCTCGTTGAACTCTGGCAAAAACGCGGTACCGACAAAAGGTAGCGTCGATATCGCAAGCAGGAACATCAGCGTGGCCCCGCCGATCACGACCCAGGGGTGGCGTAGCGTGCCGTGCAGCAGCTTCTCGTCCCACTTCTTGATAAAACGAACGAAGAATCCTTCCTTGCCATGCTTCATCGCCTTCATCTGCGGCAACAGGAAGGCGGCCAGTACAGGCGTCACCGTCAGACTGACGACGAGCGAGGCGACCAGGGAGGTGATATAGGCGAGCCCGAGCGGCGCGAGCAACCGGCCCTCAATGCCCGTTAGCGCGAAGAGCGGGACGAAGACCAGCGCGACGATGACCGTCGCATAGACAATACTTGAACGAATCTCCAGCGATGCGTGATAGATCACTTGCAACGGCGCCTTCGGGTGCTCCAGCTGTCGGTTCTCGCGCAGGCGACGAAAGATGTTTTCGATATCAACGATCGAATCATCTACCAGCTCACCTATAGCCACCGCGAGACCACCCAGTGTCATAGTGTTTATCGTGACGCCGAACGCCTTGAAGATCAGAAAGGTGATGATGAATGAGAGAGGAATAGCTGTAAGGGTAATCGCCGTAGTGCGAAAGTTCATCAGAAACAGAAACAGCACAATAACGACAAGGATAGCGCCATCACGCAGCGCCTCGATGACGTTGCCAATTGCCGCCTCGATG
>JANMQG010000140.1:0-114279 GCA_031370285.1 Chloracidobacterium sp. | reverse complement strand
AACTCCAAGCTACCACCGCTGGGGCGCCCTTTCATATATAGAGTAGCGACCGGGTGTGAGCTTCGTAATCAAAGCTGGTGGAGTTTTGACTTAAGCATGAGTGGCCCCGCGATATTACCCGGTCGCTACCGCTCCCGGTTCTGACTTCTTCTTTGGTAACACGTGGGCTCCAGGGTTAGAGTAGGCGTCATGCTCGCAGACGCTTTCGGCAAGTTCGTAGTTTCTGTCTTTCTTCTAATACTCGCGGTGACAACGCTCTTCGCCCAAACACGAACAGCCGTACCGCAAACCGTACCAACTCCGAAGGCACCAACACACGCCGACATCCTGCGCGGTGATTATGGCCGGTATCGCGCCAACAATGATCTGCTCTTCTACAATCTCGATATTCGCGTCGATCCGGAGAAGAAGTTCGTCAGCGGCAAGAACCAGATCCGTTTCAAGATGCTCAAGGACGACACGCGGATCCAACTGGACCTCTACGACAATTTGAAGGTCGATAAGATTCTTTTCATTAGTCGGGAGTCCGAGCACGAGCCAGTTAGTCTGAAATATGAACGCGACTCCGGCGCGGTCTTTATCGACTTTCCTGAAACTCTGAAGGCCGGGCGCACTTACACGATCGACTTTTACTACTCAGGCACTCCGCAGACGATTGGCCGTTTCGGCGGCTTCAGTTTCAGCAAGGACCCGGCTGGCCGGCCGTGGATCTTTACCGCTTGTGAGGGCGAAGGCGCCAGCATCTGGTGGCCGAACAAAGATCAGTGGAAAGACGAACCGGAGTCGATGCGCATCAGCGTCGCGATACCTAACAATCTCACCGATGTTTCTAATGGCAAGTTCATCGGCAAGACTGATCTTGCCGACGGCTACACGCGTTGGGACTGGCTGGTGCAGTACCCAATCAACAACTACGACGTCTCGCTGAACATCGGTAACTATGTGCACTTCGACGATCGGCTCGGCGATCTGTCGCTGGACTTCTTTGCGTTGCCGGAAGATTTGGACAAGGCGAAGAAGCAATTTGCGCAGGCCAAAGGAATGCTCGAAGCCTACCAGCACTACTTCGGCGAGTATCCGTTCAAGAAGGATGGTTACAAGTTGATCCAGGCGCCCTACTCGGGCATGGAACACCAGTCTGCTGTCACTTACGGCAACCACTTCGCGAATGGCTATCTCGAACGCGACTGGACCGGTGTCGGCATCTCGTCCAAGTTCGACTTCATCATCATTCACGAAAGCGGGCACGAATGGTTCGGCAACAGCGTCACCGCTGCCGACCGATCCGACATGTGGATACACGAAGGCTGGACGACTTACCTCGAGTGTCTTTACGTCGAATATATGTACGGTAAAGAAGATGGCCTGAAGTACACGAATGCCTACAAGTCAAAAGTCAGGAACCAGCAACCGATCATCGCCCAGCGCGGCATCAACGCCACCCCACCGCAGGACATGTACTTCAAGGGCGCGCTCTTTCTTAACACGTTGCGCAGCGTGGTAGACAACGACAAGCGTTGGTGGGCGCTGCTCCACGATTTCTATCAGCACTTCAAGTATCAAACGATCATGACTGAGGATGTCGTCGCCTACTTCAATCGGAAAACGGGAATCAACCTGACGCCAATCTTCGATCAGTATTTGCGTCACACGGCGCTCCCGGTCCTCGAACTGGATTTCGACGAAACAAATAAGTCTGTCCGGTACCGTTGGCAGGTGGATGAGTCTGGTTTCGCGATGCCGGTGCGCGTCGGGACGAAGGACCACTGGCAAATGATTCAACCAACGACGGAGTGGAAACGGATGAAGACGGAGCTAAAGAAAGGCGATTTTCAAGTGGCGACGGATCTTTACTTTGTCGACGTCAAGAAGTTGCAGCCGTAGGAAGATAACCCGGTCCACTAAACCAAACGAAACGACACGAACAGAGACTTTGGTTCGTGTTATTTCGTGTGAGTTCGTGGATGGCTTTGACTGGTGAGATAAAATATGACAACGATGAAAAGTTTCTATTTCCCCCTGGCCCTCGCCGTGGGTGGCATGCTCTTTTATCATCTGGCGCAAAAGTCCATCCCTAAAGGAATCAACCCGTTCTATGCGATGATCATTGCGTACACAGTGGGAATCATTGTGTTGGCCGTTTGCGCCTTGATGCTTCCGGGTAACAAATCTTTTGTGAGCTCCGTCACGGAATCCAACTGGGCCGTCTTCGTCGTCGGCGCTGCCGCTGCCTGTATTGAAGTGGGCTTCCTGTTGGCTTATCGATCGGGTTGGAGAATCAGCGTGGCCGCGGTTGCCACCAACGTCGCCGTAACGCTGATGTTAGTCCCGATCGGGATTGTTATTTTCAAAGATCATTTGTCTCTGCGAAATATTCTCGGTCTGATATTTTGTGTTTTAGGATTAGTCCTGGTCGTGCGTGATTAGTGGTGCAGACTCCAGGACGCTCTGATCAAGTTTCAAATTCATCCAACCGCGAAGCGGTTGTGTAACTCAGCCCAGGGTTGCTGCGCTGCGCGGCTACCCTGGGATCGAGTTGTCGAAGATCACACAACCCCAATGGGGTTGCGTCTCTTGCAAATCTAATATCACGGCCGAAACTTTATTACCCAGGGTAGCCGCCAAGCGCGGCAACCCTGGGCTGAGTTTCGTAACCGCTTCGCGGTATAAGCACCGGATCTGGACCTGAAGGAATCTGCATGACTCACAATACGAGAACTCTGAGAACCGTCACGATCGGGATCATCTTCTCGGCGATCGTTGTCACGCTCGGCGTTTACCAGTTCCTTGAGACAGACGGTCACGCCAGCGCACGACAACTTGCCGCTAACAGTTCCCGGTCCAAAGGTTTCTCAGAAAGCATCAACACTAACGACAACAAGATCGCGGTTCATCAGGCTGTCAGGAACGATGTCTCGCAGCCGCTGGCGCGTCGGGCAAGCTCGAACGCACTGGCCATCAACCGTTATAAAGGGGCAGGCGTGCCACTTGCACAACGCTTGCGCGACGATGCGTCTGCAATATCGACCTCGCCGCCCGTGCCTGCTGCGGCTGCTGCCGTGGAACAAATTTCCCAGGGCACTCGCGCATCCGCTCAAGTTGTCGAGAGTTTCGATGGCTTGGGCGTCGGGTTCAAAGGCCCGCAGGGAAAGGCCAACGTTCGCAACCCTTCGGACAACAGCCTCGCCATTGGCCCCGACCACGTCTTCCAAATCGTAAACACTCGCGTCGCGATCTACACCAAGAAGGGCAAGCGCTTCAACGAGACCGGAAAAGTTCTATACGGACCCGTCGTCACCAACGCCGTCTTTGCCGGATTCGGAGGCCAGTGCGAGAGTCGCAATAACGGCGACGCCGTCGTCCGTTACGATCAGTTGGCGGGACGTTGGTTGATCGTGATGCCGATCTTTGGTCGTGGTCCTGTGCGTTCTGATCAACCGGAACCTGGTAAGGATGGCCAGCCCGCACAGACCAGCCCGCCGGGCCGTCCCGGTCAACCTGGTTCCGCATTCAAACTTGTTCCGCCACCGGAGCCAAACCCGGCGAACCCCAATCGAGCCACGCCGGCGACGGCGGGTGAGGGGCCTTACTCAATGTGCTATGCGGTGAGTCTCACCTCTGATCCGCTGGGCCAATACTATCGCTACGAATTCCTGCGTCCGTTCTTTCCAGACTACCCGCGACCGGCGATTTGGCCCGATGGTTACTACCTGCCAACAAGTACCAGCGATGACTTAATTCAGAAACACGCATGTGCGGTTGAGCGCAACAAGATGCTCAAGGGCCTGCCGGCAACCGAGCAGTGCTTTGTCATCGACGGCGTCAATTTTCTGAACAATGCCGACATCGACGGCACGGGATTCCCCCCGCGGGGCGCGCCAAACATCATGATGGCGGCCGGCGGCGCTCAACTGAAAACCATTCTGGCTGACGATGTGATCCTAGTCTGGAAGTTTCATGTTGACTGGCAGACTCCAGCCAACACAAAACTTACCGGCCCAACAAAAGTCTCGGTCGCGCCCTATCAATACCTTTGTGGAGGGCAGCTCAGCAATTGTGTGCCGCAGCCGGGAACAGATTCGCGCCTCGACTCGCAGGGCGACAAGATCATGGCGCGGCTAATCTATCGAAAGGTGAATGGCCACGAATCGATAGTCGCCGTCCACTCGATCAACACTGCGACCGGCGGAGGCGGCGTTCGCTGGTATGAGTTCAGGCTCGACCACCACCGCGAGCCGATGCTCTATCAACAGGGGACCTATGCGCCGGATAACTTCTACCGCTGGATGGCCAGCCCGGCTATGGATCGGAAGGGCAACATCGGCATCGGCTACTCATTCGGAGGGACGCCAAACTTTCCCGGCCAAAGATTTGCCGCGCGAATGGAAAACGATCCGCTAGGCCAGTTGACGCTGCGCGAGACGGTTCTGGTCGCAGGCGAGGGCAGTCAGAACGTGATGCGCTGGGAGGACTACACACAGACCGCGATGGATCCGAGCGACGACTGTACAATCTGGTACGTTGGCGACTACATCAAGAAGGGCGAAGCGAACTACTCAAGCCGCATCGGAGCGTTTCGACTGCCCGGCTGCAAGGAACGCTGAATATCGCCAGCGCGGTGTGGACTCTGACGAATCACAACCTGCCCGCTCTTCCCGCTTTCTCACTTCCCAACTTAATTGGAACCTAACGCCCTCAGACTCGTGAAGTAGGCGAGGTGAATGGCCACATGCGAAATGCAATCATCACATCAAGCCGCAAAGGTTTTACGCTGATCGAGCTTCTTATCGTAATCGCGATCATCGGCATCCTGGTGGGCGTTCTCATCCCGACTTACAAGAGCAGCGTGCGCAAAGCCAACGAAGCCGCGGCAGTCGCCACGCTAAATGCCATCAGAGTTGCGGAAGCCAAATATGTAATCGACCACAAGGGACAATACGGCACGTTCCGACAACTGTTCGAACAGGGGTATCTTGATAAGCGAATGAACCATGACCAGCCTCACGACCGCGGCTACGTCTTTGTGATTACCCTGATCGCCAAATCTGAGAATACGGTTGCAACGTTTAGCGTGAACGCCAACCCCGAACAGTCAGCAGGCATAGGCGCAACCGGCAGGAATTTCTTCTACGTGGATCCGGAGAGCGGGATCTGCTTCAGCAACACCGGGCCGGCAACTGCCGCAGACGATACGCTGTAAGCCGGGAAGGGTTCGCTCAACTAAATCAGAAGCGGACGCGAACTGACTTCACAAGAGTATCCGGAGATTTTGGAGCGGGATGCGGTTAAGCCACGCGATCGAGGCGTGGCGAATAGGTTTCCTCGAGGACTTTTTCCGCTTCTTCGACGGTCATGGGTCTGGAGAAGAAATACCCCTGACCGCTCTGACAGGAGAGGTTTCTGAGCAGCGACATTTGTTCCTGAGTCTCAACCCCTTCCGCTACTACATCCATGTCAAGGTTTTCCGCCAGGTTTAGGATGGTGCGGACGATCTCGAGATGGTCTTTATCCAATACCGAGACAAAGGAACGATCAATCTTTAAGGTGTCAATGGGGAAGCGGTGCAGGTACGTCAGCGAAGAGTAACCAGTTCCGAAGTCGTCAATACTCAATCTGACCCCGAGGGCGCGCAACTTGAAAAGCATCGCCGCCGCAGAATCGAAATCATCCATCAGCACGCTTTCAGTAATCTCGAGTTTAAGGAAATTTGGATCCAGTCCCGTCTCTTCGAGGATCGAACTAACCTGATCGAGCAGGTCAGGTTGGGCAAACTGTTTCGCCGACAGATTGACGGTCATGTAAAGAGACTCATCCGACGGAAACCTTTCCTGCCAGCGCTTGGCCTGGTAGCAAGCCTGTCTCAGCACCCATTGTCCAATTTGTAGAATCTGACCGCCTTCTTCGGCAACTGGAATAAAGTCCTGTGGCGATATCAAGCCGCGTTCGGGGTGCTGCCAACGTACCAGCGCCTCAAAACCACACACGTGAAAATCGTCGAGCGCGACAATAGGTTGGTAGTTAATAAAGAACTCGTTGTGTTCCTGGGCCAGACGCAGGTCGGTTTCCATCCGCAGTAGATCCGTCGAGTGGGCTTGCATCTCTTCATCAAACATTTCGTGACGCGCTTTCCCTAACGACTTGGAGCGATACATTGCGGTGTCAGCGTCGCGCAGGATCTCATCGGGGTGGTTGTAAGCAAGCGAGCCGGGGGCTATGCCGATGCTGACAGTGGTGAAAACGTCACGACCGCTCAGATTGAAGGGCAGCTTCAGTGCCTGATGAATGCGCTCGGCGACCGTTACCGCTTCCTTCTCATTGCTGAGATCTTCAAGCAGGATGGTGAACTCATCACCACCGACGCGAGCTATCGTATCTCCCGGTCGCAAACATGCTTCGAGTCGGCGGGCAAAGCCGACGAGCAGTTGGTCGCCGGCCAGGTGACCGATACTGTCATTGACCAGTTTGAAGCGATCCAGATCAAGGAACAACACAGCAAACTTGAGGTCCTGCCTGCGCTTCGCGCGCGCAATGGTCAACTTCAGGTGGTCTATCATCAGGGCGCGATTTGGTAAACCCGTCAGCGTGTCATGTAAAGCGTCGTGTAGCAGCCTCTCCTCGGCCTGTTTACGGTCGGTAATACTTTGCAGCTGATAGATCAAATGTACGGACTCACTATCCTCGACCAGCGCCTGCGATACGCTCCACATGACCCAGACCTCATGGCCATTTTTGTGAACACACCGCATCTCGGTTTGATAAGTTGCAATCTTGCTCCGCAGCAACTGTTCTAACTTTGCCATCGACGTAAGGCGATCATCCGGATGAACAAAGTCCCGGAAGTCTCGCGCCAGCAGTTCTGACTCTGAGTAACCGAGAATCTCGCAGAGCGAGCGGTTGACCCGATGCCAGCGGCCGGTATGAAACACGAGCGCCATTCCAATGGCGGAATAGTCGAAGGCCACGCGAAACATCTCGGAGTTGTGTCGCAGAGCTGCTTCGCCCTCTTGAGCCCGGGCGGGTAAATGGTAGGAAAAGTAGAGGACCGGCAGGATGACGGCAGCAGCAATCAGGGTGGAAAGCCAGAACGGCCAAATCTGATTCGCGCTAAGCACAACCAGGAAAGCACCAAGAGCGCTCGCAATCAGCAGGCGGGCACCCGATTTGATCGGAACGCCGGTCACGAGAGACATGAGCCTCTGCGTGCCGCCTGTGTTATTAACTTTTTGATCCGCACGTAACATGATTTTTTAGCCGGGGCGCCAGAAGGTACAGTGAGACTACAGCCCCAGATGGGGCGTCCAATCCTTAGTGCACTCTCCGTGCCAGCAAGCGAAGTGGCAAGGAAGCGAGAAAATCTGGCTTTTTCCGTCAAATTGGCCTATTTGCAGCTGAGTCGGTCAAGAGATTTCGTCAAAATCGAGAGGGCGTGACTTGTGAATAGACTGTATTTCGGTCAGTTTGAAATTCGGTGTGAAGCTCTTTATGAAGGCGACAGCATGGCTGCCGACTGGTCTTCAAAAAGGGGATATGGCGCTAGCAGCCGAGCGCACTGAATCAAGCAGTCCAGGCTTTTGAACCCGCTAATGTCAGACCAGCAGGGAGGGGCAGGTCAGTGTGCGTGCTCCACGCGATTAATTTTCCAGACGCCACTTTCTTTTATGAGGCTGATGCGCTCCTTCGCTAGTTCCCCACCACGCCCAAAGCCGGCACTTGCTGTGGCACTTGAGCCTCTGACCACGACCTTCGAAACGGAGATGTTCTTTATCCATTCGTCCTCAAAGTCGGGAGAATCCGGATAGTCCTTCTGCGCTTCCAAAAAGTAATCCGCGTCGAAGCCGGCCGACTCCAACTCTTTCTCTTTTCTGTCAATTTCATGAATAAACCTCGCCGTGACGTACTTCTTCAAAGTAGCCCTGCCCGCCTTGAAAGGATCAATCTGATGTGACACCGAATGGATGTACCACTCATAAAACTCTTTAACCACGATTTCAGGATCGGGGCTCACTTGTGAAGTTGCGGTCGTGCGTTGTGCGACGACCGGCGCGCTACAGATCATAACTATCAGAGCTAAGAATACGGCCAGGTTTGGTAGCTTCATAAGTTGGTTACCTATCAGTTCGAGAGCGCTTAGCGAATGCATCGGGTCGAGTTATTTCGCAGATTACTCGGACTTAGCCGATCCGACCTTCCGATACTTTCCATCAAAGGAGACATTCAATCCTCCGCACCGCAGATTGTCGTTTGTCACAGTCAGAGAATCCACGCCAAACGTTATCGTAAATCGGCAATCATCATCGCCATCACCGTCTTTGAAAAGCAATTTACTGCCTTGCAACTCAAAAATTCCGTCAACTTCTCCCACGTTAACGTTCCCCGTCCGGGCGTTTCCTACCCAGGTAGAATTACCCTTTACTCTCACCTGGCCGTCCTTTAACAACCAGACATCCAGCATGGACGAATTTCGATCACCCCTTTTATCGATTGTACTGTACTCCCCGCTGATTCGGTCATTTGCGTTTGCGGCGGGAATCTGTTTGCCGTCTATCGCCCGCGCGCTGAATGGCAGATCCTTTTTCGTGCTGGTTGATGACCAGGTGCCTTCGATCCAATCTTTGGAAACAAACTTCCCGCCAAACTTTCCCGTTTTGACGTCATGTTCATCAAATTCATCGAGGTAGAATTCGTTCTCATACGGCATCGTCCCGCTGAGGCGGATGCTCTTGCCGATCCTTTCATAAACGTACGAGCCACTGAGGACTTTGTCGGCTCGCGAGAGCTTGATGCGAACTTTGAGCGTATTGTTGATCGTGCCCACAAATTCTCTTTCGTCCCACGATTGAGACAGAGAAGGACGCGCACTCGCTGTAAGCGCGATGGCCGCCTGAGAAGGTGTGGTCGTGCGTTGTGCGACACCGGGCGCGCTACAGATCATGACTATCAGCGTAAAGAATACGGCCAGGTTTGGTAGCTTCATAAGTCGTTTTCTCAAAGTGCGAGAGCGTTTAGCGAACGCTTTGGCCAAGGCAATCGTTTCGCGCCACATTGGCGCCTCAGTTCAGCTTACTACTCTCGGCAAGACATCGGTGAAATCGTCCGCTTTGCACGGCGCCCTATTATTTGTCGGCGCACTCGTTCCCTTCGAGCGGCGTCAAGTCGATACGAGCAAGACCGCCTCCGGAACCTGAACCCGTCGGAATTCTGCCCGTGCCGCCTGCGTTCAATACGATCCAGGGCTTGCCGCTGTCAACGCCCTCTACTGTGTATGTCCCCGATCCGTTCGCGGTCAGCACTTTATACGAGTAGGTTAAGCTGGCCGTTCCTGACGTTGGGCTCGAGGGAACAAATTTCCATACATAATCAGGCATTGGGGGAGCTGTGACGGTGACGGTGACGGTAAAGGGTTTTTCCAAGTCGCATATGACTCCGGAGAAAACGGTGCCGTTCATCTGCCCGCTGGCCCTGTATCCCCCGTCAACAATCGTGATAAGTGCAAAGACCCAAACGTCGGGAGTAGTTTTGTAGAACTTATATCCAACATTAGCGCGCACTGTGACCACGTTCGGCTTTGGTTTCTTAGCCGGCGCCGTGTAGGTACCTCCAGTCTGAGCGTCTTTCACAGAATCAGTGATTGTACCCCAGTAGCTGTTCTCGCTGGTGTCGTTCACGGTCCAGTCTATAGCAGCAACGGCGGTAGACACTGGTAAACATGGCCCGCTAAGCTTGAATAGCTTATCGATGAAATCACGCCTGCCGCAGGAATTCACGACGAGTTCCACGGACTGTCCCACACGAACCACTGCGGATTGGGGTCTAAGCTGAAATCGGGTTACGGCCGTGTAGTCGGAAAAGTGCGTAGTAGCGACCGTTAGCATCTTGTTTGCCTGGTCCCGATTTACAGACTGGAACACCCGCCAGAAGCCTTCAGCGTCCTGATAAGCTACGTCCAGGGCTTCAGGACTGGTACCCGCCAGGTCCTGATCGTCGTAATGAAAGAAATCTGCACTGGGTCGATAAAAGCCTGGCCGTTGGGCTCAAGTCGAAACGCTTTCCCCAACCCGCCGGGGGATTGATCGGTGATGGGTTGAATGGTGATATTGACTGGAACTGATAAGGCGTGTTGCGGAATTGTCAGGACTAACCGGCCGTCCGGCGTCGCCAGCGAACCACCGGCCAAACCGATACTCTTTGTTGTTGCCCGGCCGTTTGGCGTGCCGACCGGGGTGGTGACAGCGGTAACTTCAGGGACGCCGGTCAGGCGCTTTACCAGGTTGATGCAGGCCAGGCTGACTGTAAGCAGGACGAGCGCAATAACCAATCGCATTTTTCTGAACGTGTCGGTATTCTCCTCGGCATCACTAGACGACCGGATCATAGTTTCCTTGCACGTGATGCCCATCTAGCTTCTTGGCTCGTAGCCGTTTGGAACGGCCGACGCAATCACATTAACCCGCGATGATTTTCGTTCTCACGGTATCAACGACTTACTGGTTTGCTCCCATAACCTACTTCATCGGCTTGGCGCCGAGCCGCGCCCATTCTTCGCCGCCGACGCAGTGAATGAAACCCTCGCCGTGACCGCACTCCAAACTCAGCCCCGCAGCGTCGTACCCCTGGAAAGTGTCGTGGACATTAACCAGCGACAGAATCGCGGCGCCATTTGCCTGATTCATAAACGCGATGAACTGATATTTCTGGGTCATGCGTCCCTTGAACTTGAACGTGATGAAGCTGCCCGACAGAATGACGTTGCCACTATCAGATTCGCGGACAGTCCTATTGTTGGCGCGTCCGGTGAACTTAAACGCGAACGTGCCATCGGACTTGATTATGTATTGCTCGCCGTAGAACGATGTCGACGTGCCAGCATAGTCACCAGTGCTCGAGTTGATATACGTTTTTACGCTGCCCGCGCCGTGGTCCCAGGTGCCCACAAGATCTGCCATCGTGATCGTCTCGTTCAGCGTGCCTGACAACGGTTTCTGCGGCGCATAACCCGGGCGGTCCGGAAATGGATCGTTGTTTTGAGTATTTGGAGTTGGATTGGCCGAGGAATCCGCTGCAACGCTTGCCGAGGCATCTGCCCTACTTGAGCCATTGTCGATGCTCAGTCCCTGATCGGTAAAGTTGATCTTGTCTGGCGAGATGCCGGTGACAGCCAGCAGATTCGCGCCGGCAAGTTGCCGCGCTATTTTCAGGCTTTCCGCATTGCCTTGCTTTCCTTCCTCATAGGTGGCCAGCGCGAGCCCCGTGTAGAGCACAAGCGCTTCATACATCTCCTGCTTCTGTCGATCGGTAACGCCGCTCAGCGCATTGCCTTCGACCAGCGCGGCGGCGATCGTATCGCGCAATTCCAGCATCTGCGGGTCTGGCGGCACACCTGCATCGTGATAGACAGTTGCGTTAGTGGCAAAGAAAAAACTCAACGCTAGGGACAGGTCGTTGGGCTTGCCAAGCCTGCGCGCTTCTTTGTCGAATTCCTGCAGGAGAGTGGTTAAGAGTGTAAATACCTGAGCATCGCCCGGACTGATTAGATTAGCTATCTCACGCGTCTTGAGTTGAGTGCCCGTCGAGCGAAAGCGCACCGGTGCATCTCCCGCGCTTACCGCTCCTCTTGCCACTGAAGTCCGGCTCGCGGTGGTTGGCGTAGCGTTGGAGTGCTTTGCCGCAGGCTTCTTCTCCGAACGCCGAGCGTATCGATCCACGATGATGTTCGTGATTGTCCCGCCGGCAGGATTGTTCCAGTTGCCGCCGAGATCGCCTGAATGCTGGGCCGCCGCGGGCGCACACATGACGAGCAATATTGAAATCAATAGCAAACCGTGACTCATATTTGAGTTGTGTTCTTTCATTTTCATTCCTACCGAAACAGCTTGCGTTACAAGCTACCGTGGGAAGCGGTCGCGGAATTCACCGGAGACGATGAACGCCTTGACCATGTCCGCGCGTTCAAAGTTTCCATTGAACTCGTTTAGCTTGTTGAGCCAGAATTGATAGCCACTCGCATCCGGGTCACGCCGCAGGTAGCCAAAGTATTCCATCATCACAAACGCTTCATTGAACTTCGCATTCACGAAACGTTGGTTCTCCGCAATACTCCGCAACGCATCGGGGCGGGTTAGAGTTCCATTAGCCAAGCCCCTCACCAGCGCATCCCTCTCGCCCGAGGTGAAGCTCACGCCGGTGTGCGACATTAACGCATCGACATAGTCGCTGCTCGATAGTCCATCATAAGCCGCATGGAAGGCTGGCCGATTGACGAAGGCAGCGACAAACGCTTGCTTGTTCGCTTCCAGTTTCTCCTGCCATCCTGCACGGCCCACTACGACTCCCAGTCCCACCGCGCGCGTGTCAGGCATGAACTCGGCGAATTGGGGACGAACCCCGTAACTTGCCCGGTAGAGTCCATCAACCAGTCCACCCGTTTGCTGGAACTCTATCGAGAGGAAGTAAGCTGCCGAGACGTTTTCTCTTCGCCGCTCGCTGCAGTCCGTGTCCGTGCCACACTCAAGTATCTGATCGCTCCAGAAGTTAAAGCCACTTTCATCGGGCTCGCGTCCGAGGAAATCGAGATAGTGCTGGCGCACGAAATATTCAGCCGTGTCGAGTGGATTCTCGAAGCCGCCGCTCGCCAAAGTCGCCCCGAACGCTGCTTCCGTAGTTTCTCCGATCTGGCTAAATGCTCGGACCGATGGCGAGAACGTGTAGTTAGCGCGCGAAGGCGTCACGGTGTAGAAGCCGCTGGTTTCCACATTGTCGAAGCGATAGAAGCCATTCGCGTCGGTGATGAACTTGCGGTTCTGCGTGCCTTGCAGTCTCACCACCGCGCTTGCCACCGGGTTGCCGCTCTGGTCAACGATACGACCCGTGACCACGCCGCCCGAGGCCGTCGGCGCGGTAATCGCGATTTGATAAGTCGTCGTCTGAGAGTTTATGCCATTTGTCGTCGTGACAGCTAAGGTGAACGTTCCGATCGTTGTCGGCGTGCCGGCAATAGTGACAGCGGCTTGTGGTGAAGACAATTCGTTGGGCAAAGGCGACGGACAGTTGGGAATTCCCGACAATCCGGGGGGCAGCGCACCGGAAGAAACACAGTAATTAAAACCGCTGTTGTTCTGAGTAATTACTTGACTATAGGGTTGGTTGACTACGCCGCTTGGCAAAACGCCGACGTATGAAGCGTTGGCTTCAAACGCGCCGATGTCTATGAAATTGTCGCGAACTCCGCCGCGTTGGTCTTCCGTGGGAGTTTCGCCGAAGATGGATACGCCGTTATCGATTGCTGGAGAACCGTTGGAAAGAGCGCGCGTCAGCGTGGTGCCGCCATAGTTGCCTAAGGGAGCGAATAGTGCGTTAAGCGGTGTGGTCGAATCGCCGGAGCGGTCAAGGGTCACTGGGTTAATTCCGGTGGGAAACGTCGTGGCAACGCCTGAGTTATCGCCGATGAGATTGCCGCCCGCTGTCGCGATTGTTACACCGCCGGAGTTGCGGAAGTCGGGAAAGCTGCCGCCTGTATTACCGGCGACGATGGTATTACCTAAACTGAGCGTCGCGTTATTCCCGACCGAAAAGAGGAAGATGCCGCCGCCGGCATTGTTGGCCGTGTTCCCCGCAATCGTCGAGCTGCGAAACTTTATCGTGCCGCTCTCGACACATACGCCGCCGCCGAAGGTGAATACCGTATTGCCGGAGATGGTCGAGTTGGTGATCGTCAGCGTGTCGCTCGCATTGGCACACTGTGCGTCAATCGCGCCGCAATTACCACTCGTGTTTCCGGTAAAAGTCGAGTTACTGATACTGTGGTTGGTCCCGGCGAAAAAATAAACGGCGCCGCTGCTGCCCGTTAACGCGGTGCTGTCGTTGCTTTGCACGACAACCCCGTCGAGCGTGAGCGAGCCACCGCTGTTTCCGTTGAAGTAAATCGCGCTGCCTTTGCCGTTAATTGAGGGTGATGATCCCCTGCCCTGCCCGAATTCCAGTGTTATGCCCTTAATAGTCAGGGTTGAATTGCTGCGGAAGATTCGGTCAGTTCCTCCCATGCGAATAGTCAAAAGGTTTGCGCCCGGGCCTTCAATGGTCAATGCACCGCCGAAGCCGGAAATCACGATTTCGCTGGCGAGCGTGATTCTTTGCGGCGCGTTGAAAAAAGGGCGGCTGAAAGAAATCGTGTTGGCTGCACCGCTGATGTCGGCGTTAAAGGCGTTGACGGCTTCGCGCAAACTGCCCGCGCCGCTGTTGTTATTATTCGTCACGAGCAAAGATGCCCTTGTCGCCGCCGCCAAGTTCAGCGTCAAAAACAATGCGCCAATCACGATGTAACATTTCTTGTTCATAGTTTTTTCCTTATTGATTTAAGAGCAAAGAGCTCTTTCAACACATGTATCTTCTACTCTGTCAATGACACCCAAACTCGGGCGTGGCGAGTTCGTTTTCCCTTCTACTTGTCCACGCGGATTCGCGCACCGGATCGGCTCAAGGAAGTGAGGAGCGCCGGGGCATCTGCCGGCAGCTATTCAGAGTTATTTAAGCAATCGGCTAAGATAACCGCGTGTCGAGAGTTCGATGTTTCCGGATGTGAGTTGAACAGGAGGGTTAGTGTCTGCTGACGCCGATAACGTCACCAAGCTGCTCGCCGACTGGAGCAATGGTAATCAGCAGGCACTCGAGGAATTGCTGCCGCTGATTTACAACGAACTGCGGCGTCTGGCGCACGGCTTTCTCTACCGCGAGCGGCCCGGTCACACCCTACAAACCACCGCGTTGGTCCACGAAGCCTACCTCAAACTAATCGATCAAAGAGACGCGCGCTGGCAAAACCGCGCCCACTTCTTCGCCATCGCCGCCCAGGCCATGCGCCGCATACTGATTGACAGTGCTCGCAAGCGCGGGGCTGTAAAAAGAGGCGGGCCAGGAGAGAAAGTATCGTTGACTGAAGCGGCTGGGATTTCGCTCGAGCCCGATCGCGCGTTGCTGGCGCTGGACGAGGCGATGAGAACGAAGGCCGCGGTCAGGATCCCAAAAACGCCCGCGCCAAATCCAGCGTCGCCCGCGGCTATCGGCGGGTTGCGGGCATGCTCGCTAAGACAGGTAACGAGTCAGAAGCCATCGAAACCTATCGCAAGGCCGTACAAGCTTTCGACGACCTGGTCCAAACCGACCCCGCGAATTCTAAATCCAAAGGCAACCTCGCATTGATACTGCAGGACCTCGCAATGCTTCTCGCGAAGAGGGGCGACTCGACGGGGGCGCTGGAAGCTGGCGGGAAGTCTCTGGCGATTGCAGAACAACTATCGGGTGCAAATCCAACGAACACTGAGTTGAACGTAATCGTGGCAACAGCATGCTCAGGTCTCGGCAGCATACACGCAGCATTCGCCTCAAACACCAGGCATAACGCTGCCATGCATCTCGCGGAGTGGCGTGAAGCCCGCGGCTGGTTTCAGAAGAGTATGGACATCTGGACTAGTCTGAAAGCTGGTGGCAAGTTCACCAGTGTGGAGTATGGCGGCCCGGAAAAAGTGCAGCGAGAGATTACCCGATGCGATGCAGCTCTGGCCAGGTTGTCCGTCGCGTCCGGCGCAGTGTCCAGGAAAAAGATACCGCGCGACATTCCTTGATGATGAACTCAGGTAGGTTATTCGGTGGCGAGTTGCCCAGCAACGCCAACTTCCGGTTCGCCAACCGGGCGATTCCATTGGTAACAATGAGCGAACACCCTAACGGACCGGGGCGTGGATACTCCGGCGCTGCTGTCTCGGCAGTCGGGAGTGGCGGCGCGGCGGTTCCCGCTGCCTGCTCAGTCACGGGTTTGCTTGGCTCATCGACCAGGCCCGGCGTCGAGACAGCATGGCCGCTCATTGCCGCTTCCAATCTTTCCAGGCGGAAGCTGAGTTGTTGGATCGCTGCGGGCAAAGTTTGTGACGCTGCGCCTGAGATCGGCGGCTGTTGAGGCGCGCCCAGGGCCGACGGAAATAGCGCGGCCTCTAACCTTGAGATCTTTGAGCGTCTTCCGCGAACGAATCGAGATGACCAGAGCAACGATTGGCAGGACGATCGCGGAGAGGATCGCTACCATGACCAACAACAACACGATCAGGATTAGGAAGTCGTCCATTGGCGGCGAAGGATGCCAGAGTAGTTACGATCTCAAATCGGTACGTGGCCAAGCCGCGCGAAGATCGGCGGCGATCATGTGTATTTGTTTCGCGCCGCATTCTATTTTCGCGCCCGAGGTAAGTCAACAGATTGTCGTCGTTGGGCCCAGGTGAAACCCGGCGCGACAAAACGCCGCAACTCTGCTCCATTCAATCCCCATAACACCGTCCGCGGTTTCGTCCAACTGCATTCCCTCCGCAGTGCTTGCCGACTCAACAACCTTCCAAGCGTCAACTCGACCCTCATCAACCTTGACCCTCGGCGAGACTTCGGAAAGAATCCTATTCGTTCGACGCCGCAAATGGAGCTTTGCTTTAGAGTGTCATGATAAGAATAGAATGCGAAGAACCAGTCAAAGAAGTATGTGATTGCTGTGGCGGGACAATAATCAGGCTGACTCGTTTCGTCTACGAAGATGGTGATGCATTTGCCACCTACTATGGGCTCTTCTCTGACAATCATCCGGCGCGTGAGGTCAAGCTTGCCGTCAGCCTTGGAGAATGGGGTGAGGGTAGCAGCCCAAAAGACCGGCGATCCTTTGCTTTAGTTCTGGGGGACAACGAGTCTGAGTATCAGGTCAAGATCGTAGATGCTGAGGAATCGCCGTGGCAAGGAGTGGGAGTTATTGGGCAGATGCTCGACAGGGACGAGGCGCTCAGGCACCATGGCTTAATGATGTGTTCCATATTACCGATCACATTGTTACGGATGATGCGGAAATCAAAACGTATTTCGAAGGTGAGTCAGCGAGCGGCATCTGAGGAGGAATCAATTCCATGAAAACCTTTTACGCGCTGTTCGCCGCCGCGATCCTGGCCTTGGGTCTTCTCCATATGGCGACGACGTTCCGTCTCTCGTCAACTCCAAGCGCTAAAGTCTGGTTTTTCGGAGCCGGAATGGCCGTCGCACTTGGTGGAGTCTTGAACCTCTTGAATCGACGATATGGCCTCGCTGCCTTCGGCCTCCGGGCTGCGTGCATCGGAGCCAACGTACTTATGGTCTCTTTCGCCGCCGTCGCTGGGCGCGTGACCGGCGCAGGTGCCGCGGAACAGGTCGTCATGCTGACAGTACTGGCTTCTGCTCTCATCCTTTCGGCTACGCGTTCGCTAGCGTCAGCCCTCAGGTTCCCCGAGCGTGAGCACGCGTAACGTTAATCTGATTGAATCGTTCGACGCTCATATTCACCTCAGAGGCCCCGGGTGCCAGTCGATTTATCCACTGCGGGAGGTGCACAAAGAAGTAAATCAGGTGCGCAAAAACCGTGTTCGTCTGCATCGCGCAACATAACACCTTTGGACCGTCAGCTTGTTGTCCCGAGCGAGAAGTGAAGTCTATCGACAATGACCTTGAAGCTGAACCACGAGCAAAAAGCCACCCCCCAAAAACCGAGAGGCCGGGTTTGGCCCGGCCTCATATCGGTGGCGTGAGACTTTCAGCCTCAACAGGTTACTGTCCTCACCCCAGCAACCTATCGCCGTTGCCCTGCATTTTACAAATAATCTTCAATTGGTCAATCCAAGAAAACCTGCTAACCCGCAAATAAAGACTGTGAAGGAGTAAAGCGAGGAGTCCGCGTAGCGGACGAGTGATAATAGGACAGCAGTTTACTGCTGGGACGGATGCGGAGCGAAGTGAAACGCAGTCCGTGGCGCGGACGGCTGAATGGCAGACGCCACAGGTCAACTCCTTCAGTCGTCCGTTTCACGGACTTTCGTCGCGAATTGATTCCCTCCCCCAGCGATGAATCGCCATCGGTCCGAAAACTTACCAGCACGGGCGGTTCACCTCATTGGCATTAGCAGAACCGTTGGCTAACAGTCGGGCCACAACACACCCGGAGTCCAGCGGGCTCGTGTTGGTTTGGCCGCGTTGCCAGTACTGAGGAGCGTCAACGCCTAAAGTGACGCTTCAGCAAGTATTGATTTTTGCCAACCTAATTCGAGGGCCACCAAATCAGCAACACGCTAGTAGAGCAGTACCCGGAGCGGGGCGAGGTCAAGCCGCTTGGCAAAAACGCGGAGGGTGCGGGTTAAGTTAAAACATGGAAGGGGAGCTGCGACGGACGATCACCAGCGACATGTCGTCTACAAGCGGGCGGGCGGCGGCGAAATCCTGGACAGCGCCCAACACTGAAAACAGCACGGCATCGGCCGGGTAGCTTTGGGCGCGACGCAATTGTTCTTCAATCCGTGCATACCCAAACTCTTCGTCGGCGCTGTTGACCGACTCAAGCACGCCGTCGGAATAAGCCAGCAACACGTCACCTGCGCCAAGCTCGACAGATCCTCTGACATAGCGAGCGCCAGCAACGACGCCTAGCAAGAGACCACCTTCGGAAAGCAGTTCCAATTTGCCGTTCGCGCGCAGCAGAAGTGCCGGAGGATGTCCGGCGCTGCAGTACTCGAGTTTCCCGGTTAACGGATCGAGGCGGGCGACGAACAAGCTTGCCAGAGGCACCGCCGCTGCCATCAGGCAGAGGTCGCGGTTCACGCCGGCGACTATCGACTCCGGCTCAGAGAACACCGCCGCACGCGTAGCAACCAGTCCGGCCAGGTGCGTAATCCACATTCCGGCCGCCAGACCCTTGCCGCAGATGTCACCGAGCGCAAGGATCACTCCACGGTTGGCGTCCTTGATGGTGAAAAAGTCACCGGCCAGGTGGCGAACGGCGAAAATCTCGCTGGCAATCTCGAAGTCGCCGCGACGCACCAGGCGCGGGGCGCACAGGCGCCGGTGGACCTGGGCTGCTTCGAAAATTTCGGTATGCAGGTCAGCGTAATCTTTCTGGAGGGCAGTAAGTGTCACTTCCAGGTTCTCCCGGCTTGCCCTGGTCGACACACGACGCTGCGGCGTAGAGATGGGGACATCAACCGCGCGACGGGCCGCTATCCCGCCATTGAATCTTGTCTGACTCATAAAGGCGTTTACCTCAGGCTACGAACTTGTAGCCACTGCCGTGAATAGTAAGTATGAAACGCGGCTCCTCGGGATTCGGTTCCAGTTTCTGCCTGAGATGGACGATGTGCGTGTCGACTGTGCGCGTGTTCGGATAGTTTTCGTAACCCCACACCGCGTCCAGCAGCCGGTCGCGGGTGAGCGTTTCGGCGGGATGGGCGACGAAATAAGCGAGCAGCGCGAATTCCTTTGCCGAAAGTTCCACGGTGGCCCCGGCGCGGCGCACTTCATTGCCGCGGACGTTGACCTCAATATCGCTGAAGCGATAGACCTCAGGTGCAGGCGCTTGGGGCGAAGCGCGTCTCAGCACTGCTTTCACGCGGGCCATCAGTTCGCGAATTGAGAACGGCTTGGTAACGTAGTCATCCGCACCCAGTTCCAGCCCCACGACCTTGTCGATCTCCTGGCCGCGCGCGGTCAACATGATGATAGGCACAGACGGTCGCTTGGCTTTTAGTTGCTTGCAAACATCGAGGCCGCTCATCCGTGGCATCATTACGTCCAGTACGACCAGGTCCGGCTTATCAGCGAGGGCGCGTTCGAGGCCCTCGGCTCCGTCGGCGGCAGTAATCACCTCATAGCCTTCATACTCGAAGTTATCGCGCAGACCGGCTACCATCGCCGGCTCGTCCTCGACAATCAGTATGCGAGTTTTCTTTCCGCCAACGCCTTCGGAGTCGCTGCGGTTGGTGGCAGCGCGAGATTCTGTTTGACTGCCAGCCCCGCCGCCGCCATTTGATTGTTCATTAAATTTGAATTTTCTTTTCATAATTAGAGGATCCTTCAGGCAGCGCGATTTCCACGTTGGTGTGCGCCTGCTGCTACCGGCAACGAAAGAGTAAACTTACTGCCTTTGCCCGGAGCGCTCTCCACCGCGATTTCTCCACCGTGGGCCAGCGTAATGTGGCGCACCAATGACAAGCCCAGGCCGCTTCCTTTCGTGTTGTGCACCAGTGGATCTCCGGTGCGATAAAACTTCTCGAAGATCTTCGACTGATCGCGTCGCGCGATGCCGATGCCGTGATCCAGCACTTCGAGTTTTAAAACGCCGTTCCCCCGGTATAGTTTCACGCGCAGAAATTTTTCGTCAGTCGAGTACTTGAGCGCATTGTTGACCAGGTTGACGAGAGCGCGCGCGATCGCTTCACGGTCCACCGGCACTGCCGGGAGGTTCGAGTCAATACTCTCTTCGAATTCGAAACCCTGTTGCTCGATTTGGTAGCGATAAGAGTCGAGCGTGTTACGCACCAGCTCCGCGATATCAGTTTCGCGGAACTCGTACTCCTTGCGCCCGGCCTCGATGCGCGAGAAATCCAGGATGTTATTGATTAGTGCAGTCAGCCGCTCGCTCTCTTTACGAATGATGCGGTAGTACTGCTGCTTCTTTTCCGGAGTCGTGATGCGGCCCAGCTCGAGTGTCTCTGCATACAACCTGATCAAAGCCAGAGGCGTGCGCAGCTCGTGCGATACGTTCGAAACAAAGTCAGACTTCAGACGAGCGAGCGCCATTTCTTTGCTGACGATATGTTTGGTCAACACCAGACCGCCAACTATTACCAACGAAAGGAACCCGAGGATCAGGAAACTGCGGTGAACCCAGGTCTGGCCCAGCGCCTCGACGCTCGTGCCCTGATACTTGATGCCCAGCCCCAGCCCGCGGAAGACATCATCGAACTTGCGCATGACTTCTGGCCTGCCCTCACCCCAGCCTGACGTCGCAGCCATCGGCTTCACTTCTTTACCGCCGTCCGGGTCCGAGGGATAAACCATCATGGCCAGCTTGTTCCCACCCTGGTCATTCGATTTCTGCGTAACCTGTTCTTCGAGCATTCCCGGAAAGAAGGTTTGGTTCAGGTAACACGCATCGAAGATCGCGCCACCCAGGACCACCCTGTCGTTGGAGAGCTGCGGCAGGGTGAAATAGGCGGTGGTTAAGTAAGCGTCAGCCCCGGCCCGCTTCGTATGGCCGGAAAAGAAAGCGATGGGCCGCGTTTTCTTCTGCAGTGCTTGCACCAACGACTTGGCCTCCGAGCCAAGCCACTTGGAGCTTTCCGCCATTCGCTCATGCTCCTCGCGGAAATCTTTGTCGTCCATCTGTTGAGGTTGCGAACGAATCACGAAGCCTTTTTCATCGAAAAGCCAGACGTGCGACAGCCAGGGACTCTCTGACAAAATGAGGTCAAGCTTCTCTTCTTTCTCCGCCAGGTCCGTGTCGGGCGATGGAAAAAGATCGCGCGACTCTTCCGCCATCGTATAAGCCTTCTTGTTGATTTTCTTTTCCGTGATCGCGAGCATCTCCTGGAAGTCACGATGGATGGCGGCTTCCAGCACCTTGTCGCGCTCAAAGGCCCTTAACTGACTGAAATTGACGTAGATGAGCGCCGACGCCGGCAACAGAACTGCCAGGCCCAGTGTCAGCATGAGCCGAAACCGGTTGAAGCCTCCCAGGAATTTTCCTCTCTTCAAGTTCATTTTAACCTCTGACTAAGCTTGCGGTATGCGGACGAAGCATACGCCCGAACGTCTTACGCTGTGTCAAGCTCACGTAAAAAAATGTTAAGAGTTGTAAACTCTTGGGATCGGCTGGTTGGTCATTCTAACTCGCCGGTCTGACCCGAGACTATGCCTTTTTGGTTCGTCGAGCCGGCGTGTTTCGAATGGGAAAGTACGAGCCCCGAGAATTCGACCCTTCAGCTAATGAGGAATTTATTGCGTGGAGCACAGCTTACTCGCTAATATGGAGCTAGCAAGCCCCGCGCTAGTCAGTCGGCATTAGGAATTCCCGACAGTCTCACCGAAACATCGCCCCGGTAGTCTTCGCACATAACACTTGCCCCTGAATCGCGTTTTTGAAGTGTAGGCAGGTATCTTTATGAGAAGGGAAGAGGGGAGAGGTGATGGCGTCAGCACGAGCCGGGCGTGAAGAGCGAATCAGAAACCGTGGACAAGGGAAAAGCGCAGGGTTTGATAGGGGAATCCACAGATTCCGGCGAATGCACATCGGGGAAAGCCCCTAAGCCGTGAGGCGATCAACTTCAACTCAAAATCAGCACGACTGCGTCGTTGAAAAACCGAAAGGCCGGCTTTTTGGACCGGCCTCTCAAGGTTGGGCGGAGACATTCAGCCTCCCAGGCGAGGACAATAGTGACAGCAAAAGCTGAGAAGAAAAAGTCCGTTCAGACGTTCTCTCGCGAACAAAGGCGTGTGCTCCTGATAACCGGCGAGCCTGATATCTCGTTTCTGTCTTTGCTCGAGGCAGCGGGGCTCAAGGTCGTAGGTGTATGTGCCGCCGCTGCTGCCGCAATATCGTTAAGGCGCTCTCGCCCGCAACTCGTGATTGCAAGCACAGTAATCGAGGGACTCTCGACCCAGGAACTCGCGCGAATGCTAAGCCAAAGCCAGGATAATGTACCGCTGATCCTGATAGGAGCCGATGAGGCTACTTTGAAACGCCGGCAGGAAGCTATGTCGGCGGGAGCATTTGATTACTTCCAGATACCAGCAGAGATCGAACTACTGACTCTGCGCGCCAGTCAATTGGTCACGCTGCAACAGACAATCGAGCAGCTTCGAGGCGAAGCTGATCTGGACCACTTAACTGGATTGGCGAATCGCCGCCGCTTTCGAGGGGCGCTCTCTCGGGAGGTTGGAAGATGGCGTCGTTACCGGACGCCGTGCGCATTACTTTTGCTTGATATCGATCACATGAAGACGATTAATGACACTTACGGACATCCCTCTGGCGACCTAGTGATCCGAGAGATTGCCGACACAATGTCTAAAGTCTCTCGCGATAATGACACTGCAGCCCGTCTGGGTGGCGAAGAATTTGCCCTTTTATTTGCCGGCGTAGGTGCGACTAAAGCTGAGTTAGCCGCCAGACGACTACTTGGAGTTCTGGCTGAGCAACACTTTGAAGGGGTTGGAAACATCACCGTGAGCATAGGGGTTGCCGCTTGTCCGGAGCACGCGAATTCAGAGCGAACGCTTTATGCCGCGAGTGATGCAGCACTTTACGTCGCCAAGAACGAAGGCCGCAATCGCGTCGCAGTAGCGCCTCTGATGCAAGAAAAATTGCCCGGCGTCTAAGTTGAAGGGCGAGAACCCTGAGAATCTGATCGATAAACCAAACCTGGTTTGAGGTGAGAGCCCTCTGCGATCGGTTGACGGACACATTCAGTATTGCCCTAATTGTCAGCAAGGGGAGACGAATGGCGACACTCACGAATGACGCACGCGAGTTCCTCGCTGAATAGCGCGGCGTGGCGGTGCCTGTTGGCTTCGTAACTGCATTTGCGTTCGTATCATTTGCAACGTGCACTCGTGCTTGGCACAGCGTGACCATAGCGTGACAAAACGAAAAACCGACTGTTATCAGGTCGCTGTAATGGTTGATAGGATTGGTAGCGGGGGGCAGGATCGAACTGCCGACCTTGGGGTTATGAATCCCACGCTCTAACCATCTGAGCTACCCCGCCACGTTGGGGATTTCATTATATGGTTCAACCGAAAGAGGTCAAGAATGCCCGACCGGCAACCGGCGACTGCTGACTGCCGACTCCGCTCCCGTCTGCCACCTACCACCTGCCGCTCCCGTCTGCCGTCTGCCGTCTGCCACCTGCCGCGCTGCCGCCTGCCGCGCTACCGCCTGCCGCGCTACCGCCTGACGTCTCCTCCTGTTTTCACTGCCCACGGCCCACTGCTAACCGCCCACTGTTCCTACACTCGCGCGAAATCGATGAAGCCGCGCTGAGGGTCCACCGAGAGTAGTCGTACCGGCACGTTCTCTCCGACACGCAGGCCGCGCTCGCCGCGCATCACGCGGCCGTCCACTGGCGGAGAGATAACGCGCGCAAATGTTCCTTTCGGCGTGACGCCAGTCACGATCGCCTTAAACTCTTCCCCAATTCTGTCTCGCAACAACACGGCCGCCGCGACCTTTGTCATCTTGCGTTCCACCTTGCGCGCTGCGGCATCGCGCTCTGTGCAGTGTTCAGCGATTTGTTTTAGCGCGTCGATCGCATAGGGAACAGGTTTACTTTCCAGGGCAGCCTTAACCAAACGCTGCGTTACCAAATCCGCAAAGCGACGATTGGGCGCGGTGGAATGCGTGTAATCCTGCACCGCCAGACCGAAATGACCTTCGCCCTGCTCGACCGGCAATTGCACCGCGTATTCTCCTGGGCCTAACGACTTCACGACGGCCAGTGAAAGATCGGGAAAGTGAAGCGGGTCCGCTTTCTTACGTGTCGCGAGGAATTCAGCAAGCGCGCGGGAATCGGGCGTGACTGGCAGTTGTTCACCAAGCTCCGCGGCAATCTCCACGATGCGCGACCAATACTTGGGCGTGCGTACGACGCGCCGCAAGGTTGGACCGCCTTTCGCTTCCAGGAACTGCGCCATCGCAACGTTGGCAGCGATCATGAAATTGGCAATTAGATCTCTGGCGCCATTCTGCTCAACCACATCCAGCTTCATCACCTGGCCGTGATCATCGACTACCGGCGTTGCCTGAATGCTGCCCAGCTCCAGGGCGCCATGCTGCTTCCTCAACTCCCCAAGGTCTTTCGCACTTTCAAATTGCAAGCGAATCTGCGCTTCAAGTCCCGGCACTGCTGCAACACTCGCCGGCACCTTGGCTCTTCCATCCAGCCAGTCGCCGACTGCCTCATAGGAAAGCTTCGCTTGGTTCTTGAGTAGCGCCCGATAGATGTCCAGGCTCCTCACGGTGCCGTCAGGCGCTAAGACCATTTCCGTAACTACTGCCAGGCGATCCTCGCCGGCGTTGAGAGACGTTAAGTCGGTTGATAATTCCTCCGGCAACATCGGGTAAGTTCTTACGCCGGTGTAGACGGAGGTGCAGTTCGTCGCCGCCTGCTCGTCGATTGCTGAACCTTTCGCAACAAGCGCGTCAACGTCGGCAATGCCAACCAACAACCGCGTGTCGTCACCAGCGAGCGCTTCGGCATACTCAACCTGATCGAGATCGCGAGACTTGCTGTTGTCGATTGACGACCATATCAGCCCACGAAGATCTTTCACTGACTTGTCCGCAGAGATTGCCGGGTTTGCGACGAGAGCGCGCACTTCACTGGCGGCTGCACTCGGGAAGTCGGGTACGAAGCCTCCCTCGATCATTGATTCATGGGCTATCGCGAATAGATCAACGTGGTGGGAATGAGAAACATTTCTTGACATAAGAGGTGAAGGAGTATAGCCGAAACTCTGGTCGAGCGCCGCTGGTGAGACGCGCTACGGTTTTGAAACAGGTTTGCATTACTATGAACGCAGTGAAGATTGAAGTGATTGTCAATAGCAGTTCCGGCCCAGGCCACGAAGCAGGAATTCAAAATATCCTGGCGGAAGCCTTCAAAGCGGCTGGTGCAGACGTCCGAATATCGTTGGCCCAGACAGGCTCTGAGGTAATCGCGCTCGCGCAACGAGCCGCACGGGGTGATGCTGAAACAATTGTAGCGGGCGGCGGGGACGGCACGATCAGTTCAGTGGCGGCGGCAGTTATTGGCACAAACAAGCTGCTGGGAGTGCTGCCGTTTGGAACCATGAATCATTTCGCCAAAGACTTGGGCGTCCCGCTCGATCTCGCAGGCGCAGTCGAAACAATAGTCGCGGGACATGTGACAACCGTTGACGTGGGCGAGGTCAATGGGCACATCTTCATCAACAATTCCAGTTTGGGTCTTTACCCAAGCATCGTTCGCGTGCGCCAGAAGCAACAACGACTCGGGTGGGGCAAGTGGCCGGCGTACATCTGGGCTGCGCTCGCCGTCCTGCGGCGCTATCCGTTTCTCAATGTCCGCGTGGGCATTGACGGCGCAGAATTAAAGAGTCGCACGCCCTTTGTCTTTATCGGTAACAACGAATACGAAATGGAGACACTGAATATCGGCGGTCGAGCTCATCTCGATAAGGGCGAGTTGAGTCTCTACATGACCAACCGCACCGGGCGGCTGGGATTAATTCGACTGGCGCTACGCGCGCTATTGGGTGGACTGCATCAGGAAAAAGACTTCGTCTCCTTATGCACGAAAGAAATTTGGATCGAGACCAAGCACCAACATGTGCGTGTGGCTTTCGATGGCGAAGTCACCCGGATAGCGCCGCCACTCCATTACCGCGCACGGCCGGGTGCGTTGCGCGTGCTGGCGCCGGCAAGCGATATTGCGTCACTAACGAGCGGGGGTAAGGCGGGGTCCCCGGCGGGGCAGCCCCGCTGGGGTGCCAGTCCACCCTTCCCAACCTGAGAGTCCTTCAAAATTGAGTGACCTCTTTTCTGGTTGAAGGCTTCAACAATGGCGCAAACTCGTAACTTGAATCATCTCTCAGGTCGGGAAGGGTGGTTTACCCCCGCTGAGCCCTTGTCCTAGTATTGAGAACTGATGCGCACGATAGTACACCTCTCCGATCTACATTTTGGCCGCGTCAACCTACAGGTCATTTCTCCGCTGATTGACGCGATTATAAAGATCAAGCCCGATCTGGTCGCCGTTTCTGGAGACCTGACGCAGCGCGCGCGCTCTCGGCAGTTTGTGGCGGCGCGTGCTTTTCTTGATGAGCTGCCCAACCCGCAGATTGTCGTGCCGGGCAATCATGATGTCCCGTTGCACAATGTCTTCGCGCGCTTTGCGCAGCCACTGAGCAAGTACCGGCACTACATTATGAGCGACTTACGGCCGTTTTATCACGACGAGGAAATCGCTGTGCTTGGAGTCAACACCGCCCGCTCGCTGACGATTAAGCGTGGGCGCATTAACAAAGGACAGGTGGCCTGGATGCGGGAGAGACTCTCTGATCTTGATGCTGAGATCGTACGAATTGTCGTCACTCATCATCCATTCGACTTGCCGGAGGGACATAACGAGCGTCATTTGGTAGGACGCGCGCGGATGGCCATGGAACAGCTCGCGAGCTGCGGCGCCGATCTCTTTCTGGCCGGCCACCTTCACGTTAGCCATACGACACACAGTGCCACACGCTACAAGATCAAAGGACACTCGGCACTCGTGGTGCAGGCAGGCACGGCTGCTTCAGCTCGCGGTCGTGGCGAAGAGAATTCTTTCAACGTCGTTCGGATCGATAGGCCACACATCGCCGTTGAACGCTTCGAGTGGCAAGCGGCGCGCGAGAACTTTAGCATTACGACTACCGAACGCTTTCGCCACACGTCGGATGGCTGGATCGGAATCTAGACAATGTAGGACAGACATTCTTGCCTGTCCTCGGGTTAGGCCTTTGATGCTCGTTAGCAACTCACAAAAAAAGGGTAGATTTTCCATTTGTCATTTGAGAGTTTTCATTTTTCATTTTTCAGAAAAAGAGCGCCGTTGTGATCAAAACGGTGGTGCGGCGCAGTTAATGACAAATGAGAAATTCGCGAATGACAAATGGAAAATGTTTCCTGCTTATCAGTTGTTGGCTCAGCAAGAACAGAAGACAGACAGGAATGTCTGTCTACATAATTCATGAAGACTCGGTCTTACGCAAAAGGTTTTCTGGGCCTGCACCTCGTGGCCGGCATCATTGTTTTTGCCACGCTGACCCTCACGCTGGCGGAGATATCCGAAGACATTATCAAGCGCGAGCCATTAACGGTTGCGGACGCCCAGCTCAGCATCTGGCTGAATGCGCACGCGCCGCCGTTTCTAACGAGTGTGATGTTTGTGGCCACGTCTTTCGGCTCTACTGCGACGGTGAGTTGTATCGCAGTTGCCTTCGGACTTTATTTGATTTGGCGGCGACGCTTCTACTGGCTCGCGGCGCTGGCGTCGTCCGTTCTGGGTGGGACGTTACTCAACAAGCTGTTGAAGTATGCCTTTCACCGTCCTCGACCTTTTTTCAGTGATCCGCTGCTAACCCTCACCAGTTACAGCTTTCCCAGCGGCCACACGATGGCGGCCACCGTTCTTTATGGCGCTATCGCGGCGTACCTCTTAACGACCACATCCGACTGGCGCCGGCGTGCGCTCATTATTTTCTTGGCGAGCTTTTTGATCCTGCTGGTCGGTTTTAGCCGGATATACCTTGGCGCGCATTACCTGAGCGACGTGCTCGGCGCGATGGCGGAGGGATTAGCCTGGTTGGCGCTTTGTTTGACCGTGGTGTATTCCGTGTGGCGTCAACGATACTTCCAGCCCGATGGCGCTTAAGTCCGCGGATGTCGCAATGCAAGGCCGGGCCGGTTGCCGGTGGCTTTGCCTTCCTGCCAGACAGCGACGCCATTCACGAAGACTCGACTGACTCCAGCGGAGATCAATTGCGGCTGCTGAAAAGTTGACCGATCAATGACCGTGGCCGGATCGAAGAGGACTATGTCCGCTTTGTAGCCTGGACGAATCAGGCCGCGATCCTTCAGGCCAAGCCGCCAAGCGGGGAGCCCGGTCATCTTGCGAACCGCGTCCGGTAAAGTCAGCCAGCGCCGTTCACGCACCAAGAGGCCCAGCACGCGCGGATAAGTTCCCGCGCCACGCGGATGCCGAGAGCCGATGCCGCCATCGCTGCTGACCATCGTCCAGTGCTGTTGATAGAAAACGCGAATGTCGCTGTCTTTCATTGAGTGGCAGACGATGCCGGCGCCGCCATCACGCACGATGCGCATGTACATTTCGACGGGACTGACCTGCTGCGATTGCGCAACCTCTGCGAGCGTTTTGAATTCGTAATCAGGATGGGATCGGCAACTGACGATCGAAACATTCTGCGCGCCACCAACATCAGCGATGGCGCGGGCGACTTCTTTTGGATCGTCATGGCGGCCGCTGGGAACGAGCACACGAATTGTCGAGTTCCAGGCATCGTACGGGTAGCAGTCCGCTGTAATATCCTGACCACGTCGCCGCGCCCGGTTGATGAGCGCAACCGCAGCACGCGCGCGGCCCCATACGGCGACACTGCCTAGCTTGATGTGCGAGACCTGCGCGGGCAGATGACCCTCACGGCCGATACGAATGAGCTCATTGATGGCTTCCAGGGTCCGGTCCGCCTCGTCACGCATGTGACTGATGTAGATCCCGCCGAATTGTCCGGCAACTCTCGCTAAGGCGATGACCTCTTCGGTGGTCGCCGGCTTTCCAATCTCGTATTCAAGCCCGGTAGACAGACCAAAGGCGCCGTCGCGCATGGCCTGCTCAATCAGCTTTTGCATCTGCTCGATCTCGGCGGGAGTTGCATGCCGGTCGGTGTTCTCGCCCATCACCTGCGAGCGCACCGTGGCGTGGCCCACAAACGTGAGCACATTAAGCGCGACTGGATTGCGGTCTAACTTGCTAAGGAAGTCTCCGACGGGAAAATCCGACCCACCATCCTGCCCGACACAGACGGTCGTGATGCCTTGCGAAACCTGCGTCGCCGCCGATGGATCATCACCGAAGCCGCGATCCGAGTGACTGTGCGTATCGATGAACCCCGGGGCAATCACCAATCCGCCAGCATCGATGACCCGCGCCTCACCCGGCACCTGAACCTGTCCCCGGCGGCCTACCGCCTTGATTGAACCTCCTTCGATAAGCACCACCGCATCTTTGACCGGCGCCTTGCCCGAACCATCGAGCAACATTCCGCCAGTGATAGCGATTACCTCGCTGGCCCTGGCAGGGGAAGACGCGCGTGGGCCGAGCAACGCCTGCGTTGTTGGCAAGGCAAGCATTAAGCAGAGAGTCAGAATGCGACTGAATAGATTCATCGTTGCTTCGATTGCAGGTGAGTTTGTCACTGCTTTTTGTTTGCAGCGACGTACTGCTCGAGCTTCTTGCGATCAGGATAGTCCGGCTTCTTCTTCAAGAATGATTCATACTCACTCGCGGCCCTGTCTTTCAGCCCGGCACCGTTGTAAAGGGCCGCTAAACGCAAATGCGCTTCGGCCATGCCGACCGGATCGAGCTTGAGCGCTTCGTATAAGTAGGTGACTGCCTTCGATCCTTTCTTAATCTGAAGATAAGCCTCGCCGAGATAATAATTCGCGTCCGCGGAGTTGGCCTTAACTTCGACGGCCCTGCTTAGGATCGGGATAGCTTCGTCAAACTTTTGCTGCATCATGCGGACCCGCCCCAAATTCATTAGCCCCAGGAAAAACTTCGGCCTCACTTCAGTTGATTGTTCGTACGCCTTTTCAGCTTCGGAGAGATTTTTCTCCAGCAGGAAAACCGTACCAAGTTCCGTCCAGGCTTGAAAGTCATTAGGATCATTAGCTACCAGTTGCTTCAGCAAAACCACGGACTCGTCATACTTTTTCTTGTCGGTAGCCTCCTGAGCTTTGTCAAAAACCTTCTGATTAACGGGCGTTCGCTTGTAGAAATCTTCGACGGTGACGGATGCGGGTCTGGATGGCTGCTTATTCGTCTTCCACGCAAGAGTGATGTCATGCTTGAAGTCGGTACCATAAATCGGCGACCGCAATTGAATTCGCATGCGAGTGATTTCAGTATTCTCGACCTCAACCGCCACGTCATATTCCCCGTCTACCAGGTTAGTGAAGCGATAGCGACCATTGGGTGACACTGTCTGCCGCCCCAGAACATAGCCGTTCGCGGTGTAGAGAATGACGAGATAATTGATTGGGGTAAGGCCGGCGCTTTTGTCCTCTTCGACAATGAGATCGCCATAAAGAACATTGCCGCCTTGCGCCGACGCAGTTGAGGCCAGTAAAGCAACACTTACGATTGCCAGAATCAACGCCAAACGAATAACTTTCATAACTACCTCCCTCAACCTCCAAGCAAGCGGATTATGGCGGAACCTGCTAAGGAAAAAACAAAGCGGGCCGAAGCACGAAGCCTCAGCCCGCCGGTTTTCTTGACACGGGCTCAAGTTAGAAGGAGTACCGGACGCCAAGTTGCATCACGCGCGGTTGACCCTGGATGCCGGTGAAATTTGACCAGTTAGTCGGGATATCACCCAATCCTGTTACTGTTGTCTGTGGGTCGAGGCCCAGCCCGTAACCGGTGCGGCTGCCGTCGACAGCGCCCATGCGCTGAGTGTTCGTTACGTTAAATGCTTCGAAACGCACTTGCAGCTTCTGTTTTTCGCTCCACGGCATGTCAAACGACTTGCCCAAGCCAAGGTCGAGATTGATGTAGCCGGGCAATCGTAGTACGTTGCGGTCGCCGGTTTCACCGGGTCGCGCGTTGCGGAAGCTCCTATAAGCCTCGAGCGTATTGCAGCCAAAGAGTCTTCCGCCTCGAGTCGGACAAGTTTGCACGGGCGCGATGCGCACTGTGTTACTCTGAGCGTTCCAGTTTGTGGCCCAACGCGCATCGTCATAGGGCGAACTGATGGGTAAGCCGGAGTTCCAGCGGTAGATGCCGCTCAATTGCCAGCCGCCAAGTATCGCGTTCCCCACCGAGCCGATGCCGCTGAAGAATCTCCGGCCGTGACCGACAGGAATCTCCCACACGGCATTTGCGTTGATGATGTGCCGGATATCGAAGTCGGATTCGGCAAACTGATCGCTCTGGCGCAGTGGGTTCAGAATGAACGCATCGCCGTAACCACCACTAGTCTGCAACCCCGAAGCGTCGTCGTGCGAATGCGACAAGGTATAGTTGAAGTCCATCGTCAGGGTGCGACCCAACCGCTCGCGCACCGTTAGTGTGCCGGCATGGTAGTTGGATTTCGCAATGCTGCTGAACGCCGACAACGCGCCATACTGCGGATGGAAGAAGATGTTACGTCCCAGACCGGCTTCGATTGCATCCTGCGTATCGGTCCAGTCATTGCCATAGAAATTCAGCGCTACCGCATAAATGGCCTGCGTTTGGTTCAGAGTATTGGGGTTCGGAAACACCCCGCAGCAGCCCCCGAAGTAATTGGCGTCGATCAACTGAGCAATGTTAGCTGGAAGGATATTCGCGAAATAGGGGATCTGCGGGATGGCGGAAATGGGCGTGCCCGCCACCCGGAAGAGCTCGAGCTGCGTGGCGGCGGTGTACCAGTCCACACCCGATTGCGGGTCGACCAGATTATTCAGCGCCGTCACGTCGCGAGAGGCGATCAGGTTGCGCGCCAACCGTCCGATATACGAGGTTTGAACCACCAAGCCATGAGGTAGTTCACGCTCATATGTCAGGTTCCACGAATAGTTCACCGGAGCGACCAGGTTTGCGTCCAACGTCGATTCAATGCGACGCTGCTGGAAAGCGGGATCGGGGTCAAAGGGCTGGGTCCGGGGGAATGAGATATTCCCCGGAACCACAATCCTTGGCAGCGGGCGGACAGCCTGCCCAAAGCCTGTGAACAATGGGGCCGGGCGGGTCGTGACATTGAAAGTATTGGCGGCAATTGTCTGCCCCGAAGAGAAGCCCAAGGTGTTGTTGAGGTCAAAACTGACCGCCAGCTGTTGGCCATAATAGTCGTTGGTCATAGCAAAGCCACCGCGAACCACCGACTCATGTTTGGTCCCGAACAGGCGACCAAGGAAGCCGGACTGGAACCCTGGTGACCAGGCCACCGCCACTCGAGGTTGAAAATTGTTCTTGTCCCACTTGTATAGCGGATCTCCCTTATTGGTGGGGCCGGATAGCGCCAGTGATACCGGCGTATTGTAGGGTTGCCCCGCGAGCGCGCCCGCCTTTCTCAGCTCGAAGAAATCGGAAAGAGGGATATTCGTCTTAACTTCAAATCCATCCTTCTCGTACACCGGGTGGCTAATGGTGTAGCGCAAACCGTAAGTCAGAGTGAGGTGTGGATTGAGCTTCCACGAATCCTGAACATAACCATCGTACTCCTGAGTACGAAAATCACGAGCGCTGGCCGTGCCAGAGGGCAACAAAGTGCCGTCGTGATCAAACGTGAAGTTGGCGGAATATTGAGAGAATCTCCCAATCAATGCGGTCGCAGCATTCTGCACTCCTGCTCTTGATCCCGAAATAGGAGAAAAAGTATTGATTGGGGAAGAGACGCTGTTACCACCGCCGGCGAAGAAGGAAGGGTTAGTGATCGCACTATCGTACGCACCGGCAAACGAAGTCCGACGGTTGCTGATGAGCCGGATGTTCGTGCCGAAACCAATACTATGGTTTCCTTTTATCCACGACACGTCATCCGTTATGTTCTGGACCGGGGTTACGCGCGTCAGCGTCCGCGAAAAACTAAGTGGAGAGAAGACGAAACGGAAGCTGGTAGCGTTGGTGGCGGAATCTCCACCGCTGCTGAAGGCTTCGCGCGTGAAACCATAACGGAAGTTATTCACCAGGTTATCATTCACGGTCCAGGTATGTCCTCCGGCAATACCCACCGGGTGTGACCAGATATTCGGCGCTGCAGTATCCGGAAACTGTCGTTCGCGGGCGATCAGGTCATAGATCACATTAACGCGCACAAACGCCTGTTGTTTGCTAGTGATATTGAAATCAAATTTCCCGGCATGCGAGTTTCGCTTAACCGGAACCGGAGCACTAAATCTAAAGCCGGCGGTATTCAAGCCGTCGCCAACTTGAAAATCGTTAGCCGGATATTTGGCAGCAGCCGCGGCCAAAGCATTTACTGCGAGCGGGTTGATGCCTACCGCCGGGAAAATCGTATTCAGTTGGGCGGTTGTCAGAGTCGTGATACCGCCAGAGGCATTTTTGTACTTCACTTCCCCGCGCCCCAGGCTGGCCAGAGGAACATCGCGCAAAACCGAGGTAGATTGAGTAATACGATCCCCTTCAAAGCTGTAGAAGAAAAAGGCTCGGTCCTTAACGATTCGGCCGCCAAACGCGCCGCCAAAGGTGTGGCGAATCAGCGCCGGTTTGGGTACGCCTGCTTTGTTACTGAAGAAATCGTTCGCGGAGAACCTCTTGGTGCGGTAGAACTCAAAGAGGGCACCATGCCAATCGTTCGAGCCGCTCTTGGTAACCAACGACACCTGAGCACCGGCTGATCGGCCCTGATTAGCATTGGGATTCGACGTCGTTACGCGGAACTCTTCGATTGCCTCGGAGTTCAGGCGAATGACAGTATTACGATCCGGTTGCAGGTTCAGCGCATTGGAACCATTCGCCGGATCGGCGTTGGGGTTCAAGATTTGATTGGTCTGCGCCTCATTAACGTCCACACCGTCAAGCGTGATGTTAGACTGATCAGCGCGCGCACCGGCCACATAGCCATCTCTTGTAGTAGCAGCCTGCAGTGTCAGCAAGTTCGGAATACTGCGGGCCTCAAGTGGCAATTGGGTTATTTGCTTGTTGACAAAGTTATTACCGAGGGTCGCATCCTCTCTGTTTACCAGCATTTCCGCCGAGCCTGCGGCCACGGTCACAACTTCGCTCAGGTTCCCGACCTCCAGCAGGACTTCGACGGCCGTCGGCGAGCTGACCGATGCATGCACGCCCGTAACCACGGCTTTCTTGAAGCCCTGGGACTCTACCTCAATCTTGTAGTCACCAACAGGCACCTGCTCAAATGCGAAACCGCCGTTATCCGTAGTGCTGGCAGTACGTGAGCTTGTAGTTCCGAGGTTTGTCAGAGTCACCGTTGCGCCGGCGACAACATTCCCCTGAGAATCCTTAACGACACCGCGCACCGTTGATGTGCCCTGCTGTGCCAGTACACCAATTGAACACAGTGCTAGAACGAGAAGCGCGCTCAAGATTAACGCGACGCTGCTCCCCTTAAGACTTTGTCTTTTCATGGGGTCCCTCCAGTGGAAGATGTTTCAAAGCGTTACCGTTATCGGTAACCAGTTTGTGCATCGCTGTTCCCTCTGCCGAGAGCAAACGGATCAGTGCAACCTTCAATCGCGGTAAAGCAGGACTCTAGCTTCAGAGCACAGCCGGCCATTGGGCTATGCGCAATAACAACGCCGAAAAACCAGGTAGTAAATGCGTGTAGAGGCATGATGGGCTCACTGGCCCCCAAGAGTATTTGCGTCGAGCAATTTTTGCTTGCAGATATTATTCCGAAGAAATTCGACAAGCGAACACGGCTAAAGTCCAACAATTAGCGGCCCCTGGGTTGGTTTGGTTGCTGCTTACGCGTGAGCGTTATCCAAAATTCGAGCAAGTAGTACGAAATTTTGGATTTGATGGGCGAAATTTTGGTTGGGAGTTTTGCCGAGTCCTCTCTGTAGGCTGACTAAAAACTTCGCACCTGAACCTGCTAGACCTTAGCGAGGACCGTTGCCAATTTTTCACTAAGCCAAAAGTGAAACCTCGTGTATTCCCTTCTTGGTTGGAGAGGACGACAGAAACACGCTTGGCGATTTGCGGTCGATTCTCGCCCGCCGGTTCATGCGCATGCTCCGGGCGCACGAATCGCATTAGAATGGAATTGCTGGCAGCTCATCCGCCCCAGGCGAAATAGGTTGCTATCGAGACTGCCAGGGCTCCGAGTGTTACTTCCCAATCCGCGGGAGATTCGCCCGCGACATGCAGGTCAATTCTTCGAAACTTGCGGCGAGACGTAGCGAATGAACTTCAGCTCCGCCAGCGCTGGGAGTTTCTCAATCGACAAACGCCCGATAACTAACTTCGCACTCTTCGGATCGAGCACAACTTCAAAGCCAAGCTCTTTGAGTTTTGCCAAAGTCTCTGCGGACTTGTCGGTTAGCCAAATCTGAATCTCGGCCTTCCCGTCGCGAATAAACTTTGCTTCTTCCGCGCCTGCGTTGGCGCTCATGTTCTTCAGTCGATCAACTACGGCGAGGATCGACGGATGCAACTTGGCCTGCAACTCTGCGCGCTTCTTTTCTGCAGGCGAGAGCAGCTTCCCAGGTTCTGCCGCGTCTGCGTCCAAAACTACAAACGCCCCCACCGATGCAGGTTGGCTCGGAGGTATCCGACCAACCCTAACGCCTCCGCTGCCGCTCGCTGATCCAGAACCCACGCCGCCACCAGGGCCGCCACCACCTCCCCCGCGTCGGGATTTTGACTTCGAGGCATTCGTCCCTGATTTTGTGAGGACATTCGCGGTTCCGGGAGCCAAGTATGCAACGGACGAGAGGCTACGAGCGTTGTAAGTTGTGAATAGGCCCGTCGGCCCGCCAGTCCTCTCTTCACGTTCGGCACCGCTGCCATTGACACCTTCCGGCACTTCCACCGGCACATCAATGCGTCGCGGCTGCCCGCCGTCAGTCACGATCATCTCTTCCACCGCAACGAAAGATGTAAACTGAGTCATCAAGCGATACTCGAGGCCGAGGCTGGTAATCGTTTCCTTCAACTCCGGCTTCATCTCGCCTTGTTGTGCCCCGTTGTAGTCCTGAGCCATTAAGTCGTCGATGCGCAAACGAGCCCAAAGTGACGAGAGCACATTGTGTTGCGCTTCAGCTTCGGGAAAATCCACCGCGATCTCGCGAACAAACTCTCGTCCTGACATTTTTCCTTTCAAGCGAATGACGCCGCGACCCGCGCCTGTGTAGCGCCCGGTAAGAATCACCGGCTTCGCGCCAAATAGATCCGGAACGCGTTGCGGGTAGACATCAGAAACCGGCAGGCCGTTCCAATCCACTGAGATATCGGTCAACAACGGATTGCGGACGCGCTCATGAAAACGTCGCGCCGCCGCAGACCCATCATCGTTGAGTGCGACATACTCGACTTCACCACGACCATGTTCAGCCATCTTGTCCAACAAAAATCTGTTCACCGAACTGCCGATGCCGAAGGCAAACACGCGCGCGTTAGGATGCCTCTGCACTTCAGAAATGATTTCCATCTCGTTGCCGACATAGCCATCGGTCATGAAACAGACGATGCGCACGTGGTCCTGCGAATCTGACGCATCCAGTGCAGCCTTGATCGCCTTCATCATCTCGGTGCCGCCGGAACCTGAGCTCGCGGAGAGAAATGCCTGGGCCCTCTTCAGGTTCGCTGGAGTGGCCGGCACTGGTTCAGGAAACAATATCCTCGTATCACCCGCGAAAGTGATCAGATTGAAAGTGTCGGCCGGATAGAGGCCATCGAGCGCGAGCTTCATGGTTTCCTTGGCTTTCTCAATGGGAAAACCGCTCATCGAGCCTGAGGTGTCGAGCACGAAAACCAACTCCTTGGGCGTTACGTCGGCGACCGTGACGCGGTCGGGCGGCTGGAGAATGAGCGTGAAATAACCACCCTGGTCTGATCGATGCGCTAACAAAGCGTCCTGGATACTTTTTCCTGCGACGTCGTAACTAAGAACAAAATCCTTGTTTGGAATCATCGAGCCGCTTTTCAAACGAACGTGGGCGCTGTGTGCACTCAGGCGCTCAAGCTCAACCTCGTGCGATTTTCCCTTGATGTCATCAAGCGGCACGCCGGCATCCAGCATGATGTCGAGCGAGATGTCGTGCCCGGCGCGCATGCCCTCCGGCGCCAGCTTCGGCGAAATGCTGGAAGCGTCGGGAACCTGGGTCGTGTCCGGTGAAGACCCACTTCCCTTCTGGCCTGTCGCCGCGCCCGGCATATAGCGCGGGCCAACGACCATGGGAAAGGAAAACTCATACGAACCTGCTTCATACTTCAACGTCTCGACATAACTAATTGTAATCCTGACCCTCTCGCCCGGCAGGATATTGGCCACGGATTGGGTGAAGATGTTCGGACGTTCCTGATTCAGCAAACTCGCCACTTGCCCGCCGGATTTCGCTGCGTCATAGACCGCCTGCGCTTCTTCACGACGCAAGATCTTTCCGCGAACAGTGCGCTCGCCGACTACCATAGTCATACCGTCCACTGCCGCGTTCGCCGGCAAAGGAAACACATAGACGGCTTCGATCTTTTCTTTGAACGGGTTTTCAAATTCCTGGGTGACGTTTACGCGCGACAGGAAACCGCTTATCTCAACTTTAACGTCGGTGTGCTTTAACGGGCAGACAGCCTTCGACTGTCCACTTGCATCGAGCACTTGCAGCGAGCCTTGAGTCTCAGTTGTCTGCGCGGCGGCGGTTCCGCATGAGCAAAGTTTTTGTGCTGAACCCAGGATGATTATCGCGGCGGCTGCGGTTATCAACACCGCGAGCGCCCTAAGCAAGAACTTCCGATGCATGGTCCCCTCCTAACACACTTCGAACGTGCTTTCTATGTAGCCGCAGCCATTCGCGCGCGGCGTGAAAGTTAAGAAACGATCCCGAGGTTCTTACCTCAGCCTCTGTTCTCGATTGCTCTGGGGATAGAACGTGAAAAGAGGGAGAGCTTGCAGTTGACTACTGCATTGATGCGCTCAGCCATCTATGGGATGGCTAGAAAACTTTTGACCTTAGGTCTTGGTCTTGGTGCGCAACACAAAGTCAGAACCGGAAGCGGTAGCGACCGGGTAACGGTGCCATAACTAACCAGCGCCAAGAATTCGAGTCCTCACCGGGATGGCGTAGCACCTTGAACCCGGTCGCTACCGCTCCCGGTTCTGACTTTGTGTTGCGCACCCAAGACCGCTTTTCAGTAGAGATTGAAGTTGTATTCCAACTGCATGTAGACATTGACCGGACGACCATCTCTGGTTGCCGGACGAAACTTGATCAACCGGGCCGCGGCGATCGCTCGTTCCGTTAAGCCAAACGGAAGCGCCTGGACCGCGCGAATGTTTGTGACCTCACCCGTACGCGAAAACACGACACGCAATACCACGCTGCCCGTGATCGCATTCCGGCGCGCATCTTCGGTGTACTGAGGTTCTGGTTTCGCAAGCACTCGCGCGCGCTCAGTTACTTGCGGCGCCGGATAGACATGATCGGGATCGTCCGGATTGCCTCCCCGACTACCGCCTTCTCCGCAGCAACCCGGCGGTCCCTTCGGCCCACCGCCAATATTGCCATCGCTACCGGGTCCAACACCGCCTCTATTTCCTTCACCAACGCCTTGTCCATTTCCCGTTCCCATTCCGCCGCCGTCGCCCGCTCCGTTCGAAGGCGTTGATGATTTCGATCGCGGATCGCCATAAACCGCCAGCGGCAGGTTCTTCCATAACGCAGGATCAATATCGATCCCGGCCGACGGTAACGTTTGTTTTTGAACTGGAGGAAACTGCGGGATAGGCACCGGAATTTCTGAACGTGGCGGTAACTTGCCAACCTGTGCCGGCAGCAGATTGTGGTCTCCACCGCCACCGCCACCCGTCGCCTTCTTCGGCTTGGGCCCTGAACCTTCTCCATTACTGCTGGCAAAGCCCACGCGTCCTTTTGAGCCGGCGCCGACGCCGTGATCTTCTTTGGCTGCGTCCGGATTCGGCAGAAGCTCGATCAGTTGCGCAGTCTCGGCGCTTTCCCCTCGGAGAGGTTCGCTCTGCTTCATGTGGCGGCCGACGAGGACCAGGATCAATACGGCCGAGAGCACCAGCGACATCGCCGTGGCCAACGCAACCAGCGAGTTTGGCGCTGCCGCACGCCGCAGTTGCAACCAACTCTCTAGAATAGTGCGCCGGCTAAAGCCGATCGGATCGCGTTTGAAGACAGGCCAGGCCAACTGCAGTTGATAGACGAGAAAGCAAAGTTCTCTCGCCAGGCGCTCCAATAGGCTCGCGTTGTCGATCATGGTCACGCGAAACTCGCGTTGGTTTTTCATTGAGGTCTCCTTGTTGTAGGGTCCAAAGCGGGGAGACGCGTTAGCAAACCGAGACTTGCGAATGAAATGAGCGAACGAACAGACTGGCCGGGAGCGCAGGCATCCTGCCTGCCTTCGCGTTAGTTCGGAAAGAGCGGGCAGGATGCCCGCGCTCCCGGCTCCAACCGGAAAAACTTTTATTGGGTTGAAGTCTTACTACTTATTACCAGGCAGGGTCGAAAAGTTACGGGCGTGGCAGAAAAAGATCTTTGCCCGAGGGGAATTCCGCAACGTGGCGGACGCGACGAAGCGATAAAGGTGGATGCGTTTGACAGTGTGGAAAGACGCGCGTTTGACACTACGGAAAGGCGTACGTTAATTTAAACAGTTGCGTAATCCTCCAGCACTTCACCGATGCGTCCCGTTCGTCTAGTGGCCTAGGACACCGCCCTTTCACGGCGGCGACACGGGTTCGACTCCCGTACGGGACGCCACTTCGAAGGCGATACTCACGAATGTTTGACGTGATCGCAGGCCTATTCTCTTTTGTCGGAGCGAAGATCGTGAGGACTCGGCTCGACCGGGATCACTTATGGTCGGTCTTGAAGACAAATCCGAAACCCTGTTGACTATTAGGGTTAGATGAGAGGAGTTTGGCGATCTTTGCGGCAAAGACGGGGTCCAAAGATTCCAAAGTTGCCTGCTGTTTTTCCGCTGCTTTGCGATCCCCGATAGTAAGGTAGGTTAAGGCCAGTCCGTAGTAGGCTTGCGCGTGTTTCGGATTCAGTGCAATGACCTGTTTCAATTCTTCAATGGCGCCCTTATAACGGCGCAGGTTGTAATAGGCGAGTCCGGTGGCGTAATACAAGTCCGCCAATGCCGGAGCTCTGTGAGTGTTTCCAACCTCAGGATTAGCTTGCTCCGCCCGCTTGATGTACAGCGATTGCTTAAGGGCCTCGAGTGCCTGGGGAAATTTTCCGAGTGCGGTGTAGGCACTACTCAACTGGAAATACTCTTCAGCATCAACGATCTCCGGTTTAATCCGAATCGCCATCTTCAAGACGACTACTGCTTCCTGGTATTGGCGCATCGCTGCGTAAGCCAGACCGAGCTTCGCATAAGCAGCCGCGTCATTAGGATCACGCTCGGTCGCTTTTCTGAGGGCTTCCACTGCCTCGGCATTGTTCCCCGACGCAAGAAAGGTCAATCCCTTTAAGTAAAAAGAAGTTTCCGATGGTAGAGACTCAGTTGGGGTCGTCGGAATCGGTTCCGAAGAATCCCCCGGCAGGATTATCTTCACGTCTGATAGTCCTTCGCTTAATTGGCTTGTCTTGGGTTTGCTTGCTGTGCTGTTTGCAGAGAGCGGCACTGCAGATTGATCACGCGGTAAAGTGAAAGTGTAATTGATTACGCCGTAAATTCTCGCCGGATCCGCTGAAAGTTTAGCCCGCGAAAACCTGGCCTTTCGTGCCGCTGCTGCCGCGACTTCGCTGAATAGCGGATTGCCGGATAGCGCTTGGGCATTCATCACTTCGCCCATTTCATCGATCAGGACCTGCACCTCCACGTTCCCTTCAGCTCCCGCAAGCATCGCCGCTTGCGGATACTGGGGTTGGGGCAAGTCAATGGCTGCCTTCCTGAGTGCTTCTTCGGACATTCTTATGACGGGTAACTTGGGAGCATCGTCATTGGGTGTTACCGCTGGGGACGCCGCGACTGGCGATTCTCTCTTCTCCAGCCTGGTTACGATGGACTCTTCAGAATTGCTGGTTTTCTTCGCTTCAGTTGTTGCTATTGCCGCCGGTGGAGCACTCACTGGCTCGTTAGTTGGAGGCTTAGTGGTTGCAGCGATGGCCCCGTCGGTCAAGGGTGCACTCGTGTTTGAAGTGGACGTGGCAGGTGCAGTAGTGATTAGCTGGGTGTAGTAGTAAGTAATAGTCCGATAAGTGATTTCACTTGGCTCGTATCCGATAGTTCCATTCTCATAGACCGCTATAGAAGCAGTCTTCTTTTTCCAGTTACCAAATTCATCAAACTGATAGTCATACTTCTCTTTGTTCAAAATAGAGCCATCATCTCCCCGCAAGGTCATTTCAATGATATTGCCCTTTGGGTCATAGAGGTACTGCTGCTTGCCGACCGGAGTGCTGTCCTGTGGGGGATAGGCAACGGAGTCAATTTTCTGTCCCTTCGGGTCATAAGTACTTATCTCTCGAACCACGCGAGGTCCTTCAACCGTTTTGCCTTCCTGAACCAGAAGCTTGACAGTTTCCACCCGGACCCTGCGCACCTGACCATTTAATTTATCTTCCTCTCTGCTCCCGCTACTTACCCTAGCAGGGCCAGAAGAGTTAACGAGTTGATCCTGTGCTCGGATTGTTTGAGTAAGTGCGAAAACAATAAGACAGAAGCAGACGGCAGATGTGATAACTCTCATTGAATTGACCTCCCCTCCCTTAACTTACGTGAGCGGAGCTTAATGGAAAACTTCAATGCGGTCGCCGGGCTGAAGTTTTGGGTCTTGAATCTTGCCGGACTTGACCTCTTTCAGGTTGATCCTGGTAGTCGCCAGACGGCCGTCCGAACCTGCGCGGGAGATTTCGACGACACTGTCACGAGCCAAGCCACCGGCGGCGAGGATCGCCTGGACCAAGGTGATTCCTGGCTGGAAAGCCTTTTGTCCGGGATAGTTGATGCGTCCGGCAATGTAATAAAAATCCTGCGGACGGGCAGTTACGTTTATCACGTCGCCCGGCCGGATAATAAAATTAAGGGCCGCGGAGTCACTCAGATCCAAGACCTGGGTGGACACCCCTCCGCGCATTATCGTTACGCGCCCGGCATCCAGACGCGGCTGAACTTCGGCCAACAGCACATAAAGTGGAACCGCTTCGCGCCTTAGAATCTTGGTACCGGGACTGCCGACCAGCCCGGCAATGATTACGGTGTGACTGGCGTATTGCCTGATTCCGACCGCAACCTGTGTTCGCTCTTCTATGGCGAGGCGTTTCAGTTCGGAAGTGATGCGATCCTGAATCTCTTTTGTGGTGAGCCCGACCACTGATATTGGCCCGCCGGCAATCGGGAAATCGATCAAGCCACCATCGATCACGCTGTAGAGAGTCGAGCGATTGGCAGCTGAATTGAGCAGGCGTATATCAAGCACATCTCCTACGCCAATTTTGTAGATTTCTGTCAGCGCTGAATCGTCAGTCGCTACTGCCTTATTACTTGGTGCGGAATCGCCGTTTGCGGTTCGTGTAGCTGGAGCGGCGGCAGTCGTAGTCGTCGGTTCAGAGGAGATGACGGTTTTTGACGGGCCATTCAAACTGCCGGTCGGACTCGGCTTCTCGTTAGACGAAGTCACCAGCGGTTGTGTCGTCTTAGAGGATGAAGCGGTTGCTACAGAGCGATTCGAGTCGCCAACTGCCACACTCGGCTTCAAGTCAGGCGGAGCGATAGAAGCTGGAACTGGAACTATTTTGACTTGTTTCGTAGTTGAAGGCGCAGGCGCAGTTTTGACCTTCCGGCCAACACCTGGCGGATTAGCGTCATCGCTTATTCGGTAGAGCTTGCTGGCTAAGGGTGAATTCAGTTCCAGGAGTTTCTTATATGTGTCGCTCGTCTGGGTCTTTCGTCCGAGCACGTAATACGCGAGTCCTAACCTGAAATACGCTTCCTCCCAATCAGGCTTAAGACGAACTGCACGCTTAAAGGAATCTACGGCGTCGTTGTAGGCCTTCGACTTCCAATAAGCCATTCCCAACATGTATTGAGTTTTTGGATCGTTTGGTTCGAGTCTGTTTGACTCTTTAAACGCAGCAATCGCTCCGTCTAGTCTGTCCGAGTCGTAAAGAGTGACGCCGGTGTTGTAGTTCCGCTGAGCTTCCGACGCAGCTTTGGAGGGTACGTTAGAAACTGTCTCGGCCGACTCTGCCCTCGTTTGCGGCGTGGTCTGATTCTTTGCAGTTGCGTTTCCGGCAGCTGCTTCCGTTGCTGGATCCCGGATCTTGCGCTCGTCAGTCGGGCTGCCGGCACCTGCAGAAGACTTCTCAGCTGCTTTTACGGCTGGGGTGCTGCTGCTGCCAGTCTGCCCCTGGGCGGAATGGAATGGAGCGAGGGCCAGCAATGAAAATATGCCGATTAATAATGCTTTCTTCATAGGTATTACAAAGCTGCTTTGAATTGTTACTCGCGCCGGGTGTGCGTGTTTAGTGCGGAATACCGCAAGTTCTAAGTGCGCCGGATCATACACCATGTCTCGGATAAAGAGTAAGTGGGTTTAGACGTTCCGGGGAATTCTAAACACATCTCCCGTAAGGACGATCCGTTTTCTGCTTGCCCTATCAAGCCTCTTTCAGAGTTTTTTGGCTCTATTGTTTACTGATTTGAGATTGACTGATTAATCAAGCTGTCAAGTTCAGTTTTCCTGCCTATTAACCGCCAGTCTCGATTAACGTGAGACATTTGGGCATTACTCGCGCGCGCGAGTTTTCGCACCAACGTCCGCAAAAAGGTCCCTTCTCCCCCGCAACCTACACGCCTTGATAACAGTTCCAATCAGATGGGATTATCAATTTGACTAACAATTGCGTAAATCGGGACCAGACTAAATTCCCAAGCTGTAATATTGCGGAGTGTTACGGACTTGCGTGAGGCGGCAGCAATCCCTTCAACCCGGGTCCCGAGGGCTGGCCAAGGTTCTGGGGATTTTCATCGAAGAACTACTTGGCATCGGCGACGGTGCGCAACGCGCCAAGCGCGGCCCCAAGTCACAACTCGAACGCCAACTCGAAGCCGTCGCCACTCTACCCCGCAATCAACAACAGAAGATTCTCGCCGTCGTCGAAGCCCTCATCGCTCGGGCGGGCCTTTGAAGCCACGTGCGCCCGGATCACGCTGCAGCCGTTTTTAGTCTCAATCCCTTTTCTGATAGAGTCTTTTCAGCGCCTTTAGTAGAAATGCCCAGTTATTCGTCCATTGTTACTAACTTTGGATGGTTACGGCGGAGGCCGGCGACGGGCCATTTTCTGACCAACCGCTGATGTGCCGAGGGCATCACACTCGGGCGCCGAACGACCCTATGAGGAAATAGAGACAGGAAATTTAGAATTGATGCGATCTATTAAACTATCCAACCTACTGGCCATCGGCCTTTTCTTTGTGCTCTGCGCAGCTAACTGTTTCGGGCAGAGCGCCCCCGGTGGCGACGTCGTCATGGTCCTGCCATTTGAGAACACCTCAAATCGCCCCGAATACAACTGGGTGGGCGAGAGTTTCGCAGATTCACTCGCGGATCTGCTCGACAAGCCTGGCCTGCTCGTAGTTTCCAGCGACGAGCGAGAGCTTGCCTACCAACGGCTGCGGCTCCCGGAGACGGTTATTCCTTCGCGCGCAACCGCCATAAAGCTGGCCCGTGAAGCGAAAGCTACGATGGTGGTGATCGGAAGCTACTCGATAACGCCTGTTCAGGACCAGAGCAAGCTGAATAACGCGAAAGACGAAAGCGTGAAATCGTCGACCGAGGCCCTCGTGCAGGTAACAGCGCGCGTTATCAAGGTTAACGAGGGACGAACGCTCGGCGAAGTGCTGGAGGGCGGCTGGGCGACGCGACAGTTTGATTTTGGTGGCCCACTCACCACGCTTCAGAGCATTCACGGTCGCCTTGCTTATCAGATTCTCTATCAACGCGACAAAGCGCTTCCCTATTCTCAAAACCAGTTGGTGCAGGAAGCAACCAAGGTTCCGCAACGCGCGTTTGAGGCCTATGTCAAAGCCGTGTTGTTGAGCGAGCGAGATCCCAAACGCGAAAACTATCTGAAGAATGCCCAGCGTTCTTACGCCGACGCGAATGGCGGCGCGGTCTACCCGCAGGCAGCTTTTGAGTTGGGGCGGTTTTACATGATTGGGGGAAAATGGAAGGACGCGACCGAGTATTTCATCAAGCTGCAGAAGAAAGATCCACACTACGTTGAGGCTGCCTTCTACGCCGCGCTTGGCTACGCGAAGTTGGGCGATTTTGGCCATGCACTCGCAGCGATCGTTCCCCTCTCAGCGGACGTCCCATTAATCGGAATTTACAACAATGCCGGCGCGATTGCCGTGCAAGCCTCCCGCGAAGAGAAGAAAGAGGATGAACGCGCGCGACTGCTCGAGCAGGGCACTTCTTTTCTGACTCGGGCGGCCGAGTCGTCGCCTGACGATCCGCTGGTTCATTTCAATTACGCCCTGGCTCTGTTTCTTTCGCACAAGTATGCAGAAGCGGCCGATCAACTTAAGCCGGTGATTACGGCCGATCCGCGGGATGGTCAGGCCTACTTCCTTTACGCCAAGTCTCTGGAGAAGACAGGCAGAACCGAAACTGCCAACGCGGCCGACGACCAGGCGCGGCGCTATTTGCAGACCTATGCAAAATGGCAAACCGAATGGCAGAAGTCGCAGAGTGTAAACGGCGTTTCGCTGCGCATGCGCGATGTGCTGAATCGCGACGACGTGTCCGGACTGATGAGAAAGATTGCGATTGCGGGCAACAACCCAAGTTCTGGTACGGAGGATCTGCTTGCGAAAGCGCGTGATCTTTATCAGGCAGGACGCGATGACGAAGCCCTGCCTGAGTTGCACCGCGTGGTCATGCTCGAACCAACAAACGCGGAGGCTTACCTGCTAAGCGGGCGAATCAATCAGCGTCGTGGGGATCAGGAGGCCGCAATAGCCGCGCTGAAAACCGCCATCTTCTGGGATCCAAGGCTGATCGACGCCCATATTCTGTTGGGCCGAATCTTCCTGGAGCGAGGTGATCGTGGGGAAGCGACAAAGTTTGCCGCAAGCGCAATGACCTTAGACTCCAACAACCAGGAGGCGATCGCTCTGCAGCGCCAGGTGACGATGGGCAAGAACTGACCGCTGCTGCCAGAATACCAGTTCAGGGGCAATTCTCTTGACGAGGATTGCCTCATTTCGTTTCATAGTGCGCTTATTCGTTTACTTGCATCCTAATGTAATTGGAATGAAAGTCGGCTTACTCATCGGAGTCCTGGCCATTGTCGCAGCCCTGGCGACACTGGTAGTCGTCGGCCTCTATCTTCACAAGAGGGCCAGCGCTGGCGACATCAAGTTGATCGGCGAGATTGCTCAGGTTAAAACTGAACTCGATCCGGAAGGTACGGTAATCGTGTGCGGAGAGTTGTGGCGAGCAAGATCGAAAAATGGCGGTATCATTTCATCTCGCGCGCGAGTACGCGTCGTTGGATTCGAGGGTCACCTCGCGCTGGTCGAAGTCTGCGACTAGTTTTCAATTACTCACAGCCGACCGCCGGGTAGACCGACTCGACACCAGATTGAACCCTGCCCTGATTCCAAAAAAACTTTCTGTGGCACGCAAGCTGCTCTAGAGATAACCGGCACGCACGGAAGACCCAATGTATAGGTTGAAAGTGCCCCGCCGCCATCACTTCTCTGAGCGCCGCCTGCCGCTGCGCCAGCCACCCACCGAGCAACCCTTCAGTGCTTCCCACCGAAACACGAACCCAGTCAGCAATGACTGGGTTCTCCCTCTTTTGGGCTTCTGTTATTCACCGCTCCGCTCGTAGCAACTGCGGGAAGCGACTGCGTTCATGTTCCCCCTTCGCACTGTTCGATTGCGCGGAACTGTTGAATGTATCAGCCCGCTATGGCCAATCGTCCGTCCTTTCCAGAAATTTCTTCTTGTGGCACGCAAGCTGCTCTAGAGATAACCGGCACGCACGGAAGACCCAATGTAAAGGTTGAAAGTGCCCCCGCCGCCATCACTTCTCTGAGCGCCGCCTGCCGCTGCGCCAGCCACCCGCCGAGCAACCCTTCAGTGCTTCCCCCCGAGATTGGAACCCAGTCAGAAATGGCTGGGTTCTCCCGCATTTAGAGTCCATTAATTCCCCTTGCTGTGACTACATTGCTTTTCGTCCCGCGCGATTTGTGCTGGTCAACAGGTCTTCAAAAAACTTACTTTCCTATTCGGTCACATTACGACGTAATTTGTCACTTTGACGGTGACGTTTTCTGTCTTTTTGACTACCTTTCTGCCGGATTTGAGTAGCGTCTGGCCCTTCAACCGCCATCGGCAATAAATATTTTTCGCGACTTTCCTTTCAGCGTCCTGCAGCGGTTTGAACAAAGAACCGACGAAAATTTACCTGGCCGATCAGGCTTTTGGTAAACTCCGAGTCGATGCAGGATCCAGTCGCCACACCGTCTCAGGTAACGCTTGGAATGGCAGCACGGTTTTCGGGATTCGCAACCCGCCTTCGCTCTGAGGCCCCTTCAATGGCTGACTGGGGCGTTGCCTTAGTTTCCGGGATACTTCTCATTCTCTTGTTTCCAGATTTCAATCTCCCGCCGCTTGCCTGGATTGCGCTCGTTCCCCTCTTACTGGTAGTCGCCCGGAGACCTCGGCCCTGGCGCTGTTTCTCCCTGGGCTGGCTCTTCGGCTCAGTCTACTTCTATGGCTCTTGTTACTGGCTCACGTATTCCATGATCCATACGGGCGGAATCCCGCCCTGGGTTGCGTTTCCGGTGCTGCTTCCCGGCGCGCTCATGGTCGGTATCTTTCCCGCAGTTTTCATCCTCCTGTTAGCCCGTGCGATCAGGAAATGGGGCCCGTCCGCTTTGTTTCTCGCTCCGCTGTTTTGGCCGGCGCTCGAATGGGCGCGACTTGAAACTACGGGTCAGCTTTGGAACGCCATCGGTTATTCCCAGGCTTATCATCCGTTGCTGATTCAGTCGGCACGCTGGGGTGGAGTTTATGCGGTCGGCGCTTTGATTATCTTCGTGAACTCCGCCATCGCTTTCGCTCTAGTGAAACCCAGCAAGCGTGCCCTGGTTATTTCAGCAACTTCCATTTCGCTTACGGCTGTTGCGGCCCTGGCTCTTGCGTCAGCGATGGCAGTCTCGGCCGGCGAGTCGGTCACAGCCCCAGATAACGATGCGGTAGTTGTGGCTGTCCAGCCAAACGTGCCAATGGATATCGTCAAGTCGGAAGCTGAAATGCGACAGCTCACGGCCCGTCACTTCGATATGAGTGAGTCTCGATTACGACAGCTTTCGGATGATGGAAAGCCTCGCCTGGTGATCTGGCCTGAGTCGCCGATGAACTTCAGCTATGGAAGCGACAGTCCGCTGCGCGAGCGGCTCGCGACGTTCGCGAAAGCTAACAAGACTTCAGTGCTCTTGAATTCTCAGGAACTCGCGCCCAACGACGGAATCTACAACTCCGCGCTGCTCATAAATGAAGAGGGTAAGCTCGTCGCTCAATATGATAAGATTCGCCTGCTGCCGTTTGGCGAATATGTTCCGCTACCGCAATGGTTGCCGGGAGCGGGTTTGATAAGAGGGATCGTCGGGGATTTCACACCCGGCACGAAGTACGTGCTGATGCCTGTTGGTAAAGTGCGCGCGGGCGTTTTCATCTGTATCGAGTCGGCCTATCCGGCGATCGCGCGAAGGCTCACTGGCGAAGGCGCTGACGTGTTGATCAATATTTCAAACGACGGCTATCTGGGTCCCACGGCAGTGATGCGACAGCACCTGGCTAATGCCGTGTTTCGCGCGGTTGAAAATGGCCGGCCGGTGCTGCGGGTTACAAACACGGGTATCACGGCTTTCATCACACCGGCAGGAGCAGTGCGGGACGCAACCCTGGGGTTTAGACCGGAGGTTAGGATCTGGACAATCGCGAAAACGGGACAGGCCCAGACCTTCTATACGAAGCACGGTGATCTATTTGCCGCTGGTTGCGCTGTTTTGAGTCTGTTGATTTTTGCATTTTCGTTTCGTAGAAGAGGCGACAATCCAGTCGCCGCCTAATTACACTGTTACTACTTTGGAGGGTTTAATGGTCGAGACTTTATCAATTCAGGAATTAAGAAACGCTTTTGAGGAAGTACGTACCCACGTCGAGCAACTCGGGAGGTTTCTTTGATGTTGCGGCGGGCCGCGAAGAGTTGAAACGTATTGAGAATCAGGCATCTTCGCCTGACTTTTGGAACGATCAGGAAGCCGCGCAGAAACTATTGCAGAAGCGCACGGCCCTGGAGAAGAAGATTCACCGACAAGAGCTGTTTGAATCGCAAATTGCCGACGCTGGCGTGCTCTTTGAGTTTGCCGAAGTAGATGAAGAGTCTTTAAAAGAACTTGGCACGCTTCTCGAAAAGCTTGGACACGACGTCGGAATTGCCGAAACTGAAATGCTGCTCGGCGGCGACAACGATCAGCTGAACGCCATCTGTACTATTCATCCGGGTGCGGGCGGAACGGAATCGCAGGATTGGGCCGAGATGCTCCTGCGGATGTATTTGAAATGGGCGGAGCAGCGCGGATTCAAAACCGAGATCATCGACTATCAGCCCGCGGAAGAAGCGGGGCTCAAGGGAGTAACGTTTAGAGTGGAAGGTGAATACGCCTACGGCCTGCTGGCGGCGGAAGCCGGAGTTCACCGGCTGGTGCGCATCTCTCCTTTCGACCAGGCGGCTCGTCGTCACACTTCGTTTGCATCTCTTTTTGTGTATCCGGAGATCGACGAAAACATCGAAGTAGAAATCAATGACAAGGATCTGCGCGTAGACACGTATCGGGCCACCGGCGCCGGTGGTCAGCACATCAACACCACCGACTCCGCAGTCCGCATCACGCACGCACCGACGGGAATCGTCGTGCAGTGTCAGAATCAGCGTTCGCAACATCAGAACCGCGCGGTAGCGATGCAGGTCTTGCGGTCACGTCTTTACGAGCTGGAACTGGAAAAGCGCAAAGCCGAGACTGCTCAGCTTGAGGCCAGCAAAACTGACATCTCCTTCGGCTCGCAGATCAGGAGTTACGTGCTCGCGCCTTACCAACTGGTGAAGGACACGCGCACCAAGCTCGAGCGCGGCAACGTTGACGCGGTGCTCGCGGGCGATATAGACGATTTTATTAAGGCTTTCTTGCTGGCGAAGAAGGCAGCGTAGTTTACGGGTTCACTGTTGGTTAACGACAAACTGAAGTTTGTCGGACAATCAGGAGTCGAAATGGCAACTACCGAGTTTGAGGAGCAACCAAGGATAATTACTCCGCGGAATACTCGCCGAAATGAGATTGTGGCGATCCTGCTTCTGGCGGTTGGCCTGCTGCTCGCGCTGTGTCTCGTCTCGGCCGCCTTTTATCCCAACGACCCTTCGTGGAATTCGTCCGGGCAAGCTGAGACGCATAACTGGGCCGGGGCCATCGGGTCGAATGTTGCCGCGCTCCTGTTTCAGTTCATCGGGTTGGCTGCCTATTTGCTTCCCTGCTTGTTTCTGGCGGCGGCCTGGCGGCGGTTCAAGACACTCAGCTTCCACGCGCCTCTCTACCGATTGCTCGGCCTTGTGCTCCTGACTCTGGCGGCGGCATCGCTGCTCTCAATCTCAAATATCCATCCGATTTTTGACGCCAGCGTGCAACCAGGCGGAATAGTCGGGACGCTGATTTCGCGTGGACTTGCCAGTGGACTTAATACGGTGGGCGCAACCGTACTTCTGATTACCGTCGCTGCCACTGGACTGCTGCTCGCTACCAACTTCTCGTTTATTGGCTTGTACGAAAAGCTGCTTGCATTGATCGCTGGACGCTTCACAATCGTTGGTAGCGTGCCGGCCAAATTTCGTTTGTGGCGGGAAGCACGTCGTGAGCAGAAACGGCTGCGCAAGGAACGCCGTGATCTGATCAAGGCAGAGCAGTTGGCCGTGCGCAACGCATTGAAGGGGTCGTCTGACTTAAGTGCCGAAGAACGCATCGCTCAATTCATGAAGGATCGCGACGCGGCCGCCGTTAACGCTGGATGGATCAGCCGAGGCGAATCAGTCGGCGCTCAACAGGTAGCAACGATCCAGGGTTCTGCGGAACCTGCGCGAGTCGCCGCTGCCGGCGCCGGCATTCCGGGTTCAAGGGTAGTCGACAGCACTTCTAATCGCCGCTCGATCTTTCCAGGTTCCCGGGGCAGCACCGCCGTAGCCGATGACGAGTTGGACGCGGAGGAGATGGTCAAGGGTGCGTCGGTGCTGCGCCTCAAAGGCGAGGCGCCCGCAACCGGAAAACTTCCGTTCGACGCCGACCGCGCCCGGCGTGTCGCCTACACCGAGTATTCCATGCCGCCGCTGGGATTTTTGAACGAGGCGCCGCCGCCGAGCGAGCAGGCAGACGCGGAACTGCTTAGTCTGGCAACGCGTCTGGCGGAAAAATGCAAAGAGTTTAATGTCACCGGACAAATCAAACACATCTGTCCCGGTCCGGTGGTCACCACTTATGAGTTCAAACCCGATCCTGGCGTTAAATACTCGCGCGTTGTTTCTCTGGTTGACGATCTCTGCCTGGCTCTGAAAGCGGAGTCGATTCGCATCGACCGCATGCCGGGTAAGCCGCACGTCGGTATTGAAGTGCCAAATCCGCGTCGCGAAACGATCTTTCTGCGCGAGGTTATTGAGTCGCGCGCGTTTCGCGAGTCGGCTTCTAAACTCACGATTGCGTTGGGCAAGACCATAGACGGACTCAACTACGTCGCTGATCTGGCAAAGATGCCGCACCTGCTGATCGCCGGCACTACCGGCGCCGGTAAATCCGTCGGCGTCAATTCCCTGATTGTTTCCATCCTTTACCGCGCGCGGCCCGACGAAGTTAAGTTTATTTTGATTGATCCCAAGCGGCTCGAGCTCGGACTCTACGAAGACATTCCACACCTCGCCGCGCCAATTATCACCGACCCCAAGCTGGCCTCGCGCTCGTTGAAGTGGGCGGTTGGCGAAATGGAAAAGCGCTACCGCGACCTGGCCGGCTGGGGCGTGCGCAACATCGATGGCTACAACAACGAAATCATGCGCCGGAATCTCGTCCAGGAATACGACGAGAGAGGCGAACCGCATAAACCCCTTCCCTACATCGTCATCATCATCGACGAACTCGCCGACCTGATGATGACCTCAGGTCGCGAAGTGGAGGAGTCGATAACCCGCCTGGCGCAAATGGCGCGCGCAGTTGGCATCCACCTGGTTTTGGCTACGCAACGTCCTTCAGTCGACGTCATCACCGGTCTGATCAAGGCAAACTTTCCTTCGCGTATCTCCTTCCGTGTTTCATCCAAAGTGGATTCGCGCACGATCATCGATACTAACGGCGCCGAACATCTGCTCGGCCGCGGCGATATGTTGTTCCTGCCGCCGGGCACGTCGCGCCTCATTCGCGTTCACGGCGCCTACGTTGACGAGACTGAGATTGGCAAAATCGTTGCCCATGCCAAAGCCCAGGCGAAGCCCGAATACAACGAGACCATTACGCAGTCGGAAGAAGAAGCGCTCGGCCTCGAGGAAGGCACCGGCGAGCACGACGAGCTTTTCGAAGAGGCACTCCGCATTTGCGTCGAGATGAAGCGAGCGTCGACATCGGTGTTGCAGCGCCGGCTGCGCATTGGCTACGGCCGCGCCGCCGCGATTCTCGACATCATGGAACGCGAAGGACTCATCGGCCAGGCCGACGGTTCACGTCCCCGACCAGTGCTCGGCCGCGCTTACGAGATGATCGCGCAGTGGGACGAGAGCGGTGAAGAAGAATAGACTTCTCGCAATCGCTTCGAAACATTTTCCACGCGAGCTGTGGAAAAATCTGTGGACATCGCGCCATAAAACATACGAACTTTTGGAATCATTAGACTTTTAGCATAGTGCACATGCGAGCGGCAGAGTTACAAAGCCTTCACGAACACTTACTTGCATACATGAAACAAAATCTCCCGCCAGCAAAGTTTCAGGCACCTCTGATTGCTCTCGTCATCCTCGCGATAATCCTGTCTGCTTCAGCCTGCGCCACGCTTCCGCGACCGTCGCAGTCTGTAGTTCAGTTGAGTCTGGTTGTGCCAAAAACTGAACGAGGATCACTAATAAACATCAACACCGCTTCGCCGCAGGAACTTGAGACACTACCGGGAGTCGGCAAGGCGATCGCTGAACGAATCGTCGCGCATCGCGAGCAATACGGGCCTTTTCGCCGCGCGGAGCACCTGATGATGGTGCGCGGTATTAGCGATCGGAAGTTTCGCGAGCTGCGGGCGATGATTGTTGTTGAATAGCCCGTTTCGTCGCCAGCCCCTCGCCATCCGCGCCGCCGTGTTACAATCGCTTCCTGAGATTATCTGCAATCTGAAATTTGAGATCTGAGATTTAAGAGGAGAAAGCTATGCCATATTCAGAACTAATGATTCGCCCGATGCGCGAGGAACTGACCCGAATCGGTGTTGAAGAACTGCGCACGCCCGAAGACGTGCAAAAGACGATTGAGAACAGCACCGGCACGGTGATGGTGGTTGTAAACTCGATCTGCGGCTGCGCGGCGGGAAAAGCCAGGCCGGGAATTGCCCGGGCGCTGCAACATAACGTGCGGCCAGACAAGGTTGGGACTGTGTTTGCGGGCGCCGATATTGAAGCTACCGAAAAAGCGCGCAGCTACTTCACCGGCTACGAGCCGTCTTCGCCCTCAATCGCGCTAATGAAGGATGGTCAAATCGTCTATATGATGGAACGCCGTCAGATCGAGGGTAAAGATGCGTCGCAAGTCGCGAGTGAACTGATTCATGCCTTTGATCAGCATTGCGCCAAAGCAGAAGCAACTTCGAACTAAACTATTTTGGAGTGCACTGACCTGTCAGCGCTTTGGTCGGTCGCGACCTGTCGCGACCGTCAGTGAACCTCTTTCGATAGCCTTGCCGGACCCAACACACCGGCAAACTCCGAATGCGCCAGCACCACCTCCGGGGATTGTTGCATCGCCGCAAAGTATTTCTTCTGAAACTCACTGCCTGACTCGGACGGGGTGAGCATGATGCTGGCCTGCCGAATTAGAGCCTGCGCCGTAGCCTCGTTGGGCGTTTCCTTCGCCGCCAGGAGTTCATCCACCTCAACGATGAGTTCGGACAACTGGCGAAGCCAGGCAAACCAGAGATCGCTCATCACCAGTTGCAGAAACGCATAGCTGTTGTCGATTTTGCCGCGCTCGCGCTCGTAGGCGTGACGCTCGAATTCGAGAAGCGTCTTGTGAAGGCGCAACAAGACCGTGCGAACAGTGGTAAGTTGCGCGCGCGTTGCTGCCGTTAACTCGTGTTCAGAAGTCATCTTCTTAATGTAACGCAAACTGTTAGTTTGCGTCTGCCATCGAGCCAAGTGTCCGCATCGCAAACTAACAGTTTGCGGTACACATTATCGTTTCGACGATCTTATCCGCGTCGCTGTAAAGAACGGTAATGCAAGATAGTCGGCGCACTCAAGTCCTCAAGGGTCTCGCGGGACGGACGATTCCCTGCAGCAACGGCTATGCTATGATCCAGCGCGAATGCCGCCTCCGTTCAGTCTCAAAACTCCGGTTGAAGAACTATACAAATACGGGCTGCCCCGCTTCGGCCAAACCCTCTCCCACAAACTCGCTTTGGAAATCGCCAGTCACTCCGGCAAGAAAGACTTCAGCAACGCCACCGTTGAGGACCTGCTGAGCTACCTGCCTATGCGATACGAGGACCGCTCAAGTCCGGCGCACATACGCGATCTGACTGACGGGTTGGAGGCGTCGCTGGAACTTGTTGTTAAGATCGCCGGAGCCTTTCAAGTAAAGAACCGGCGCTCCCAGGGACGTTCAAGCCTCTTCATTTTCGAAGTGACTGCTGCCGATCCGGAAAAAACCGGCCGCCCCATCGTCGTTTGGTGGTTCGTTTCCGGAGCTCACGCACACGACATCATTAGTTACTACACCAAGCGTTTCACACGCGGCGCGCGGTTCATTACCTTTGGCAGGTGGGATTGGGACAAGCGTCGCGCGACCTTTTCCCTGAAGCTGAACAAACCTGCTGATGAACTCGAGATGCTACCTGCGGCAAAGGGACAAGCAGAGATGGCGGAAGCGGAAACGGCGCGAGCAGGCGAAAGTAAAGCAGGTAAAGCGATCAAACTGGACACGGTCGACAGCAGCGATGATCCCGCACTGGCCGTCATTCACTCCGGGCGGCGCGTGCCTGTCTACCGAAAGCTGGGCGAGTTTAGTTCGAAACGTGTGCGCGAGATCATGCACGCGGTGCTGGCGCTGCTACCCGACTCCTCGATTCCAGAAACCCTGCCGGCTGACTTGCTGCGAAGAAGAAAACTCATCAGCCGCTCGAACGCTCTCCGCGAGATTCATTTCCCTACTGAAGATACGCCCCTCGCGCTCTACGATCAGGCCAGAAGTCCGGCGCATCTCCGGCTCATCTTCGAAGACTTCTTCTGGGTTGCGCTGGGGATTAGTCTGAAACGCGGCCGGCGCGTAAAGGAAGCCAAGGGAGCCAAAATCAAACTCGACCAGGCGACCAAGCTGAGAATCGGTTCGGTGTTGCCGTTTAAACTGACGGATGCGCAGCGCCGTGTCGTCAAAGAAATATTTAAGGACTTGAAGTCCGATGCTCCGATGAACCGCCTGCTGCAAGGCGATGTCGGCAGCGGCAAGACTATAGTCGCTCTTATTGCAATGCTGGCCACCATGGAAAATGGCTATCAGACCGCCCTGATGGCGCCAACTGAAATTCTCGCCGAACAACACGCGCGCAACATTAAACGACTGCTGGCGAAGTCTCCCTATCGCGTAGAGCTGCTGACCGGATCGCTGCGCGCTGCTGAGAAAAGGAAGCTGCAGGTAGAGCTTGCCGCCGGCGACATTCATTGCTGCATCGGCACGCATGCAATCATTCAGGAGGCAGTGGGTTTCAAGAACCTCGGCCTCGCGGTGATTGATGAACAACATCGTTTCGGAGTGATGCAGCGCGCCGAGTTGCGCGCACGCGGTTTCAATCCCGACGTGTTGGTGATGACCGCGACTCCCATTCCGCGTTCGCTCACCATGACAATTTACGGAGACCTCGACGTTTCTGTTATCGACGAGATGCCGCCCGGAAGAACGCCGATTGAAACGCGCGTCTTCGGTGAGGAGCAACGGCCTGAAGTTAAGCAGTTGATTGCGGGTGAGGTGAAAGGCGGTCGGCAGGTCTATGTTGTTTATCCGCTCGTTGAAGAATCAGAGAAGATGGACCTGAAAGATGCCACGCAGCGATTTGAGTACCTGCGCGACAAAGTCTTTCCCAGGCTCTCTGTCGGACTGGTGCACGGCAAAATGAAGACAGCCGACAAGGAAGAAGCGATGCGCCGCTTTGTGGCCGGCGAAATCCAAATACTTGTTTCCACAACCGTGATTGAGGTTGGCGTCGACGTTCCCAATGCGTCGGTAATGATCGTCGAACACGCGGAACGATTTGGTCTTTCGCAGCTTCACCAACTGCGTGGCCGCGTCGGTCGCGGCGCTGAAAAGAGCTATTGCGTATTGCTTACTTCAGACAAACAGACCGCGGTCGCCGTGGAGCGGCTCGGCATCATGGCCAAAACTAACGACGGCTTCGTGATTGCTGAAAAGGACCTGGAGCTACGCGGGCCTGGCGAACTGCTGGGCACGCGGCAGTCGGGGCTGCCGGAGTTCCGCGTTGCCAACCTCGTCCGTGATCAGCAGTTCATCGAGGGCGCGCGCAAGGAAGCCGAGTTTTATCTGGCGAAAGGTGAGCAGTCGGCTGAGACTGCGAAGCTGATTGAGCGCGTTCGCTCCGACGCGCGGTTCGGACTCGCGGCGGTAGGATGACAATCCACCGATTGCGCAAGCGCCTTCGGTCCACTCCGATAGGCCCGAAGGGCCGACATTCAATAGCCACGTCCGTAAGGGCGGGGCCAGGACGACAAAGATAGTCGAGGCCCGAGAGGGCCGGCACCGGCTCGGCACAAGGGTTTGGTGTCGCACCTTCGGCGCTCAAGTTCATTGATGCTTTCCGAACCCCGCGCTAACGCACGCGGCTACTAGATGCCGCTGCTTCGCGGCTGGTTGAATGGAAGAACCCTAGTTCAAACCGCTCTGATGAGAGTCATTGCTGGCAAATATCGTGGCCGAAATCTGAAGAGTCCACCTTCGCTCGAGGTGCGGCCGACCTCGGATCGTCTGCGCGAGACTCTTTTCAATGTCATCTCCCCACGAATCCAAGGCGCTCGCTTTCTCGATCTCTGCGCCGGCTCGGGAGCGGTTGGGATTGAAGCGATCTCCCGCGGGGCAAGTCACGTTACCTTCGTCGACAATTCGCGAACAATGTGCGACTTGGTCAAATCGAATCTCGCACTGTGCCGGATTGAGCGAAGCGATAGCGCGGTAATCGAATCGGAAGCGCGTGACTACTTGCGGCGCTTCGTCACAAAGCAGCCGGACTCCGGAAAGCCTTGGGATATGGCCTTCTTCGATCCACCTTACGCCGCTGACTACTTGCCGATTCTCGATATCTTCAGCTCGCATTCGTCCAGCTTGCTAAAGGAAAGCGGTCTGCTGATCGTCGAACATCATCACAAAAATGAGTTGAAAGCTGCGGCGGGGAGTATGATCCGCAGCCGCATACTGAAGCAGGGTGATTCCGCGCTCAGCTTTTACGAACTGCGCTAAACGCCAACCCATTGAGGAGTATGTCAGAATAAAATAAAACTCTCTGTGCAATCTCTGCGCTCTCTGTGTCTCGGTGGTGGATTATCTGGGAAAATCACCCACCACGGAGACACAGAGCGCACAAAGGTAAGCACTGAGATTAGACGATATTCCGACAGGCTCTTTCGAGAGGAGCATAAGAGGAGAAACCATGAGCACACACATTTCCCGTCGTGGATTCGCGAAGATACTGGGAACGAGCGCTGCCTATGCGGCACTGAACCCATCGCTGTCGCTCTCGGCGCCCGCGTTGCGCCTTGTCAGTAAAGTATCAAATGCCGCCGCCCTGGTGCGTCTCAGCTCAAATGAGAACCCCTACGGCCCGTCGCCGCTGGCGGTGAAGGCGATGACTAAGGCATTCAGTCTCGCCTGGCGTTATCCAGACGAGCATGAAGGGTCTCTCGTTGACGCTTTGGCGAAACTGCATAACGTCCCTGCCGGTCAGATTCTTCTGGGCAACGGCTCGGGTGAAATATTGAAGGTCGCTGCCGCTGCTTTTACGGCCGTGGGCAAGAAGCTCGTGGTCGCCAATCCAACTTTTGAGGCAATCCTCGCGCACGCGCGAACTGCTCAAGCTGACGTCGTGAAAATAGATCTAACGTCCGACTACGCTCACGATCTACCCCAGATGTTGGCCGCGACCAGCGACGCGGGTTTGGTCTACATCTGTAACCCCAACAATCCCACCGCCAGCATTACACCGAAGGATCAGATACGAGTGTTTCTCCAGAAGACACCGAGTCAAACGGTTGTGCTTATCGACGAGGCGTATCACCACTACGTCGAGTCAGACGATTACGAGAGTGTTGTCCCGCTGCTGACGCAATATCCAAACCTGATAATTGCGCGGACCTTTTCCAAGGTTTATGGCATGGCAGGTTTGCGTTGCGGCTACTGCATCGCGCGGCCGGAGTTAATCCAACGCATGCGCTCACAACAAACGTGGGACAGCGTGAATATCATGGCGCTGGTGGCGGCGTCGGCAAGTCTTCAGGATGCCGCGCAGGTGGAACAGGGCCGCCGGCTCAATAGCGAAGTGAAGAAGTTTGTCTATGCCGAGTTGGACAAGTTGGGTCTGAAGTTTATTCCGTCTCATGCGAACTTTCTGATGATTAACCTTCGTCGCGAAGTGAAGCCAGTCATTGCGGCGATGGGCGAGCGCAACGTGCAGGTAGGCCGAGTTTTTCCTGCCCTGCCAAACTTCATGCGCGTAACCATCGGCACCAGGCCGCAGATGGAAGCGTTTGTCGATGCGTTTCGCGCCGTGATGCGCTGATTCTCTAACTCTTTTTTTCAAAGTCTCCGCGCCGTTGAGCCGAACTATTCAACCAGCCGCGCAGCGGCGGCATTTAGTAGCCCCGTGCGTTAGCGCGGGGTTCGGGAAGTCCCCGACGAGCCTGAGCGCCGAAGGTGCGACACCACGTGCGCCGAGCCGGTGTCGGCCCTTTCGGGCCTCGACGATCTTTCTCCGTTATGATCCACGCCCTTACGGACGTGGCTACTCAATGTCGGCCCTCCGGGCCTGGTTCTGTTTGGCTGGGCTGCGCGCTCTGTTTGTGCGGTTTCGCTCCCTCACGAAAACGTTGCTAGAATCCTCCCATGCTGGTTCTCGGAATTGAAACGTCCTGCGACGAAACGGCCGCCGCCATCGTGCGCGATGGCCGCGAAATCGTCTCCTCCGTTATCGCTTCGCAAATTGAAACTCACAAACGCTTTGGTGGGGTTGTACCAGAACTCGCCTCACGCGAACACCTCGACAAGATTGTCCCCATTGTTGAAGAAGCGTTCGCACAAGCCGGAATGCAACCGCAGGAGATCGACGGTATCGCGGTCACAGTTGGACCCGGACTGGTGGGCTCGTTGCTGGTGGGCGTGTCGTATGCGAAGGCGATGGCGTTTGCGTTGGGCAAACCACTGGTGGGAGTGAATCACATCGAGGGCCATGTGTATTCCGTCGCCTTTGGCAATTCGCCGGTTGAGTATCCCGCGCTGGCCCTGATTGTTTCCGGCGGACACAGCAATTTGTTCTTTGTTCCTAAGCCCGGCAAATACAAAGTCCTGGCCCGCACGCGTGACGACGCAGCCGGCGAAGCTTTTGACAAGGTGGCCAAGATGATGGGACTCGGTTATCCCGGCGGGCCAATCATCGAGAAGCTGGCGCGCGACGGAAACCCCAAGGCAGTGAAGTTTTCCACGCCGCGCATGGGCGACGGCTCAGCGGATTTCAGTTTCAGCGGCTTGAAAACTGCCGTCACCAAACACGTAAGGGAGACAGGACTGCAACCGGTGCGAAATGGAGAAGAACCGTCGGCAGCGGTTAAAGATCTCGCGGCGAGTTTTCAGAGCGTGGTAGTGCGTTCTTTGGTAGGAACCACGGAGCGCCTCGCCAGAGAATATCCGGCGAAGACTTTGATAGTAGCCGGCGGCGTCGCTTGCAACGGCGCTTTGCGAGAGGCGTCGCGCGCAGCGGCTGAGCGTTTGGGCATCCCCGCTTACTTCCCTTCGCCTCATCTCTCAACTGACAACGCAGCGATGATCGCGGCGGCGGGCACAGTGAAACTACAGGCAGGCGAGCGTGCCGGCTTCGATCTGAATGCGGACGTGACGCTGCGGCTGCAAAATGTCGACAACGAAGAGGACGCGCTGCGGAAAGCAAAAGTCCGGTACCGGTTGTGAGTCTTCTTCGAGAACGTGCTTAACTCAAGCGAAAAAGGCGAGCACCATTGAAAGATGCCCGCCTTCCAAACTCTGCCTACTGCCTACTGTCTACTGTCTACTGTCTACTGATTTTTGGTCTCGGCACGCGAGACCGGGCTCCAGCCTTATCAACCCTCGATGACGCTCATCGCGCTCACCGCCTTTTTCTCATAGGCGGCGATGGTCGCGATATTGCGTTTCTCCAATTCATTCAATTGATCGTCTTTAAATTCGGGGTTGGCCTTGTACCAGGCGAAGCTCTCGAAGTATGTCTGAAACCAGGGTTCCTTGGTGAAGACTTTGCCGCGCCGGGCGTAGATTTCCTGGCGCATCTTGACGGCGTCCTCGACGAATAGACCATCGAGCAGACTTCGCGCGATCGGCTTACTTCCCAGCTCATCGTGGATCTTTTTCTCGTAGGCGACAATCGTCTCCACGTTCGTCTTGTCAGACCCGGTCAATTCTTCGTCCTTAAAGTTTTCGTCGGGTTGATACCAGGGCTGGCTGAAAAAATACTGCGAGAGCCAGGGCGCCTGAAACTGTCGCCCGTGGCGCGCGTAAACCTCATTTCGCAGCAGGCGCAACTCATTAAGACTCAACCCGTGCAGCATCTGTGGAGAGATCAACCTGTTCTCAAACAGCTCCATATCGCCGGGAGCCAAAGCAACCTTGCGCGACTTCTTTTGCGCCGCCGCAATCGTGTCGAGGTTTTTCTGTTCGAGCGGGGAAAGCGACTTGGCGTCGTATTTGTCGCTGGGCTTATACCAATAGCGCTCCTCAAAATATTGCTGCAGCCAGTCCTCACCAAAACGTTTGCCATGAATGGCCTCAACTTCGGCGCGCAAGACCCGCCACTCGGCGCCACTGTGAACGCCGAGCCTCTTCGGTGTCAGAGCCCGCGCCCGCCAGTAGCGCATGTCGCCAGGCTGGACGGTCGGATGTTTGCCGGCTTCGGCGTCACGAATAAGGTCGAGATTGCGGTTCTCGGTCACGTTGAGCAGCGAATTGTTGAAGTCGGGATTTCCTTTGTACCAGTCCTGCGCTTCCAAATAGACGCGGATTTCAGCGTCTTTGAAAACGCGACCATGCCGTCCGAACACGAGACCGCGCATCAGCTTCAAGTCTTCGAGGGGAACCTTGGCGATGTCAGCCGGCTTGAGGGCTGACTTGGCAAAATCGAAACTCTGCCACCGTTGCATGCTCTCTTGCGCTTGCGCGGAAAAAGAACCAGCGATTAGAAAAGCTGCAAGAAGAAGGAAGGAAAAGCGAACGTGGGGAAAATACTTCATATCGTGCTCCAGTGTTGGGACCCTAACAGTCTGCTGAAAAATGGCAATTGCAGCCGTCTCGTTCTATCGAAGGTTTATGAAAAACGGACGACAAGCGCTCGATCCGCGAAATTACACCAATTGTCACGAAGTCGGACGAGCGAATTTAGTGTTCATTTCGTGTGGGTTTGTGGATCGAGTCCTAGTCTTTCCTTCTTCAGCAACCTGCTAGAGCAAGTGAACCGAACCCTTATCCGAAAATGTCGCGAACTTTGTCGACCAGACCTTTGTCTTCCAGATCCTTGTTCTCAACTACAGCAAGTTGCTCGAGAAGTTTTCGCTGCTCGCGCGTGAGCGAAGTGGGCGTCACGACGCTGACGGATACGTAGAGATCGCCGCGGCCGCGACCACCAAGCACCGGCATACCCTTGGCCTTGATGCGAAAGACGGTGCCTGTTTGCGTGCCGGTTGGAATCTTGATCTTCTCTTCGCCTTCAATCGTCGCCACGTACACGTCCGCGCCCAATGCTGCTTGCGCAAAGGTCAGCGGCTGTGAAGCGTAGAGATTACTGCCCTGCCGCTCAAAGCGCTCATGCTCGGCAAGATGGATGACGACATACAAGTCGCCGGCTGGGCCGCCCTGCGTGCCAGATTCTCCTTCACCCTGAACCCGCAGTCGCGAACCAGTTTCCACGCCCGCGGGAATCTTAACTTCCATCTGTTTCTCGCGCTCGATGCGGCCCGCACCCCGGCAGTCCTGACAGGGTGTATTTATAACGCGGCCCGCCCCACGGCACGGCTGGCAGGTTCGCGCTACGGAAAAGAATCCCTGCTGATAACGAACCTGGCCGGTGCCGCCGCAGTTGGCGCAATTTTCAGGTTGCGTGCCGGGCGCCGCCCCGTTTCCTTTACAGGTTTCGCAAGTTTCAAGTCGCGGAATGCGCAACTGCGCAGTCATACCGTTGTAGGCATCTTCGAGCGCAATCTCGAGGTCATAACGCAGGTCGGCGCCGCGCTGTGCGGTCGTACGGCGAGCACCTCCGCGACCACCGCCAAAGACGTCGTTGAAGCCAAAAAGATCGCCGAGGATATCTTCTATGCCACCGAAGCCGGGCGCTCCCCAGGCTTGTCCGGCGCCGCTGGAAACACCAGCATGGCCAAAGTGGTCATACCGCTGCCGCTGGTTGGTGTCGGCGAGCACGCTGTAAGCCTCGGCAGCTTCTTTGAAGTTTTCTTCGGCCCCCGCATCACCCGGATTTTTGTCCGGGTGAAAACGAACCGCCAGGCGGCGATAGGCGCTTTTTATTTCTGTGTCAGTAGCGCTGCGGCTAACGCCCAGCACCTCGTAGTAATCTCGTTTACTCATCCCGGCTCTCTCAAAAACCTCTCGTTTTATTTTAGAATTGGCTAAAACTTTGTAACCTTACTCGACGTTATCCAGGCCTTTTTGCGAGGATGCACCGGTGGGATCCATCATGGCAGACGTAAGCTGGCCGGCAACTCGCTCGAGCGCAGTGAGAGCTTTGTTAATTGGTTCTTTTCCTTCGGCGCGGACGGCCGCCTCGGCTTCTTTGAAGACGCGTTCAGCTGTCTCCTGATCATTTGGGGGAAGCACTCCGCCAAATTTGGCGCACGATTTTTGCGTATTGCGTAGCAGCGATTCCAGCTTGTTGCGCAAAACGACGAGCTCTCTTGCCAGACGGTCGGAATCGGCAAACCCCTCAGCCTCCATTATGAGTTGTTGGATTTCGTCGGGCGTGAGACCGGAAGTCGGCGTGATGCGCATCTGCTGCTCGCGGCCAGTTGTCTTGTCCTGCGCCGACACCGAGACGATGCCGTTTGCGTCAACCTCGAAGGTAACCTCAATTTGAGGAACGCCGCGCGGGCTGGGCGGAATTCCTACCAACTCAAACTTTCCGAGCGAACGATTGCCTTCTGCCACTTCACGCTCACCCTGCAAAATATGAATCTCCACCGATGTCTGATTCTCGACCACGGTCGTAAATGTCAGGCTGTTGCGTAAAGGGATAGTTGAATTCCGATCGATGATCTTGGTAAACAACCCGCCGCGTGTTTCAAGTCCCAGACTCAACGGCAAAACATCGAGCAGCACAATGTCTTTGACTTCGCCCGTTAACACGCCGCCCTGGATCGCCGCCCCCATCGCTACAACTTCGTCAGGATTGATCTCAGCGGAAGGCTTCTTGCCGAAAATCTTTTCCACGGTGCGTTCGACAATCGGTGAGCGCGTCTGCCCGCCCACCAGAATCACTTTATCTACGTCAGCGGGTTGTAACTTGGCATCCTCAAGCGCCTTGCGACAAGGATCGATTGTTTGATCGATCAAATCTTCTACTAAATCTTCAAACTCGGTCCGAGTCATCGTCTTGTTGAAATGCTTCGGCCCAGTGGCATCGGCAGCGATGAACGGAAGGTTGATATTGGCTTCGTTCGCGGAAGAGAGTTCACACTTCGCCCGCTCAGCTACTTCCTTTAGTCGCTGTAGCGCCAACCGATCCTTTCTAAGGTCAATTCCGGTGTCACTCAAAAACTCATCGGCCATCCAGTTCATGATGCGTTCGTCGATGTCTTCACCACCCAGGAAGGTATTGCCGGAAGTGGACAGCACCTCGAATACGCCATCGTTCATCTGCAGGATCGAGATGTCGAAGGTGCCGCCGCCAAGATCGTAGACTGCAATGCGCTCCACATCAGACTTGCCCAGGCCATAAGCAAGGGCAGCCGCTGTGGGCTCATTGATGATTCTTTCAACGGTCAGCCCGGCGATTTTCCCCGCGTCCTTCGTAGCCTGGCGCTGCGTGTCGTCGAAGTAAGCGGGAACGGTGATGATGGCGTCGGTTACCGGCTCACCGAGAAAATCCTCCGCCGCAGCCTTCAGACGTTGCAGAACTATTCCCGACAACTCGGGAGGGCTGTAACTGCGCCCCTGCACGCGCACCCGGGCATCGCCGTTTGGAGAATCGACAATTTCAAACGCCGCCGTTTCTCGCATCTTCTGAACTTCGGCGGAGTTGTATTTCCGGCCGATAAGTCGCTTCACGGCATAAACGGTATTGACGGCATTGGTCACCGCCTGGCGCTTCGCTATCTGTCCCACCAAACGCTCGCCCTTGTCGGTAAAACCAACCACGCTAGGCGTCGTTCGTCCGCCCTCTTTGTTAGGCACAATCTGAACTGCGCCGCCCTCCAGTACGGAGACGCAGCAATTCGTTGTGCCCAGGTCTATGCCGATTGCTTTTCCCATTTTTATCTCCCTAACGTGTTATGCCGTTAGGAGCCCTTCACTTCTTGACCGCTACCTTAACGAGCGACGGACGAATCAGCCTATCGCCAACCCGGAAGCCGCGCACGATCTCCTGTATAACGGTGTCAGGTTCATAGTCGTCGGTAGGTTCCGTGACGACTGCTTCATGAAGATGCGGATCAAACTGTTCCCCTTCGGCTAACACTGGCTTGACGCCCAGCGCATCAAGCACGCCGTTGAGTTGCTTGTAAATCAGATCCACACCACTTAGGAAGTGCCGAAATTCATCTGACTCGCTTGCTTCCACCGAAGCTTCGGTCTCCAGTGCTCTTTTCAAATTATCGAGTACCGGCAAGAGCTGAGCCGCAATCTCGACGACCACGCGGTTGAAGGTTTCGGAGCGCTCGCGCTCCATTCGCTTGCGGTAGTTCTCGAAATCCGCCTGCCGGCGCGCCAGGCTGTCTTTTAGTTCTTTAACTTCACCCTCGAGTCGTTTGAACTCAGCCCTCGTGGCAACCAGTTCCGCGACCTCGGGACCACCCGAGTTTAGCGCGAGATCGCCGGTGGATCCCTTGGCCTGAGGCAACGGTTCCATGGGCGAATCATCCAGCTCGAGCGCTTCCGGTCCGGGCTCGGTAATGTCGTTCTCAGAGGCCATAATACTCATCAACTCCTGATCGTCAGCTGACAACTCGGACGTTGCCTCATCCAGTCCGGTGCCCGGACTGCCTTCAGTGTCCGAATCAAGAAAGTTGACCGGAATATTCGACCTATCTTTTCCTTCAGGAGGCATCAATCAGTGTAGTTCGTTCAAGGTTTCGGTAGGGCTTAGACGTGCGCTTCTTCGTTCAAACGGCGCTCAATGAGCCGCGCCATGTAGTTTACCATAGCCATGATGCGAGAATACTCAATCCTCATCGGACCTACGACACCAAGCGTGCCCAGCTGTTCGTTTGACCCAAGCCGGTAGGGGGCAGTGATGAGCGTACAATTTCGCATCGAGGAGATGGGATGTTCCCGGCCGATGACGACATGAACATCTCCCCACATTGCCGGTTGTTCGCGAGCGACGCACTCATTCAGGATCTTGATTAGGCGGGACTTTTCCTCAAAGGTTCGAAATAACTCACGCATTCTATCAACGTCAACAAAGTCGGGCTTGCTTAGGATATTTGAAGCTCCATCGACGTAGACATCTCCGCTGCTGGACTCTTCACCTTCCAGACTCATATCACAAAGCAGAATCGCATTCCTTAGTAGCCGGTCATACAAGGCCTTCTCTTCTCGCATCAGTTCGAGAATTTCAGTGCGAATGGCCAAGAGGCTCTTGCCCCCAAACTCTGTATTGAGGTAGCGCGCAGTCTGCTCGAGTTCTTCCTGGGTAAGATTGTCTTCCAGCCGGATGATCTTGTTGTGAATGCTGTTTGAGGTTGTTACTAACACCACCAGAATTCGTTTATCCGCGAGCTGAACGAATTCAATGTGACTCAAGCGGTTCTCGGCCAGGGATGGCGACACCACAATGCCTACATTTGCGGAGAGCTCGGAGAGCGCGTGCGACATTTTCTCCATTATGCGCTCGGAAGAAGTAGCTGAATCGACTCCGCTGGAAGTGAACACCTTATCGATTGCGCGCAGGTCAGCACGAGAGAGCCGAGCTTCTTCAAGGATGTAGTCGACGTAGTAACGGTAACCTTGATCTGTAGGCACGCGACCAGCCGACGTATGCGGCTGTTCCACAAAGCCAGCTTCCTCCAGTTCACCCATGACATTTCGGATCGTGGCTGAACTCCAACCCGAACGGTTGGCAAAACGCTCGGACAGCACCAGTGAGCCGACCGCTTCGCCGGTGACCAAATGCTCCTTGATCACGGCGGCAAGCACGGTTTGCGCGCGCGCGTCCAGACTGTTTTTTTCGGTGGCTTGGAGGACTGAATTGCGACGGGGCATTAAGTTCTTTGTTCGAATCGAATTCTTTGGACGCGTGCTGGAACTCTCTCAATGGTCAGAAAGTCGGCTAAACGACTACCGTCTCGCAGTATAAAGGAATCGTTTGTCGCCCTGCAAACGTTAGAACCGTCAAGATTCGAGCCCCCACTCCTTGGATAATCCACACTCCTGCAAACATTTACCTCACCTACCGGGCGACGGACTTGAAGTCCAGGAGGCAAAGCTCAGGGCGGAGTTCAAAGGTGATCCCGGATAACAGAAGGTCTAGCGTCGCGGCGTTTCCCGCCAGTCCCGGCAGACCCGGCCCGGCTGCAAGAATGCGGTTTTTACTAAGGTTTCTGCGCCCCTTCCCGGATCAATTGACGCTTAGCAAGGGTTCTCCGTAATATGAGCGCAGCCTCCAGCTCTCAGAACCCCAGCCCCTCGGGTCTCCGGCCGGAGCAAAGTCCCGAGCGTTCAGGCTTCTTCCAGCATCGGGAATAAACATCTGCAGGCGGTTATACAGCGAAGCGATTTGTCAGGAGTATTGGGCAATGATTGACGTGAAGAAGTTTTTCCTGGACGCTTTCCATCACCTGGGCAGCACTCGTGGGTTGCCGGTAGTTGATGTGCGCTTTTATCCGTATGCCGGGTTGCGCCATACGATCAGGTTGCGTTCGGGGCAAGTCTACGTGCGTTTGTCCGATATTTGTAAGGATAGCCCGCCGGAAGTGATACGCGCCCTCGCCTTTGTACTGGTAGCCAGGTTACTGGGGAAGAAGATCCCGCCGGTTCACGATCGAACTTATCGCGAATATTCTTTAACGCCGGAAGTGATGCGCTCGTCGGACATTGCCCGCCGGGGCCGCGGCCGGAAGATGATCTCCAGCGCTCGCGGCAATTCCTACGACCTCGACAAGATGTTTTCTAAACTGAATCGCAGATATTTCGATGCCAGCCTCGAGAAGCCGACCCTTACCTGGTCTCAGCGCAAGACGCGAAGCATCCTTGGTCACCATGATCGCGTGTATGACACCATCGTGATTAGCAAGTCTCTCGATTCAACTCAAGTGCCGGAATGGTTTGTGGAGTTCATTATTTATCACGAGATGCTCCACATTAAGCACGCCGCGCGGATGATCAACGGTCGTCGGTATTACCATACGACGGCTTTTCGGCTCGATGAGCGTCGCTTTACCAGGTATGACGATGCCCAACGCTGGCTCGAGCAGGTCGCTCGTCGGCGTCGAGTTCCACGGGCTCGCGCTGCTTAGTCTATTTTCGAATTGATATTGGAACCTGTCTCGCGTTGGGGCGTTTACACAATCGAGGTAGGTGGGCTCCTCAAAAAAGGCGGCTGAGCCGAGGTGATTTATCCTTGGTGAAGTCGCCTTTTTATTTCTGTTTGGACAAGATGCGATCCACGAAGGTACGCGAACTAACACGAAATGCCGTTAGTGTAGTTTTGTGTCATTTCGTGGATGGCGTCTCTTCTGTAGGTGGTTGAGCTTTGATTTGCCCTGCTGGACAAAGCCCTTTGGCGGTCGCTAAACTACGCGATTCGAAACGTGGGCGCGGCCGCTTACCTGCAAGTTTTCGGCAAACTACATTAAGAAGCTTTGTTATCGGGACAATCATTTAGACGGAGACTGAAATAAATCATGGCTATACAGGCGACTCAAATTCGGCGCGGAATGATGATTCTATTCGAGGGCGAACCGTGCAAAGTGATGGAATTTCGCCATCACACGCCGGGCAATCTGCGGGCGATGGTGCAAGCGAAGCTCAGGAATATTAAGACTGGATCATCTTTTGAACACCGGTTCCGTTCGTCAGACTCGATTGAACGTGCAATTTTCGAGCAGCACGAAATGGAGTTCATGTATTCTGACGGGTCGCATCATCATTTCATGAATACGGAAAACTACGAGCAGGTCGCCCTCAGCGACGAGGAATTGGGCGACGCAGCACCATGGTTAACTCCCGGACTGAAGATTCAGGCGGAGTTTTATGAAGGAACGCCGATCGGCATCGACCTGCCTCCCTCGATGGAGTTAACCGTTACGCGCACCGATCCCACCATGAAGGGCGCCACTGTTTCTAATGTAAACAAACCGGCGACGCTCGAAAATGGCGTGACCGTCACAGTGCCGCCGTTTGTGAATGAAGGCGACCGCATTCGCGTCGATCCCACGGAAGGCCGCTACATTGAACGCGCAAAGTAAGACAGACATTCCTGTCTGTCTCTGTTGAGTAGGACAAACATTCTTGTCTGTCCCTAAACAATGACAGGCAGGAATGCCTGTCCTACCTAGGCCGCAACGCCTGTCCTACCTATGTACTTCATCTACAGCCTTCTCCTGGGTCTTGGCTTTCTCATCCTACTGCCCCGCTTTCTTCTCGACGCCTTTCGTCACGGCAAGTATGTCGCAGGGTTTCGCGAGCGCTTAGGTTCGCTATCACCCATACCCAGAGATGGACGCCCGTTAGTTTGGATTCACTGTGTTTCCGTCGGCGAAACTCAAGCGGCGCGGCCCCTGGTGCAGGGCATTAAAGAGCGATTCCCGGAATCCCTGATCGCCATCTCCACTATCACGCTGACGGGACAGAATCTGGCCCGCGAAATCTTTAAGCATGACGCCGCCAGGGTCTTCTACTTCCCTTTCGACTGGCGCTGGGTTGTCCGCCGCACGCTCAAAGCCATCAACCCTGATACTGTGCTGGTTATGGAGACGGAACTGTGGCCGGGCTTCCTGCGGGAGTGCAAGAATCAACAAATCCCGGTCGCCCTTGTAAACGGCCGGCTTTCGGCACAATCATTCCGGCGCTACCGCTTGATAAGACGTTTTATGACTCGCGTTCTCAGTTCACTAAACCTGGCGATAATGCAGACCGAAGCTGATGCCGAGCGACTTCGGGCGCTGGGGATGGACGCTGACAAGACGTTCGTCTTTGGCAGCATGAAGTTTGACGCCGGGACCATGCCGGCGGCTGATTCGTTGACCACAGAGTTTCGTCAGCGTTTTGGGTTGGCCGGCGATTCTTCGTTGATCCTCGCCGCCAGCACCCATGCTCCGGAAGAGAGAATCATTCTGGAGGCGCTCAAGCAAACACGCTCGAAATCAAAACCAGACCCACGATTGATGATTGCACCGCGTCACCCCGAGCGGTTTGCGGAAGTCGCTGCTCTGATCGCGGCGTCCGGTTTTCGTTGCACTCGCAGGACCAAGGCTGCAGATCCTGCCGATGCGCAAGCTGAAGTTATTCTGCTGGACAGCATTGGAGAGTTGCAGTCAGTCTATTCGCTGGCTTCGATTGTTTTTGTCGGCGGCAGCATTGCGAGGACCGGCGGACACAACATGCTCGAGCCGGCAGCCGTCGCAGCCTGTGTCATAACGGGCGCGCATACATACAACTTTCATTCTATCGTCGAGAGCTTCTTAAAGGCTGGGGCCATCGTTCAGCTACCACCGATGCCCGAATCGGAAGCGACGGTGCAACTGGCGAATACGATTTCAGAACTACTAGCTGAGCCATCCAGACGACTTGAGATGGGAAGACGCGCGCGAAGTCTGGTAAACGAAAACCGCGGCGCCACCGAGCGCACTCTTCAAGCACTGGACTCGCTAATCGCCACAGCCGCAAACGCGTCAGCAAGTCCTTGCCCATTACGCGCCAACAGCGCGCCTATCGCATGAACCCGCTTGCGTCACTAATACTTCCTCCGCTCAGCGCGATGTACAGCGCAGTCACGCGAGCACGCCTAACAGCGTACCGGCGCGGGTGGTTTTCTGTCTCGCGGCTTGCAGCTCCGGTCATAAGCGTCGGGAACCTGACTACTGGTGGCACTGGAAAGACTCCGTTGGTCGAGTGGGTCTGCCATGTGGTTGCCCGCGAAACCGGGAAAAGAGCATGCGTGCTAACGCGCGGGTACGGTCGAGCAAATCCGCAGTCACAGGTCGTCGTCTCTGACGGCACTAGCCTCCTGGCCGGCACAAGGGAATCCGGCGACGAACCCTTTCTCCTCGCCGAGAATCTCGTCGGCACCGCCGCAGTCATTTCAAATCCAGATCGGCTCGCCGCGGGGCAATGGGCTATCAAGAATCTGGGCAGTGAAGTCTTTGTGCTTGACGACGGCTTTCAGCATTTGCGTCTGGCACGTGACCTGGATATCGTGACCATCGACGCAACAAATCCTTGGGGCGGCAGGCACTTGCTTCCCTACGGACGTTTGCGTGAACCACGCGCGGGCTTGTCGCGCGCTGACTGCGTGGTAATCACGAGGAGTGAACAGGTTGAGGATCTGGCTTCGATAAAGGACGCCGTTCAGCGATTGGTTGGCGCGATTCCGGTTTTCTCCTCGCGTATGGTTGCTTCAGGAATCCGCAGACTCGATGGGCAAAGCGTTGACAAGGATAGCTTGCTCGCTCAAGGAGTCGCAGCGTTCTGCGGCGTGGGAAATCCGGAGTCGTTCTTCAATCACCTGCGTCGTGAAGGCTACACCCCGGTGTTCACTCGAACATTTGCCGACCATCATGACTACAACCAATCTGACATTGATCGGCTGCTTAGCGACGCGAAGATCCACGCGGCAAAGTGCTTATTAACTACAGCAAAAGATGCGATAAAACTTTCTGCGTTTAAGTTAGACCTTCCCTGCCACGTCGTCGATATTCAAATCTCAATTGATGACAACGATCGCCTGGTGAAGATGATACGCGACGCTGCTTCTCTGAAACGGGAGCCTTAGCGAGATGATCCGCGTACGGACTTCTTGCGGCTTTACCGCCTTCCGTGCGGAAAGCCTATGGCTTTCCGCTGCGCCTCTGATTCATGAGGCGTAGCCTCATGAAAAATGAAGACGAGTGGTCGCTCGGAAAGGCATAGCCTTTCCGCACGGAAGGCGGCGGAGCCGCTCGCTAATCACTGATAACCCAGATGGTAGGCTTGGCCGAGTCCCGCCCGTTTACGAAGCCGGGTCTGACAGGAATTATTGCTGAGTGCCGGGTGGCGAAGCGTTCGCCGCAGGAAGCGTTGGTTTCGGAGGCGGCTTAGTCGCGGTCGGCAACGGTGGCGGTGGTTCTACTTTAACAGATCTTGTCGGTGAAGGTAGGGGTAGAGTCGATGGTTTCCCGGTATTCGAGTTTTCAGTCGCACTATTGTTTGCATTCTGGCTTGCGCCACCGATGTCGCTGGGAATCGCGCTGGGCACAGGCGAAGCCGAGGCGTTCGTACTCTGGTTGGCGTTAGCCGATTGATCCGTATTGCCACCCGCGGGAATGCCTGCTTCCGATGCGCCGGTGGGCGGTTTCGCCGGTTCTACCGGGCTGCTGTTGGGATCGGCGGCCAAAGGTGAACCGGTCGTGGTAGCCTCCGTCGGCTGGGAGTTGCGCGTAAACGCGTAGATCACTCCGAAGATCACCAGCAGACCAATCATCGAGGGAATCAAGATCTTCCAGGGATTGAAACTGGCATTCGCCGGCGGCATCTGGTCAGGTAACGGAACTACAAACTGCGCGACACTCGGCGCAGAGATTGGCGGAGCCATGGGACGGGTAAGCCTGCGCTGTACCAGAGTCTCTTCGTCAGCATCGTCAGTCAACTGCTGTGCTGGCGGCGGCTCAACCCGGTGGTGATTTGCCGATGATGAAACTCCCGCAGGCTCCATTCCCGCGGCAATCGTAAAGTCTTCTACTAACTCACCCACCGTTTCGTAGCGATCTTCCGGTCGCTTCTCCAGGGCGCGCGCTACCACGCGGCCAATCGCCTCCGGCACATCGCCTCTCTCATCCATCACCGATGGCGCCGGCTGCTGTAGATGTTTGAGCATGATCGCTGTTGGCGAACCGCCGGTAAACGGCACATGCCCCACCAGCATTTCGTAGAGGATTACTCCCAGCGAGTAGATGTCGGAGCGCGCATCTATATCCGGAGACTGCGAGCATTGCTCCGGTGACATGTACTGCGGCGTGCCGATCACGAGGTCGGGTGCAGTCAGGCCGGGATCGTAAGTACCCTCGGGCTCTTTAATTTTCGCGATGCCAAAATCCAACACCTTTGCATAGTCAGTGCCGGAGCTGCTGAGCAACATGATGTTGTCGCTTTTGAGATCGCGATGAACGACTCCTTCCCCGTGAGCTGCATCAAGCGCCCCACCAACCTGACGAAGAATTTCCACCGCGCGCGGCAGCGGCATTGGACCTTCCTGCTGAATGATTTGCTTGAGCGTCAGACCGTCCAGGTACTCCATCACCAGAAACACGACGCCGTTTTCAGACTCGCCGAAATCCGTAACACTCAGCGCATGTGGATGGGAAATTTTGGACGCCGCGCGCGCCTCTCTGGAAAAACGCGCCACAATCTTTTCGTCAGCGGCAAGGGAGGGGCGCAACACTTTGACAGCGACGGTCTTGTCCATCAAGACATGAGTGCCGCGGTAAACAGTCCCCATACCGCCCGAGCTAAGACGCGCTTCAATGCGATATTTATCAGCCAGAATTTGGCCGAGCAAAGCATCATCCGTCTTTTCGAGCGCTACGCCATCTGCAGGACACAGTGTGGTTGTGTCCGGATACGCAATTCCGCATTTGGGACAAGCTTTCATCGAACGTTGAATGCCTCTCTAGTTTTTTTCGGGAGAATAAACACAGCCTAACACAGGGAGTTTGGCAGCAGCAAAGATGTGACAGAAAAAGAAATGCGAGCGCGGTCAATTGACTACGCTCGCATCGTTTGTTGGATTAGCGCTTAGTTGATCTTTGCGAAAACTACGAGCAAAGCAAACAGAACCAGCGATTCAATCAGCGCCAAGCCAAGAATCATCATTGTTTGAATTTTAGCCGCTGCACCAGGATTGCGCGCCGCGCCTTCGCAGGCTGCCGCGCCGATTCGGGACTGGCCCAGCGCGCCGCCAACGACTGCGATAGCAAACCCGACGCCCGCGGCGATCGCCTTGAGGCCGGGGTTATTATCTGCTGCAGCCGCTGCTGGGGCCTGTGCGAAAACAGTCATCGCGCTAAACAGCACGCCCACTATGACCATGAAAAGCAAATTGAGTTTTCTCATCTTTCGGTTTCTCCTGCTGAGGCCCTGGCCTCAGATTCTGTGCTGACCAGTAAAACTATAAGCGACAACTGACCGGTTATGATTTCGCCTGCATCCGGTATCCACCGCCCCTCTTACAACGGCGCTCCTGCGAGACAGACCTGCAATTAAATCAACTAACGACTATGTGCCAGTTATGCTTTCGGTTTTGATCGATCCGCGTCCAGACCAAACCATGCGTGCCAACGTGTACAGGCGCGTTTGCCCGCATCGCTCGACGCGCGACCTTTTACCAATCAAGAAGTTGCCAGAGCCGCATGCTCCGTTTGCGCGTGGCCGTGTTCAGATGTTTCGACCTCATGGCCATGGTCCGCGTGCTCTTCATGCGGCCCATGCGACACTTCGCTCAAATAAAGTTGCGAAAGAAGTATGAATACAAAAGTCTGAATGAAAGCCACAAAGATGCTCAACGGCATTAGCAAGAGCGGGCCCACCCAAGTGTATGGCGGCGCCAGCCCGGATACGGTATTTACGACTTTTTCGTCGGCAAACATGTTTCCGAAAAGACGTATGCCGAGCGAAAACGGACGAATGAAGTTACTGATCAATTCAATTGGGAAAATCAAAGGCCCAATCCACCAGATGGGTCCCCACAGATGCTTAAGGTGCCCGAAAATTCCGTTCTCTTTGATACCGATCCAGTTGTAGTAAAGAAACGAAGAAAGACCCAAAGCGAAGGTGACGCTCGTGGCCGCCGTCGGCGACATGAATAGCGGGAATAACCCCATCAAGTTCGAAACTAGGATCAACACCGCGAAGGTCATTACCACTGGAAAGTATTTCAGTCCCTGTGGTCCGATGATGTCCTCGATCATGCTTCGTACGGCGAGCACGCCGATCTCGAGCGTCTGTTGGCCGTAGCCAGGTTCCTCCTCCGAGAGTTGCCCTTTGAGAATCCAGATAATCGCGACGCTGAGAATGCAGGCAATAACAAACATCACCGTGTACCAGGGAATCGCAGTCTCCGGAGTGTAGGGACCAAACACTGCTTCCGGCGTCGTACCAAATCTGGCAAAGAACTTCGTCCAGAACGGATGCGTGTAGGCCATTTCAAACCTGAACGCCCACTCGCCAAAGTAGTGATTGACCAACTGCACGATGATGGGAGCCTGCTCGGCTTCCTCAGCGTGCTCCGCACCTTTCGACGCCGCTTCCTGAAACCAAAACATCAACTAATTTCCTCTCGGTGAATGATTGCCAAATAAAATTCGCGAATAGCTTCACCGAACAAAGCGACGACGAAGCTGCACAGGCCGGCGATGGTAGCCCCAAGTGCCACGATGTTTAGTTTGTACGCAAGAAACACAACTGTGGCGATGACGAGATAACGGAGAATGTATTGCGCCAGTTTTAGTTTTGGCTTCGCTCCGTGAACAACCACAGTGAAGGCTGCCGCCGTTGAACTGCTCAGCCAGTGATGATTGAGCAGGGAAAGAATTCCCCCTACCAACAGTCCCGTCGTGATGCGCCAGGGCGCAAAGGGCACGCTAACGATTACGGCAAGCCCCACCGAAAACGCCATGGTGCGGAAGATGCGCGCTTCGACGCCGCTGTTATGCGCTTCCGGAAGCATAGTTCCGGCCGCATTGTTCGGAGCATTGTTCATTAGCAAAACGACATTAGTAAAACTGGGGATTTTACACAGGAAATCGACCGGTTGTCGAGGCGACGCTATTCCTGGTAGTGCGTCAGTTCAAAATCCCCTGGGCCTCCTCTGTGACCCTCTGTGTCTTTGTGGGGGGTGCCTGACGTAATAAGAATTCACCACGAAGACACAGAGAACACGGAGGGAGCACAGAGAAAGCTGAAATTAGAGCACTACCTTAGTCCTGGAGTTTTGCAGTGAGCCGGATGAACTGATAGAAACCTGCTATCGCCCCAAGCACAACTCCTAACACCAGCAGCCAGGGCTTCGTACCCAGCCAGCGATCCAGCAACCAGCCAACGCCGCAAAAAGCGACTACCGAGGAAAAGAGCACCAGTCCGGCGCCATAAGCGATGCCGCTCTTGCGATTGGTTTCCTCGTTGTCACTATCCGATGACATTATTAATCGAATATCGCAGGAAAGATCCGATGACCGAGCACAGGGTGTGTCACTCGGGTTCGTCGAAAGTTATTCTGTCGTAAATATCAAGCAGAGTGAGTGAGCAACCAATCGACTCCAATACAATCAAGCCTTCAAGCGAACGCACATCTGACAACAGCCAACGCCCGTCTGCTTGTTTGATGTACTGCTCAACTCGGTACTCCTCCTGCGAGACAAGCAGGTACTCAGAGAGAGATTCAATCGTTCGGTAGAAGGACGACTTGGCAAGTCGATTGTAAGACTCCGTCGATTTTGAAAGCACCTCAACAACCAAGGTCGGATTGAGCAACGTGTCAAAGTAATCATCTTCCAATTGAGGCTCTCCGCAAACTACGACAACATCCGGATAGACATACGAGCGGGCCGCGGGTGCCTTGACACGCATCTCGCCCGGGTAGACTTCGCAGGGTTTCCCTTTCAACTGCTGCCTTAGTTCGCCAGCGATACTTAAGGCGATGAGATTATGCTTCCGGCTCGCGCCGGTCATAGCAAATATCTCCCCGTTTACGTACTCATTCTTGTTCTCCGCCTTGCGCTCAAACGCCAGGTACTCTTCCGGAGTGATGTAGGTTTTTACTTGACGTGACATTTGCGACCTTGCCTTGCAAGTCTACCACGATTCTCGCGTGAGGTAGTTCTTCGGAAGTTCATACAACATGGCGCGACTCGAGTGGCGCATGGAGTCGTGTATGAAGCAGACGTGTGTGCACCAACAAGCCTTGCCGCCGTCGATCGCCTGTAGCTCGACGTCACGTTCATGAGCGGCCCAAAGCGCGCCAAAGTCGTAATCGTAATCTGAAAGCGTGGCAAACTTTTCGCGCAACTCGCAGGCGCGCACGTCGCCGTTGTAGTCGATGACGGCCGTTGTCTCGCCGGCCGTGCAGGGGAAAGGCCACAAGGTGGGGCCTCCGAAGTTGGCGTGTTGCGTGCGGTAGTGAGTGGTGATCGCGCCCACGTAAGCCACGTTTTTAACGAAGCGTTTGCTCGCGTCGTCATCGGCAAACATGCGATCGCCGTAGCGTTTCGTCAGTCTGGAAATGTAAGCATACATCCCCGGCAACACGTCGGCGGGCACCTGCTTGATCTCGTCGCCTACCAACGTTTCGCCGCGAATGATATTGAAATACTGGCCGTCGAGTTCGAAGTTATTCCACATGAACTCGCCCAGTTTCTCTATCTCGGTGAAATTGTCGGCACAAACGACAGTATTCACGTTTAGCCGCAAGCGATCCGCATATTTCGTTTTAAGCGGGTAAAGCGAGCGGATGCAGTCGAGCGCTTTCTCCCAATTTCCCGGCACGCCGCGGATCTGATCGTGGGTTTTGCCGTAGCCGTCGAGCGCGATGTTTAGATAGAGATCGAGTTTGGGATGGGAAGCCAGAGCCCGGTTAACAATTTCATAAACGCGACTTTTGATCAGTCCGTTGGTGGGAATGATTACGCGGTCGACACCATTCTTATTTACAAACGCATCGATGATTTCAGAAACATCGCGCCGCAGCGTGGGTTCGCCACCCGAAAGCCAGAGGTCGGTAATCGCCGGCATCGTGCGCGAGACCTTTTCGATCTGCTCGAAGGTCAAGTCGCCCGGCTGATTCAACTCTTCATGATAGAAACACGTCTTACAAAACGCGTTGCAGCGTGAAGTAACGAAAAGGATGACGGTGCCGAGATGCTTTTCGCGCCTCGTGGAACGCAGGAGTTGAACTAGTTGTACCGCTTTGTTTGGCATTAGTAGGACAGACATCCCTGTCTGTCACTTGTCGCTTCCGAAACAAGACAGACTAGAAAGTCTGTCCCACATCGACAGGCAGGAATGCTTGTCCTACTCGTCGCGTGAGATGATGACAGCTTCGGAAGCCGATTTCAATTCGTAGGTGATCCCGCGCCACTTGATTCTACGCGAGAACGCAGCAGCCACCGCATTGCAGAGATAGAGTGCCGAGGCAAACGGCCAGAAGAGCAGGTGCGCCGGCAAACTCCGCGACAATTGCTTCTGGAAATTCGCGAGAGGAATGGCCACTGCTTTGACACGAATGTAAGCCTTGGCAGAGCCCAGCAGGTAGATTAGCAACAGCGCAGCAAGCGGCAGCAAATAAGGAAGGCGCAGCAAAGCGCGAGCAATGACCAGAGCAAATCCGCCGAAGAACACCGTGCAGAACAACAGGCTGCCGACTAGCACCGGCCTCCAGAGGTGCGGGGCGTAGACGCGGGTAATCTTCAGTTGCCGGTTGGTGAACTCCAGCAGTTCTTTGGCGGAGCAGTCTCCCACCGAGGCGACGAGACAAGCCGGCACGAAATGTATCGGCAGCTTTGCTTCCTGTAACACTCGAGTCAGCGTGAAATCGTCTGAGATTGTTTCTTGCCAGCGTTCCGTGACCTGGAGCTTCTCAAAGGTCGCTCTGCGAATTGCAGTCGATCCACCCCAACAGAAGTTTTTGTTTTCGCGCTCGCCCAACGCCGAGGCTATCGATGCATTCCACACTGAACGAAGTTGTGAGGCGAGAGCGCTCTTCTCCGGAACAAACCAGCGATAGCCGCTTGCAGCTCCAATCCTTCCATCTGACAGCGGCGCAACCAGCGATCGCAGCCAATGGGGTTCTGGCCGCGCGTCAGTATCGACAAACACCAGTACTTCGCTGCGCGGATCAACCTTGGTAACGGCTACTCTCAAGTTGTGTACCTTCTGCCCGCAACCAGCAGCCTCGCCGGCGATGACAACGCGAGCGCTCACCCGCGAAGGCAAGCTAGCTGTAGTGATAGCTTCCTCGACCACGCTGAGCGATGAATCGCCCACTCGATCCGTGACAAAAATAATTTCGTACTCTGGATAGTTTTGTGTGAATAACGCGCTTACGTTTTCGCGCAGCCCTCCTTCTAAGCCGCGGCAAGGAGCGATCACCGAAACAAATGGGGTGAAGTCTGGAAGAGAACGCGCAGTTTCGCTTCGCACGTAGGCGGCGAACGTAAGGCCACCTCGCAGCGAGAGGATGCCAAGCCAAGTAACTATTGCGGCAAAGAAGTAAAAGACCAGCATGATGACCGCATGAGAAGGTTCACTAGTCCCCGTTTCGCGGTACGGCTTTGCCGCCAGTCAGTTTGACGTCTTTCCTTTGATAGACGGCTTTATCCTTTAGCTTCGTCGCAGGAAGTTTCAACCCGAAGGTGTGGGTTCGTCCTCCTCCTTCGCTGCCGGCGGAGCTAGCTTCATACTGCCAATCCTCTTTGAGGAGAAAGACGACGTCCACTCTCCAAACAATCACTGGCTTGTTGGCTTCCAATGACATTGTTGGATCGACTAAGTACCTCCAGACTATGTACCAGCTAGAATGATCATAGTGCGACTGGATCGCCCACGGTCGCTTGCTGGCTTTGGATTCCAAGGAAAGATTTGGGCTTGGATTTGGGCCACTACCCTTCTTGCGCAAATCTGGAAACCGCTGTTGTGCCAGGTCGAGGTGGCGATTCTTCTCATATACGCTAGTGGCATCCAATGCCTTAACTCCATAGATACCTACTATCGCGCTAAAAACGTTGGCTTGTTCGAGATAGATTTCAACCAAGTCAGCCAGGCCCTTTTCTATGTATTCGATTGCTTTTTGGATTGCCGTAACGGTGAGTTTGGGTGGCAGGGGAACGTCACGATTAAGGTCTTCTTTCTTAGCCATTGTGTGAGTCCGTCAGACTTCCAGGCCAGCCAATTCCGGAATAGCAGAATGGGCCATCGTGAAATATTCTTCCCGCACTTCGAGCCCAATACTTGCTAAACCACATGCCTCTGCGGCCGCGATGGTGGAGCCCGATCCCATAAAGGGATCAAGGATGATGCCCTCGCCCAACGGCAAAGATGCACGCACGAGTTGTCGGAGGAAGTCTTGGAGCTTGAGAGAAGGATGAGGCGCGATCGTTCGTTCTCTCCTAGGGGTAATTGAAGACCTAATCAAGTCCTTGAATGGTTCTGTCGAGGAAATTCGTCTAAGGCCACCTGTCTTCCATTTTCGCAAGTTATCTTGAACCCTGCCTTCGCATGGTTTGCGGAATAGTCCCCATGGCTCCCAGCACGATTTTGGCATCACGGTTACTCCCGAGAACTCGTCATGGGCATTCTTGGGTCGATCACCTCCGCGAAGTGTATAAACTGTTCGGATAATCTCCGCTCTCTTCTCAAAGCCTACCTTGAGGAAACTCTCGTAGACGAAATGAGAAACCAACGGATTGGTGGCAACAAAAACATGAGCACCGGGAACCAGCACGCACTTTGCTAACGAGGCAAAGCGTTGAAAGAAATCTCTAAGACTCTTCTGATCGCCTTCTGTCAATGTGGTAAAGCGAGGTAGGGGCATCCGCTTACTTCCATCATATGCTGGAGGCAGCCTCCAAACTCCTCCCCTACCTCCTTTGAGTTTTGCTAATTCCTTTTCAGAATACTCAACAAGGCCGTACGGCGGATCTGTAACCACGGCGTGAATCGAATTCATTGGCGCACGTTGTAACCACTCAAAAGCGTCGGTATTGAATATCTGGTACCGAACGTCCGATGCTTTCTCTGGACGCACGTGCCTGGTTAAAGCTTTATGTGGCTGCATTATCTCCTCGCAACTCCAAACAACTACTAACTGTCATTATTTTCGCTCGGGTGAACCTCCAACCATGTCTGCCGATGTTCAGCGGCATGTTCGAAACTAACCAATCTTCGAAGCAAAGCATTGTAGCGCGAGTGTGCTGAATCCTGATCGGTTTGGGCCAGGAGGTCATAGAGACGGTGTTCCGGATTCGGTGGCAAGTGATCAGGTAGATTGAATCCTAAACGTCTTAGCCTCGGAGAGCCAATCGCCACCAGCAAAGCCTCAGCAGTTTCCCGGCCTTCGCGCAGGTCAGGCAAACCCGCTTCGATAAGGTCCTCTCCTGGCAAAACTGCATCCATGATTTCTACCCAGCGGTTACGACTGAGGCGGCTAACGCGCCAACAGCCGCTGAACAATTTCAATCAGCGGCTGCGGAAACACGCCAATGAAGATTATGCCAACCAGCGAAACTACCAGCGCTGTCTGCAAGGCGGGTGAAAGCGAGAGCGGTTTGTCGTCGGCAATGGTATCGCCAAGGTACATCACTTTGATGAAGCGCACGTAGTAGTAAAAAGAAACAACCGTGTTAATGATCGCCCAGCCGGCCAGCCAGTAGTACCACGTTTTTCCGTCTGCTTTGCCGCGCTGCAACAAGCCGCCGAAGAGAAAGTACTTGCCAATAAAGCCACCGGTCATCGGCAAGCCGCCCAGCGACAACATAAACACCGCCATCATAGCTGCCATGCCAGGCGCCTTGTGCGCGAGTCCGGTCAGGTCGTCAACGTTGTCGCCGATGATTCCGCGTCGGCGCAGACTAATGATGATTCCGAATGCGCCCATGTTCATGAACGTGTAGACGAGCAGATAGATCGTTAATCCGATGTAGCCATAACTATTCCCCGCCACGAGTCCCAACAACAAATAACCGGCGTTTGAAATTGATGAGTAAGCCAGCAGTCGTTTCGAGTTTTCCTGCGTCACGGCCGCCCAATTCCCAACCATGATGGTAATCGCGGCGACTAACCCCAGCAGCGGCGCCCAGTCAGCTCGGATGCTGTTAAGCGCTTCCATAAAGATACGAGCGTAGAGGGCGAAGCTGGCGGCTTTGGAGGCGGTGGAAAGAAATGCTGTGACTGACGTGGGCGCGCCTTCATAGGTGTCCGGCGCCCACATGTGAAATGGAACCGCGGCAATTTTGAAAAACAAACCCGCGGCCAGGGCGATCATTCCGAGCAGCAGCATCGGCCTGAGCGAAGCCTCGCCGGCTTGTGCTGGGTTACCGACAATCTCCGCCACTGCGCGTCCAATTTCAGCCAGATTGGTTGAGCCGGCAACGCCGTAAAGAAGAGACATGCCATAGAGCAACACGCCGGAGGAGAACGCCCCCAGCAGGAAGTATTTCATCGCCGCTTCGTTTGAGCGCTTCTCGCGTTTGGTGAAGGCCACCAGCACGTAGAAGGTGAGCGCCATCAATTCCAGGCTGATGTAGAGCGTGATCAAGTCAAAGCCACAAGCCAAAAACATCATGCCGACCGTGGCAAACAACACCAGCGCGTAGTATTCGCCATGCTGTTCACCTTCAATGTCGAGGTAGCGTGTGGAGATGGCGATAGCGAGCGCGGCGCCAATCAGGAAGATACTTTGAAAGACCAACGCAAAGCCGTCGATGCGGATCATGCCGTAGAAGCCGTCGATTGGAAACGAAGCGCGGGACCAATACTGAACGACCAGGGAGACGCCGGCGAGCGCGATACCGACCAGGGAAAAGTAAGCAATGACTTTGCTCTTGCGATACGGCAGAACAACTTCCATCACCAACGCCAGGCAAGCCCAGACGGTCAGAATCAGCTCCGGGACGATGAGCTGTAAGTCGGCGAGATTGAATAGCCCGGTGGCGTTGGCTTGCATTAAGAGCATGTAGTCAGCAGTCAGTAGTCAGTAGTTTTCACTCTTCACTCTTCACTCTTCACTCTTCACTTTTCACTCTTCACTCTTCACTCTTCACTGTTCACTTTTCACCGCAGCGCGCTGCGGATTGACGGCGGCTGGCGGCAGGCCCGGGATAGGATAAGTTGGGCGCACCTGGCGCACCACTGCGTTTACCGGCCGCTCGATGTAGTTCAAGAACGGTTTCGGATAAACACCAATCCAAAGTGCCAGGATTACGAGTGGCGTCATGTAAGCCCATTCCCGCCCGCTGAGGTCAGTCAACTTCTCGTTTTTCGGATTATCGATGGTGCCAAAAAACATTCGTTGATAGAGCCAGAGCAGGTAAGCAGCGTTGAGGATAATTCCGAGCGCGCCCCAGGCAGCCCAGGCCGGATTCGCTTCGAAAGCGCCGCGCAACGAAAGAAACTCCGAGATGAAGACACACAACAACGGCAGCCCGATTGCCGTCATCACCATCGCCAAAAAGATTGCGGCGTATCCCGGCATGACATGCGACAGCCCGCCAAATTCCGCCACGTTGCGCGTGTGGCGCCGTTCATAAATTATTCCTACCAGGAGGAAGAGGGCGGCGGAATAGATGCCATGATTGATCATGTGCAGCACCGCGCCGTTCAATCCATTGGGATTTAACGCGAACAGCCCCAGCATCACGATCCCCATCGACGACACTGATGAATACGCAACGAGCTTCTTAACGTCGCCGTCCTTCTTAACTACGAAATACATCGCGGCCAGCGCGCCATAGATGATTCCCACGATGGCCAGAAAGATCATCACGCTGCGCACGCCAAAAGATCCGAAGTATGCTTCATCGGCGGAGGCGGCAGGAAACATCGGAATATTGAAACGGAAGAAACCGTAGGTGCCCAGCTTCAGCAGAATGCCGGCGAGGATAACTGAACCGGCGGTAGGCGCCTCGACGTGTGCATCCGGAAGCCAGGTGTGAAACGGAAACATCGGCACCTTGATCGCAAAGCCCAGAGCGAAAGTAAAAAATAGCAACACCTGCATAGCGCCCATTGGCATGACTGATCCGGTCGCCTGCATGTAAAGAATGTTGAAGGTGCCGGTTCCACCCTGCGCCGCTGCCTGAATACTGCTCGACACCATCGCTGCGGCTTCCTTGTTTCCAGCGAGCAAGTCGATGGTTCCCTGCGTGATCTGGCTGGTGAGTGCCGTGTCCTGAGTTAAGAAATACATTTTCAGGACGCCGAGCAGCATGACAACCGAGCCAACGAGCGTATAGAGAAAGAACTTGATTGCCGCATACAAACGATTTTCCCCGCCCCAGATGCCAATCAGGAAGTACATCGGAACCAGCGACACTTCGAAGAAAAGATAGAACAGGAACAGGTCCATCGAAGTGAACACGCCGACGACTGCAGTCTGCAGCAAGAGCAGCAGCACGTAGTATTCCTTTTCGCGCTTCTCGATGTATTTCCATGAAGACAACGCAGCGATAACGCCGAGCAACGTGGTCAACACAATCAACAACACCGCCACGCCGTCAACGCCCATTTGATAACGCGCACCAATCACCGGGATCCATTGGTGATCCTCGAGCAACTGCATGCCGCCGACCGCGCTGTCGTACTTAAGGAGAACCAGTGAAGCAACAAACGCGAGTCCAAACCAGGCCGTGGCAAACTTTTTGATCAGCGATGCCTGGTCCTTCTTGAAAAGCGCCAGAATGACGATGGCCCCAAGCGTTGGCAGCCACGTGACGATTGAAAGGATATGCAGACTTTTCATAAGTTGTCCGTAGTCAGTTGTCAGTAGTCAGTAGGTCGCCAGCGTCATCAGTCATGATCAATGCCTGAACCAGCCCACAATGTCAGCGCCAAAAATCATGGCGACGGCGGCAACCAATCCCAGCACCATCACGAGCGCGTAGTTTTGTGTCAAACCCGTCTGCGCTGCGCGGAAGAGCGGCGACATCAGACGCATCACGAAGGCGGCAACCGCGTTAACAATTCCATCGACAAAATACTGATCGGTGAGACCGGTCACGCGACTCGAGAATCTGGTGAGCCACGCACTGCCGTTAACGCCACCGTCAACCACTTTCGAGTCAAACGCAAACACACCGCGAGCCGCGTCCATCACTCTCCGCGTCACCGCCCAGCCAAAGAATTCGTCAACCCAGTATTTGTTGTAGCTGGCCTGGTAAAGCGGGCGCAGCCGCGCCGCCCAGATGTCCGGTAGACGAGTGTCCTTCACGTAGAAGAGAAAACCAAGTCCAATGCCGATGCCCGCAACCGCAAGAGAGATCAATATGAAGACCCACTCAGTCAAGGTTTCACTTTGAACCTTCGACTCGACTGCGTGCGCCAGATTGAAACCTTCACTGCCATACGGTGGCGGAGTTTCCGCTTCAAGTTTCCCAGGCCCCAAAACCGCGTGCGCTCCCCTAACCATTTCCAACGGTTTGCCGTAACTATCAACGGTCTCATGGGTGCCAAAGTAATGGGTCGTGGGATTCCAAATGATCGGATCAAGAAAGTTAACAATGTTCATCCGGCCGCCGACGTGTTTGCCGCCGGTGAAGGCGGTACTGATTCCGACGAACCCACCAACCGTCGCCAACACCGCGAGCGCTGCCAGCGGCACCCACATCGATCGTGGCGACTCGCGTGGAATATGCGCGTGAGCTCCGGCCTGCTCGTCAGCATGCGACCCGTGCGCAGACTTATGACCATGTTGCGCGTCGAGGAATTTCTCTTTGCCCCAGAAAGTCATCGCCATGAGTCGCGTCATGTAAAACGCTGTGCAGGTCGCAGCGATCGTTCCCACAATCCACACGATCCAGCCCACCGGAATGTGTCTCGTGGCGGCTGCGTTCCAGAGGATTTCATCTTTGGACCAAAAACCGCTGAACGGGATAATGCCGCAGATAGCCAACCAACCAGCCAGGAAAGTCAGATATGTGATGGGCATGTATTTCTTTAGTCCGCCCATACGTCGCATGTCCTGCTCGTGGTGCATGCCGTGGATGACGCTGCCCGCGCCAAGAAACATCAGCGCTTTGAAAAAGGCGTGCGTCATCACGTGGAAGATGCCGATCGCAAAAGCGCCCACGCCGCAGGCCATGAACATGAAGCCGAGCTGCGACACGGTCGAATACGCCAGCACCTTCTTGATATCGTTTTGGGTGATGCCGATGCTCGCGGCAAACAATGCGGTGGCCGCGCCGACTAAGGCAACAACCATCATCATCGTCTGCGAATGCTGGAAGATGACGTTGGTGCGCGTCACCATATAAAGACCCGCCGTCACCATGGTCGCTGCGTGGATCAGTGCGGAGACAGGCGTTGGCCCGGCCATCGCATCAGGCAACCAGACGTGCAAAGGAAGTTGTGCAGACTTACCGCAGGCGCCGATAAAGAGCCCGAGCGCAATCCACGACAAGAGTCCCCAGTGTCCCAGCGTTTCCAGCGGATAATTCCGGGCCTGCGCAAAAACGTCCGCGTATTGCGCCGTGCCGAAGGTGGCGATGACCCCGAAGATGGCCAGCGCGAAGCCAAAGTCGCCGATGCGATTTGTAATGAACGCCTTGCGCGACGCGTTGGCTGCTTCCTGCCGATCGAAGTAGTAGCCGATCAGCAGGTAGGAACAGAGACCAACTCCTTCCCAGCCCACAAACATCATCAGGAAATTCGAGCCCATCACCAGCACAAGCATCGAAAACATGAAGAGGCCCATGTAAGCAAAGAAGCGGTAGAAGCCGGGATCGCCGTGCATGTAGCCGGTGGCAAAAACGAAAATGCAAAGCCCGACGCCCGTGACGATCAGCATAAAGACCGACGAAAGCGCATCGAGTTGATAGCTCCACTCAACATTGAGAACTGAGCCCCTTATATATTCAGCGCGATGCAGATTCTGCGCCTTGGTGAACTGATCTTGCGTTACTGAATGCACATTTCGACTAGACTGATCCAGAAGCTCAACCGTTTCTCGCTCGTACCCCATCGTTTGCCGCAAAGCACCGCCGGGGATCCAATCAAACTTGAAGGCGCCGTCCTGACTGGTGACGTAAGTCTCCGGCCACATGGCGTGACTACTGAAGGCGTAGGAATAAACTGCGACGACCGTGATAAGGAACGAAAGTGCAATCGAGCCGACGGCGATGCCGCCAATCAGCTTCTCGGAAAAGCGAAACTTCCGCCCGAACAAACCATTAATGGCCGCACCGGCAAGAGGTAAGAGTGGAACTAGCCAGATGTATCTATGCATCAGTTTCGAGTTTCGGGTTTCGAGTTCCGAGTCTGCTTACCGGTACGGTTTCGACTAACCCGAAACTCGAAACCCGAAACTCGAAACTGTCATTTACCACTTCAAAATATCAATCTCGTCGATCAAGATTGTTTCCTTGTTTCGGTAGAGCGCGATTACGATTCCTAAACCAATTGCTGCTTCAGCAGCCGCGACAACGATGACGAACACTGCAAAGATTTGTCCGGCTACGGCATTCACGTTACCCGTATCCTGCAAGTAGCGCGACATGGCGATGAAGTTAAGATTTGCGGCGTTGAGAATCAATTCGATTGACATGAAAATGACGATGATGTTGCGGCGCGTCAGTACGCCGGCAACCCCAATGATAAAAAGCAACGCGCCGATAATTAGAAACTTGGATAAATCCGGATGCTGGGCTTTTTGCCAGGCGACTGCAAATTGTCCGTCAGTCACCTCTTGAAATAACAGCGCGAACGCCGGCGTGAAAAATGTGAACATAAGCATCAAGGTGTCTACGCTACCGGTTCCGTCTGGACTTCGGCTAACTCAGGATCGTCTGCGGCCTCTTTGCGCAAGACCTCGGGATCAACGTCATCGACCGCGGCTTCCTGCTTGATCGTTCGCGCTAACATTACCGAACCAATAATTGCCACTAACAAAAGGACGCTCGCTATTTCGAAAGGCAGCGAGCCGTAGCGATAAAGGGTGCCGCCCAGCCGCCCCGTGTCGTCGGTTATTCTGGAAGCGCCCGTGGCGGATTTTGCGAGTTCTTGGTCTCGAATCCGACTACCTTCCGCTGCCGCTTGAATCTTGTCCTTATCTCTCTGCTCAAGACCGGCATAACCAGTATTGAGTGCGCCGACAAGTGCAGCCACAAGCAAGCCGCAGAAGATAACGCTGGCAGTTACCTGCCGTGGCCGGTTGAAAATCTCCTCACTTCCCCGCTCTTCGGAACCCACGTTCACCAGCATGATGACGAACAGGAACAAAACCATCACGCCGCCGACGTAAACAAGTATCTGTACACCAGCGATGAATTCAGCATGAAGCAGAATGAACAGTGCAGCGACGGAAACGAGCGAAGAGATCAGGAAGAGAGCGCTGTGAATAGTGTTGCGAGCCATCACAGTCAGAAGACCTGCAAAGATAGCTGCGATAGAGAAAACCCAGAAGAAGACTGCTTCCCACCCGGATAGAATCATAAGAAAAGTTATGAGTGATGAGTAATGAGTGATGAGTGATCAGCAAGAGCTTCCGTTCTTATTTCTTGCTCATTACTCATCACTCATCACTCATCACTATTATTTACCTGGTGTACTTGACCGTTTCCCTGCCCTGTTCGAGCATCTCGCGATTCCAGACAAAGCCGGCGCGCGAATACGTAGCTAACTCGAAATCCTGGGTCAGTTCCAAACACGACGTCGGGCACGCTTCCTGACAGAGCGCGCAAAACATGCAGCGCGAGGTGTCGAAGATAAACTCGTCCAGCACTTTCTTCTTACGCGGCTTGCCCGCGACAATGATTTCGACGTCCATCGCCAACACGTCGATGCAATCCTCGGGACAAGCGATCGCGCAAAGGTTGCAGGCAATGCAGAGCGTGTCATGAGTTTCCGGATCCATGTTGAGACGTGGAGCGCCATGGAAACGCGGCGCGACATCCGGTCGAACCTTGGGATATTGCTCAGTATAAATGCCCTTGCCACCGACACTGTCTTTATCAGTGATGGCGCCGATGTTGTACTTGAGCGTCAGTTGTAGACCCTTCAAAAGATCAACCATGAAAAAGCGCTGTAGCTTTTCAATGAACTTTGGTTTGGGAACTTTAACTAAAGGCATAATCTTATTTCCGATTGCCGAACGGGCTAACCGCCAAGACGCCAAGAGCGCCAAGTAAATTCACTTACGAACGCAGGTCTGACAGTTTTCAGTCTTCAACTTCCTTGCTTGGCGATCTTGGCTTCTTGGCGGTTCATTCTCAACTTGTCATTCACTGCCTGCAGGAGCGACAGCAGGCACCGCGGGCTTGCCCTGCGGCAGATTTACCAGCCTGATGTTCCGGCGTTGGCTCTTCAAATTGAAATCGCGCGAGCGCCAGTTGAGCCTGGCCAGTAGCAGCCCCGTGATACCGAGGCCCAACAGGCCCATCACGATCATGACCGCTTTGCCGGTTGCAGTCAGATCCAGTCCGTTGGCCAGCGATTGAATTGTCTTGATGCCGTGCCAGCCGTCGAGTGCCTGGACTACAAAAATTGCCAGGGCGGAAAGCGTGATGTTAATCAGCGCCGACGGTATCAGCCACTTCCATCCAATGTCCATCAACTGATCGTAACGGAAGCGCGGCAGTGTCCAGCGCAACCAGAAATACAAATAAAGAATGGCTGATAACTTAACAAGAAAGACCAGAAGGCTGACTATAACATAGAGGTTGTGATAACCATTCGCTTCAGTCAGCCGGTAAACACCAGGAAAATACCAGCCGCCGAGATACACCGTCGCCGCCACCGCCGACACAATAACCATCGCGGCATACTCGGCCATGAAGAAAAGCATCCAGCGAAAGCCGGAATACTCGGTGTGGAAACCGGCGACCAGTTCTGATTCAGCTTCCGGCAAATCAAACGGCGCGCGATTGTTTTCCGCGATACCGCTGACGAGAAAGATAAGAAACCCGAGCGGCTGGTAAACCAAATACCAAACTGAATCACCCTGTTGCGCGCTCACGATGCCCGAGAGTGAGAGAGTGCGGGCAAACATCAGCGCGCCGATCAGCGACAGGCCCATCGCTACTTCATACGAAATCATCTGCGCGCTGGAGCGCAGTGCGCCGAGCAGTGAATACTTGGAATTCGACGACCAGCCGGCAAGAATCAGCGCCAACACGCCGACGCTCGACACTGCCAACACAAACAGCAAGCCAATATTGATGTCGGTTATCACGCCCCAATCGGGCGCAAACGGAATCACGGAAAACGTGATAAAGGCCGCGGCCACTGCAATGTAAGGAGCAAAGAAGAAGACCCAGCGATCGGCCTTCTCGGGAATGAAGTCTTCTTTGGTGAGCAGTTTGATGCCGTCAGCAATGGGCTGCAGCAATCCCCACGGGCCGACGCGCATGGGCCCGAGCCGCGCCTGCATGAACGCCGAAATCTTTCGCTCCAGGTAGGTGGCGTAAGCAACCCAGCCCGCGACCAATGTCACCACCAGACCAATCTGAATGAAGGGCCAGATGAAGTGATTGATCGTCTCAGCGCTGAAAAACTTCAGCAGCTGCTGGTCAATGAAATTGATTGGAGCTAAGAGAAGTAGTTCCATGTCGTTCCAGCTTCTCTGTGCGTTGTCTTTGGTTCTCTGATGTGTCTCGGTGGTGAACGTCGTTTCAGCGAACTCACCACAGAGGCACCGAGGACACAAAAGAAAGCACAGAGGAAATCACCTGTCGATCTCACCGAGAACAATATCCAGCGTTCCGATTATTGCAACTACATCCGCCACCAGGTGACCGAGGCAAAGATTCCTTAAGGCCTGAAGATTGATCAACGAGGGCGGTCGTACACGCATACGCCACGGCTGCGCAGTGCCATCGGAAACCAGGTAGCAGCCAATCTCGCCTTTCGGTCCTTCGATGGAATGATAGTAATCGCCGACCGGAGGCTTAACAATCTTTGGCAACTTCGCGTTCACTGGACCGTCAGGCAAATTATCAAGCGCTTGAACAACAATCCGCCGCGACTGTCTCATCTCTTCGAGGCGCACGAGATAGCGATCGTAAGTGTCGCCGTTCTCACCGAGCGGAATATCAAAGTCCATGTCAGCATAGGCTGCATAAGGCCGCGCCTTGCGAATGTCCCAGGCCACGCCTGAGCCGCGCAATGCCGGGCCCGACAATCCAATCGCGACAGCATCCTCTCCGGATATCACGCCAATTCCCACCGTACGGCTCAACCAAATGCGATTCTCGGACAGCACAGTCTCGTACTCATCGAGACGCATAGGAAAGTTGCTGGCGAAACGGCGCACATCCGCGTCGAAGTCGTCGTAAGCATCGTTGGGCATGCCGCCCACGCGCCACGCATGACAAGTGAGACGCGCGCCAAACTGTCGTTCGAAAATCTTCAGAATCTCTTCTCGCTCACGCAACGCCCACAGCAAAACTGTTACGGCGCCGATATCCAGCGCGTGGGTCGCCAACCAGAGCAAGTGAGAAGCGATGCGATTCAGCTCGGTAAGAATGGTTCGGATGTAATGAGCGCGGGGCGGTACGACCAGGCCCATCATTTGTTCAACCGTCTCTACCCAAACCAGGCCGTTCGACACGGCGGCGATGTAGTCGAGCCGATCCCAATAGGGAGCGATCATCGTGTACATGCGATTCTCGGCAATCTTCTCCATGCCACGATGGAGATAGCCAATGTCGCAGTCGAGATCCATCACTGTCTCGCCGTCGAGTTTCAGGATCACGCGCAGCACGCCGTGCGTCGACGGATGCTGCGGCCCCATGTTGAGCACCATCTCGGGGCTGTCGAGCAGCGTCTCTCTGGTTGTGGCGATCTCTATTTGATGCATATCCTTGGAGCGCAGGCATCTTGCCTGCAGGGAGGGCAATGCCCGCCCCTAAACTTTTCTAAGCCGCGGCCGGCTCCGGTTCACTGGGAACATAACAACCGGTTACGCTCCAGGGCTCAATAATCAAGCCAATCTCTCTGGCTTCGCCGCTCGCGCGTTTTTTTGCGAGTTTGCTGACGATCGCCAGCGCGGCACTGGCCTTGTTCCAAACGTTGCGCGGCTTCATTGTCTCCGTCAAAACAAAGCCCGCCACTTTCGCCGCCTCGGGCGCGTCGAATACCTTTGCTTCATACTGCGCGGCAATCTCTTTTGGCGTCATGGCAACTAGTGAATAGTGAATCGTAATTAGTAAATGGTGTCGGATAATGGCATCGCGCGGTCGTGCTTGTTCTACTATTCACCATTCACTATTCACTTATCCTTCGGCATCACTTCTTTACCGCTCTGGAGAATCTCGCGCATCAGGCGTTCCTGGGGAACGGAAAGTATCTCCAGGCCATAAGCGCGCCTTTGATCCAACTGCTCGCGCTGCACGTCTGTCATCTCCGGCAAGTGTCTCTTTGTCCACGCGTTTTCGATAAACTCGAGCGGGTAGTCCTTCCGCAGTGGGTGCCCTTCCCAATCCGGCGGCAGCAATATCCGGCGCAGGTCGGGATGGTTTTTAAAAGTCACACCAAAGAGATCGTAAACCTCACGCTCCATCCAATTAGACGTCGGCCACACCCCGGTTACGCTATCAGCGCTCGCGCCCTCGGCCAGCGAAACTTTCAATCGCACGCGTTCATTCCGCGGAATCGAATACAGGCTATAGACAACCTCCAGCGGCCGTTCCGGCACCATCGGGTAATGAACGCAGGTCAAATCTGAAAGATAGTTAAATCGCGCGTCGGCGTCGTCCCGCAGGAAATTGCAAACTTCAACGATCCGATCCGGCGCGATACGGATCGAAACCTGACCAATAAACTCCACCGCCTCAAGCACCGCTCCGTCAAACTTCGCCTTCAGCTTCTGCACGAGTTTGTGGCCAGAAGCATCAGACGGCTTTGCGCCTTCCTCTTTTTTCTTGACGGGGGCCTTTGGAGCGCCGGGCGCGGCGGGAGTAGCAGTGGGTGCGGCGACGCTTGCGGCTTGCTCGCCAAGGGATTCTTTGACGGCGGCCACGCGAGCCTTGGCCTGCTCGACCATCGCGGCCTTTTCCGCGTCCGCACCGGCAGCCTCGCCGGCGCCAGGGACAGCCGATGGAGGTAGCGCGCCGGCCATACTGGCAGGCACTACCTCGCCGGGAGCCTTGGGAGCCCCGGGAGCATTAGGAGTTGGCTTCTCCCGCTTATTGTTATCGTCCGCCATTAGTCTTTCACTACTATAATCACACTGCTCACTGAAAGTGCGATCGCATTTAGACGTTTGATCGCGCTAACTTGCTTCAGGTGAAGTGTTAATGCTAATTACAAAAGGTCGGCAGAAATTGATTTAAGCATGGCGTTAATTTACTGTCAACAAACTTGTTTCACCCGATCGCGGTAACGCAAACGGTTAGTTTGCGCGCAAAGACAGTGGCCGCTTTGTGCGGTAGAAGCTAACAGCCAACTTGACGTTATCGGGCTTGCAACCTATCATGGTTTGTTTGGAAAATAAGGCATTTAGCTGCCTATAGTGAGGGTCAAGAGAATAATGAAACCAGAGATTCATCCTGAATATAACGAGATCGCTGTTACCTGCGCCTGCGGCGAAACTTTCAAGACGCGCTCCACCAAAAAGGGCGATCTGCACGTTGAAATCTGCTCCGCTTGCCACCCGTTTTTCACCGGCAAGCAGAAGTTGATTGACACGGCCGGACGCGTGGATCGGTTCAACAAGCGTTACGGCAAGAAGACTCCCGTGGAAACCCCTGCGGAAAGCACGACCGCGACTCAGTAATTTCTAAACTTCCGAGGAACAGAAGTTGTTAGTCAGAAATCGCCATTAGCTTAACTTCAGTATCGACGCCGGCTCTCTGGTTCAGAGTTCAGGCTTTAGTTTGCTGCTTTCAAAAGCCACTAAAGGTTGAACTCTAAACAAGCCGGCGTTAGTGTTTGGTAGGACAGACATTCCTGTCTGTCCGCGGGCAAAACGACAGGCAAGAATGCCTGTCCTACAGGTAAAAAACATTGAGTACAAACGAAAGAGATCTAATAGTCGGCGGGCAGGCGGTGATTGAAGGCGTTATGATGCGCACGCCAAACGCCTATGCTGTTGCCGTGCGCAAGGCGGACGGAACCATCGTGAACATCTCGGCCCGCCTGCCAAAGTGGAGCGACAAATATCCGCTGCTCAAGCTCCCGGTGTTGCGCGGGAGCGCGGTGCTGGTGCAGTCGATGGGTTTGGGAATCAAAGCTTTGAACTATTCCGCCAACGAAGCCTTTGGCGACGCTCAGGCAGCCGAGGCAAAGGAAGTCAGAGTTGCACTAACGCCGGCGATGATAGAAGGCGAGGGCGACTTCGCGGGCTTAACCGGTGCCGTTCCCGGCCTGTTTCCCGTGCCAACTCAGCGGCGCGCCAAAGACGAAATGAAAAAAGGCGGAACAGCAGCCGCGGCGGGATCGATAATCTTCGCGATGATTTTTAACATCCTGCTATTTGTGGCGGCCCCACTGCTTTTGACGAATGCACTCTTCATCGGGGCAGGCTGGGCCCCCTCGCCGAACGCGACCGCCGCTACGAGCCAGGCAACGGCCGGTACGCCAAACGCAAACGTCGGCGCTGGATCAAATACTGCTGATGCAAACGCGCCGGCGTGGTACTCGCGCGGGTGGCGCACCGTCAAGACTTACCTGCATCCGGTGCGGCCTTCGGTTGGCTTCAATTTGATCGACGGCCTGATTCGCATGAGTTTCTTTCTGATCATGATCTTCAGTTTTTCTCTATTGAAAGACATCAGGCGGGTCTTCGAATATCACGGCGCGGAACACAAAACAGTGTTCACCTGGGAAGCGGGATTGCCGTTAACCGTTGCCAACGCGCGACCACAACCGCGTCAACATCCACGCTGCGGCACCAGTTTCCTGATGGTCGTGATGCTCGTCTCGATTGCGCTGTTCTCAGTTATCAAGTTTGACTCGCTCGTCTATAACTTTCTGGTACGCCTCGCACTGGTTCCTCTCGTCGCCGGCCTGTCGTATGAAATTATTAGGCTGTCGGCGAAAAAAGAGAGCGGTTGGTTTTTCAAACTGATAACGCGTCCGGGCGTTTGGCTGCAAAACATAACGACGCAGGAACCTGACGATCAGCAACTCGAGGTCGCGATCGAGGCCTTGAAAGAGTCGCTAAAACTTGAGCCGCTGCCCGGTGATGCTGCCCTGGGCCCCGCTGTCTTGAGCTAATTTTTGATCATGTTACAGAGACTCGAACAAATCGAAACGCGTTACGAAGAACTCGCGAATGAACTCTCCGCGCCAGAGTTGCTTGCGGACCAGACTGCTTACACCAAAGCGGCCCGGCAACATAGAACCTTGGGCGAGATAGTGGAAAAGTATCGCACCTGGAAAACTCTGAAAGCCGAGTTGGTGGGCGCCCAGGAACTCCTCGGAAGCGCCGACGATGACGAAATGCGCGAGATGGCCCGCAGCGAAGTCGAAACGCTTCAGCGCAAGCTTGAGGCCACGGACCAGGAGTTAAAGGTCCTGCTGGTTCCTTCTGATCCCAACGACGAGAAGAACGTGATCGTTGAGATTCGCGCCGGCACCGGCGGCGATGAAGCCACGTTGTTTGCTGCCGAAATGGTCAGAATGTACAGCCGCTATGCTGAAAGACAGCGCTGGAAGTTTGAAGTGCTGGAAGCGTCGGAGTCTGGGATTGGCGGCTTCAAGGAAGCAATCATACTAATTGAGGGTGTTAAAGTTTATTCGAAGATGAAGCACGAATCCGGCGTCCATCGCGTGCAGCGCGTGCCGCAAACAGAAGCGAGCGGGCGAATTCACACTTCCGCGATCACCGTCGCAGTGCTGCCTGAAGCGGAGGAAGTTGACGTGAAGATCGATCCCAGGGATCTGCGCATCGACACCTTCTGCTCTTCAGGACCCGGCGGGCAATCAGTTAATACGACCTACTCAGCCGTGCGCATCACCCACATCCCGACCAACGTCGTGGTTTCGATGCAGGACGAAAAATCGCAGATCAAGAACCGTGAAAAGGCGATGCGCGTATTGCGCGCGCGCTTGCAGGAGCTTGAGGAACAAAAGCAACATGATGCGGTTGCCAGTGAACGTCGTTCGATGGTTGGCTCCGGCGATCGCTCAGAAAAGATCCGGACTTATAACTTCAAAGAAAATCGCGTAACGGATCATCGCATCGGGCTAACGATTCATCAGCTCGACCTCGTCATGGAAGGCAACCTCGACGAATTCATCCAGGCCCTCATCACCCACGACCAGGCAGAAAAACTAAAGAACGAAGCCGTTGCCGCTTAGATTAGTTTCAAGTTCCGAGTTCCAAGTTCCAAGTTAAGAACCGGGAGTTTCGAGTTAGAATGAACTCGATACTCGAAACTTGAAACTTGAAACTTGAAACTATGTCTCTAACCACCCACGTCGTCATCATCCGTCACGGGCAATCGCAAGGAAACGCCGAGGGGCGCTTCGGCGGACACACTGACACGCCGCTCTCGCCGCGCGGTCGAAGACAAGCGAAAGCTACGGCCAAGGCGCTCGCATCGGAGAAGTTTTCGGCCATCTATTCGAGCGACTTACCACGCGCGATCGCCACTGCCAGCCCGCTGGCAAAACTCACTGGAGTCCCGCTCGACACTACCGACGCCTTGCGCGAGCGCAGTGTAGGCGTAATGGAAGGTTTGACTTTCGAAGAAGCCGCTGAGCAACACCCGGAACAATACCAGGCATTGCTGCGCCGCGATTTCGAACACGTCTTGTCGGGTGGAGAAAGCTACCGGCAGACGCTCGACCGCGCCTCACGACAACTTGATGAGGCAATCGAGCAACACAAGGGCGGGCGCATTGCCTTCTTCGCTCATACTGGAACCATCTGCATTCTGATACTCCATTTGATGGGAGCGCTCGACGCTCCCGATCTCAAACCCGTCTGGATCGCCACCGCAAACTGTGGCATTGCGCGTTTTGATTTGCGTGACGACGGCTTTGTGCGCGTGCTGGCTATCAACGACACTCGGCATCTGGTGGGAATCTAGATTAATTAGCCGCGGACTTATTGTCGATGAGACGAAGTCAGAACCGGGAGCGGTAGCGATCGCGTATTCCACGCCATGATTGCATGGTTATGCGTGTCATGGACCCGGTCGCTACGCTCCCGGTTCTGACTTCGTGTATTCCGCGGCTACTTCTCCTTCAGGGTGCGGCAAGCCGCGCACGCTCGGCACTCGTCCAGTCGCAGAGTAACTTCACATCTTCAGCCGAGAGTTTTGAGCTGGGGTGTAGCGGAGTATAAGTACTGAGCGGCATGGCGCCGGCCTTCACTTCCTTGCAGATTTGCTTAAGCAGCCCATCGGTGTCGCGCTCGGTATAGCGTCCCCATTCAGAAAAATTCAGATTCTGACGCCCTTCATTCACGTGATTGATTACAAACCACGACACCGGCGCGACGTTTGAGTACCAGGGCCAACGCGTCTTGTTTGAATGGTAATCGTTACAGGAGCGATCCATGATCGCAGCCACTTCTGGACTAACCTGCAACCTCGACTCAACCGACTGCGATGCGTCTGTAGCTGGATTCGTCTTCGCCGGACGAACAAACTGCGCCACCACGAAGCCGCCGGCCAGAACAATTACAACCCATCGCAAAACTCTTAGCAGTCTTCTCTTCATATTCGCTCATATTGAGTCGCAAACAAGATCCGAAAGGACGCTCCTTGCGCCTTGGAATGTTGCGCCTTCCGCTAAATATTTCTCGCTGGCTGCGACCGTCGATAAGTCTCAACGCGTGACGCGCACGAGCAACTCGGTCCCCGATTCGAGTTTCAATTCCTTGCTTCCCTGCACCGCGAGTGAGCCGGCGCCGCCCGCGCCTCCGAGTATCAAACCAATCGCGGCGCCTTTGCCGCCACCGACAATTGCGCCGAGAATCGCGCCACCTGCGGCCCCAATGCCGGCGCGTTTTACCGTCTGTTTCGTACGGCTGCCCGACTCGATGCCGCCTTCCTCGTCCGCTCTGCCTGAGTCGCTGCCATAGACGCGCGTGACATAGCCGTGCAACGCGCCGCTGCGGCCGTCGCTCAGGCGGATTGAATCGAACGCGAGGTTCATGCTTGTGCGACCTTTAATCTTCCCTGACTTTTGAATTGAGCTGATGTGGCCCGTGGCCGTCGCTTCGTTAAAGCGAACCGGATCAAGCACCGTCGCGGTAAACCGATCGCCGACGCGAGACTCCTTGCTGGACAGCGTATCTTCAAGACGGACCTTCAGGTTTGTGCCTATCGGCACCAAAGGCTTAACTACTGTCGTCCTGCGAACACCACGCCTAAGCCTGGGTTTGGTTCGTCTTTGCGCGTTAACTAAGAGTGGTAGCGTGAACATGGCCATAAGGACCATGAGAGAAATCAATCGCTTCGAAATACTCAACTTCATTTAGTGAACCTCCACGGCGCATTGGAAGGCGCGCCTTAGTGAAAACATTTTCGGTTAAGTAAACACGAGGGCTGCAAGAACTGTTGGGGGAAAATTCGAAGTCAATTGACGGGCTTGATCAAATAGCGCCAGCCGCAATCCGCTCGGAATCCGCAGCGCCATCTCCCGGATCGCCGCTCGGCTGCGATCCGTCGCCGTCTTCTAAGTCCTGCTGGCGATGTACAGTTCCGTCTGATTCAAAGATGTAGGCCGAGGGTGCCTCACGCATGATGATGTCTTGCAAACGCATCAGTCCGTACAGGAGCGCTTCCGGTCGCGGGGGACAGCCGGGTATGTAAACGTCCACCGGGATGCAGCGATCGACGCCTTGCATCGTGGAGTAAGAATCAAAAGGGCCACCCGTCGAGGCGCAGGCGCCCATCGCGATCGCCCACTTTGGTTCCGGCATCTGCTCGTAAACTCGACGCACCACTGGGCCCATCTTTAAGGTGACGGTGCCCGCAATGATTATCAGATCGCTTTGCCGTGGACTTGGACGAAAGACGCCGGCGCCGAAGCGATCGATGTCAAAACGTCCGGCCCCGGTGGCAATCATCTCGATCGCGCAGCATGCCAGGCCAAAAGTCATGGGCCACAGCGCCGATGCCCGTGCCCAATTGACTACGGGCGCGCTGATGTCCATGGCCTTGGCGCCGACAGTGCGCCGCACCGCCGTCATCAGCGAATCGAACCTGGTAAGGACGAAGCCCTGATCGTGTTCTGCCATGAATCAGTCCAATGTCTAAAGTCCAATGTCCAAAGTCCTCGTCCACGCCCAGACCTTGGACTTTGGACGTTGGACTTTGGACGAGTTCAGGCCCATTCAAGGGCGCCCTTGCGCCAGGCGTAGTAGTAGCCGACGACCAGGATAGCGATAAAGACAAGCATCTCGACGAGGGCGAATTTGGTGAACGAGAAATCGTTGCCCATAAAAATGATTGCCCAGGGGAGAAGGAAGATCGTCTCCACGTCGAAGATCAAAAACAACATGGCCACGATGTAGTAACGGACTGTGAATCGCGAGTGGGCGTCAGTAGTTGGATCAATGCCACACTCATAAGGCCGCATCTTGCCCTTGCCATAGACAGCAGGCCGGAGGAAGCGTCCCAGAACAATTGGCAACACTGGAAATGCGACCGCCACGACAAAAAAGATCATTATCGGCAAATACGCCGTGACCGGTGCACCGATATTCTGCGCAGTTACTGTGGTTGTGATTTCTGTCGTTGCCTGGAGCAGCATTTAGCTAAAGAGCCTCGTTCGGAATTTGCGGGAGCTTCATCTTGATTATTGAAAGCGCAACGATATTAAGTGTCGCGCAAGATCAATGTCAACGAAGACTTTTGGAGTGCGATTTTTGGAGTGCGCCGACCCGTCGGCGCTTTGGTCGCTGGCGACTTGTCGCCAGCAACGTCGCGACAGGTCGCGACGTACGAAAGCGGTGACAGGTCAGCGCACTGCAAAAGTCTGAGTCTAACCGCGCTCACCAAATATCGCCGTGCCCACGCGCACCATCGTCGCCCCTTCTTCAATCGCAATTTCAAAGTCGTGGCTCATGCCCATCGAAAGCTCGCCCGTACTTTCACCAAAGTGTCCCTGACTTTGCAGTTCGTTGCGCAACTCGCGGAGCGTTTTGAAGTAGGGACGCGCGCAGTCGGCATTTTCAAAGTAAGGCGGCAAGGTCATCAATCCAATCAAGCGAAGCCGCTGGCACTTGCCCAGCGCGGCCAACAATTCCGGCAACGCGCTCGGTTCAATCCCAGTTTTGGTTTTTTCCCCACCAAGATCTATTTGAATGAGTACCGGTAGCTTCGCTCTTCCTTCCGCTACGCACAGCCGATTCAGTCGTTCGGCCAAATCAACCGAGTCCAGCGAATGGATACAATCGAAAAGCTTAACAGCCCGGCCTGCTTTGTTCGTTTGCAGGTGACCCACGAGATGCCAGCGCGCGGCGGTTCGGCCCAGTTCTGCTATCTTGCCCTCGGCTTCCTGCACTCGATTCTCACCAAAGTCTGTGATGCCCGCGTTCATCCCTTCCCGCAATATTTCTATTGGATGTGTCTTGCTAATGGCGATTAGGGCTACCTGCTCAGGCGAACGCTGCGAGCGGCGTGCGGCCGCCTCGATCCGATTGCGAACGTCCGCAAATCGTGCGCCCAAAGTCTGAAATGCGGATGATTTCTCTGACATCGTCAGCGGTAACTGGAGGCAATGCAATCGAAATAAAACAGCAAGATAGCCACCTTATCGGGCTTTCGGCCGCTACCTTAACAGATCAATTTTCTCGCTGCACTGACTAGTGCTCACCAAATGGCGTCATTTCCAGACAAGTCGGTTGTCAACGCGTCTGAAACGCCGCCCGTTAACGGTCCAGGTCAACCTGTCGTTAGTAACCAAAATGCGCGCGCTGGCACGATGATTGTTGCAAAGCGGGCGACCCGCAGCGCTTTATTGACTTGAAACCGCAAACAGATAAAGTTTTGGACTGGCAGGGCAATAACCAGAGGAGGAGTCTTATGAAATTTTCCGGGAAGAAGCGAAGCCTTTTTTCGCTGATCGTTCTGACTTTATTGTTGGCAGTGGTCGTTCCAGCGACGGCATTGGGCCAGGGCCGCGGGCGTGGGCAGGGCCTTGGTCGTGGTGGGATTTTCGGCAATCCAAAGAATAAATGTGGCAAGTTCGTAAACTGCCACGATGCCCGCAACGGTCGGATCGACGGCCGCGGACCGCGTGGGAATCGCGTGGGTAACATCCTGAACACGCGCATTCGCCGGAATCGCAATCACCGTTTCGATAACGATGACCTGGCATTCCGTAATCGAAGATTGAACCGGAACCGCAGACACTTTTGGCGGAATCACGGCCGGCGAGTTGGACCCCGCGTGATCGAAAATCGTTAATCCGGTTAGGCGGACAACGACTTGCGCGCGGATAAACAACTAGCGGTTTCTTGACACTGTCCAAGCCCGTTCGCATAATGAATTCCCCGCATGCGGATGTGGCGGAACTGGCAGACGCGCAGGTCTCAGAAGCCTGTGATGGCGACATCGTGGAGGTTCAAGTCCTCTCATCCGCACCAACTTCATTAAACTAAGAAGCGAGCCCGTAGCCTCAGATGCCATATCTGAGATCTGAGGGCTCGCTTTTCTCTGCCTATTTTTGGAACCACAGCTCCCCTGACGCGTATAACGAGAGTCGCAGTGCATTTTGCATCAGAGAACACAGCGCAGGAGCGCTTTCAACCAAAACCTGGTTCCAAGGCAAAGCGTTAGAGGAGGTTCCAAATGAGTGCTGAACAAGTTGGCGCGATCAACCCGAGGGTCGAATCGAATGGGGAACGCCGTGAACACCGTGAACCTCGCCTGCAGGAATCATTTGCAGCTACTCCGCCTCTCCAACTAAAAATTGCGCAACGGCCGGTGCGTAACCGTGTTCAGCGGCTGCTTGATCTGGCGGATTCGCTGTTGAGAGAAACGGAATTGCTCGCTCGCGATAAGGCGTTTACTGAGGAAGCCAATCGCTTGCAGGCCTTGAGTCTTTCCGCAGGCATTGATTTCTATGATGAAGTCCGGCGTTTTGAAACCGGGCTAATCAGGCTCGCCCTTGACCAAACACGCGGACATCAAGCCCAGGCCGCGAAGCTGCTGCATATCAAACCCAGCACGCTCAACTCAAAGATCAAGCTCTTTGGGATCGAGTACTGATCTTAAGACAGGCATTCTTGCCTGTCGCTGTTCATCGCGCAGGGGAAATGACAGACAAGCATGTCTGCCCTACTCGGGTTGGTTTAGTTAACTGCCTGGGAAGAATCGTCCGCTTGCGGCTCCCGCCCGTCGGAGACTGTTAGTTGCTGTTCGTTGAAGAGGTTTGAGTCGACCAGTGTTTGCACCCAATACTGTCCCGCCGCTGGAAAAGTTACATTCACAAAGAAACTAATGTTGTCGGCAAAGCCCCCGGGCGCGATCTGTAGGCTGGTAGGCTGCGAGGCAACAATATGCTGCTGGCGATCCGGCGTCAAGATTCTGACCTCGGAGAGATGAGTGCCCTCGCCGCGCCAGTGATTGACTACTGCAAACTTGATTAAAGACACGGGCATCTGCTGCACCATGATGTTCTGAAAGACCCCCATGAACGAAAGCTTGTTGCCTACCTCCAGGCGAACGTCGTCGCAGAAGAGCGTGTATAGCAGTTCCAGTTTCTCGTCTTTGTTTATAGATGCCGACATAAAATCTCCTGGATAAAACTTTAAGATAGTGGTTGATAGCTAGTCAATTTCGCGCCATTCCGACGCGTCGATGCCAAACTGATCCATGGCCTCAATTTTCGCGTCTTCAATGGTCGCGTGCCACGAGTCGTTCGAATAATCTCCGCTGTCAGACTGCCATTCCAAAATAAATTCACGGTCACCCTCGAGAATGCGGACATCGAGAACTAATCTCGTGGGCGAAGCTGGCTGCGGCGTGGCGGCATTGGATGGAAGCCATCTACCGGATATCTCCCCGCCAAACTCGACGGCCTTCCCAATTACTTGCTGGACCACTTTCACGATCACAACCTCGCGCACGTTAACACTGGATATTACCCTAATATCTCCTTAAACGCCGCCTCGTCGATTACGGTGACCCCGAGCTCTGTGGCTTTATCGAGCTTAGACCCAGCTTCCTCGCCCGCAACCACGTAATCAGTCTTCTTGCTAACTGAAGAAGTAACCCGACCGCCGCGAGCTTCGATCGCCGCTCGTGCCTCATCGCGATTAGATCCGGCCAAAGTCCCCGTTAAGACAAACAGCTTGCCCGCAAGCGCTTCGTCGGTCGGCTCGCTGGTCTGCTCCATTTTCGTGCGCACTCCCGCAGCTTCCAACCGCCGGCATAATTCGATGTTGCCCGGATCGTCAAACCAATCGTGCACGCTCTGCGCTACCGTCAAGCCAATCTCCGGCACCTTGTCAAGCTCTTCGACAGTCGCTTTGCTGAGCGCCTCGAGAGAACCAAACTGCCGCGCGAGAGTTGTTGCCGTGCGATCTCCCACGTGACGCAGCCCCAGCGCGTAAATCAGATTAGGAAGATCACGGTGCTTGCTGGCTTCAATTTGCGCCAACAGATTCGACGCTGACTTCTCGGCCATGCGCTCGAGGCTGGCAATATCTGCGAGCGTCAAACTGTAGAGATCGCCGGCGTCACGGACCTTGCCGCCGGCAACAAACTGTTCGACCAGCGACTCGCCCAGTCCTTCAATGCGCATCGCGCGCCGCGATGCAAAGTGCAACAAACGTCCCATTAGTTGCGCCGGACAGTCGGCAGCCACGCAACGCCAGACCACCTCACCTTCCGGTTTCGAGATTTCGCCGCCACAGACGGGACACTTCCGCGGCATCCGAAACGCTTTCTCTTCTCCAGTACGCTTCGACTCAATCACTTTGAGTACTTTAGGAATGACGTCCCCGCCTTTTTCAATCAGCACCCAATCGCCAATGCGAATTCCCAAACGTTTGACCTCGTCCGGGTTGTGCAGCGTGGCGCGCGCGACGGTGGTGCCGGCCAGACTCACGGGATCGAGATTCGCGACGGGCGTCAAGGCTCCGGTTCTTCCCACCTGCACGTCGATTGAAAGTACGCGGGTTGTTGCTTGTCGCGCGGCATACTTGTAGGCGATAGCCCAGCGCGGCGCTTTATTTGTGGTGCCGAATTCATCCTGAAGCGCAGTCGAGTTTACCTTTACGACCAACCCATCAATCTCATAATCCAAATCGTCCCGCTGCGCTTCGATCTTGCCGGCAAATTCGATCACCTCTTCAATCGTGCTGCAAAGTCTTCGCTGCAGACTCACTTTGAACCCGGCCCTTTCCAGCCAGTTCAACGCATCCCAATGTGTCGAAAAAGGCTTGCGCTCTCCGGCGAGCAGATCATACGCAAACATCTCCAGCTTGCGGCTGGCTGTAATTTTCGGATCGAGTTGCCTGATAGTTCCCGCGGCGGCGTTGCGCGGATTTGCGAAGCGCGGCTCATTCTGCTCTTCGCGTTCAGTGTTGATTCGCTCAAACACTTTTCGCGGAATGAAGACTTCGCCACGCACTTCCAGATTCGCGGTCTCAGATTTCAGATCTGAGATCTCAGAACGCAACTTAAGCGGAATGCTGCGAATCGTGCGCGCATTCAGGGTTACGTCTTCACCGATGCGACCGTCGCCGCGCGTCACTCCGCGCATCAGCAATTGCTTTTCGTAGTGCAGACTCAGCGAGAGACCGTCTATCTTCAGCTCCGCTACATAAGCGACACTACGTCCATCCGCGAGTCGTTGACAGCGCACGTCGAAAGCGCGCAACTCCTCGATGTTGTAGCTATTGTCGAGCGAGAGCATTGGGCGGCGATGGACGACCTGGGAAAAACCTTCAGCCGGTTTCCCGCCGACGCGTTGGGTTGGACTGTCAGGCGTTACTCGATCGGGATGTTGTTGCTCGAGTTTCTGAAGCTTCTCGATCAGCGCGTCGTATTCCGCGTCTGATATCTCTGGATTGTCGAGGACGTAGTAGAGATCTTCATGACGTCGAATCTCTTCGCGTAGCTTTTCGATCTGCTGTTCGACCGCTGCTGCTTTCGCCAACCAACTACCCCTCCTGAATCTAGAATCTACGTCAACTGCGCAAAGGCGTAGTTCGAGCTTCTCGAATTCCACTAACTCTTGTGATGCCGCTCGTCCTGGACTTAGCTTCCACGACTTTGTGCTCTCCAAGTTTATGAATAACTCGGCCAATAAACTTAATGCTCTGAAGAAAATCATCAACGCGAATGTTTTCGTCTGGTCCGTGCGGGTTTGATCCGGCATAGCTGATACCAAAAGACGCAACGGGCGTCGGTGGTGAAGAGGCTCCGCAAACTGCGCCGACCGGCCCGCTCGAGGGATCCATCGGATACACCAAAGGAGTGCCGCCATAAATCTCCGCAGCGGCGCTGATAACTGCGCGAGCCACCAGGGAACTTCCGGATGACTTCGCCAGCGGGGCGCTACCGAGTTCGCTGATCTCTATATCCTTGAAACCGCGCACGTCGAGGTGGGCTCGTAGTAACTCGAGGACAATTTCGGGAGTCAGATCAGGCACGAGACGAAAATCGAGACGAGCCATGGCAGTGCTCGGGAGCACAGTTTTTATTCCGGCCTCGGTATGGCCGGTTTGAATTCCACAGATCGTACAGGTGGGACCAAAGATGTGTTCCTTCACGAGCGCCGGACCCTTCAGCGAACGTACCCAACCAGCTATGCGGAATTCCCGCTTCAAACCCGCTTCGTCGAGCTCGATCGCTTTGAGCGCTTCGTTGTCCTCATCGCTGATCGGCGCGATCCGCGATGAAAAACCGTCGATCGTGATCACGCCCTTCGGCGACGTGATTGTCGCCAGTGCTTGCACTAAACGCCAGGCGGGATTAGGGACAATCGCGCCCCACTTTGAATGCAGGTCGGCGCGCGCGCCGTGGGCTCTCAATTCCAAAAACTGGATGCCCTTGAAACCAAGACTGATTACCGGCCGCTCCTTTGTGTCTTTGTAGCCCTCGTCCCAGATGCATCCTTGCGCCGCAAGCATCTCCGGATTTTCGGCTGCGAATCGATAAAGACTGGGACTACCCAGGCCATCTTCACCATCGACGAAAAATCGTAACGACACTGGCAGCTTGCCGAATGTTTTTTGATACGCTTCGACCGCGGCCAATCGGGCAACCAGGTCGCCTTTGCTGTTGGCCGCGCCACGGGCGTAGAGTTTGCCATCGATAATCGTCGCGGCAAACGGTCCCACACTCCATTCGCTCAAATGTCCCACCGGTTGAACATCGTAGTGACCATAAACAACAAAGCTCTGCGAACCGCTGCCACATTCGCCGTAGATAATCGGGTAACCGTTGCCCACGCGAAACGAGCGCGTGCCGATGCCCACTCGCTGCATCATCTGTTCGACAGTTTCGGCGATAACGCGCATACCCGTGCCCCGCGCGGCGACGGAAGGCATACGGCAAAGGGCCTGCAACCGCTCGGTGAAACTGCGCGCATGCCGGTCAACGTAACGATCAAAACGGGTGAAAGTCATACTTGAATTTCGCGTGCAAGCGATCCCGGGTCGGGTCTTCCTTTTGAGCTTGAACTAATCCGCCTGGCGGCACAAGGGCCATTTCTAGACGGACCGCAAAACTTCCTCTGTGTAGAGTAAGTAACGCGGTTGTTCCGATGAGCGCTCGATTCCTGCCGCGACCAGTCCCGCGGCAAACGCCTGCTGAAACTCAATCCTCACGCGCAGCAGTTCTTGTTTCGCCTGAACGGGTTTCTCCCGGCACAGTTGGGTCCAGTTAATCGGAATTTCAATCATCGCTGCCGGTTTGATCTGCACAGTTTCCGGAGGGGCAGGGGCGCGGCTGGCAAGAGTGATCACCCGGGGCGATTCAAGCTGCCAGTGCGCAAACAAACGATCGCTATCGATTCCCGCCGGTTCGAGATTCGTCAGAATTGGACTTGTCGCATAGTCAGTCCCGTAAAAGTTAACTGCATAGTTGCCGGCCGTCACGCCCAGGCGGTTCAGATTGAAGTGGGCGTTGCGAGCTTGCATCGGATCCCAGGTCCACTTAATAAAGCTTCTTCCCTCCTGAATCGCGCGGTTACGCTGGCTCCACTTGAGTCGGGCGCCGACCCCCTTGTTTTGAAAAGCCGGATCGACCGCCATCATATGTGAGTAACCAAAAATCTCAGCGCCGCCACGAACGGCCACCAGATGATGAACGAACCCAACCAGTCGCTCGTCAACGAAGGCGCCCAACGTCCAACCTCCGGCCTGTCGAGAAACGATCAAATGGCGTCGCGGTGAGATTTCGAGATCGGGAAGTCCAAAAACTTCGCGCTGCAGGCGAATGCAGCTATCCAGTTCATCGATGGTTACGCATTCGCGGATTACGATGTCTGCCATTGTTGGGGATTCCAAACTCCGCCACAGATTCGCACGGCTAGTCACAGATCAGAATTGAGGCGAATAGTAGGTTTTCTTCTTCTAGTTTGATCTTATCCGCGTAGATCCGTGTTTACCTGTGGCCCGCTTTACTCAAGCTTTGGTGGACCTGCCGGCAACTCGATCACCGTTCGCAAACCAGCAGACTCGCGATTCTCAAGTGTTACGGTGCCCTTCATTAGTTCGAGCAATCGCCGGCCAACGATTATTCCCAATTCGTTGAGGTCAGTCTTTCCCGCTCGCGGGGTGTCTACCGGATCGAAAACCCGCGACATGTCTTTTATTGGTTCGCCTTCATCGCCTATCTGCACCAGGAGCAAAAGTCCGTCAAGCAGCTTGGCATCAATCGTGACGCGCTGCCCTTCCTGGCTCCGGCTAACAGCCCAAGCCAGGAAAGTATAAAGCACCTGCCGCAAGCGTCCCTGATCAGACACGATAGTAGTTACTTCCGGCGCCACATTACATTCAATTTCTACGGCGCACCTTTGCGCCTGCCGGCCAACCGCGGCACAAGTCTCGCGCAGGATTTCAGGAAAAGAAAGCTCCTGAAGAAAGATCTCAGCCGGGCCAATCTCGAGACGAGACAAATCTACAAGCTGATTGAGGCTGGTGAGCAATTGCATCCCGGAGTTCTGGATTTTCTGACAGAAGCGCTGCTGTGGCTCGCTCAACTTTTCCTGGTCAAGCATGATTTCAGCGAATCCGAGTATCGCCGTCAAAGGCGTGCGCAACTCATGCGACATGCGCGCTAGAAAGAGTGAACGGTAGTGCGAGACATGTCTCAACTCGCGATTCGCCTCTTCAAGTTCGACCGTTCGTACCTGGAGTTGTTCGATTAGGTGAGCAATTCGTCCATTGTCAACTTGCTCTACCGCAGCTCGCTTGTTGCCTTTGGGAGTATCAACCACTTGCTTTCCCAGCCCTCGGGAATGATGGCGCGTCAGCGGTTGGAGCTGCCAGGGCTCCACGCCTCATGCGCCTGAAATTGTTTCGGGAAGTTCAATATAAGACTGCACCGATTGAGTGTCAAAGCCGTGCTTCTTTTTTAACTAAATCGTGCGTTATCATGGCTAGTGGTCGAAGCGCGGCAGCTTCCTCGAAATCTCCAAGACAACTCAAAGATGGGCACACTTACAAAGCAACCGTTGGCAGAACTCATTCGCGAGATCTCGAGCAAAAGTTTGTCAGGCACTTTGCGGCTCGAACACGACCGCGTACAAACGGCTGTCTATTTTGATATGGGTCAGCTTATCTATGCAGCTTCAAACCTGCGCACGCTTCGTTTGCGCGAATACCTCAGCAAGCGGGGCCTAATCTCAGAAGCGGAAATCGCAAGGCTTGACAGCAACCTCTCGGACCTTGATCTCGCAGCCGCATTGGCTGCCACGGGAACCCTGAGGCAAAGAGACATCGATGCCCTGCTTGTAGTACTAGTAAGCGACGTCTTACGTGTCTCCCTGTTATGGATGGAAGGAACCTGGGACTTCAATGGGCGCGCCCGCCTGGTTGATCCCGTTTGCGTGAAGGTGGACATTGGAATTCTGCTGCGCGAAGCAGCGCAAAAAATACCCGTCAATTTCGTTTCACGCCGCTTTCGAAACCCCGGTGAGACGATTTCGCGGGTTCCCGAAGTATCTCGGACGAGCAATTTCCTCCCGGCCGAAAGCTTTATCCTTTCTCGTCTCGATAAACCATTAGCGCTGGAGGAGTTGGTTTCGCTTAGTGGACTGCCGGAGTTGGAGACCCACCGGGTCGTCTATGGCCTGGCTCTTAGTGGCTTAGTAATCCGCGAATACTGGCAAAATGCTTTTCGGAGTGAGGGCCCGAAAACAAGCCAGGAGCAATCCGCAACTCCGGTCGCTCCAGCCATTACCACTCAACCGGAACAAACCGATAATTGGATATCGGCAAGCATCGAGAACGAAGACCTGGAAGAGTTCCTGAAACGACTGAAGGCGGCGGCGAATCACTACGAAGTACTCGAGCTGCCGTCAACGGCGAAGATCCCCGAAATAAAAGATGCCTACTACGCGATGGCGCGCCGCTACCACCCCGATCGATTCCATCTAATAAGATCCGGGACGAAGGTCCACGCGCAAATAAGTTCGGCCTTCGCCCGCGTCACCCAGGCCTATGAAATCCTGACGAATCCAAATGCGCGTGCTGGTTATGACTCTTCTCTGGAAAGGGCCAGACAGTTTGCGGCGGCGAAAGCCAAGGCAGGGAAAGCCGAGCGGACCGCAGAATCAGTCGAAGGATTGGAACTTGAGGCAGAGGCCTCCGAAACAGAGTTGGGGCGCGCTGAATACAGTTTTCGCGAAGGGTGTGGTGCGTTAGACCAGGGACGGATCAACGCCGCCATCAAGTACCTGGCCAACGCTGCGCGTTTGGAGCCGCAAGAGGCACGTTATCGTGCCTACTATGGACGCGCGTTGGCTGCCGACGAGAGTATGCGCCGGCGGGCCGAGAATGAGATTCAGGCTGCCGTTAAGCTGGAGCCGGCCAACGCCGCCTTTCGTACAATGCTGGCTGAGTTGTACTTTGACTTGAAGTTTCACCGCCGCGCCCAGACGGAGGTGGATCGAGCGCTGTCAATTGATCCGCATAACGCAATGGCGAACTTGCTGTTGCGCAAACTCGAAAAGTCGCGCAAGGTAGGTTAGTCTGATCTGAGATTTGAAATTAACCCTATGTCCGCAATCTACCGCAACAGTGAAAAGGATCGCACCGCGCGCGATGCCTACCTGCAGTTGGCCACCGCTGCCGATGAGTTTGAGCAGTATGCTAACCCGCATGCTGTTCGGATTGCCGCAATCGCTGACAAAATTGCTGAGGCTTTTCACCTCGCTCCCCAGGATCGGAAATCACTGCGCACGGCGGCGCGCATGCACGATCTTGGCGAAGCGGCCATGGAGCGAGAGTATATTCAACGAGCCGGCTCGCTTACGGATGAGGAACGGATCGACCTGGAGCGGCATCCGGTGATCGGCGAGCAGGAAGCAGCGCGCGCCAGCGCCAACCGTGACGTGCAACTGTTAGTGCGCTGGCATCACGAATGGTGGAACGGATCCGGCTATCCCGACGCGCTGCGGCAGAATGAAATCCCGCTGGCCGCGCGAATATTGCGGGTAGCGGATTCATATGCCGCGCTAACTGACGCGCGACCTTATCGGCCGGCAATGACCGAAGAAGACGCCCGCGCCCGGATTATCGAGCGCGCCGCAATCGAATTCGATCCCGCGGTGGTCAACGCGCTGCTTGCACTGCAGGACCTCGAGGAGTTGCGATCTTTCGCAAAACCGGTGGATCCTCTGGCCGGCACTACCGCGACCACCGACGATGGCTGGAATCTCTTTTCTTTGTTCATGAGGTGAACGTCGTGGTAGCGCCTGCCAGTTAGTTTGCGGACGGTAGCCAACAACTCGTGAGTGGCACACGAACCGGCGCAAACTAACCGGCGTGCGGTACGCTCTGAACGAGGGCGTGCGTGGTAATAGTAGTAGTTTTAGGAAGGATCAGTAGTGACTTACGTCGCATCCGCAACTTTTCCCAACGGTTGGTTAAACTTCGAACTGAGCGTCTTGCGACGTTTGAAGTTTTCTTCTATTGCGTTTCCCTTTACCGGCGAGCCCAATGTTGGTGTGCAACTGAAGCGTTGGAACGTGCGCGTGGCGGCAAACGATCCGATGATCTGGGCACATACCAAAGCGACGGCTTTGATTGAGAATGATTCTGAGCGACTCACTGAAGCTGATTTTGAAGCGATAGTTGACGACGCCTACGTTCCGCGCGAGCGGCTGGATAACCCAACGCTCCGGAATTGGTTTAATGAGACTGACGCCTGGTGGTTCGATAACGTTCGCTTCAATGCCGAGAGATTCGACAATCAATACAAGCGTGCGCTCGCTTTAACATTGGGAATGATGGTGGGCGATTACGTCCTCTCCTTCACGGCGGAAAGCCGTCACCTGCGCGAGCCTTTTTCATTATCGCGCGTGTTCAGGCAGTTTGCGGAAGCCGTACCCTTCAATTACGACAACTCGCTGCGCAGCAAGGCTACCAACCAGGACGCGCGCACTTTCGTCGCCGAACGCCGCCACACTGACCTGCTCTTTTTGCGACTGCCTGTGCCAGTGCAGCCACAACCCGCGCACCACAATGCTTTCGCCTGGCGCGAGGAGTGGTTGCAGGGTGGAGACGATTTTTGGGGCGAGTTTGAAAAAACCCGCGCTGGAAAATTGGGCTCGCGCGTGCAGAGCAAGCAGCAGTATCTTGGCCTGGTCGAGGATCTGCTGCACACCGCCGCGCACCTGCCGGGGTGGGCAATTGCCCATACCGAAAATGGTTTCATCTCGACTGACGAACTAGTCGAGACAATTGGCCACGTCCGCAAAGTCGACGCCGTCTACTCAAAAGATTTTTCGGACTTACTCGGCGTGCGCGCGGCGATCGTTACGGCAAATGGCTGACCTGATCATCTCCCCCCAACTGTGGCCGCAATAAAATAAGCATAGCGATTGAAGGATTGCGGAGCACTCGCGTCGTAACTGCCGTCGTAGGGATCGGGTTGGTCGAAGCGCGAGTGCCAGCGATTGGAGCGACGGAACATTGCTGCGTCACTGCCGTTTGCGTCGCGCTCATACGAGGTGAACTTCTTTGGCTGGAAAGCGGCGTTGTTTGAGCGGTTCGTATCCGCGCCCCACGGGTCCATTTCAATCGTGCTCACGACCGTGCCCGCACTGTTCGTCACTCGCTTGCTCTTCGTCACCGGATCTTCATGCATCCAGAAAACTCCACCCCTGGAGTGGAAGGTGATCTGCACGGCGGGGATTAGCCTGACTCCCCACGCAATTGTCTCATGCGCCGCGCCCCGTGTGAGGCGAGAACATTGTCTCTACTTTGTCGAGAAGGAGATAATAACTGCGTACCCAAGCAGAAGAGATATGAAAGCACGCGACGGTGCTGAGCGAAGCGTTGACTGATCGGGCAGCTACTGTTATAGGACCCCGGTTTCAAGCTTGTGCAACGAAGCGATAACCCACGCCTCTCACGGTCAGAAGATGTTCCGGCTTGGTAGGATCGTCTTCGATATACTTTCGCAAGCGTACGATGAAGTTATCGATCGCGCGGGTGTCCGTATCCTCGTTGAGGCCCCAGACTTTTTCCAGAATCGCCTTGCGCGAAACGACATTTCCCTCGTGCTTCACGAGGTAACGCAGCAGTTGCGCTTCCATCAGAGTTAATCTAATCGTCTGCTGGGGAGTGCGCAGTTCAAGGTTTCCGAAATCGATGACTCGGTTATTGAAACCAAACTCTTCGGGGCCTTCCTCGTTTTGATCCGGTTGCGCCGCTTCCGCGCCAGCTCTGTTGCTTTGCTCCTGCGTTTGATCCTGGTGAAACCACTGACGCCGCCGCAGTAGTGCATTCAGACGCGCCAACAACACTGACAGCTCAAAAGGCTTGGGAAGATAGTCGTCAGCGCCCGACTCGAAACCGCGCAGCACATCTTCCGGACGTCCGCGCGCAGTCAACATCAGTACGGGCACGAAATAACCTGCCGCCCGAAGTTCAGCAGCTACTGTGAATCCATCTTTGCCGGGGAGCATCACATCGAGCACCAGCGCATCGTAGGTTTGGCGCTTATCGAAAACTAAAGACAAGGCCGCCTCGCCATCGCTTACAGCGTCGACGGTGTAGCCCTCCGCTTCAAGATTGAAGCGCAAGCCATCAGCCAGGTGTTGCTCGTCCTCTACTACCAGCACAGCACTCATTGATCAAAACCTTTTCTACTAATCACACACGGGGAAGTTCAATCGTAAATCTACTGCCGTGGCCCGGCCCTTCACTCTCAGCGAATACCTTGCCACCATGTCTCTCAACTACGGATCGCACAATGAAGAGACCAAGGCCGGTGCCCTTAATCCTGGCCATGACGCGGCCCGGCACGCGGTAAAAGCGCTTAAAGATTCGTTTCAACTGGGCCGCGGGAATACCAATACCGCTGTCCTCGATACGCACAACCACTTTTTTGTTATCAAGCGCCGCAACCTCCAGCGAAACCTGAACGTCCTTGAGGGAGTATTTGACGGCATTGTCGAGCAGGTTTGAAATGGCCGCGCGCAGCTCATCGGCATCAGCCTTCACTTGCGGTCGCTCTCCGTTGACCGACTCCGTGAACCTCACCGAGTCAGCGCTGAGGTGATGGCGAACGCGCGTGAGGTCTACGCATTCACGCGCTAATTCGCCAACGTCTATCTTTCTCAGATTGAGTTTGCGACCTCGTTGACCCGATTGACCGGCACGCAACACTTGCTCGACTGTGTGCAAGAGCCGGTCGCTGTCGGCCAGCATCACCTCGTAAAACTCCTGTCGCTTGTTCTCTTCAAGATCGCGTGTCTTAAGTGTCTCGAGATAAAGCCTAATGGAGGCGAGCGGTGTTTTCAGTTCGTGAGTTACTGCGTTAATAAAGGCGTCATGCTGCTCGTTGCGTCGTATCTCGCGAATAAGGAAGGTTGTGTTGAGGACGAGACCCGTAATAATCAACAGGAAAAAGATTATGCCAAAGACCAGCAACGCAATTTCGCGCGCGTTGAGCAGAATCCAGCCAACATTAAGCGCCACCGCCAGCGCCACCAAACAAGCGCCCAGCGTAATGAAGAAAACTATTGACTTACGACGACCACTAACTGCCATGTGTGCGATTGTAACAGTAGGCAGTGGGCAGTGGGCAGTGGGCAGTGGGCAGAACAGGAAAGCACCAGAGCGCGGATATCGCAAGGCCTTAGTTGAAATAAGAAGGCAGCAAGCAGTAAATGTTCTGCCTACTGCCCACTGCCCACTGCCCACTGGTTCTTGCTTACGCTGCTTTCTGCAGCTCGGCAACTTGAGGATTTGCGGCTGTCGCTATCTGTTCCTTGC
>JANMQG010000095.1:0-50954 GCA_031370285.1 Chloracidobacterium sp. | reverse complement strand
ACTATTAAAAGGTTGGCCATAACTCAACAGTAGACCATAACTCAATCAGTAGACAGGAGTCAGTAGACAGTAGTCAGAAGACATGAGACAGAAGTCAGTAGTCAGCTTCGTTGATTCAAACCTATCAACTAAAATGTTATTCATCAAGATTGTTCGACCATAGCTCAAGTTCTTCTGACTACTGACTACTGACTACTGACTACTGACTACTGACTACTGTCTCCTGACTACTGCTCTCCGTTCTTCTGACTGCTGACTCCTGACTCCTTCTCCCCCACCGGCAACTCAATCGTAATCGTCGTTCCTTGTGCCTCCCGGCTCCGGACGTTAATTGTACCACCATGATCGCGAATGATTTGATAGACAATCGAAAGTCCCAGTCCGGTTCCTCCTGTAGTTGAGGAGAAGGGCTCAAATAGACGTTCCACTTGTTGCGGCGACATTCCCCGCCCAGTATCTGAAAAAGCAATTCCTAAACGGCTATTAGGATGCCGCTGCACCGCAGCCCGAAGTTCTCCCCCGCCCGGCATTGACTGCAACGCATTGCGAGCGAGGTTCCAGAAAACCTGTTGCAGTTGTTCCGCATCGGCATCAATCAGAACCGGCGTGTCAGGCAAATCTTCTCTGATGACCTGCCGCTCGTTTATTTCTGCACTGTTGCGTAACAGGGTAAATGTTCGTTGCAATAACTCGCCGACGTCAACCTTCGACTGAATGATTGAACGCGGGCGCGCGTAATTCAGGAAGTCGCTGATAATCCGGTTCAACCGATCCGACTCACGCAGGATGATCTCCATGAGTTCCGTTTGTGAAGACTCGCCCTGCATGTCGGCACGCAGCATCTGAATCGAACCACGCATTGCCGCCAGGGGATTGCGAATTTCGTGGGCGATTGAGGCCGCCATCCGCCCAATGGCGGCGAGCCGGTCCTGCCGTCGCGAGGTTTCCTCCAGGGCGCGAATGCGGGTGAGATCCTGGAAAGTAATCACAGTGCCGGTCGTGTCGCCAAGCTCAGAAAAAAGAGGCGTGACACTGAAACCAAGCCGCAGCCGCAGCCCCTCCGCCGTCAGGCATTCGGATTCAAACCGAGGGCTGGCTTTAGCCGCTCCGGCAGTATCCATCGAGTCGGAGATGATCTCGTTGAGTTCGCCGAAGAAGATTGAGGCATCTTGTCCGCGAACATCGGCCTCGTGGTAACCGGTAATTTCCGCGGCGGCTGCGTTGAAGGTGTAGATGCGACCTTGCAAGTCGGTGGTTACAACGCCGGAACGGATCGACTCCACGATCCGCTCATGGAGCGCTCGCAATGTTGCCAGAGACTGAGTGGCGGCCTGCAAACGTACGTCGGAACGTGATTGGCGCGCCGCCAGCCGCGCCGACAGCAACCCGACGACGAGAAAAGCAATATCGAACAGCCCAATGGACTGAAAAGTCTTCACGCGGCCCGTGTCGAGCAACTCCCCAGCGTGGATGGGACCGAGGCCGTTAAGCACTGCGAGTGCGCTGGCGGTGAAGGCGACGGCGCATCCGAGCGAGATAACTACGGCATCTCGCGGACTGAGAAACAGGCCAGAGGCGGCAATGACGACTATGTAGATGGCAATGTATGGCGACTGAATGACGTCAGTGGTCCAGACGAGCCAGCTTACGAGCGCGATGTCTATGACGAATTGAATGCGCGCCTGCAGCAGCAGAGCTTTGGAGAAAATGCGAGCGAGCGCGTAGAGCAGTGTGAGGCCGCAAACGATGAAGAGGGGCGACAGGGTTTCCGACCAGGCTTGCGCGTTCCCTCCATGAACCCACAGCCCGCGCGCGACGAACAAAAACAGGGCGGCGGTAAGACGCCCGAGGATCAGCCACGAGAGCTTATGACCAAGCGAGTATCTCCGTTCTGTGGCTTCTTCGAGGCCCATCGTAGGGCCAAGCCTACCACAGAGCGCTTGCGCTGCGGCAAAGACTGGCTATTCTGGGGACGGTCTGCCGCGTAGCGGCAATTTGAATTTAGCCCGGCGTTTCAACGCCGGGGAGAATAGTTCAGCCGTGCTCCTTCGTCGCGTAGCGACGGCTTGAACTTATTGTCCGGCGTCACTACGCGACGCGAAGAACTTTCGATAGCACTTCCCGGAGGTGAAACGCCGGGCTAGACTCAGGTCGACGCTACGCGACCAAAGACATTGTTCGGAGCTTCCGGAAGTTTATCGGACAATAACCTTTAGACTGACGTAGCCACATACCTGAAGGATCAATGACACTAGCCGACGGACAAGCGAATACGGCAGACTCTGATGGAGACGCCGAACCACCGACGCGCGAGGACGCGGAATTGCACGAGGGGCGCGACTACTATCTTGAGAACGGCCTGTTTGTTTTCACCGCCGCGTTTCTGCGCAAGCGAGGGTACTGCTGCGACAGCGGCTGCCGCCATTGTCCTTACCAGGAACAGTAGCGACCAGTCCTCATAGCCACGGAAGGGCGTTGGGGTGTCATCGGTTCGTGTCGCGCTCGTAGCTGAACTCCCGCGGCTGGAACGCGGCGTTGTTTGAGCGGTTTGTATCCGCGCCCCACGGATCCAACTCAATCATGCTCACGACCGTGCCCGCACTGTTCGTTACCCGCTTCGACTTCGTCACCGGATCCTCGTGCATCCAGAAAACTCCACCCTGCTGCACCGCCAGCAACTGCGAGCCCGCGTAGACGTATCCGCGCCACCACTGCCAGGAGCCGCTGACTTAATCAATCTCCGCCATCACCTGCCTACCCAGCACGCTCGAACGCAGGAATAGCGCCGGCGCCAGTCCGTCTTCTGTTCGCTTCACCCGCAACCCGTCACCGTCGTACGAGTTTTGGAGGTTCGTGTAAGTAGAAGCCGTCTGCTGGCCTGTGGCGTCGTATGTAAACTGCTGCCCGATATCGTTGGTTAGATTGCCGCTCATCGGCCCTTGACCTCTATGCCTCTTGCTAGCTCTCTTTTGCCAGCTTCTCCATCTCCGCTTTCGCCAGGTGAAAGACCGTCCAGTTGCGCACGGGCTCGGCGCCGAGTCTCTTGTAGAATCCGATTGCTGCCTCGTTCCAATTGAGTACTGACCACTCCATGCGACCGCAGCCATGCTCGCTGGCCCTGCGCGCCAGGAAAGCGAACAACTTCCTACCCAAACCCGATCCACGGTAGGCTGGACGGACGAATATGTCTTCGAGATAAAGATTGGGTAATCCGGTGAAGGATGAATAACTGAAAAAGTAGATTGCGAAGGCCGCCGCCTCCTCGCCGATGTGAGCGACCAGGGCTTCGGCGTAAGGTCGCGCGCCGAATAAGGTTGCGCGCAGGATGTCTTCAGTCGCTATTACTCGGTCCAGGACCCTCTCGTATTCGGCCAGCTCGCGGATGAACTCCAGAACGAGTGGAACATCTTTTTCAGTTGCTTGTTCAATGCGAAGCAGAACGTTTGCAGTCATGCTGGATTCTCCCGAGGCAACTCGGAGAGTTGCGAGAAAGTAGCCGGAGGTCGCAGCGAAGCGAAGACCTCCGGTCTTGATTCGATATCTTGCCGCATCCCGCAGGGATGCAAGAAGTCTCGCACCCTTTTCAGGGTGCTGAATCACATTTGATCGCGTTCCGGTGGTCTTCGACCACCGGCTACTATCTGGCAGCCCTTCGGGCTGCCGCTCGCTGCCCACTGCCCACTACTCCATCACGTATTCGTCCGGAGCGAAACGCGCTACGCGGCGGCGAAATCGCCAACTGGCTGTCGGCCAGAGCGTGGAGTTTCGACCAGTAGCGTCCAGATACCAGCTCAAGCAACCGCCGGAAGTCCAGACCGTGCCGCGCATATTCTTGTCGATGGCGTTTACATAGGCCGCCTGCGCTTCTGCCCGGGCTTCTATCGTGACGACGCTGTGAAGCCGCATGTAGCGCACGGCGCTCAACAGGTGTTCAATTTGCGCCTCCTGCATGTAGATCACTGACGAGTGACCAAGCACCGTATTGGGTCCTTGCAGCAGGAAGAGATTGGGAAAGCCTGCCACCGTGGTTCCCACCAGTGCCTTCGGGCTCCCAGCCCAGGCTTCGCTCAACGTGCATCCGTCTCTACCACGAAGTTGTTTGGCGAACGAGAAGTCAGTCACATGAAAACCGGTGCCGAAAATGATTGTGTCTACCGCACGCTCAATGCCGTCGTCACTGAAAATGGAATGCTCCCGCACTTCCGCAAGGCCATCTGTAACCAATTCAACATTGGACTGAGTTAGCGCCGGCAGATAGTCGTTGGAAATTAGTATGCGCTTGCAGCCCATCAGATAATCAGGCGTTAGCTTCGCGCGGAGAATAGGATCGGCGACCGAACGTTTGAGGTGGCGTCGGGCTATGCGCTCGAGCAACCTCATGGCCCGCGGGTGGCGAAAGGCAAACCCGAGCGATTCGCGCCACCCGTAAATTGCCGCGCGCATCACTTGCCGGGCCGGCGGGAAGCGCCGGAAGAGTCGGCGCTCAAGCCCGCGCAACGGCCGGTCGTGGCGCGGCACGATCCAGGGCGCGGTTCGCTGGAACACATGCAGCTTGTCAACCTGGGGTTGGATCGCGGGCACGAACTGGATCGCCGACGCTCCCGTACCGATCACCGCAACCCGACGGCCTGTGAGCTCGAACTGGTGATCCCACCGAGAGGAGTGGAACACCTTGCCCTTGAAAGTCTCCAACCCAGGCAACTTCGGTAGCTTGGGTTCGCTGAGCGCGCCGGCGGCCGAGATCAGCACGGAAGCCAGACAGGTTCCCTGTGATGTCTCAATCCGCCAACGCTGTACATCGTGTTCCCACACAGCTTCGCTGACCGCGTGTCCGAAGCGGATATGCGCGAGCACGCCGTAGTCCCTGGCGCAGCGCCGCAAATAGTCCCAGATTTCTGGCTGCGGAGAAAAGCTTCGGGTCCAATCAGGATTAGGAGCGAAGGAAAGAGAATACAGATGCGACTGCACATCGCAGGCACAGCCGGGATAGGTGTTATCGCGCCAAACGCCGCCGACATCATCGGCGCGCTCAAAGATGATGAAGTCTTCAATCCCTTCCTGCTTCAGCCGGATGGCAGTGCCTATCCCGCCGAAGCCGCTGCCGATAATAGCGATTTGAACGTTCCGCATCTTCACCTTTTCATTGATCAGATCCATGCCGGTTCCAGGAAATGCGCGTGCGGGAAAGCGCGAATGCTCAGCAAGTGCCTGACAAGAAATAGTAGAGCCTTTAGTAACCTCTGAACAAGCCATCCGAACTGAACCAGCGCCCGCTTGCATGGCTATTGAATATCGGCCCCGTCGGGCCTTAGCTTAGACAACCTCTTGGTGGAGAAAAAGAAAAGGCCCGCATTACGCGGGCCTTTTTTCTTGAGGAGGAATTCGTCCTTGATGGGATGAATAATTGGTCACCCGGAAGAAGTGCCGGCAGGCCTAGTGTTGGTTAGCCAGTTTTCCGATCAGTGTGAACAGCGGTAGGTACATAGCGATTACAATCGAACCGATCGTGACGCCGAGAAAACCGATCAAGAGCGGCTCCATAAGGGTCAGCAAGTTAGCAATCGCAGCATCTACTTCCTGTTCGTAGAAGTCAGCTATCTTGCCGAGCATTGCATCCAGCGCGCCGGTTTGTTCGCCGATACCGACCATCTGCGCCACCATGTTTGGGAAGACCTCAGTAGCCCTTAGCGGATCGACAAAGTTTTCGCCGCGTTCCACTCCGTTGCGTACGCTAATGATAGCTTCCTCGATGATCACATTGCCTGCGGTGCGTGCGGTGATGTCGAGCGACTGCAGAATTGGCACACCAGAAGAGAGCAGCGTTGAGAGGGTGCGCGAGAATCGCGCCACGGCAATCTTCTGAAGAATCTTGCCAAACACGGGAAGCTTCAAAAGGATTCGATCGATGACCTTCCGGCCGTTTGGTGTTTTGTAGTAGAAGTGAATGCCCACTGAGGTCGCGATTATCACAACGAGAATAACAAGCCCGCCCCAGCCGGCAAGGAAGTTACTTATCCCAACCACGATTCGGGTGGGTAACGGCAATTGTTCCCCCGGCCCAAGCAAACCAAGGAAGATGTTTTGAAACTGCGGAATTACCACCACCATGATTACTGCGACCGCGACGATGGCAAGCAGGACCACTGCGGCTGGATAAATCAGCGCGGAGATCACGTCTCGCTTCAACTTAACGATTTTTTCGATGAAGGTTGATAGACGCTGCAAGATCAAATCGAGGATACCGCCGGTCTCGCCGGCTTCGACCATGTTGGCGTAAAGCTGGTCAAACACGCGCGGATGCCGAGCCATGGCCGCCGACAGCGTCGAGCCTTCCTCAACGTCCTGTCGAACCTGGAGCAGTATCTGCTGGAAGTATTTGTTTTCCTGCTGTTGCGCGAGAATTTCCAGGCACTGAACCAAAGGCAGACCGGCGTCAATCATCACTGAAAACTGGCGCGTGAATATCGAAAGATCTTTGGCTTTGACTTTCTTGCGGCTGCCAAGCTTCGGAATCCCTATCTCGCGACCCTTTTCCTTCACGGACGTGAGAGTAACTTGCTCGCGACGAAGAATCTGTCGCAGGGAATCGCGATTATCGGCAACACGTTCGCCGACGACAATTTCGTTTAGCCGGTTGCGGCCTTTGAATACGTAAGTAGGCATAGCTAGTTAGCTCCAGAGTCTAAGTCTATTTGTTGACTGCAGGTCGAGATCCGATTGGCCGGCCCTGGGCGTAGGGGCTCGGGTGTTGTCTGTTGCCATTGCCGGTGTTGAGGCCGGACCCGCGATCAATCAGTTCCTTTAGTTCATCGGTGTTGGAGGATCGCTGCATAGCCGTGTCCAGTGTGATCTGGCGTTTGTGATAAAGCGTGGCTAGCGCTTGATTGAAAGTCTGCATGCCATATTTGTCCTGGCCGGTTTGCATCATCGAGTAGATCTGGTGGACTTTGTCCTCGCGAATCAAGTTTCTGATGGCGCCGTTGGGAATCATGATTTCAAGCGCCATAGCTCGTCCGGTTTTCTCGGCGCGCGGGAGCAGGGCCTGGCAAAGAATCCCTTCCAGCACGAGTGAAAGCTGGGCGCGAATTTGTGACTGCTGATCAGAAGGGAAGACGTCAATGATGCGGTTGATGGTCGAAGCCGCGGAATTTGTGTGCAGCGTAGCGAGGGTGAGGTGGCCTGTCTCCGCGATTCTCAAGGCCGATTCAATAGTCTCCAGATCGCGCATTTCGCCGACCAGCACAACGTCAGGATCCTGGCGCAAAGCTGTTCGTAAGGCTGCGGCGAATCCGTGCGTGTCAGCGTTGACCTCTCTTTGGTTTACCAGACAGCTTTTGTGGTTATGCAAAAACTCAATCGGGTCTTCGATCGTCAGGATGTGCTCGTGGCGATCGCGATTGATCTTATCGACCATTGCCGCGAGGGTGGTTGACTTGCCTGAACCGGTTGGCCCGGTCACGAGAATCAAGCCGCGAGGTTTTTCGCACAGCGTTTTGACGATGTCCGGGAGGCCAAGATCTTCGAACGCTTTGATCTCGTATGGTATCGCACGGAACACGCATCCCACGGCGCCCCTTTGGTTGAATAAGTTGGCGCGAAAGCGCGAGAGGCCCTTCACGCCAAAGGAAAAGTCGAGTTCGAGGTTTTCTTCGAACCGGTGCTTCTGAGCATCAGTGAGAACGGAGTAAGCCAGTTGCTTGGTGTCGGCGGCAGTCATCAGGCGATAGCCATCGAGTGGTCGAAGATGTCCATCAACACGAACCTGCGGCGCAGAGCCAGTAGTGATATGCAGGTCGGATCCGCCCAGCTCGGAGAGCTTCCGCAGCAGCTCCGAGAGGGAAAGTTGTGTGGCGGTATCAGTTAATGACATCGAGGAATGCTCCTGACGAGATGAAGGGTTTCCATATCTAAACTACTCACCTGCTGACCGTTATTTGTTCGCCGGTTGTGCGTTAGCTCTGGCGGCGAGAGTCGCGATGAACTTCTCGCCTTCGACTGTCAGTTTGTTTGAAAACTCTACCGGCGTGTTGAGCGTCAAGCTGTAGATTTTCCCGTCAACCTCGGCGAAGTAAAAGTTCCATGCCTTTTCCGGTGAACGGCCATCACTGGGAGTTTGCGCGATAACGACGAACACGCGCGCGCCGTTAACCTGACGCTCGTAATCGTTTATTACCCAGCCGCCGGCATTGATCATCTTGTCGATCGCGATCCGCCGCAAATCTGAAAAAGACACGCCGGAGAGCATAGTGGATTGTTCCTTTTGGGTCAGGTAGGCAGGATTCGGGCGACTACGGGCAACGACTGCGAGTGTGCCCTGGCCCGGCATGGTCGCACTGCCTTCTGTCCGAAACTTGAGTTCACCACCATTCGCGAGGGTCGCGTTGTTCCAGCCGGCCGGCAGCTTGGGGAGCGCCAGGGCAGCGTCGGGAGTGGTTGAATTTACCAGGACCGGACCAAGCGGAGAGCTGCGGTGCGCCAGGGCAGCAGCGCGGCGCAAACGCACTCGAGCGCGGTGACGTCGCCACCAGGCACGCGAATGACGTCGATAACGCCGCTGTTGTTGAGATGCGGAACTTTGCCGGAGGCCATGTGCCGTAGAGCTCGCGAAGGGGAGCATGACTACGACTGAAACCAACATCAATAGCGACAGAGTGATTGTGCGCAACATAGTATTCCTCTTTCCGTTTAGGCCACTGTTTCGCGGACTACTTCCTCGAGAGTGGTTAATCCAGCGCGAATCTTGTGTAGTCCGGATTCGCGTAGGGTGATCATGCCGTCTTCAATCGCTTTCTTTCTCAACTCCAGCGATGACGCACCGATCAGGATAAGTTCGCGGATGTCATCGTTGACTTCCATCACTTCGTAAAGGCCAATTCGCCCTTTGTAACCGGTGTTGTTACAAGTCGAACAGCCCTTTCCCTTGTAAGTCTTGAGCGCCCTGGCATCTTCGGCACTAAAGCCGACTTCCATCAGCGCTTCCGGAGGCATGGGAGCCTCGCGCTTGCAGTCTTTGCAGACGCGGCGGATGAGGCGCTGCGCCTGAATTAGATTCACGCTTGTGGCCACCAGAAATGGCTCGATGCCCATGTTCATCAGGCGGGAAATCGTGGAAGGAGCGTCGTTTGTGTGGAGGGTAGAGAGTACGAGGTGGCCGGTAAGGGCAGCTTTGATTGCAATTTCGGCGGTTTCGAAGTCTCGAATCTCACCGACCAGAATGATGTTTGGGTCCTGGCGCAGAAAGGCGCGCAAGGCCGCCGCAAAGTTCAAGCCAATTTGCTCTTTCATTTGGACCTGGTTGATTCCCATCAGGTTAAACTCAACCGGGTCCTCGGCCGTCATGATGTTCGTCTGAACTGTATTGAGAGACTGAAGCGCAGAATAGAGAGTGTTTGTTTTTCCGCTTCCAGTCGGGCCCGTAACCAGAACCATGCCGTAAGGCTTCGAAATATTCCGCTGAAACTTGACGAGCGATTCCGGTTCGAAACCAAGCTTCGTCATATCGAGCATGAGGTTCTCTTTATCCAACAGACGAAGCACAACCTTCTCACCAAACAGAGTCGGCAAGGTGGAAACACGAAAGTCCAGTTCACGCGACCGCGCGTCAACCTTGACCTTGATCTTGATTCGTCCGTCTTGCGGCAGCCGCTTTTCGGAGATGTCGAGCTTGGCCATGATCTTGACGCGTGAAATCAGGGCATCGCGCATTTTGAGTGGCGGCCGCATCACATCATACAAAACACCGTCAATGCGGAAACGAATGCGAAGTTCCTTCTCGTAAGGTTCAACGTGAATGTCTGACGCTCCGCGGCGAAGCGCGTCGACCAGGAGCACGTTTACCAGTCTGACGACGGGCGCGTCCTCGCTTATTCTGGAGAGGGTGGAGAGGTCAATCTCTTCGTTGTCTTCAACCACTTCGACGTCTTCGGTGCGGTCTACATCGAAGTCGATGGTGTCCAGTGAGACCAAATCGGCATGCGTGATACCGCCGTTGGCGTTCTTGGTAACAGCGCCATCGAAGACCACTTCATCCGCACCCATCGAAGACAACTCAATCTCCTTGGAAGTACCGTAGTACTTGGAGATTGCTTGCTGAATACTCGTCTCGGCGACTACTACAGGCTCGACATTCAGTCCGGTCATGAACTTGACGTCGTCCATCGCAAAGACGTTGGTCGGATCGACCATTGCCAACGTGAGGCTGGCGCCAACGCGAGAGAGGGGGAGGACCGAATACTTCTGCGCCACTTCCTGAGGGATGAGGTGGAGAACCTGAGCGTCAATCTGGAAGAGTTCCAGGTTAACGGAAGGAATGCCATATTGCCGTGACAGGACGGCAGTTATCATGTCGTCGGAGACCAGCCCCAACTTGACAAGGTTGAATCCCAACCGACCACCGTGCTCGCGCTGATAGTCAAGCGCCTCACGGAGATGTTGCGGACTAATGAGATTCTCCCGAACGAGAATTTCGCCTAGTTTTGCCGACATTTGTACCCCGGTGTTGAGATATCTAAAAGAAGATCCACAAGATGGGCCTGCGATTCGCGAGAAAAAGATTATGCAGACTGGAAGTTAGGACACTGCGGACCGGTGCTAAACACCGTTGGGCAAGCATAGTACAAGTTGATCAACCACACTGTCAAGGTCAATTTTTCTGAGGGAATCAGCGGAATGGAGTGGTTGGGGCACCTGGACGGGCCGAGGAGGAGCGGCCACCGAGCGTCAGGTCAAATTGGCATATCAACGCGCAAGGGGCTGGAGATTGCGGGGCCCCAAAACCCCAAAAACCAAGACAAAATTTAAGGCCGCACCGGGTTGTTCCTCCGCTGCGGCCCCGTTTGGCAGTTGCTATTGCCCTACGGCTTTCGCGTTCGACGCACTGGCGTCGTCGTCTTCACGGGCTTAACGTTTTCCTGGTCCTTCAAGGCATCAAGGATGGCCTTTGCGTCTGCCTTCAACGGGTCTGTATCCGGAGCCTTGTCGACAAATCTCGCAAGATAGTTAGCTGCTTCCTGATATTTAAGCTTGTCAGTATTGATGGCGCCGATATTGAAAAGTGCCTGTCCGGCGCGGAGCAGCGCATTGAGATCGTCTGGATTGGCCTCTAGAATCTGCTGATAGGCCACCAGAGCCCGATCGAAGGCATTGGCGTCGAATAGCATCTGCGCCAGATCGTGTTCGGCTTTGGACTTCTTGACCGGATCAGTTTCCGCTGCAATGTACTCCTGATACGCGTTTACTCCGAGATCGACTTGCGATTGGTCCACTTTGGTGACGAATAGGCGAGTGGCGTCAGCTCTAGCCATGAGCGCAAAATACAAATTGACTTTTAGGCTGTTAGCAGCGGCCGCATCGGTTGACGTCGGTAATGCCTTTAACATCGCGACGGCCTTGGCACCTGATTGGCTGGCTGCGGTCCAATCTTTCCTTGCGGCTTCCATACCGGCGTTCTTTGCTGCATCATCCGTAGACTGAACAGCCGCGTTATATCTATCCACCGCTCGAGAATTAAGCGCCATCGTCTTGTTGGTTAACAATGCCGGCGCGCCAGGATGTTCAGGGTCAGCTTGCAGACCCTCATCAAAGCGAGCGATCGCTTCGTCATAGTTTTTCGCCTTGAGAGCATCATTGCCGGCTTTGAACGACCGGCCAATTATTTCGTTGGACGCTTCGGCTTTTGCGTTCTCCGCTTTAATTTCCTCATTCTTCTTGATTAGCTCTGCGCGCTTGGCTTTGTCTTCCGCAGTCTCCTTTGCCCCTCCTGCAGTTGCCGCGCCCGTACCGCTAGCTGCCTTCAGGGTCTTTAACTCCTCCAAGGTGAGATGTTTTCCATCGCCCGGAAGGAGTTCAATGGCATAGTCAACATCTCTTCCAGCTTTTACGCCCGGTTGCCAGTAAGCCTGAGCCCCCGGCGAGCTGGCTACGATTACATAGTCGCCCGTGTACTGAAGACCCGCATACACAAATTCACCTTTCTTGTTTGTCTTTGTACTGAACGGTGTCTTAGAAGGAATATCCACGCGGTAGACGTCGATAATCACGTCGGCGACCGGTAGTACTGTGCCATCGGCCTGCTTCATAGTTACATGCCCACGAAGCTGACCGGTCTGCGCTGAGCTCTGGATGGCGGTTGAGACAATTAAGACTGCCGAGGCGAGAATGGCGAAAAAGTATCTACGAAACATCTAAATTCCTCCAAAGAAAATGTACCGGTGATTTGGTATTACGGGAGAGCCCATAAGATGCGCTGGCTCCGCTTCTGGTTGTAATTGGCTATCAGGATCGACCTAACGTTAATAAGCAAACCTCTTGCTGTCAAGCAGATATGGAATCGGATCTTTGACACCGGCCGAGCTAAACGCTCGCAGTCGCAGAGCGCAGGAGTCGCAGTCGCCGCAAGCTTCATCCGATTCTTGATAGCAGGACCACGTAAGTTCAAAAGGTGACTTGAGGCTCTGACCCAGTTTCACTATTTCAGACTTCTTTAAAGCTATGACCGGAGTTCTGATTTCAATTTGAGTTTCAGGTTTCGTGCCGCGGTTTATTACTTGCTGAAACGCCTCGTAAAACTCGAGCCGGCAATCCGGATAACCTGAAGAATCTTCAGCGACGGCGCCAATGTAAATCGCTCGGGCGCCGATTACTTCGGCCCAACTGGTAGCGATAGACAGAAGGTGAGCATTGCGAAACGGGACATAGCTTGTTGGTATACCGTGGCCCGAAAGGTTTGCTGAAGTGACAGCGATATCTTTGTCGGTCAACGACGAACCGCCGATTTGCGCGAGGTGTTCCAGGGATACCACCAGGCGCTGCTTGACCTGGTAATAGTCGGCAAGTTCCTCGAAGGCGCGGCGCTCCCGTTGTTCTGTCCGCTGTCCATACGACACGTGAAGGAACGCCAGCCCCTCGGCTTCTTCATTGGCAATCGCTGCTGTCACGCAGGAGTCCATACCTCCCGACACCAGGCAAACTGCCAGACGAGACGCTCCGTCCTTGAGTTTCGCCGATTCTAAAGGCAGGTAGGCTGCCTCGTTGTGTCCACCCATTAGACTCCGCGTGCCTCCGGTCCCCAAATGTATTTGTGAAGTTGCAATTGCATGCGCACATCGAGCCCGCTGGCAGAAACCCACTCCGCTATGTCTTTCAGATCTACGGCGTCCCAGGCGGGCGAGACAAGGACGGCCTTAGCGCGGTGATCTAACTCATACCGTCCGATAATTTCCAGCGCGTACGTCCAATCTTCGAGGTTCATGATGACAAACTTGACTTCGTCTTTATCAGCTCGCAGGCGTTCCAGATTTGGCCAGTGGTTACGCGCTTCTTCACCAGAAGTCGGACACTTGACGTCAAGAATAATCCTGGCTCTGGGATCAACGTCTGCAGTTGAAACGAAGCCTCCCGTTTCAACCAGTACCTCAAAGCCTTCAGCACACAATCGTTCGATCAAGATAAACGCCTCGCGCTGCGCCAGTGGCTCGCCACCTGTTACTTCAACAAGTTTACAATTGAACGCGCGCACCTGGTTCATCACGTCATCAAGGGTAAGATACTCGCCGCCGCTGAACGTATACTCGCTATCGCACCAGACGCAGCGCATCGGACAACCGGTCAGGCGCACAAAGGCGCAGGGACGCCCGGCATGCGTGGATTCACCTTGAATCGAGCGAAATATTTCCGTGACTCTTAGCATTGAAAACCAGTTTCTCGCTGGCTGCGCGCTCAGTTCCTGCACCGTGTCCGGGGGAAGTTAATCGACCATAGAAGAACTCTGCTCCCATTTGTTTGAACTTCGAATCTAGCCCACCGATCAGGGAGTGTCAAAGTTAACTGATAAAGGTCGGAACATTGCGGCAACTCGAAATGCTCCGGAACATCAAACCTTCCGTGTGGGCGGACATATGACGAGCGCAACGTGGTAGCATTAGGAGCGCTGGCGGTTTGATAAATCCCCCTTGAGTCAAAGAATAGAGCAAATCGAGAAGTTGTTTTCCGAAGGCGCCAGCCGCTTGCTTGGGCGCGCCACGGACAATCACGGGCTCACCGGCGAAACGCTAATACCGCGTGTCAGGGCTGCAGTTGGCAAGTACATTTTGCGGGATGACCCGCCGGCTTCTTTGGAAGTTATTCGGGACTTCATCGACAAGCTCCAGGCCGATGATCTTTGTCTGATTGTCGCTTGCGAACAGGGAAACCAAAAAGCCTGGACGGACCTGGTTGAACGCTTCTCCGCAACAGTTCGTTCCGCCGCGCGTTCAGCAAGTTCAAATGAAGAAGGCGCCGAAGATCTGGCGCAGTCTATCTGGGCAGAACTCCACGGCCTGCGCCTTCGCGAGGATGGGAAGCCGGCGGGCAAGCTGGCGTATTACTCCGGTCGCGGTTCGCTAGCCGGCTGGCTGCGAGCCGTGGTCGCGCAGCTCGCTGTCGATCAGCACCGTAAGCAGTCCCGGCTGGTTCAGACGGAAGAAGACGCAGATTTTGATCGAATCATTCAGCACGGTCAGGGCGAGAACACCTGGTCCGGGCACGGACAAGCTCCAAATCCGGAGTTGCAGATTTCTACAAAACTTACCGGCGCACAACTGCAAAAGGCGCTCGCCGAAGCTGTCAAGGAAATGACGGCGGAGGATCGCTTGTTGGTGAAGCTTTACTACTTCGACGGTCTGCGGTTGCGCGAAGCAGGCGCGGTGCTCGGTGTGCACGAAGCAACTGCCAGTCGCCGGCTCACACGCATTCATGCTGAGTTGCGACAGCAAGTTGAGAGGCGGCTGATTGAGCAGAAAGGCTGGACTAAGTCCGAGACAGAACGGGCCTTTTCCGAAGTGGCGCTTAACCTTGAAGCTGATCTCGAGCCGCTGCTAGCAACTGAACCGGTCTTATTGAAGAAAGAAAACGAAGTCGCGGGGTGAAAGCAAGTATTAATGCCCATTCGCTGACATTTCCGGCGCAAGCAGCCACGCGCGGAAGCGTTCTTGAGAGGGCACAGAATTAACCAGAATGAAACAAGCTCATAACAACGAGATCAATTCTCTGCTACGGTCGCTTGCGCGTGGGCGCGAGGAGGCGGCGTGGCAGAGTGGGTCGGAGTCTGGAGACGCAGAGCGCGTCGCTTCCGATCACCTCGACGCAGACGAACTAAATTCCTATGCGGAAGGGGTAGCGCCAGCTCCTGCGCGTGCTCGATACACCGAACATCTCTCCGATTGCGAGGCCTGCCGAGGCATCGTCATAAGTTTGACTCAGGCCGCGGGCGCAGCCAATCGCTATGACGTTCCGGAACAACAGGGCGGGTTAAGCTTTTGGCAGAAGCTCGCGGCGCTATTCTCGCCACCCGTTCTACGCTACGCGGTCCCGGCGTTGGTGCTCACGGCAGTGATCGGAGTCGGCTTTCTGGCAGTACAGCAACAACGGCGGACCCAACTCGTCGCCCGGAATGAACCGGCAGTAACTACGCCGCCTTCAACTCAGAATGATAACGTTGCGGCGCTCAATGCCACCCCTGAACCACAATCAACATTTCACAATGCCCCACAGTCGGAGAATAACAGCGGGTCGGCTTCCGAAAGATCAGCTTTGCTTGACGATAAAACTCAAGCGCGTGAAGAGCAACTAAAGCCCGAGTCTGGGCTAACTCAGTTAATGCCCAGGAAGGATTCTGCGCAACCCGCAGACGGCGCCTCCGTTGCTGAGTCGCGGCCTTATGCCCTTGAACCAAAGGCCGCAGCCCCTCCTCCTCCCGCGCCGCTCCTCGGTGCCGAGAAATCAACGGAGCTTGCAAAAGAACGGCCCGCTAAGCGCGAGGATCAAGCACGCGATCAAGACGAAGCCTTCCGAAATAAATCGGATGATTTGGGCGGGCCCAATCGTTCCAGAAATAACACGGCGCCGTCTACTAGTCAGCGGAGTGCAGGCGTCATGGGTGGCCGTGGTCCCAGCGGCACGGACAAGAGCAAAAAAGCCGGTGAAGTTGAAACTCGCACGGTCGTGGGAAGACACTTCACGCGAGAAGCTGATGCTTGGGTTGATACTGCCTACGAATCTTCGCGACCGACGGTCAAGGTCTCGCGCAGTTCGGAGCAGTTTCGCGCCCTTGTCGCCGATGAGCCCGGCATTCGCACCATCGCTGAACAACTAAGCGGCGTCGTTATCGTTGTCTGGAAGAGCCGAGCCTACCGAATTCAGTAACTCGCGATAGTCTACTCAATCGTTCTTCGTAGGACAGCATTCTTGCCTGTCCTTCTTTTGGGCAGACTGGAAAGTCTGTCCTACTCGATTGCGGAGTGGTACATTACTCGAAGTCCATTAAGATCTTTCGGATGTGATCACTGGAGGCGTTATGTACTGTCCATCCTGCGGCCACGAAATTTCAGTTGAACTCAAGTACTGCAACCGTTGCGGAGCTAATCTCTCGATGGTCGCTGAAAGCTACCCGGCGCCCGTCGTCAAACCGATGAAGGTTGCCCTGCCGGCAATCGTGCTTGGATTAACAGTTACCATCGGGCTTGGGATCATCTTTGGCGGGGCTAACGGACTGGCGCAGATGCACCTTCATCCTGCGGCGATCGCCTGGATAGTCATCTTCAGCCTCGCCACTTTATTTGGTTGCACTGCGTTAATGCTTCGCTTCTGGTTGAAGGTGCTTTCTATGAATCGAGAAATCTATCAACCGCAGCATCAGATTCGGCCGCCGGTACAAATGCCGGCGCAGGTGTCTGGGGCCCGGCAACAGTTTCCACCTCGACTTGAACCAGTGCCGAGCGTGACGGAACACACCACGCGCACCTTCAGCCCAGCTTACAGAGAAGGTTCCGATCCTGGCGCCCGTTAGCACGTTTTAGGATCTTAACCTTGGATGAACTTAAGCTGATGACTCTAAGCCCACGCCAGTTCAACCCAGTCGCCACCGCGTCGCTCCTAATCGCATTCTCCGCTCTCTTACTCTCAATCATTTCAGCAACCGCACAAACGGGTCGTGCGCAAACAAAGCCTGCTCGTTCGTCGCAGCCGGCTGCGGCTGTTCGTCAACAGCAGATCGCGCGGATCGTACAAGAGATCGATGCGCACAACATCGAACAGACCATCCGCAAACTAGTCTCCTTCGGCACGCGCAACACGCTTTCTATGCAAAACGATCCGAACCGTGGCATCGGCGCCGCGCGCGACTGGTTGTTCAGTGAGTTTTCCAAAGTTACAGAACAATCCGGCGGACGAATGACGGTCGAGAAGCAAACCTTCGAACAACCCAAGGCGGCGCGCGTTCCCGAGCCGACTATGATCACAAACGTGGTAGCGACGCTTAAGGGAACGCAGCCCGAATCCACGGGACGCACTTACATCGTCAGCGGCCACTACGATTCGATGTGCACCAGCCCAACGGATGCGACCTGCGATGCGCCCGGCGCAAACGACGACGCTTCCGGCACCGCGGCCGTTTTAGAAATGGCGCGGGTAATGGCGAAATACAAATTTGATGCGACAATTATTTTTATGGCCGTGGCCGGCGAAGAGCAGGGTCTGCTTGGCTCAACCTATGCTGCTGAACAAGCGAAGCAGAAAGGTATGGACGTCGAAGCGATGTTCACGAACGACATCATCGGCAATTCGCTTGGCGGCAACGGCGTTCGCGACGCACATACAGTGCGCGTCTTCTCTGAGGGAGTGCCGTCAAACGAGAGGCCTGAAGAAGCCACTGTGCGTCGCGGCGTCGGCGGTGAAAACGATTCGGCGCCACGGCAGTTAGCCCGCTTCATCAAGGAAACCGGTGAGCGCTACGTGTCCGGCATGCGCGTGATGATGGTCTACCGCCGCGATCGTTACCTGCGTGGCGGCGATCATATTCCGTTTCTCGAGCGCGGCTTTGCGGCCGTCAGGTTTACCGAGCCGAATGAAGACTATCGCCACCAACATCAGAATGTGCGCCTCGAAAGGGATGTGCAGTATGGCGACCTGCCGCAGTTTGACGACTTCAACTACATCCGGAACGTAGCGCGCGTGAACGCCGCATCGTTAGCGGCACTCGCGCTCGCGCCGGCGCGACCCAAAAACGTCGGCCTGCTTACGACGCGGCTGACCAACGACACTGATCTGAAGTGGGACGCCAACAAAGAACCCGACCTGGCCGGCTACGAAATAGTCTGGCGCGATACCACGTCGCCGGTTTGGACTAACGCGCGAGCGGTGGGAAATGTAACCAGCTTCACGATGAAGGCCATGTCCAAAGATAACTACTTCTTCGGTGTCCGTGCGCTGGACAAACAGGGAAATAGATCTCCCGTCAGCTTTCCGCATCCGGTGCGCTAAGACCAAAATCCCAACTATGTTGTCCTGGTTTCGCGCTCAGGTGAAAGATCATGGTGTGCTATCGGCAACTCGGCTGCTTTCGCGCGTCGTGCGTTACCGAGTTCCAGTAGTCCTGAGTAATAGGCTGTTGCCAGACAGAGTCGAATGCCCTTGTTGCGGTTGGAAGGGCCGCAGGTTTTTGGATTATATCGAGGTGGGATATCGCGTTCCGAATGCGGCTTGTCCTGGTTGCGACAGCCATTCGCGGCATCGTGCATTTTATCTTTGGTTGAAGAATGATTTTCAACTTGAGACGAAGAGGGGGCAAGCAGTGCTCTTCGCTCCCGAACGTGCGTTGGCGCCGCTTTGGGAAACAGCTCGAGATCTCCACGTGATTAGAACTGACATAGAGCCGGCGCGCGGTGTGGACCTTCTCTCCGACATCATGAGCCTTCCATTCGCCGACGAATCAATCGACCTGGTTTGGTGTCATCACGTCCTCGAGCAGGTGGCAGACGACAGAGTGGCGATGCGGGAGCTCTACAGGGTGTTGAAGGCGGACGGGGAACTCTTTGTTTCAGTCGGCGTGACGGGACGAGAAACAACCCAGGAATTTGGCCGTCCGAATAAGGCGCTCTCCGGGAACCGCCGGCTCTATGGTGATGATTTTAGCGAGCGCCTGGAGGAAGCAGGGTTTCAGGTTGCGTCGATCAGTTATCAGCTCAGCGCCGAGGAGTCGGTCCGGTACGCTGTCGATCCAGTCACTCTGTATCACTGCACGAGAGCGCATTAAAGATTGTCGGTGAAGTGCATTCCTTCGACAACCAACGGCTCATGACTAAGTGGCGAAGGATCTAAATCGTTCGTAGAGTCGACCCTGGGGCCTGCAAGACGCGTGTACCAGGAAGTAAGACCTGACAGGCGGGCAGCAAATGTGGGCAGATTGTCATGTGCCGCAATTACTGTTCGTCGCAGCGCAAATAAATCCGAATCGCTATCGTTCGGACCGAGCAATGTCGTAACGGCACATGAGTAACCCAGAGATTGCGAGAGTTGACTGACTGCTTCCGAGGTCTTTCCGTGGGGATACGACAACGCGAAGCTCCGTGGACCCAGGTGACTGTTGAGCGTGTTAAGAGACGTTTCCAACTCGGCCTGAGCTTGAGCAGGTGGAATATCTGTGAGCGTGATGTGGGTGCAACTGTGGGACCCAAATTCAAGGCCTACTTCTGCCAACTGCCGAACTTCGCTCCACGATAGATAGCTATCATCGTCTTCAGGCCGCCAACTACTACTTCGATCGGAAACTTCCCTGGTGAAGTTCTCGCCTGTCACAATAAATGCAGTTGCAGGTATTTTCCTTTTTAACAGGATCGGCGCAACTACAGTAAAGAAGTTTCGCATCCCGTCGTCGAAGGTCAGGATCGCAGCACCGTCCGGAAGTTTTATGTTTTCGCGACGAGCTCTCACGAATTCTGCAAGCGAGATCAACTGGTGGTGCCGTTGTAGGTAATCAAGGTGGCTAAGGAAGTAATCGATATGCAGGTGTAATTGATGAGGATCGTCTAGTTTGGCTTCCTGCTGTTCCGTGACGCTATGGTAGCAAAGGATCGTAACGTTCTTGCGGTTGAACCACGCAACGAGTCGCGTAAGACGGGTCACGAAAAGGAAGGCAAAGAGAGAAAGTTTTTGATCATCCGCTCCTCTGCGTTTAGCGGGCGAGACGCTCGAGTCGCACAATCTACAAATCTTAATCACACGCCATAGCGACAGTTCCGGCAAGTGAACGTTCGCTACAGAACCAAACTAACTTTCGAGGAAATAGCTTGAGGGCGCGACAGACTACTATAAAAGCAGGGTTCCCGACAAGGCAGGAGAAGTTAAAAGGCGTTACATTCTTGCCAAATGCAACGCCTTGTTTCCCAAATCGCTGGGATAAACCAACCGCCGACTCTCTTTGCCATTGGCCGGAGCTGATTTGAACATTTGACGCTCGAAGACGGCTCTTGGTCTTAGTTTGTTGGCACCATTGGGAGTTGAGCCAAATAAAGCTATGGCTATGGCGGCCTCGGAGAATTTCTCGGAAAGCGCGCGAATCTCTTCGACTCCGGCGAGCTCTGCCGCGTCTAATTCCCCAGCGCAATTCGCCGTTTTTCGTAAACTTATGATCCTTGAGTTGGATGGTAAAGAACATGATTCATATCGGAAACAACCACAGTCGCATCGCCCGCAATTCCAGGCTTTTTGTTACTTGTGTAGCTATTGCCGCAATCCTTTCCACCATGTGGCCAGTAGGTGCCCGGGGGGAGAGGCGATCGGCCACCAGCCTGAAAGAAGACCAACGAATTCTGCACGTTCTGAATCGCTTGGGATTTGGCGCGAGGCCTGGAGACGTTGCACGCGTCAAAGCGATGGGACTGGACAACTACATCAATCAGCAACTGAACCCGCAGAAGATTAGCGACACAGTAGCCGATGCGAAGGTTAAGGATCTGTCGACGCTGACGATGACCACCGCGCAACTCTACGAGAAGTTTCCCCAGCCCGGCTTGCTTTTAAGACAGCTTGAGCGCCGTGGTGAATTGCCGGCCGAACTCGCCGCTGCTCGCGACAACCGTGTGAAGGGTGGCACCATTGCCGCGCCCGCTCAGCAGCAAGCCGGCGCCGAGATGGCAATGCCGTCAGCCACCGGCGACGCGAAGAAGGATGTCGCCAATCCCAACGAGAATGCCAACCCGCTCGAGAATCCAAAATATCGTCAGGCTCTACGCGAGTACTATCTGCAACACGGTTTGCAACTGCCGCAGCGCATCGCGGCTGAGTTGCAAGCGTCGCGAATTTTGCGCGCGGTTTATAGCGAGCGACAGTTGCAGGAAGTGATGGTGGATTTCTGGACCAACCACTTCAACGTGTTTGCAGGCAAAGGTGCTGATCGCTGGCTGTTGGTTTCTTACGATCGCGACACGATCCGGCCCAACGCGATGGGCAAGTTTTCCGACTTGTTGGTGGCCACCGCGCAGAGTCCGGCAATGCTTTTCTATCTCGACAATTTCCAGAGCGTTAGCCCTAATGCGCAACTGGGTCCGGGTGCCGGACTTGGTTTGCGCGCTCAGCAGGGTCAGCGCGGTGGACGCGGTGGACTCTTGGGGGGCTTATTGGGAAGCGGTCAAGCCCGTCAGGCGCAGCGGTATCCAAACGGAACCGGTGGGCAAGGACAACCGCAACCGCCACCAAACGCGCAACAGCAGAGAAGGGGCATCAATGAAAACTACGCCCGCGAGTTGATGGAGCTGCACACGCTGGGCGTTGATGGTGGCTACACGCAAAAAGATGTTCAGGAAGTGGCGCGCTGCTTCACTGGTTGGACCATCTTCGCGCCGCGCGGCGCGGGTGCTGCCACGCAAGCGATGTTGAATGGACCGCGCGCCGACATGCTGCGTGAAAATGCCGGCAAGTTTTTCTTCAATCCGCGCGCGCACGACGACGGCGAAAAGATTGTTTTGGGCCACAAGATTCCGGCGGGGGGCGGAATGAAAGATGGCCTGACCGTGCTCGACATCCTTGCGCACAGTTCTTCGACAGCGAAGTTCGTTGCCACGAAGCTCGTGCGCCATTTTGTTTCGGATAATCCAGCGGCGGGTCTGGTCGATCGCGTCGCCGCTGCGTTCACTAGGAGCGATGGCGACATTCGGCAAACGCTGCGAGCGATCTTCTTTTCGCCGGAGTTCAATTCGCCCGAGGCCTATCGCGCCAAGATAAAGCGGCCTTTCGAGTTGACCATCAGCGCCATTCGGACGCTGGGCGGAGAAACGACCGGCGGGCCACAACTGCATCAGTGGATTGCGCGCATGGGTGAACCGCTCTACGGATTTCAGACGCCGAACGGTTATTCAGACACAGCGGAAAGCTGGGTCAACACGGGCGGACTTTTGGAACGTTTGAATTTCGGCCTGACGCTCGCCAGCAATCGCATACCCGGAACGCATGTCAACCTCAAACAGTTTGTGGGGAATGCCGCCGGGCAGTCGCTTAACCAGACGCAGATCATGGATCGTTTCCTGGACTTGATCGTGGCCGGAGACATCACTCCAAAAACAAAAGAAGCGCTCCTGAAGCAACTGAATGAACCGACCGCGCTGGCTGTTCCAGCGATGACGTCGGGGGCACCGAGAATGAACGACAGCATGGGCGGCGAGATGATGGACAGGCAGCCACCCGTGAGACAACGTCAGCCGGGCCAACAACTGGCGCGCGCCGATGCCAACATCACTGATCCGGTAACGAAGATTGTGGGACTGATATTGGGTTCGCCGGAGTTTCAAAGACAGTAACAAAAGTTTCGAGTTTCGAGTTTCGGGTTTCGAGTTAGTGAACGCGGAACTTGGAACTTGAAACTCTGAACTCGAAACCCGGAACTCGGAACTTGAGGTTTTACGAACATGAATCGCAGATTCTTTATTAGGTCCGGGGGCGTTGCGCTCGCCAGTTTTGGTTTGATGAATGCCGCGCCATCTTTTCTTCAGCGCGTGGTGCTGGGGCAGACTCGTGAACGATTAACAGGGGCCCGGCGCAAGACGCTGATCGCAATTTTTCAGCGCGGCGCGGTAGATGGCTTGAACATGGTCGTGCCTAATGGCGAGCGTGCCTATTACGATTTGCGGCCATCCATCGCCATCCCGAAGCCGCAGGCGGGCAATGCCGAGTCGGCAGTTAATCTGGACGGGTTTTTTGGACTGCATCCCTCGCTAACTCCGTTTAAGCCTATGTGGGATTCGAAGCACCTGGCGATAGTTCATGCGGCGGGTTCGCCCGATAACACGCGTTCCCATTTCGACGCGCAGGATTACATGGAGTCGGCAACGCCGGGCGTGAAGTCGACGGCCGACGGGTGGCTCAATCGCTATCTGCAAAGCAAGAGTGATCCGGAACGCAGTCTCTTCCGCGCCGTTTCCATGACGCAGCTGACGCCGCGAGCCATGCAGGGAAAAGCGCCAACGCTGGCGATTTCGAATCTTGCCGATTTCACAATTCGCGCCGGTCAGAATTCTGCGAGTGTCCAGGGCGGCTTTGAAGCAATCTACGGTCAGACGGTAAATGACGTCCTCGGGGGAACTGGCAAGGAAACTTTCGAGGCGGTTAACTACCTGAAGAAGGTTAATCCGGCGCAGTATCAACCCGAGAACGGTGCACAGTATCCGCGCACGCCGTTTGGCAACTCACTGTTACAGATCGCGCAATTGATCAAGGCCGGCGTCGGTCTGGAAGTAGCCTTCACCGACACGCCTGGTCTGAATTGGGATACTCACGTCAACGAAGGAAACGGTCGTGGGCAGCTTGGCAATCTGTTGCAACAGTTCAGTAACGGCATCGCGGCTCTATATACCGACCTCGGACAACGGATGGACGATGTGGTGATCTTGACAATGTCGGAGTTTGGCCGCACGGCCAGAGAAAACGGAAATCGCGGCACCGACCATGGACACGCTAACGCGATGTTTGTGATTGGCAACGGCGTTCGCGGCGGAAAGGTTTACGGTCAGTGGCCCGGGTTAAAGAGCGATCAGTTATACGAGGGCCGGGATTTGGCGCTAACCACCGACTTCCGCGACGTCTTCGGAGAGATCGCCAGCCGCCACCTGGGCACCTCGAACTTGCAAACCGTCTTTCCCGGATACACTTCGACGCCAACCAACTTCAAAGGGTTTCTGGCGTAGGCCAGACATTCCTGTCTGTCGTCTTAGCCGCTGCTCAGCTGGGCGCGGCTTCTTTTTGCGAAGGCCCTGCAAAATTTTCTTGACGCCGAGTCTTCTGTCTGTATGCTCATGGAGACGCAGCCGTCCTTTTAGACTCAGGCTGCTGTTTGCCTAAAAGTTTTTCCAGTTTGCACCGCCAGGGAGAACCTCCAATGAAGATACGCAACTATGCTTTTCTCGCGCTCGCGCTGATCCTGATTCCGTTGCAACCTGTGCACGCGCAGGAACAAACTTCCGCTTCCCAGCAGCCGGTCGGCGACGTCGAATCGCTGCGACGCCAGGTCGAAGAACAACGTGCGCAGATTCTGCAATTGAAGGTATCGATGCTGAAACAATCTGAGCAGCAACAGAACCAGCAACGCCTGCTAGAAGCCATGCAGCAGCGGCTGGAACAACTTGCAGCCATCGCCTCGATTCCCGCAGCTGCACCTTCGCCTGCGGCAACGGCGCCCCAGACAGCCGCGCAAGCAGAGCAGGCTCAGACGGAAGCACATAAGCCCGAGACAGTGGCCGCAGAAACTGCCGACGTCAGACCCAAAGGCGTCGAGGTTGGCATCGGCAAGATCAAATTTAACGGCCTGCTACAGACCTGGTTCATCGGTGGGAATGGCGGCCAGTCTGACACGTTTCGCATACGGCGTGCGGAGTTGAAGTTTACCGGCGAAATCTCGCCGCACTTCAAATGGACGGTGATGATCGATCCCTCCAAGTCTCTGTCGCTAAATAACACCTTCACCACGGTCGGTGGGACAACCGTAGTCAAAGACACCAGCGTTAATCAGGCGAGCCGTATCCTGCAGGACGCTTTCATCACTCTCAGCTACTGGAAGAAGGTAAACATCAACGTCGGTCAGTTTAAGGTGCCGCTTAGTTTGGAAGGCTTACAGTCGTCGGGGAGCCTGGATACGGAGCGCGCTTTGTTTGCTTCCGATCGCGCGCGCGGTGGAACTTTTGGCGATGTCCGTGACGTGGGCTTAATGATTTATGGCCCACTGACAAAACGCGTCGACTACCAGATAGGAGTCTTCAATGGCAGCGGCGAAAGTCAGAACGACGTGGACAAGAGCGATCAGAAGGCTGTGGCTGGCCGGCTGGTTGTGCGGCCGTCGATTTTCAAAGGCTTACAACTCGGTGGTTCCGGCGTTTGGGGCAATGGACAACGCGCAGATCGTCAGCGCCGGGATCGTCTAGGAGCGGAGACACTCTTTGTGCGTGGGCCTGTGACTTTGAAAGGGGAAGTGATGACTGGGGCCGATGGTCCAATCCACCGTCGTGGCTATTACGGCCACTTTGGTTACCAGTTTGACCCGAAGTTTCAGGGGGTATTCCGAGTAGACACCTGGGACCCGGACATCTCGAAAGAAAACACTGCGGCGAGCGCCACTGAGCGGGATTACGTTGCCGGCGTCAACTACTTCATACGCGAGCGGTATTTCAAGTTGCAGTTCAACTACCTGCGCAAGACCTACGCTAATCACTTGATTCCGTCGCGCAACGTCTTGCTGCTCAACCTGCAGACGTGGTGGTGAACGCTCGCGCTGACATCACCATCTGAAGCGACCGAAGCGATTGATGATGTAAAGCATCACGACCGCAATCAGCGAGACGATCACAGCGAGCGTGAATGCTTCGTTATCCCGTCCCGCCTGCACCGCATCGTAAATTGCGACTGAAGCGGTTTGCGTTCTGCCCGGAATATTGCCGGCAATCATGATCGTGACACCAAAGTCACCAAGTGCGCGTGCGAAGGCGAGTGCGGTCGCGGCGAGTACGCCCCGCGAAGCGAGTGGCAAAGTAACACGAAAGAAGATCATTCGGCCGCTGAGGCCCAGAGTTCGTGCAGCAGCTTCGAGCTCCGTGTCGACACCTTCAAAGGCAGCACGAAGACTCTTGGTTACCAGTGGCAGCGCGTGAATAGTGGCGGCAATGATCGCGGCGCCTACCGTAAACGTGAGCCGAATACCCAGGCGATGATACAAGAAGCCGCCGAACCACGATCGTGTACCCAGCAAAACCAACAGGTAGTAACCGAGGACCGTCGGCGGCAACACGAGCGGCAGAGTGATCAAAGAGTCGATCAGGTTACGGCCGGGGAATCGCTTGCGCGCGAGCAGCCACGCCAAGGCTGAGCCGGCCACGAGCGCAATCAGCGTCGCGGCGCTCGCGACCGCGAAGGACAACTTAATCGGAAACCAATCGATGTTGCTGCCGAAATCCATTTGATTATTTTCGCTTCGCGATAACAGCAATGATTCGCAGTGGCCCACCGCTGCCGCCCTTGATCTTCATTGGCAGGGCTACCACGGAGAATCCCCGGATGGGAAGCTTGTCGAGGTTGGCGACGTTCTCAAATGCTGGAATGTTCTTGGCAAAGAGCGTGCGATGACTTTCAAAGAGCGTCGATTGTCCGTAATCAATGCTGGCCGTGTCTAGACCGATCGCTTTGATGTTTCTGTTTTGAGTGAGCCAGCGCGCCGCCTCAGGATGCAGACCGGGGAAGTGGAGCTTAGGGACTGCGGCGGCGCCGCGCTGATCGGTTCCCAGGTATCTTTTTCGATCAGGGTAGAATTTCCCGAATCCAGTGCGCAGCAACACAATAGTTCCTGCTGCTATCTTCCCATGTTGTTGTTCCCAATTCTTAAAGTCGCTTTCCGTGATTAAGTAGTCGGGATTCTTCTCGCACCGCCTGGTTACATCCACGACGATGCCCGGCCCCATAAGTTGTTCGAGCGGGATTTCATCTACGGTGTTTCGGCCTTTGGCAAAATGGACTGGCGCATCGATGTGAGTGCCACCGTGCTCCGCCGCCGAATACCTGTATGCTGAATAGTAGTAACCCTGTTCGGTAGTGCCCTCAAAATCCTTTTCGAGTTGAAAGGCTGCGGCCGTGGGCCAATAAACGGTTGCGGAATCGAACGGGTAAGATAAATCAACAATCTTGCCTGAAGGTACGCCGGCGGTGCGTGCCTGAGCCTCGGCGCGGGGTTCAGTGATAGCGACGATAAAACTGCTAACCAGCGCGAGTGAAAGCAGAAGTCCGAGCCTCTTCATCGCGGATCCTCCTATTCAGGTAAATCAGATTTCGTAATTTCAGCAGGCATGTTATCCCGAGAGCGCCCGTTTGGGGCAGGAAATCATCCAGGAGGGTCAGTCTGGTTAAGACGCGGTCTTACAGTTACAATCCCGCTGCTCTACCGTCATCCTATCCCGAACACTACCGCGTCAGAAGGTTAAGCCGATGATTGATTTCAGTATTCCACCCGAACTCGAAGCTGTACGCCAACGCACCACCGCTTTCATGGAAGAGTTTGTTTATCCCAACGAAGGCAGGCTGGTTGAAGATGAAGGACTCCCAGCGGATCTCGAAGCCGACTTGCAAGGGCGCGTGAAGGCGCTGGGTCTTTGGGCGCCAAATCTTCCGAGCGAGTGGGGCGGCATGGGAATCGGGTACATCGGCCAGGCGTTGATGAACGAAATTGTCGGCAGATCGGTTTTTGCGCCGCGCCTCTTCGGCAATGCCGCTCCCGATGCCGGCAACGCGGAGTTGTTGCTGGTCGCAGCGACCTACGAACAGAAGGAAAAATATCTGCGTCCACTCGCGGCCGGAGAAGTGCGCTCGTGTTTTGCGATGACAGAGCCGGAAGTTGCCGGCTCCGATCCGACCGGACTGCGCACCACCGCCGTGCGCGACGGCGACGAATGGGTCATCAACGGGCATAAGTGGTTTGCCAGCGGAGCCATCGGATCTGAGTTTGCAGTCGTCATGGCGGTGACCGACCAGGCGGCAGACCGGCACGCGCGGGCCAGCATGATTCTCGTCCCGACAGCTACGCCGGGGTTCAATATCGTGCGTGATGTGCCGGTGATGGGTTCGAGTGGAGTTGGCGGTCACTGCGAGATCCGCTTCCAGGACTGTCGCGCGCCGCTGGGAAACCTGCTCGGTGAGTTAGGGCAGGGCTTCAGACTGGCCCAGGCTCGACTCGGCCCGGGCAGAATTCAGCATTGCATGCGTTGGATTGGCGCCGCGCAGCGTAGTTTCGAAATGATGTGCGCTTACGCGCTCAAGCGGCAATCCTTTGGCGAGCCCCTCGGGAAAAAGCAGACGGTGCAAAACTGGATTGCCGACTCGGCTGCCGAGATCAACGCAGCTCGCTTGATGACGCTGAACGCCGCTTGGAAGCTGGATCGCGGCGACGACGCGCGCATCGAGATTTCGCTAATCAAGTTTTTCGGCGCGCGCGTGTTGCATGATGTGATCGATCGGGCGATTCAAGTGCACGGTGCGCTTGGCTACTCCAAAGATACGCCGCTGGAAATGTTTTACCGCGACGCGCGCGCTGCGAGAATCTACGATGGTCCTGATGAAGTTCACCGGCAGGTGGTGGCGCAACGAATACTCAAAACGTTCGAGCGCGAGAATGCTGGCAAGGTTTGAAAGGCTGGAGCGCTTCGCCGTAGCTCAACCTCTTCACTGGGAGCGCGGGCGTCTCGCCCGCAAACGAGCGCGTTAGCGCGAGCAGCTTCGCATCGCATCAAAGCGGGCGGGACGCCCGCGGTCCCAGTGAAGAGGTTGACTCTAGATAAATGAAAAGGTCGAACGACAGCACGACGGTTAGAGTTGGTGAGGAGTTGGATCTCGCAGCCTTGGATAGTTATCTGCGGGAACATCTGAGCGCCCAGTCTTCAGAGTTTGAGCCAACCGCCGCGATCGAAATCAAACAATTCCCGGGCGGACATTCAAATCTTACGTACTTAGTTCGCTACGCCGATCGTGAATTTGTTCTGCGCCGCCCACCGATTGGCCCGGTGGCGCCAACGGCGCACGACATGCCGCGCGAGTTCAAGTTGCTTTCCGTGATCAACCCCCACTTTCCACTTGCTCCCAAGCCGGTACTTCTCTGCGAAGACAATTCAATAATCGGCGTGCCCTTTTATTTGATGGAGCGACGACGTGGTCTCATCGTGAGGTTTAAGGTTCCGGCGCGGATTGGTGAAAATCTCGACTTGCGCCGGCGGTTAAGCGAAAGCGTGGTCGATACGCTGGTCGCGCTTCACGCGGTGGATATTCAGTCGAGCGGGATCGTCCAAGTCGGCAAGCCGTCCGGTTTTGTCGCTCGCCAGGTGCGCGGTTGGGCCGATCGCTGGCAGCGTTCGAAGACCGGCGAACTTGCCGAGATGGATCAGGTCATCGAGTGGTTAGCGGATCGAATTCCCGCGGACATCGATACTGAGGCCGCGATTGTTCATAACGATTTCAAACTCGATAACATCATGCTCGACGAGGACGACCCGTCGCGCGTGGTAGCGGTGCTTGATTGGGAGATGTGTACCGTTGGCGATCCACTCGTTGACGTGGGCCTGTTCCTTAGTTATTGGACGATGAAGGGAGCGGATAGCGACGCGGGTCAGAACAGTTCTTTGCGGGCGGTCACGAACGGCCCGGGCTGGCTGACACGCGAAGAGATCATCAAGCGGTATGAAAGTAAGACGGGTCGCGATCTTTCGCACATCGTGTTCTACGAAACGTTTGCGCGTTTCAAGGTCGCGGTGGTGATTCAGCAAATCTACTTTCGCTACGTGCAAGGCCAGACGCATGATGAGCGCTTTCGCAACTTTGATGGCTTGGCGCAGGAACTGAGTCGAGAGGCACTCGAGTTAGCCGAGCAATCAGGAATCTAGAGGTGGAGAGTGCCCCCGCTCTTCAAAACTTCCAGCATGACTCATTTAAGGATGGAAAACTTTACCCCACAGATTCTGCGTTTCGATTCGCTGCCTTCGACAAATCTCGAAGCGGCGCGACGGGCGAGCGACGGCGCCGCCGAAGGTCTCTGTGTTATAGCCGGTGAACAGACAGCGGGTCGCGGCCGGCTCCAGCGCCAGTGGGTTTCGCCAAAAGATGCCGGGCTCTATTTCAGTATTCTTCTTCGCCCGCAGTTTGAACAAAGCAGGTGGCCGCTGCTTACGTTAATGGCGGCAGTGGCCGTGAACGACGCCTTGCGGGAAGCTTGCGCTCTTGAGACAGACATCAAGTGGCCCAACGATATTCTCGCGAACGACAAGAAACTGTGCGGCATATTGGCGGAAACGGTTGCAACACCGCTTGGCCGTGCGGTGGTCGTAGGCATCGGAATTAATCTGACGAAGAATTCGTTTCCCAACGAACTCAAGCTGGAAGCGACGTCAGTCGAAACTGCCACCGGCGGCAGTCACGAATTGGAAGTTCTGCTGACAGCGCTGATTGTTGGGTTGGCAAAGCATTACGAAATGCTGAAACAACCTGCCGGGCCGGAAACGATCGTTCGCGAGTGGTGCGCGCGTTCGTCATATGGCGAAGGTAAACTGATCTGCGTAGTTGAAAACAACGAAAGCTTTGTCGGAACAACTCACGGACTTGAACGCGATGGTGCGTTGCGTGTAGAAACCTATACTGGAGAGGTCAGAGTCGTGCGCGCCGGCGATGTGACGAGCGTGCGACCCGGTTAACAACTTTCATGATTGCGCGCAAACGCATTGTCTTAACCACGTTTGGTTCGTATGGCGATATCCATCCCTACATGGCGATTGCTACGGAATTACGTTCCCGTGGCCATCATCCCGTCATCGCCACCAGCGAACTGTATCGCGAGAAGATGCTTACCGGAGGCTTTGACTTCGTTCCCGTGCGACCACACATTCCGCCGCCGCAGGAACAGGATGCGGTGATGATGGAAAAAGTCATGCACCCGAAGTCGGGCAGCGGCTACATCTTAAACGAAATGCTCTTTCCTTTCGTGCGCGAAGGCTATGAGGATCTGTTGCGCGCGGTCGAGGGAGCAGACTTGTTGCTTACGCATCCGATTTCCTTCGCCGGTCCGCTGGTCGCTCAGAAGACCGGCATGCCCTGGGTTTCGAGTGTGCTGGCGCCAGTCTCATTCTTCTCGGCTTACGACCCGCCTGTGCCGCCCTTCTGGCCCTGGGATGCGTCACGTGCAGGTCCTTGGCCCGCGTTTCGTTGCAGCGTTTTTCAAGCAGATCAAGAAACTCTACCAGAACAAAGGGTACGAGAAATTTCGCGAGGAGCTTGGTTTGCCTGATCGCGGCAACCCGGTGTTCGAAGGCCAGCATTCTCCGACGCTCATACTGGCTCTTTTTTCGGCGTTGTTTGCACAGCCGCAACCCGATTGGCCGCCGCAAGCGCGGGTTACTGGTTTTGCCTTCTACGATGGCCGGAATGAGCTGGCGATGCCGCCCGAGTTAACGAAGTTTCTTGACGACGGTGCGCCTCCGATTGTCTTCACACTCGGCTCCTCGGCGGTGTGGGTAGCGCGTGACTTCTATCGTGAAAGCATAGCCGCCGCAAGACTGCTGGGACGTCGCGCAGTGCTGTTGATTGGCGACGAACGCAACCAGCTTGAAGAATCGTTGCCTTCTGAAATAATCGCCGTCAACTACGCACCTTTCGAAGTACTGCTCGCGCGTGCGTGCGCGATGGTGCATCACGGAGGGGTAGGCACGACTTCGCAGGGTTTGCGTGCAGGAATTCCCACGTTGATTGTGCCGTTTGCATTTGACCAGCCCGATAATGCCGCTCATGCGGCCCGACTCGGTGGCAGCCGCACCTTGCCGCGCCCGCAATACCGCTCCGCTTGCGTGGCGAAAGAACTCGACATTCTGTTGACAAAGCCTGAACATACAAGGAAAGCACGCGAGGCGGGCAAACGCTTACGAAGGGAAAATGGCGCAGCCGTTGCCAGCGATTTGATTGAACAAGTCTTGCAAGCTGAGGATGCTGTGATGGCCCCAGGCCCAGAGGAACCCGTTTATGCTGCTTGTGATTGATGCCGGGAATACCAACACCTCGTTAGGTGTTTTCAATGGCGCCGAACTTGTCGCCCATTGGCGGCTGACCACGGCGCGCTCGCGGACAGTGGATGAGTATGGCGTTCACACGCGGAATCTGTTTGAGCTGGCCGGTATCGATTTCAAAGCCATCAACGCGATTGCAATCGCTTCGGTGGTGCCGCCGCTAAACTACACGCTCCGGACAATGGCGGAGACCTATTTTCATCTGACTCCGCTTTTTGTGGATCACACAACGGATACAGGACTGACGATACTGTATCAGCCGGCCTCCGACGTGGGGGCTGATAGGATTGTTGATGCGGTGGCGGCAGTTCAGAAGTATGGAGCGCCCTGCATAGTGGTTGACTTCGGAACCGCCACCACCTTCAATGCGATCAATCAACAGGCTGAATACGTTGGCGGTGTGATCACTCCGGGCATCATGATTTCAACCGACGCACTGTTTGAGCGAACTGCAAAGCTCCCGCGCGTAGACATCAGACGGCCACAAAAAGTTATCGGTTCGTCAACGATCACGGCGATGCAGTCCGGGCTTTATCATGGCTTCGTGGGATTGGTAGACGGCGTACTGCGAAAGATGATTGATGAGATAGGCGGGACGCTAGGACCTCGTGTAATTGCTACGGGCGGCTTGGCTCCGCTTATTGCCACCGGGTCTGAATTCATTGAACTCGTGGACGACACGCTGACGCTCGAGGGATTGAGGCTTGTTTACGAACGGACACGTAGTCCAAAGTCCAAAGTCCAAAGTCCAACTGCTGGTCCAACGTCCAATGTCCAATGTCCAAAGTCGGAACTGTGATGCTTTGCTGCCTGGAGTTGCACATTGCACCTTGGAAGTCAGACGTTGGACATTGGACATTGGACTTTGGACATTGGACTCTGGACATTGGACATTCTCCGTTGAACTACTTCAACTACTTTACCGAAATCGAAGACGCATTTATTCGAAGGCGAGCCAGACATCTGCTACTCAGCCCGATGGATTGGGCGCTCATTGAGAGTTGGAAGGAGATGAACGTGCCGCTCCACGTGGCGTTGCGTGGCATTGAAAAGGCTTTTGATTCGTGGGAAGCAAAGCCCCGCAAGCGTTCGGTTAAGAGTCTGCTCTATTGTCAGGAAGAGGTCGAAGCGCAATTCGCGGAATGGCGTGAGGCGCGCGTCGGCGCCGCGGCTGAACCGAATGAGGACCAAGAAAACGGAGCACAGCAAGCGACCAGGGAGACGCTGCCTTTTTCCCGGGCGGCAATTCTTGAACACCTCGAGCGCGGTCGAACCAGTCTGTTAGCGGTCAGCTCGGCGCGAAAGGTTACAAGCGCCGACGACTTCACAGATACGCTCGAGAGAGCAGCAGCTTTGCTTGCGGCAGTGCAGGCAGACTTTGCGGCCAGCGCTTTGCCCGACGCGCAGAAACTGGAGCAGTCGCTTTCGGGGCTGGAAAGAATGATCAGCGACGCCCTTCGTTCCGTTGCAGGCTCCGAACAAATCGCTACAATTGAAGGCGAAGTGAAAGAACAGTTACGGCCCTATCGCAAACACATGGAGCCCGCTGTTTACCAGCAGACGTTTGATAACCTTTTGCTTAAGCGGCTCCGGGAGCAGTTTGGCATTCCGCGTCTCAGTTTGTTTTATCTCTAACCCCCCCAAAGGAGAGTCAACCCATGGCTGAAATGACCATCAGACGCTTTAGTGTTTTTTCCGTTGCCAAGATTCAGGGATTGCTCGCTTTCGTAATCGGACTGCTGATCGGAGTGATCTACGGACTGGCCTTCATGGTCTTCGGCGCTGCTATGTCGAGCCTGGCGCCCCGAGGGGACAGCCAGGCGATGGGAGGAGTGGGCTCAATCGTTGTCGGACTGGTGATAATGATTGCCGTTCCCGTCTTCTACGGAATCCTCGGGTTTGTCGGCGGCGCGATCGGAGCACTGGTCTACAACCTCGCTGCCGGCGTTGTCGGCGGCGTGAGGTTTGAACTCGAAGGCGTCGCGCCAGCATACGCGCCGCCGCCACCGCAGCAATGGAGCGCCGCCTAAGAAGAATTGGCCGCAGATAAGACAGATGCGCGCGGATCTGAGAAATCAAGAATTTAGCGACTGGCATTCAATCTGGCTTCCTCCTGATCCGCGAATATCCGCGTTATTCCACGGCCAAAATCGGTCCGCATGAGAATGACAGACGAAGAAGACAAAGTCTTCGAAGTGGAGATTGAGCGCTTGCTGCCCGGCGGCGTCGGTCTGGCGCACGCGGAGGGCTTGACGCTATTCGTCTCGCTCGCCGCGCCCGGCGATGTCTTGCGCGTAAAGGTCGATCGGGTTCAGGGAACTGTAGGCTTCGCGTCGATTGTTGAGATTCTCAAACCGTCTGCCGTGCGCACGGAACCACCTTGTCCCTATTTCGGCCGCTGCGGAGGCTGTGACTTTCAACAGTTAACCTACGAGGCACAACTCCAGGCAAAGGTTGAAATGATTCGCGACTGTTTGCATCGCATCGCGAAGCTTGAGGCTCCCGGCGAAATTCCAATAACCCCGTCGGTTAACCAGTGGCACTACCGCGCCCGCGCGACGTGGCAAGTCGAGCCCCGGGAAAAACTTCTCGGATACTTTGAAAGGGGATCCAACCGCGTTTGCGACGTCGAATCCTGCGCGGTGCTCACTCCGCAGATGGAGGAAACACTTGAGCAGATTCGCAAGGAAGTAGCAGCAAAGGACGTTCGACAACTGAGGCACATCGACGCGGTCGTGGGTGATGAAGGAGTTTCGGTGGCCCCGGCTATCGCTGGTTTCAATGCTCGCACCCTCAGCCGCAATATCGGCGATGCAGCTTACTACTTCAGCGCGGACACGTTCTTCCAGGTCAATCATGAGTTGCTCGAGCCCCTAATCGCCGCCGCGCTGGGCGACGCCAGGGGCCAGTTCGCAATCGATCTTTATTGTGGCGTAGGACTATTCACGCTGCCTTTAGCGCGCCAGTTTGCGCGCGTGACCGGAGTTGAGGCTCACCCGCGTGCGGTCGAGTTTGCGCGACGCAATGTCGAGCGCGCAAAACTGGAGAATGTCGAGATCGCCAACCTCGGCGTGGCCGATTGGGTAAAACATTCCCGCTCGTTTGAAGTGCTCGACTTCCTGCTGCTCGATCCTCCTCGCGTCGGTTGCGAGAATGCCGTAGTCGCGGGAATACTCGCGATGCGTCCGCGCCGTATAGCATACGTATCGTGTGATCCGGCGACGCTTGCTCGCGATCTGAAAAAAATTATCGCCGACGACTATACTCTTGACGCTATCGCCGCCTTTGATATGTTCCCGCAGACACACCACGTTGAGACGGTTGCCCGCTTGACCGCCAGAAGGCAGCTTTGAAGTTGGACCCGATAACCAAACGGGGCTGAACCAGGACCGCAGACGACGAGACCTCAGAAGATTCAAGAGACGCCCGACGGCGCTTGGCTGGCTGCGCCGCTTCGCTCAGGCCTTTAGTTTAACGTCACTAGTCACCCTCAATCCGCTTCGACGCCGCTTCAAAGAAGACGCAGAGTGTATGCGTTCCCAGCTTTCAGAATCGATGCCGAAACCAACTCACGCGCAGGCGTCTGCCGTTCATACTCGTCCTGAGACCTTTGCTGCGCACCCACTGGCGCAGCTAGCAGGCGCGTTTGCACTCGGCATTCTCGGCGGATTGTATTTCGTAGTTCCATTGGCGCTGCTCATCTCGCTGGCTGCTTTGGCAACGCTGATCGCCGGGATCGCGCTCCTGACGAACGAGAGAAGGGCGGAAAAGAACCCGCGCGCGAGGATGAGTCTGAGCGTCGCCACAATATTGGTAACGCTTGCCATGCTCTTGCTCGGGGCGACACTCGAGTCGATTGAGGAGAATAAGGTTCCCGCCAACCAACTACGAAGCTTGATCGATAAAGGAGCCATCGCCGTTGGCGAGCCGGTTGAGTTAACGGGTGTGTTGGAACGCGATCCGGAAATTGCTCCCGAACGCTTGTACCTGCAACTGCAACTCGAAAGCATCAGGTCGCGATCAATCGAACCAGAAGCTTCAGGAAAAACCCCTCGGCATAGTTCAGTAGAGCGGAACGCTTCAGGTGTAGTTATGCTGCTTGCCTCTGTTCCAACCAACTCAATCAAACAAGAATACGATCAGCTCGACCTGCGCTATGGCGCGCGCGTTCGCGTGATGACCGTGCTCGAGCGCGCCGATAGCTTTCGCAACCCGGGAGTCTCTTCGTTTACAGAGTATCTGGATCGGAAAGGCTACGACGCCACCGGCTTTGTAAAGAGTCCGTTGCTGATCGAACGGCTAAATAATCAACGCGTGTTCCTGCCGCTAAGTTGGCTCTACGAATGGCGCCGCAAACTGCAGGCGGAGATCGATTCGCGATTTTCCAAGGACACCGCCGGGGTCCTGGATGCGGCTCTGCTCGGCAACCGCTACAACCTTTCGCGCTCAACCTCAGAACGGTTTCGTGAGGGCGGGACGTTTCACGTGCTGGTCATCAGTGGACTGCACATCACTTTCCTCGGCGGCCTGGTTTTTCTGGTCGCGCGGCGGTTTACAAGAAACGCTGTGCTGCAATTCCTGCTGTCAGTAGCTGTCTTGTGGGCTTACTCGCTCGCAGTCGGCGCTGAGTCGTCGGTAGTTCGAGCGGCTTTGATGTTCACTATCATTCTCTTCGCACCACTCGTTTCGCGGCGCGCCTCGTCCTTGAATGCCCTCGGCGGCACGGGGCTCGTCTTGCTAGCGTGGAGTCCGAGCGATCTTTTCGACCCTTCGTTTCAACTGACCTTTGTTTCGGTGCTGGCAATTGTCGTCTTCGCCTGGCCGCTGCTGGAAAAAGTGTCTGCGGTTGGTTCCTGGCGCCCGACTCGCGATACGCCATACCCACCAGCGTGCGCACCATGGTTGCGCAGCTTTTGCGAGAGCCTGTTTTGGAGTGAACGCGAAGCGAAGCGCCAACTCGAACGTGCGAACTACAGTTATAAACTCTTTAAGAACCCTCTCGCCGTAACCCTGGAACGCTTCCATCTGCAGCGGCTACTGCGATACGTGTTTGGGGCAATCGTAGTTTCCGCTGCAGTGCAGATGGCGTTGCTTCCGTTCCTGGTGGTTTATTTTCATCGACTCTCCTTTGCCTCGTTGCTGCTAAACATCGGAGTCAGTTTGATGATGGCGGCGGTTGCGATCACTGCGGCTGCTGCGCTGCTAATGGCTCAGCTAAGTTCGACGCTCGCCGCGCCTCTGATCAGTATCACCAATTATTTGAACTGGACGATGGTGCACAGCGTCGATCCGTTTACGCGCGTGGGCGCGGCTTCAATCCGTTTGCCTGAGTACACCGGCTGGGCCAGCGCTGTTTATGGTTTGTATTACCTGCCGCTTTCGCTGCTGGTGGCTTCATTGTTAGCCTGGCAACCCCTCGGGCTTCCACGGCCGGTAACCAGGAACGCGCGCCGGCCTCGGGTCAAGGTCATTGCACTCTTAGCGCAGCTATTGGCGATAGGGTTATTTGTCGCGCACCCTTTCAGCGCGAGCAGCGCGCCCGGAAAACTCCGGATAGATTTTCTTGACGTAGGGCAGGGTGATTCCGTGTTGGTCACTTTTCCTGATAATACGACCCTGCTAATCGATGGCGGTGGGCAGCCAGGCCCGTTTGAGAAGGAGAACAGGTTTCCGGAACTTGATGGTTCCGGTGAAGAGACATTCGAGCGCGAAACGCGGAGTATCGGCGAGTCAGTGGTCTCAGAATATCTCTGGTGGCGCGGACTTGATCGTGTCGACTACATTCTGGCCACGCATGCGGACGCCGACCACATCGATGGCCTGAACGATGTAGCTCGCAACTTCGAAGTGCGCTCGGCATTGGTCGCCCGCACTCCCGTTAAGGACGAGGAATACGCGCGGTTCGCAAAGACTCTGGCAGACAAAAATATTCCGCTGCGTCTTATTGGCGCTGGAGACGTGTTGCAGTTTGGGGACGTAACGGCAAAAGTCTTATGGCCCGCGCCGGCGGAAAATCCAAACGGTCCTTCACGCAACAACGATTCAATTGTCCTTCGTCTGCAATTTGGCGAGCGTGCAATTCTGCTGACCGGCGACATTGAAAGGGCCGGTGAGAGCGGCATATTGCAAGCCGGGAAAGATTTGCGCGCTGATGTGGTCAAGGTTGCGCATCATGGCAGCCAGACCTCGTCAACCGACAACTTCATCGCCGCCACCCGCGCGCACTTTGCGGTGATTTCTGTGGGTCAAACGTCAATCTTCGGTCACCCTAACAAGGAGGTGGTTGAGAGATGGAGAACCAGCGGCGCACAGGTACTAACCACGGGGCACAGCGGAACGATTACGGTTACTACTGACGGAAGAAATTTGGAACTGAAGACGTTTCTCAACGCAGTCAGTCCGCAAAATAACAATTCAAGTGCAACGAGAAAAGGCCCGGGCGAATAACCCAGGCCTTCTGCTTCGTTACTGCCAGGTGGTTCTCTATTTCACCTGGAATTGAACGGTGTAATTGACCAGGTCAGCACCGGCCTTGAATCGCAAGAGGTAGGTGCCGGTCGCATAGCCAAGGGTACTTAGGTTGAAGATGTAAGCGCCACCGGCGTAACGGAAATTATTGTCCGGATTTGCGTTGCCCGAATCCTGAACGTCGTTCGAGGTGTTCGTGGAAACCCTCAAGACGCTCAGGGCGGTCACGCCAAGCGACGCAGAGGAAACGTTGACTCCATTCGCGTTTGTCAGTTGGAGCCTGATCGGAAGGGTTCTTCCACTCCTTACCGGTTTAGTCTGGTCAAAGAGGGTTTGAACGCCGTAAGCCAACTTGGCGATGACAAACGGACTCAACGAGGTGACCCTGGCACAAATTGTCCGCCTGCCGAAATCCGGCGCCGGCACATCCGGTGGCAGAATCGTGCGGTCCAGCAGCATGCCCCCTTCGCCATGCAAGATCCTCAGGCCGTCGAAAGTGGTTTGATCGTTGACGGAAGACTCGACCATGCAGACGGTGATCGCGCCCGAATAGATTGCCGTGGTCGTAATCTGAAAAGCGAGGCTGCCGTTGATGAGCGTGTAGCCGCCGGGCAAGGTTCCGGCAGTTGCGGGATCAATCGGCGTGACGGTGGTCTGCCCCGCTGTAGCGACGTTCGCAAAGGTCAGCGTAGCGCCGTTCGCTGTGACTGTGACGTTCGTGCCCGCAGGCGTGTTTGCTTGCGGCGCGGGCCGCCACTTCGGCGGGCTGTAGAGCGTCGGGTCATTCGTCAGATCCACCCGGCCCGTGCCGTCGGCGTTAACGATGTTGATGCTGCCGTCACCGTTGGGCGCACTGGTGAAGGCGAGCCTTGAACTGTCGGGCGACCATGCTGGACTGTCATTGCGTTCGCTGTCGTCGCCGATGTGAGTTAGCCCAGTGCCGTCGGCGTTGACGATGTACAGCCCGTTAAAGACCTCGCCGTAGTTGACGGTGAACGCCAGCTTCGCCCCATCCGGCGACCATCCTCTGTTTGAGGAGATGTTGTCGACCGAGCCGGATAGTGTCGTCCGTCCGCTGCCGTCTGTATTGATCACGCTGAGACGAGGGTTGATGTTGTTGGAGGTGCTCAGGAAGGAGAGCTTACTCCCGTCGGGCGACCATTGTGGCTCCTCAAACGAGATTGAGTAGTCGTTGGTCAGGTTGCGCATGTTCGTGCCGTCGGGCTGCGCCACGAAGAGATCTGGCCCGTTCAGCCCGTCGTTGGGGAAGCGCGCCCACGCGATCTGCGCGCCATCTGGCGACCACCCCGGGCTGTAGTCTATTTCGCCGGCGAGGTTGTCGAACTTGATCTGGTTGCTACCGTCAGCGTTCATCACGTAGATGCTCGCGGTGATGCCGGTCTGCAGGTCGAAGAAGGAGCGCCGGAAGCTGATCCGCGTGCCGTCGGGCGACCAAGCGGGCGTCCCGTCAATCCCGGCCGACGCAGTCAGCGCGAGCCGGTTACTCCCATCGGCGTTGATCGTTTGAATGCTGGCCGTGTTCGTCGTGAGATCGTAAGCGCTGAAAGCGAGGCGCGTAACGTCAGGCGACCAAACCATTCCAAAGTGTTGCTCAGACGGGCTATCGGTCAGCCGCGTTTGGTTTGCGCCGTCGGCGTCCATCACGAAGAGGTTAATGCTGTTGTTCGTCGGCTCTAGACGTCCGAACGCGATACGGCTGCCGTCAGGCGACCAGACGAAGTCCCAGTAAGAGGCCGGAGCGTTGGTCAGGTTCCGCAAGTCCGTGCCGTCCCCGCGCCGCCGGAAGAGGTCGCCCTGGAAGCCGCTTGGATCGAACCTAAAATAAGCGAGTTGTGCCTCGTCGGCGGGAACCGGCTCAGGCGCCGGTAGAGTCAAGACAGGCGTGGTGATGCGCCATTCCTTGCGGACGATGTGCGAACCCGGCCGTGATGAGGCGCTAAGCGGCAGGGCGATTGAGTTGGCCAGGAAAATTGTTGTTAGTGTGCAGAGGATCAGTTGCCTTGAGAGATTTGTAGACTTCTTCATGAGGGAAGTTTGCTCCTTTGATTGAGGCGAAGGTTGAGAATGACCGCGCGAAGCCGTCATCATCGGGGGAGCACAAACCAGGCTTGAGGACCCCGCGAACTTTGACGGGAGGGCGCAGCGGTTCACGTCGACGAGGAGGCTTCAGAGCACACCTTTGACGTCTCGATTTGCCGACTTTCTTTTCCAGCTAATCAAGTGGAAGTTAGAGATTGCACGGCTGAGGCTGCGCAAAGACTTTCTTCGAGGTCAGGATCGGAGGAGCAATCTATCTCGTACAACGAAGATGAGGGATGCTTGACGATCTGAACTCACAAACGCTCGGACAGTCGGTTCTCGAATGACCGTCATTGTAGGCGCTGGTGATTCATTGTCAAGTAAATCTTAGCGGCAGGCGATTTCACTTTTGATGGAGGGGAATGATGGCTGGAGCAAAGGATGGCGGATGAGTCAAACTCTAGTCACTCATCTTCTTCGGGCGCTCTTTTTTTCTTCATCGTATTCGCACAGTGAAGCTGACGCTGCCGGTATTGTTCGGAGCAGTTTGGCTTAGGCTTCCCGCAAAAGACCACCTGACGTTTGTCACGGCGCGATCGTAACCGGCCGGTGCTCCGCCACCGCCACTCACGGGCGTGTAGGTCCAGGTTGCGCCGCCATCGTTTGAATACTGGAAGCTTGCCACCAGCCCGCTTGAGCCGGGACTGCTGGTCAGCGATCCAACCTTGAAATCGACATTGCGGAATACTCTTTCGGCCGGAATCGCGTTCGCCGGATTGGGATCGACGATGATGAAATTGTTCCCAGGCTGCCCACCAGTATTGGTGTAGGCAATCGTGTACACCAGGTCCGTGCCGGGACTCTGGGTGCCACTGGGGCTCACGCTCTTGACCAGGCCGATGCTTGGCGGGGCCGCCGCATTGATAGTCGTCAGATCGTTGGCGGTATTGTTTGTAGCGTTGTTTTCGCCGCCGCCGGAAACCGTGGCTGAGTTTGTAACAGAAGCTGGGGCGGTAAGTGAAACGTCAACGGTGAGAGTAATGACCGGATAACTGATGCTGGGTGCGAGTGCGTCACTGCGGGTGCAGGTAAGCGTGCCAAGCACGCAAACCCAGCCAGTGCCACTGATGGCAGTTGCGGTTAGTCCGGCGGGAAGCGTATCGGTGACGGTGACTGTGCCGCTGGTGGCCGCGAAACCGGAGTTGGTGGCGGTGATCGAATAGGTTGCGCCGACTTGTCCTTGAGTGAAGTTGCCGACGTGAGTCTTGGTGATCGTCAGATCGGGAAGTTGATTGATGGTAGTTGGATCGTTAGCCGTGTCATTGCCGGTGTTGGTTTGACCGCCGCCGGAAACGCTCACTGAATTAGTAACGCTAGCCGGAGCGTTGTTGGCGACAGTGACGGTGAGCGTGATCACTGGATAACTCGCGCCGGCTGCAAGCGCATCACTGCGAGTACAGGTCAAAGTACCGAGCACGCAAGCCCAGCCAGTGCCGCTAATGGCTGTCGCCGTGAGTCCGGCGGGCAAGGTATCAGTAACCGTAACGGTGCCACTCGTAGCTGCTGAACCGGAGTTGGCGGCAGTGATGGAGTAGGTTGCACCAACTTGTCCCTGAGTGAAATTGCCAACGTGAGTCTTGGTGATCGTCAGATCGGGAAGTTGATTGATGGTAGTTGGATCGTTAGCCGTGTCATTGCCGGTGTTGGTCTGGCCGCCACCTGAAACGCTGGCGGAGTTTGTGACACTGGCGGGCGCGTTGTTGGCGACAGTAACAGTAAGAGTGATCACCGGATAACTGGAGCCGGCAGCGAGCGCGTCGCTGCGGGTGCAGGTCAGCGTGCCGAGTACACAGCTCCAGCCGGTGCCGCTGATGGCTGTAGCGGTCAGTCCCGCAGGCAGGGTGTCGGTGACCGTAACGGTTCCACTGGTAGGCGCGAAGCCGGAGTTGGTGGCAGTGATGGAGTAAGTGGCGCCGACCTGTCCCTGAGTGAAGTTACCCGTGTGCGACTTGGTGATCGTCAGATCGGGTAGTTGATTGATGGTAGTAGGATTGGTCGCGGTGTCGTTTGTGGTGTTGGTCTGTCCGCCGCCGGAAACACTCACTGAGTTTGTAACACTGGCGGGCGCGTTGTTGGCGACAGTAACAGTAAGAGTGATCACGGGATAACTGGACCCGGCAGCGAGTGAGTCACTGCGGGTGCAGGTCAATGTGCCGAGCACGCAGCTCCAGCCGCTGCCGCTGATGGCGGTCGCTGTTAGTCCCGCAGGCAAGGTGTCGGTGACGGTCACGGTTCCGCTGGTTGCAGCGAAGCCGGAGTTGGTGGCAGTGATGGAATAGGTTGCGCCGACTTGTCCCTGAGTGAAGTTGCCGACGTGAGTCTTGGCGATGGTGAGATCAGGCAGTTGGTTGATGGTCGTGGGGTTAGTCGCCGTGTCGTTTGTAGTGTTCGTCTGCCCGCCGCCGGAAACGCTAACGGAGTTTGTAACACTGGCCGGAGCATTATTGGCGACAGTGACAGTCAAGGTGATCACGGGATAGCTAGAGCCCGCTGCAAGCGCGTCGCTGCGAGTACAGGTCAAAGTACCAAGTACGCAGGCCCAGCCAGTACCACTGATGGCGGTGGCGGTGAGTCCCGCAGGAAGCGTGTCTACAACCGTCACGGTGCCGCTGGTGGGTGCGAAGCCGGAGTTGGTCGTGGTGATGGAATAGGTTGCGCCGACTTGTCCCTGAGTGAAGTTGCCAACGTGCGACTTGGTAATCGTCAGATCGGGCAACTGATTAATGGTCGTCACATCATTGGCGGAGTCATTCGAAGTATTGGTCTGTCCACCACCGGAAACGCTCACTGAATTAGTCACACTGGCGGGAGTATTGTTCGCGACAGTGACAGTGAGAGTAATGACGGGATAACTTGCGCCGGCAGCGAGCGCATCGCTGCGAGTGCAGGTTAGGGTGCCAAGTACACAGGCCCAGCTGGCGCCGCTGATGGCGGTGGCGGTGAGTCCCGCTGGCAAGGTGTCGACGACCGTGACGGTGCCGCTGGTAGCTGCAAAGCCGGAGTTGGTGGCGGTAATTGAATAGGTGGCGCCAACCTGTCCCTGAGTGAAGTTACCTACATGCGACTTGGTGATCGTTAGATCGGGGAGTTGATTGATGGTAGTGGGGTCACTAGCCGAGTCATTGGCGGTGTTGGTCTGGCCGCCACCCGAGACGCTGGCGGAGTTGGTAACACTGGCAGCCGCGTTGTTGGCAACGTTAACGGTAAGCGTGATCACCGGATAACTGGACCCGGCAGCGAGCGCGTCGCTGCGGGTACAGGTCAGCGTGCCGAGTACGCAGGCCCAGCCAGTTCCGCTGATGGCAGTCGCGGTCAGTCCGGCAGGAAGCGTGTCGACGACGGTAACCGTTCCACTGGTAGCGGCGAAGCCGGAGTTGGTCGCCGTGATGGAATAAGTTGCGCCAACTTGTCCCTGAGTGAAGTTGCCAACGTGCGACTTGGTAATCGTCAGATCGGGCAACTGATTAATGGTCGTCACATCATTGGCGGAGTCGTTCGAAGTATTGGTCTGTCCACCACCGGAAACGCTCACTGAATTAGTCACACTGGCGGGAGCATTGTTCGCGACAGTGACAGTGAGAGTAATGACGGGATAACTTGCGCCGGCAGCGAGCGCATCGCTGCGAGTGCAGGTTAGGGTGCCAAGTACACAGGCCCAGCCAGTGCCGCTGATAGCAGTTGCAGTCAGTCCGGCGGGCAAGGTGTCGACGACCGTCACGGTGCCGCTGGTGGCCGCTGTTCCGGAATTGGTAGCAGTGATCGAATAGGTTGCGCCGACTTGTCCCTGAGTGAAATTGCCCACGTGAGTCTTGGCGATAGTGAGATCGGGCACGCCGTTGACGGTCGTCGGATCAGTTACGGAGTTGTTGCTATTGTTGTAGGCCGGCTCACCGCCGCCTGAGATGGTTGCTGAGTTGGTGACAGAGGGGAACGCAGCAGGGGCGACAACGACGGTGACTGTGATTGGATTGGGACTAGTCGCGCCGGCAGCGATCACAGTTGAACTCGTGCAGGTGGCAGTGTTGCTGCCGATGACTGTAGTCGAACAATTCCAGCCGGTGCCGGTAGGAAGCGCAGCGATGGTCAAACCGGCAGGCAAATTGTCAACGACGGTGATCGTACCGCTGGTTGCTAGCGTGCCGGAGTTACTGGCAGTCAAGGTGTAAGTGCCGTTGACGCCGACGGTGAAGTTGCCGGAGTGGGACTTGGCGATTTGTACGTCAGCGACGCCATTGACAGTGGTGGGGTCGGTTACTGAGTTGTTGCCGTTGTTGGAAGCAGGCTCGTTGCCGCCAGAGATGGTTGCCGAGTTGGTGACAGACGGGAAAGCAGCGGGAGCGACAACGACGGTGACTGTGATCGGATTGGGACTAGTTGTGCCGGCGTTGATGACGGTCGAACTCGTGCAGGTAGCAGTGTTGCTGCCGATGACTGTAGTCGAACAATTCCAGCCGGTTCCGGTGGGAAGCGCAGCGACAGTCAAACCCGCAGGCAGATTGTCCACCACGGTGATCGTGCCGCTCGTGTTGGCGCTGCCGGCGTTGCTTGCCGTTAGCGTGTAGGTGCCGTTAACGCCTACGGTGAAGTTACCGCTGTGTGTCTTGGCAATTCGTAAATCGGGGACCGCGTTGATTGTCGTAGTGTCTGTAGCGCTGTTGTTTCCGGCGCCCGTGCGCGCGAGGTCAGTCGGGTCCGAGACACCGCTGGCCGGTGTTATCACCGTGGCGGTGTTTGAGAGTGTGCCGGTTGCTGCCGGAGAAAGCGTTCCGGACACCGTGTAAGTTACTGAAGAACCAGAGGGCAGATTTGCGGTTGTACTAATCGAGTTGCCGCTTCCGCTCGCGGCGCCGCAGGTGGCGCCACCGGTCGCAGCACCGCAGGTCCAGTTGACGCCGGTGATGGAGGCCGGAACAGTGTCAGTCACAATCGATCCATTGGAGGCATCGGGGCCGGCGTTGCTGACGACTATTGTGTAGGTGACGGGACTACCCGAATTGATATTGGCCAGGCCGTCTGTCTTCGTGATGCCGAGGTTGGCGTTGAGGTTGATGGTGTCAGTGTCGGTTGCAGTATTGTTCGCCGGATTCGAATCAGTAAGCCATGCCGGTACGGCGACGGTGACGGTGTTTGCGAGCGTGCCGCTTGCCGCAGCTGAGAGCGTGCCTGAGACGGTGTAGGTTGCTGTGCCTCCGGCTGCGAGCGTCGCGCTGGTGTTAATCGCGTTACCCGCGCCGGAAGCGGCAGTACAAGATGAACCGCCAGAAGCGACACAAGTCCAGGCCACGCCCGTAACGCTGGCGGGTACAGTATCGGTGACAGTGCCGGTCACGGCATACGTGCCAAGATTACTGACCACGATTGTGTAGTTGACAGGGCCGCCGCGATAGACAGTTGAGACACCGTCCGTCTTGGTGATCGAGAGATTGGGCTGGGGTACATCCGCGCTCGCCAAGTCGCCAGTGGATGTCGTTCCTCCGCCCAGGGCGACAGGCGACGCTGCGACAAGCGAGGGCAAGGGCACGGTGTACAGACTGCTGGGATTCTGCGTTTGCACTCGCAAGGTACCGCTGCCGTCAAAGCCAAGGCCCAGTGTTGCCGGAGTGGAAGCTCCAAAAGTAATCGTTCCCACGGTCGTGGCGGCGCCACCGCCGAGCGGAGCGGTAAAGAGTTGCCGCGAGCTGTTTACTACGTAGAGTGTTCCACCGGCCGAAAAAGCCATATCGCCACCGCTACCCAGACCGGTGATCGTTGGGCCAGCAGTAGCAACTCCAGTTGTTTGATTGATCGTGTAGAGCACGCCGCTATCCGGCAGGTAATAAAGGGTTCCGCCAGGCGAAAATGCCATTCGGAAGGAAGCCGGAACGCCGGCCCCCAGCGTGCTCGTTAACGCCACCGGCGCGATGTTTGGAGTTGCCGGGTTGAATCTATAAACCTGCCCATCGGTTGCGTTGATGGCATAGAAGAGCATCCCATCGCTTGAGCGTTGCGCAATCGTCGCGGAGCTTCCACCAGGGTAGCCAGTCAGGATGGTTGTCAGGACGTTCGTAGTCAGGTTGAGGTGGTAGATGCTGGTATCGGTTGTCCCCCGAATCTCGTACATGTCGGTGACAGCGAAAGCACTTTGAAACATCAGGACGATAACCACCGAAACGAGAGCGGCTCTGGTCATCAGGTCGCGCACAATCGCTGGACCCAGGGTGACCCCGCGCGCAGTGATCTCGCGGGAGAGCACGGCGCGCCGTCCTGAGTTCATGATTTTCGCGTCACCGCTCAATGCGTCCCTCCCTTGCTGTCCGGTCCGTCTTTGTCGGCGGGCGCTAGTCCCACTTTCGAAGTACCAAAGAGATCGAACAGACTCGAGAGTTTCGAAGAGATGGTGAAGTAGAAGCCTTGCTTACGCGGCATGGCGCGATCCAGGCCAGGCTCGCCCGCGCGGGTAAAGTTGTAACCGAGACCAAAGCGCAGATCCGGCAGGGCCCAGAATCCTATTTCGGTTCCATATACTGAGCGATAAGTTCGCGACGACGGTTGCATGATTAGCCGCGTCTCGCCGGCCCAGTCGATTCTGGTAGTCAAACGATACTGGGCGCGGGCCTGTGCGAGGTAAGTGAGTGTAGAGACGAAAGGCAGCGCCGGCTCGCCATTCGCAGCGAATCGCAGCGCGAAGCGGCCGTAAAGCTCAAGTCGATCGGTGGCCTGGTAATATCCGTCGGCGGCGAGCGTATCAAGCCGGTCGCGAGTAGGCGCGAGCCCGGCCGTACCCGACTGAGAGAGCGAGCGATGGTTGAAGCTGAAGAGCAGCCCGGCGCGATCCGAATCGAGTGGCCGAAACGCCAGCGCGGCAAGTCCGTCAACTCCAGAGCTTTCGCGTCCTTCGAATGAGCTTTGCGACAGGCGCAAGCGCGAAAGAACCGTAATGCCTTGGGTCAAGCGTCCGGCGGCCCCGAAAGCAAGCAGTTGCCCGTTGCCACCACGATCGCGAAACTCGTAATGCGCAGACGCCTTGAAGCTGTCGTTTGGTGTCCAGCCGAAACCGAGCGTCGCACTGTTAAAGCTCTTGCCTTGGCCCGCGAGATGGAAGCCGCGTTCAAAGCCGAGATCGAGTGATAGTCCCTTGGTTATCGGCAAGCGGTTTTGTATTCCGAGAACTGCGAAGCTGTCTGCTCCGTCAATACCATTCTCGATTTGGTAGCGCCCAACCAGCGCGCTGTATTTGCCAAAACGAGATTCAACTCCCAGCGCAGTTTCCCGCCTTGCATTCGTGCCGGCAAATCCGGTCCCCGATAGATCGCCAATCGGCATGATTGCCGCGGAGGCTATGCGTTCAGTGAGGAAAATCTTCGTCCACTGATTGACCTTGTAGTTGGCGGCCAGCGTCGTTTGATTAGGATAGGTAGGATCAGCTTCGCCAAGATTCTGTTCCCGCTTGATGGACACGTCGAGTTTGTCCGTTAACTGGATTTGTGCGCCCACTGTTAGCAGGTCGGAATTCGTTGCCGTATTGTTTAGGTCGTCAACAAAGTTGCGATGGTCATAACCAAAATGCAAGCGCACCCGTTCCTTAATAACCTGTTCGCCGGACACAGAAAATGTCAGTCGCTTGTTATCGACATTTTCCGTTTGGTTGTCTTCCTTGACGAGACCAAACCGCAGAATGGCGCCACGTCGTGGCTTGAAGTCGAAGGTTACCTCGCCGCGTCGTGAACCCGGCGTGACCGTGGCGCCGAAAGGATTCAGGAACCCAGCCGACGCGCTCTGGAAGCGTGCATGTAATACGCCTTCGTGGAATGCCACGGGCTGGTGGTAGTCCACACTTAGAGCATTGCCGTCATGCCGGGGATCTATTTCAGCAGTACTCGCGGCGTTAAGGCCATTGCTGATCTCGCCGCGGCTGGTCGCCCAGGCGACCCGCAGCAAGCCGTGTCGCGGCAGGCTCTTCTCCAAGTCCAAACCGCCGACAATGAAACTCTCGGCGACTTCCTGTCGCTGCACCACCGTAGAGAATCCCAGTTTCAGTCCGAAGCCCTCAAAGTTCTTTCTGCCGCGCGCGGTGTAAACGCTGGAGTTCATCTCGGCCGCTCTATGCTCATAGGTAACCACAATCTGTTTTAGATTGAGGCCAGAGTCGAAGGTGGGGATCATTCTTAACAGGAACAGTTCACCGGTGGCGGCGTTTAGGTTGTAGTCAAGGGACCTCGCCAGCAACTCACGCGAAATAATGACCTCGGGATTGCGCCGGTCGCGCACTTCGATCGCCACGGTTTCCGAACCCTGCAAGATCTCTCTATGGCCAAGCTGAATTATGCTTAAGCCCCCGGCGGGGAAAACATCACGCGCGAAAGATGTATCGGGCTTCGCTCCGGTCACCGTCACAAAATCGCCACCGTTGTTTTCCAGATGGAGTTTGACGCCGGTTAGCTTGCGGGTATAACCAGCCAGTGGCACCTGCTCCATGTCGGCATCCAAATCGCCGAACATGGCGTAGGAACGGCCGTGATCGAGCCGCGCGTAAAGTTTGGAATTGGACGCGGCTGCTTCGTAACGAGTTGAAGAGTCGCCAAAGACCGGATACGCGCGATCCAATGGATCAAGTTGGAAGATGCGATCATGTCCGGTAGTGCGATTGATGGCGCGCTGTGAGTCATAAGAAAGCGTCAGAGAATTCTTGCCCCACAGTCGCCCGCTAAAAAAGAAGCTAACGTGATTACGCCTGTTGCCTTCTTCGCCGCGCAGACTGACCTCTGGGATAGCATTACCGAAAGACATTTCCGCCAGCCCTACGAGAATTGTGGGCCGCGTTTCGGGCAGGATGCGCACCAGCGATTCCATTTCGAGCTGGCCCGCTACAACGTGAAGCCGAGCATCGCCGGGCTGAGCCGGACCAATCAACTTTACCGCGGCCTCGCCGTTTTCCATGGGAATGATGAGTTGGCCCCGCGCCTGATCTTTAGGCTGTGTACAGACATCGGTTGGCAAGTCGGAACTGGGTACGAACTTCCCTGGAACAAGTACACCATCGTCCGGAGCCTGTTGGTTCAGACGCACAAGCTGGCCCAATGACGATTCAACGCCCACCTGATTGTCGTTGGCTGGATGGCCCCACTTATCAAACGCGCGAATCTTAATGATGGTCGAATCTCGACCGCCGGCCTGTATCGCCGTACTTTCGGGCACAACTTCGAGCCGTGCAATTGGGCCACGCCCGATTGCAATCAGTTGCTGCGGAGTGCCAGGAGTGCCTACCGGACTCAACGGTGTGACGGTCACACGGTTGGGGCCGGGCCGCAGGCCGACGCTAACGAACGTGAAGGTGGTTACCTGATTCTTGTTATCAAAGCGGCGCGTGCCGATGTTCTGTTCCGAAACCTGCTCGCCGTTGACCTCGAGTTTGACTGTCCAGTTCAAGGCGACACGCGCGACCAACTCCATGGCCGGCGCCATCACGACTGAATCAGGCGAAGGGAAGAGTATTACTGCCGTGCCGGGCGCCACCGGGTCGAGGTTTTCGGTAGAGGTAAATTCGTAGACACCGGCAGTCGGATTGACCGCAGCCGGTGCGTTACCAGCCCCATTCACGCTCGGTGCCGTCGCATTCGCCGCCCGGCTTTGTTGATTTCGTGATGATTGCGACTTCTTGTCGCGCTTGTCGGACGGCGGTTCCGATGCCAGGGCGGCCGAAGTGTCAGCTGAGCGCGAGGAGACCAGCATGAAGTTTTGTCTTAGCAGTGCGCCACCGCCGATCGGCGTTCGCAATAGCCTGGTCCAACTGCGGCCGGAGACTGATTTGCCATCTGTCAACGCAAAGCCTGCCGGCACCGTAATCGGGTCGAGAGCGATCACTTGTGAGCCATCGCCCAGAGAAGGAAAGTTATAAAGGCCTTGTGAGTCCGTAATCACCGACTGACCGTTCGTTAGATAGAGTCGGGCGCCAGATACAGGTTTGTCCGCGGCGTCGAATGCTCCATTGCGATTCACATCCTCGAACACTCGACCGATGATTACTTGTCGAGTTGAGAAAACGCCGCCACCAACACGAACGATAGCGCGCGCGGCCGCCGTTTCGGTTCGCTCACCGTTAGGAAACGTGCCGGAACCGATAGCGACGTTTTCCATCTCGCCTTCGCGGGCGTTGGCGCCAATGCGCACACGGTAGAGAAGACGAGCGCCTGCGCCGGGACCAAGCTCGCCCAGTCGGAAGACGAGATCAGCACCAGTTGCTTCCGGTTCGATTTGTTGCTCGGGAGACGAGCCGACACTCAAACGGGCCGTGCCCGGCACGTAATGAAATGATTCCGGCAAGTGGTCGCGAACGGTGACGTTACTTACGGTCCCCGCCGTCGGGTTGTGAACTTCAATGCGATAGGTGACGACGTCGCCGATCTCAGCGCGTTGCTGGTCAACAGACTTGATTATCTCGAGACCGTGTTCTTCAAAAACAGGAATGTTGAAGGCCAGGTCGGCCAGGCTATCGATTTGCACGTCTTCGCGAACCAGGGTAAAGCCACCCGCAACCGC
>JANMQG010000073.1:0-14610 GCA_031370285.1 Chloracidobacterium sp. | reverse complement strand
AACCCGTGAAGACGGTATTGGAGTCTGATGGGTCAATGGTAATGAAGCACATCCAGACCGACCCTTGCTCTGTCGTTGAGGCTGGAGGCGAAACGTCCTTGTGAACTTTCCCATGGAAGCGCCTGATGTCGAGATTGTAGACCGAGCAGTAGACATGGTTTGCGTCATGCGGATCAAAGACGATCCAGCCACCATCGCCTTCATAGATCGGAAAAAAGCTGGTCGCTGCTCCGGTCTTGGTAATGACCGTGCCATTGTCCTGTGCGCCCCCGCCGAATACGTCTCCATTGCTCGGCGCCACGTCCAGATCATAGAACATGGTGATTGCAAGATCGCTACTCCGATTCTTCCAGTGGGAACCGCCGTCCTCGCTCAGGTCAACGCCACCGTCGTTGGCATCGTAGACCAGGCCGGGGACTGCCGGCGGCATCAAAACCGCGTGATGGTCGGAGTGAGCATATTTAGGATCACCGGGTTCAAGCTCCCAATGGGTTAGGCGACGCCAACTCTTGCCGGCATCCTTCGTGCAGTGCAAATCCACTCCGCCGCAAATTACGTAGTCGGGATCCGTGGGATGGACGGCAATCGTGTTGCCATATGAGATCTGTCCTTCCTCAGCGAAATGGTTGCCACTGATGACCTTCCAGGTGTCACCGCCATTCGCACTGCGAAAGACGCCGAGCAGAAGGTCGCTGCTCTCGCTGGTTTCGTCAGCAGCAAAGGCGTAGAGCACTTCAGGTTTCGATAGACTAATGGCGAGACTCGTCCGGCCAAAGAGTGCGGGGTCAGGTAGTTTTTTGGTCAGGTGTAACCAATGCTTACCGCCGTCAGTTGACCGCCAGATGCCGCTAAGCGCTCCCTGTTCCGTAAAAGTAGCGCAGATGGTTCCTTTTTTCGTCGGATGGAAAACAATCGAGTGGCACCAGTAGTTTTGATCTGAAATCAACGTCTCCCGCCGCCAGGTCACGCCACCATCAAACGAAGTGTACATGCCGCCAAGACTCTTGCCGGCGTAACTCACTTCGGCATAGCCCACACCACCAATCAGCAAGTGTTTCGAATTGAAAGGATCGATCGCGATCACGCCAATGCCACGGGGAACGCCAGTTCTCTCCGCCGACGCCAGCAGCTGCCAGGTGCGGCCTGCGTCCTTGCTGTTGTAGAGTCCCACTCCCGGATAGGAGTCGAGAGATAAGTTAGCTTCGCCGGTGCCGCAATAAATCGAGTTGGGGTTTCGCGGATCGATGGCCAACGAACCGATGTTCAAGATGTCCTGATCGTTCCAGCACGAGGCCCAGTTCTGGCCGCCATCCTTGCTCTGCCACACGCCGCCTCCTGCCGCCCCGGCCCAGATGCGTTCCGGATGTTTCGGGTGACAGGCAAGAGAGGTTACCCGGCCGCCAATGTTTGTCGGGCCGGCACACTCCCATTGCGAGTTTACGTTTCGCGGCGGGGCCAGTGATTTCTCAACTCGGAGGCGCTCGCGCAACAATCTATTCACCGGGGCTTCTCTGACGGGCCACGAGGCGCGTGCCTGAAACCAGCGGCTGCGAGCTTTATGGCTCGTCAGGCGAGCGGACTGAAGCTTCCCCTTTTTGCGAGGAACCGAAGACAAGATCACTTCGGCTTGTTCCGCAGGTTCCGCGGTTCTCGCTCGCGGAGGTCTCGGCTGGGAACGTCCCGCTTTCACGTTGGCTGCCTGCTTGCGCTTGTCGTTGGGCATGTGCGCTCTCCTCTGGAGTGTTGGGCGATTGAGCGTTCGGGAATCCGTGAGTCGAAATCAGGTGCTTGATGACTCGCGAGGACGGGACAATATTCCAAATGACGGTGTGCGTCAATACTTCTAAGAGCTCGGTTAGCAATCAGAATTGAGCAGAGCACTCAACAAGCCTGCGACAGCAGGCGACAGCATAAAGCCCAGGGTGAAGCGAAGCGAAACCCTGGGTAACGGACGCAAAAATCTTTCAAGCCCGTGAAACGGGCGACAGAGGGTCGGCGCGGAGTCTGCCGCCCGCTTCGCGGGCTAGTGGTCATCGGTTGTAACCCAGGGTTCCGCTTCGCTCCACCCTGGGCTTTACGCTTCCGCCTGCTCCGCAGGCTCAGTGAACTTGCTTACGAGTACGCCGTGAGAGAGAATCCCAAACGATTTTCCAGTTATCGCACCAGTTCAGGATTGAGAGCCCTCGATGCCAAAAGTTATTCGGTTATCAGTGTTTCTACTGGTACTGTTTTTTGTCTGCGGCTTTGCCGAATGCTACAAGCCGGTGACAAGAAACCAGCTTCCGTCGCACATCAAGACAGTAGCCGTACCGGCATTCCAAAACAACGCGCTGCGCTACAAGGTCGAATCCCGTTTCACTGAAGCCGTGGTTAACGAGTTGATTCATCGCGGTCGCGGCTTGCGCGTGCAGGGCAGCCGCGAAGGAGCCGACGCCGTTATCGAGGGTGTCATTAAGAGTTTTAGTTACGGCGGCGTCCTGCTTGACGACCGTGGCCGGGCCAGAATTTTTGAAGTGACGATTGAAGCCGCCGTGACCGTGCGCGATCAAACTGAAAACCGCGTGCTCTACGACAATCAGAATTTCGTCTTTCGCGGCGAATATGAATTCGCTAATGACCCGCGCAACTTCTTCAACGAAGAAGATCCGGCCGTGCAGCGCATGGCGCGAAACTTCGCGGAGAGTATTGTTTCCACGCTGACAAACGCAATTCAGATCCCGAAATGAGCACCCTCTCCCGCATTGAACTCGATCGCTCTCTGGCCGCCGGCCGCGTTCAACCGCTCTATCTGCTGGTGGGTTGCGAAAGCTACTTGCGAGACGCTGCTGCCTTGAACATCGCCGCTGCCGCGCTCAGCGGCACGCTGCTGCGCGAGTTTAACGAATCTTCCTTCAACCTCCTGACTGACTCAGCGATGGCGGCAATCGCCGCGGCCGAGCAACTTCCCATGCTGTCTGAACGGCGGGTCGTGAGAATCAAGGACTTTGCCAAACTGCGGGAAACTGATGAACAAATCATCATCCGCTATTTGGAACGCCCGGCGGATTCGACGGTCATGATTTTTGTCGCCGATGATCTCGATAAGCGCAAGACCCTGACGAAAACTTTGCTCGCGAATTGCGCCGCAGTCGAGTTTCCCGCGGTGAAAGATGCGGAGGCAAAAGCCTGGGCGCGCACCCGCTTGAAAGAACTGAAAACTACGGCCGACGATCGCGTGCTGACGGATATCGTCCGGCTGGTGGGCACCAACCTGCAAACACTCGCGTCGGAGTTGGAAAAACTAGCGGCGGCGGCAGTTGAGACGCGGCAAATCACCATGGAGCTGGTCGACCAGTTGATCGCTCGCTCGCGCGAGCTTTCAAATTTCGATCTGGGAGATCAACTGATTGCCGGTGATCGACGGCGGGCGCTCGAGACACTGCATCGCTTGTTGGAAGATGATGTTGCTCCGGTAATGCTGGTTGGTCTGATTGCCAGTAATTATCACCGGCTTGCTTTGGCTAAAGAGCTGCTGCAGCGCGGCGCTCGCGACGAAGTCAATCGACTCGCCTACGGCCCGCCGGCAAAACGCGACGCGTTCATGAATACCTTGCAGCGGAGCGATGCAGGCAAAATCGCCCGCGGTATCCAACTCATCGCCGCTGCCGACCTGGCCCTCAAAACCTCGCTCGGCGGAAGCGGCCTGAAAGGCGCACGGCTGCAACTGGAAGTGCTGGTTTGCGAACTGGCGAGTTAGGCGAAACCACGAGTCGATTGACGATGCTCGTAGCAGGACAGACTTTCCAGTCTGTCCCACGCTGAAGGCGTTGAAGATAGTAGCCGGAGGTAAGCGCGTTTCGCGCGCCACCCCCGGATCACGTCAAAAAAATCTCTTCGCACGCGCACCGTGCGACTGCTGGGACCGCGGGCGTCTCGCCCGCAGATCTTGTCAGCAGTTAGTTTAGAGGCGGGCATTGCCCGCCTCTTTTTTTTGGCGTACGCAAACCGGGAAGGGCCTAGGCTCAAGACTAAACCAATATCTTCCACCAGTTCTCTATGTCTCTCTCGTGAGTTTTGCGATAAAATCCCGGCCATCCCAATGACCCCCAGGATCCCAATGCCCCGCTGCCCCCGTTGCCTAAAGGATCTACCCGCCGACTCCACGTCATGCCCCGCATGTGGCGCTTCCCTTGATGAGTCTCCGACGCGGATGCTGGACACGCCCAAATCTCCGCGCACGGGCCAGAGCTCCACTTCATACGAGTCGATTGATGATGCCCGCTTCGTTCCCGGCACGATCGTGGCCGATCGTTACCGGATGGTTGGCTTGCTCGGTAAGGGAGGCATGGGCGAAGTCTATCGCGCCGACGATCTCAAACTGAGCCAACCCGTCGCGCTCAAGTTTCTTCCCGATCGGCTATTGAGTGACGGCGCGGCGCTGGCGCGGTTCCATCGCGAGGTGCGCGTTGCGCGTCAGGTCTCTCACCAGCATGTCTGCCGCGTCTATGACATTGGCGAAGTAGACGGCCAGCACTTTCTCTCGATGGAATACATCAAGGGTGAGGAACTCTCTTCGCTGTTGCGGCGCATCGGGCGGCTTCCGGCAGATAAAGCAACCGAGATCGCGCGGCAACTTTGTGCCGGTCTTGCAGCCGCTCACAACCGCGGAGTGCTCCATCGCGATCTGAAACCTTCGAACGTGATGATTGACGAGAACGGCAGCGTCCGCATTACCGACTTCGGACTTGCCGGCCTCGAAGAAGAGATTCGCAGCGAAGAAATTCGCGCCGGCACGCCTGCTTACATGTCGCCTGAGCAGATCGCAGGAAAGGATCTGACAGTTAGGAGCGACATCTACTCGCTGGGTCTGGTTCTCTATGAAGTGTTCACCGGCAAGAAAGTTTTCGATGCGCCGACGCTTGGTCAACTGCTGGATTTGCGCAAGAGCGAAACCACGCCGACCACGCCGTCGTCGCTGGTCCAGAACATGGATCCGCTCGTCGAGCGAGTGATCCTGCGTTGCCTCGAAAAAGATCCGGAGAAGCGACCGGCCTCCGCGCTGCAGGTCGCTGCTTCATTGCCCGGAGGCGATCCACTCGCGGCGGCGTTAGCAGCGGGCGAAACACCTTCACCGGAAATGGTTGCCGCCACGCCGAAGGAAGGTGTGCTGCGTCCCGCGGTCGCCCTGGCTTGTTTGGCTGCAATCCTCGTCGGCTTCGCGTTGATCATCTGGTTGTCGGGAAAAGCGGATCTGCATCGCCGGGTTCCGTTTGAGAAGTCACCCGAGGCGCTGAGGGAACGGGCCAGTGCAATCGTTAACAGGCTTGGCTACACAGACGCGCCCGCCGACCGCGTGTACGGCTTCGAGATCAACAGCGATTATTTTAGATATGTCCTGGACCACGATTCTTCTTCCACCCGCTGGAATCAGCTCTCGACGGGACAGCCGGCCGCTCTTTATTTCTGGTATCGCCAGAGTCCCAGGTATCTGGCGCCGACGAGCCATCTTGATGACAGTGCCACTATCGACGATCCTCCACCGCTGGTGTCGGGGATGGTGAACGTTTCCCTGGACACGTTGGGCCGGCTGATTAACTTCGAAGCCATTCCGCCTCAGGTGGATCCGGTTTCGAGTTCCGAGTTTCGAGTTCCGAGTAAGAGCAATAGCCCGGCCTTGGGCGAGAGTTCTGAACTTGAAACCCGAAACTTGAAACTCGGAACCGATGGATGGTCTCCTCTTTTCGAAGAAGCCGGCTTGGATCTCGCTAGTTTCACTCAAACTCAACCTAAGTGGGTTCCACTTGCCAACAGCGACGCACGCGCCGCGTGGGAGGGAAAACTGCCTCAGACTCAAATACCGATCCGGATCGAGGCAGCGTCCTATCGTGGCAAGCCGGTCTACTTCGAGATTATTGGAGCGTGGAGCAGGCCGGAACGAATGCAGGAATTTCTGTTAAGGAAGGGAACCAAGTTTGCCATAGTCGTCGTCCTGTTTCTGATTCTGTCTTTCATGATCGTCGGACTACTACTAGCCCGAAAGAACCTGCATGACGGGCGGGGGGATCGCAAAGGCGCGCTCAGGTTGGCCATCTATACTTTCTCGGCGCTGATGATTGCGTGGATTTTCCTGGCCCATCACTATCCGGGGTTCGAGGAGTTCTTTCTTCTATTTCTCCCGCACGTGATGAGCGCACTCTTTATATCGGCGCTGCTCTGGCTTTTCTACATGGCGCTCGAGCCTTACGTCCGTCGCTGGTGGCCGCACCGGATCGTGTCGTGGAGCCGGTTGCTGGCTGGCGACTTCAGAGATCCATTGGTTGGTCGAGACATTCTGGTCGGCTCCGTGTTTGGTGTGGTGATCACAGTCGGGTTCTATGTTGCTATCCTGGCGCCGGGAAATCTGGGTATCAGTGGCACAGTTCCGCCGACTCTCAGCGCGCTTCGCGGATTGCGTGAATCAGTTGGCGAGCTTCTCAGTGGTCCAGCAACGTTCGCGGTGTTCCTTGGCCTTTTATACCTGTTCCTGCTGCTGATGCTTTACGTTATTTTCCGCCGCCGGGAGTGGCTATCATCGCTGGTGGCCTGGTTAATACCCACGATTGTCGTTGGGCTGGGTATTCGTCATAGCGTGTTTGGTACTCTGATGGCCGGGGTGACCTCCGGACTAATTCTGTTGGTGACAACGCGCTTCGGGTTACTGGCCATGATTGCCGCGCAGTTCTTCGTGCAGCTTTTTGTGACCTACCCAATGACCTCCGACTTTTCCGCGTGGTATGCAGGCTCAACAATCTTCGGATTAGGTGCCGGTCTGGCTCTGGTTGTCTACAGCTTCTACATCTCTCTTGGCGGCCAGCCGGTCTTCAAGGGCGGGCTCTTGCGGGAGTGAGCTGGTAATCGCGAGTGGCAAGGTTTGCGGGAAGCTACAGAGGTTGTTCTAACAGCGTTTTCAACTCATCCCGCCAAGTCTGATCACCGTACTCGCCTTCATCGACCACCTGAACCCGGAAAGTGCTATCACGGAAATCGGCGGCGAGCTTTTGCCAGGGCACTTCGTGGCCAAGCTTACTGAAATAATCGGCTATCGACCGCTTGTACTGAGTATCGGGATTTCCTTGCAGATGTTGTCCTTTGCTTTCAACGACGAGCACCGACGCGATCGGCTCCTTCTCCTTGCCTTCCTGCACTACAAAGTCCGGATAGATTCGCGGCCTCTTATATCCCTGAATTGAGAAGTGATCAGCGCCCACCAAATTTCGGTACCACCAAAGAACCTGCGGCGAGGTATCCAGGTAGAGCGCGATTGCCTTTTCGTATTCGTTTAAGTCGTCGGGCACGACATCGAAGAGAGACTGTTGGATTTGGTCACCATCATAGTGCGTAAGTTTCTTTGTTTTTGATCGCACCTCGATCTTTGGCGGAATCTCAAAACGAGTCTCCACACACTCAAGGTAGAAGCAGAGTTTCTTGCTCTTGAATAACTTGTCGAACGTCTCGTGGGTTACCCGATCAGTTTCTCGTTCGGTGAAACCTGCGATTCTTTGTCGCAACTCAAACTTGACAAGAGAAAGCTTTCCTTTCAGATCATCATTCGCCGTAAGGACACGCTGGATGACCCGCTCCACGATGTGTCTGAGTTGCTTAAAGCTAAAGTAGTCAATCGACAGACTCGCGACCAGCCACGACGTAACTTGTTCGTCCGTTTCAGAACTAACCGCCTCGTGTTCTTCGACACGCTTAAGGTCCTCATCGAGCGTTATTCTGTAAATCGAGTCTTTGGCCTTTGCCAGCAAGTCTGACAAATCCCATTTGATGCTTGCATAGTCAAATTGTGAGACATCGACCATGCTAACCAAGTGCGCATAATAGTCCAGCGCGGCGTAGTCCTTACCTTCTTTAATCGCGAACTTCGGTAGATAGACCTTGCCTTCAAACTTTTTAGCGGCGCGTATAGTCGGACGAGATTTCCCAAAGAAGTCACAACGAGGTGTTCCCCAGCCACTTCGTCATTGACGATCATGTCCAGATTGGGAATTCTTTCCTTCAACTCTTTGTTTAGTTTGGGATCGTCCTCAGAGGGAAAGTGTTGGACAATGTTGCCGCCGCTGTCGCGGAAGAATCTCAATTGCTCTTTCGTTTCTCGATTGGTGCTTGCCAGTTTCAAAAGGAGGATGTTCAAGTCGCTGCGCATCTGGTTCGGCGTGATGCGGAATATCTCGTCCTTCTCCCACACCTCTATTCGACGGGAGACTGCAAACTCCAACGACTCCCGATGAAAGTCGGCGCGGTCGCGTAGCTTCTTTAACGTGTCCTTATAGATTTGATCGCTTGGCACAACCCAGAGAACAAGGCCAGCGCCGTTTCGATCTTTCAGAATGGACTTGTAGATGAGCCCAAGAATCTGAGTTGCAAGCAGAGTTTTACCGCCACCGGTCGGAACTCGCACGCAGAAGTTTGGCAGGTCTTTTCCGACTCCGTTTTTTCGCGGATTGTAAGCCCCAAAAAGCTTGAACTCCTTTCCCGTCTGTTCCCAGGCTTCGAGGCTGGCATACTTTGAATGGGCCGAACTCTGTTGCGCAGCCAGCTTGTCGAGAAAGATCCCGACTTCTCGTCGCGCGCGTTCCTGATAACGTGTGAGTGGCATCCGGAGGCTACTTAAGGTTGAAGGGAACAATCATCGGTCGCACTTTGCGGCCAGTCTCTTTCTCATACTTCGCCAAGTCGTCGCGATGAATCCAAATCTTCTCGCAATAGACGACGAGGTTGCGATTCTTCTCAGACTTCTCGATTGACTTCAGCCACTTGAGATCCAGCGCCTGATCTTCTTTGTTGTTTGGTGTGTAGAGAAGGTAGTAACTCGTCTTTCTGTATTCGCCGATTTTACCAGTCTTTGCATTGAGCCCTTTCTTATCGAAGTCGCTGCTGGTTTCGGTGTAGAAGATGTATTTAGCGAGTTCGTCGTAACCGGGTAATCGCTTTCCGAGGTCGCGATATTCTGTAAAGAGTGACGGGCCGAGTTCACAATAGGAAAAGTCCCCGCCGAGACCGGAGACTTTCATCGGCTTGCGTTTAGTCCCGTACTGGTAGCCCTTAATGACTCTCCTGACGCGTTGGGCAGTAATCCTTTGCGTGATATTTAACTTTTTTTCCTCATCTTTCTTGTTGTCAAACGGCTGCTGAACCAAGATGAACTTTCGATTACCACCGTCTTCCTTGTTCAGTTCCAAAACTGCGTGAGCTGTCGTGCCGCTTCCTGCGAAAGAGTCGAGAATGAGCGAATCTTCATCGGCAACGATGGAGATTATCTTCTTCAGAAGGCCAGTAGGTTTTGGCGTGCTAAAAACTTCGCCTTCCGGAAAAATATCTTTAACCTGCTTGCGGGAGGTCCGATTACTTCCAACGTCTTTGTGCGGAAAAATCGTCTCAGGAGGGCGACCCTTGGACATGTCGGCATATATTCTGAAATAAGGAGTCCACTCCGCATTGCTCTTTACCCACTCGATACGCCAACCGTCTTGTTCCACCTTCTGCCTATTCCAACGCCACGCCCCGTCCGTTCCGTCCTGAAGTCTTGGATACACCTCAGTTCCATCCGGCGCAGTCAAGGCAAAAATATAGTTTCGGACGAGCTGTCCGCGTCTCACCTTGTCCGCCCATCGCACGCAACGGTTTCAAATAATAAGCACGCCCTTCGTCATCAATCTTGTCATAATGATCGGGAAGGTTTTCATCATCGTAGGATGTCCGCCTGACAATTAACTTGTTGAGATCTTTCGCGAAGATAACAACGTAATCATGGCGCCCGGAAAAGTACTCCGCATCCATCCTTGGGCTATCGGCCTTTTCCCAAATCACCGTTGCAACAAAATTCTCTGATCCGAAAACCTCATCCATCAGCATCCGCAGATGATGTGCTTCGTTGTCATCGATCGACACAAAGATTGTGCCGTCTTGTCGCAGAAGCTCTCGTAACAATTGCAGCCGCGGATACATCATACAGCACCACTTATCATGGCGCGTGAAGTCTTCGCCTTCCTTGCCAACGGTCTTGCCAATCCATTCTTTGAACTGCGGCTGTGTGAGATTGTCGTTGTAAACCCAACCTTCGTTTCCCGTGTTGTAAGGCGGATCGATATAGATGCACTTGATGCGCCCCGCATGCGTCGGCAGCAGCGCCTTTAGCGCCAGCAGATTGTCGCCCTCGATGATCAGATTGCCGTCGAGACCAGGCTTTTCGCCCTTGGCCAATACCGACAACTTCGAATCAAACTCGAGCGTGTGATGAGGAATCGTATGATGATACGACTCAATCGCAGTCTTCCCTTTGAACTGAATGACCGGCATTGATTCTCCCTGAATTGTAGAGCGGAAAGCGGCAGTCACTTCTAACCGATCTCCGAGCGAACTTCAACCCGGCCAACCGACAAAGTTAACAGGCGCCCTGAAGGCGGTATCCACGATTCCCCTCAAAACGCAAGGCCGTTCGCCGAATTCTTCCAGAAAGAAATCACACGAAAAAAGGCTAAAAAAAAATGACTTGACATTGAGAGCAATAAGAGCCTAAAGTCCCCACACTTTATGTCGGACCTTGCTCAACCCTTGTCTATTCACCCTCAGACCTTAAGCTGATTCTTGTTCTAAAGATCTTAGGAGGATTTCATGGCCAGAACTGTTCACTTGAAGCTCACTAGTGAGGCTGAAAACTTCCTAAACGATATGGAGAATGAGCTAGGATTTAATGAGGAAGAAGTCTTTGCGAAAGCCGTAGGCCTATTGCAAACCGCCTACCATACGAAGAGGGTCGCTCTCATCAGGGAAGATTGGAAACAACAGAACGTAGAAGCAGTAGAGCATTACTTTAGCGTGAGGACTCCTTCAAGCACCCATGGAACTTCGAAGAAGCGTTAGACTTCTTGAAGCGTCCACCCAAGTCCTCACATCCCAAAAGCTAAGGACAACAAGATGCCCGATCAGATTGCCGAGATCGCCGGGATTTCTGGCGTCAGAGTGACGCGCGCGGAAAGACGTTGGTTCATCGGGAGAGGGGTTTCCTTGGATCCCACTGAAGCAGCCGACGCGCAGATACTGGCGTTAGGAAGAGATCTTCGCAAAGCCCTTGAAAGGATCTCCCAAGGCGAACAGTTAACTAAGGGTGAGCAACTTCAACTTCAGCTTTGGCTATATGGTAAACGCCGAGTGTGGTGGCGACGGCCCGCATTGCAGGTAGTATTTTTGGCGGTCGCATTTGCCCTGGGTCATTTGGTGCATCGGAAGTTAATTGGCTTCGAAGGTTATCTATGGATTCCATTTACGGGAACGATAGCCATACTCTTGGCAGCACTCGTGAAGGACTTCATTTTGGAAAAATCACTTGATATGTCGCTAGTAGAAATAAAAGCGATTAACAATAAAACCAAAGACGAAATCTTAGGAGTTTTAGAGAAAGAGCTCAGACCCCGAATTCTACCTTTAGACAATCGGGAGAAAGTCCTGCGAGCTGCTACGCAGATTCTTGAGGAGGTGGTCGAAGATCAGCCCGAAGGCCAGGTTGTGATTTTCATAGGCGCAGCATCTCTAATTACGCTGCCGGACATAAAAGGTGATCGCGATGAAGATGGGTCACCCGTGAAACGCTACAAGGACGCCTTGCTCGATTTGAGTGTCCAAAATGTTCGGGTTACCAGATACATCACGTTATTCAGGCCAGACGAATCCCGTATAAGAGCGATGAGACAAAGGCGAAGTACCCGCAATGGCTTTCCCAACAGATAGAGCGCCTCAAAGGTAATTCTAACTATACTTTAGTAGATAGTCCGCGAGCAGTGCCATGGGGAGGGAGTCGAAGCACGATCATAACAAGGACAGCGTTTCTCGACATCGTGGGTCAGGGTGAATCAGGTTTTCTGATCAGGGACGAGGAAATGGCCCACATTCTCTTCGAAAACTCCGACCGCCTGATAAGAGCTGCTAACCGAAGTCAAACTAAATACTACGGAGGCGGCGACCAAGAGACCGTCGAAGAGCTAATAACTAGACTAGCTTCGCTGACTGTCCAATCATGACACTACCCGCCTCGATAGCAATTATGGCGAGCATCGCATTTGTGCTGTGGCGATGCCTTGCGAGATATCCGCTTGGCACCGAGGAACACAAAATCGCGCGCCTGAATTACGTCAACTTTGCTGCAGGCCTTTCTTTTTCATTTGTTGCTTTCGCGTGTGTAATCTACGAGTTCGGTCAACAGCAGCCCTGGCTACTGAAATTCAGTTTTATTGCCTGGACTTGTACCGTCATCTACACCATCTGGCAGTCTCAGTTTCACAGGGCTTTGAAAATCACCGCATACTCGATAGTGCTTATCGCTCCGCTGTTATTTTTCTTTAATTTCAGAGGGCAGCCACACGGCGGAATTTCTGGTTTCTTGGAGAAGCTTGATACATTCGTGGTCATAGGCCGACGAGAACAGCGGACTCCGAAGCGAAACTCCTCCGCAGAGCAACCAGACACTTCAAGTCCAACTGCCGCCCCTGCGAACGCCCCTTTAACGTCTTCAACAAAAGCTTCTCCGACATCTTCACCAAACGCCTCGGAATCTTCTGAAACAGATGGCGGCTTAAGACCTTCTGTTTTTCTGGAATGGTTGTTCTACTTTGTTTCGGCATTTGCCTTCCTGCATTACTACGGAAGGATGTACGAAGCGAGCTACAGAGACAGGCTTAGACGGCAAGAAATTGAAAGAGGGTTACAAGAGGGTGCGGTCAGTAGAAGTGCGGTGGTTTTGTCACTGGCATTCTCCTTTTTTCTGGCTTTGGTATTCGTTGGAACCCAAGTTGATAAACTAGGAATTTTCTCCGGCCTGCTTGCAGCCGGCGTATCTATCGCGCTCCGTGACCTGCTTGCCAATATGGCGGCTGGAATGCTTCTCCTTTGGGAAAAGAGCATTAAGAAAGGCGACGTAATCTCGCTCGACGACAACAGATACGGACGAGTCAAGAATATGACCATGCGCTACCTTGTCTTACAGGACAGGAATGAAGTTCAGTTTTTCATTCCTAACTCGGAATTCATTAATAAGACTATTGTAAATTGGACACACGGCAACGAAAGCAAGGTCAGACTCAAGCTGGATTTCGGAGTGGCCTACGGTTCAGAAATTGAGAAAATCAAGGAGATACTGGGAGCTATCTGCCTAAGAGTAGGGCGGGTCTTGCGTGAGCCCTCTCCTCGGGTGCTAGTCTTGGGCTTTGGCGAATCATCGATCAATCTGCAACTCAGGTTCTTCATTAGTGATCCTGAAGCGGGAATACGCAATGTGCTGAGTGAGATCTATGAGCACTTGATAATAGAATTCAATGCAGCAGAAATCGTTGTGCCCTTCCCGCAGCGAGAGATTCGGATTTTGAACGCCGAGTCGGAAAACGAAGCAACATCTTCATTTGCAGGTAGGCTGATTCTTCCTGGATTCAAACAGCGCGCATTGCCTTTTCTGTTCGCGCTGAAGAAATCTTAGCGATCCCAGGTCCGGTGAATCTCAGTCAGCTTATGCAAAACCGCAATCAGGCTGTTTCCGAGCCTGCGTGTTTCTGGATGAGCTTCTTCTGCCCTTAACCAGATGGCAACGATGCTGCCGCTGGGCTGCCAGCGCGTCATTGGTTCAATTGGCGGTCGAGGGCGAAGGCGCGGATGGCGGAGTTTAACTCAGCTTGCAGGCGAGCCTTGGGAAAAGTCAGTAATGAGTGATGAGTACTGAGTACTGAGTGATGAGGTAGGTCACTTGCGGTCAGTTTCCGTTGGAGCCTGTCGTATCAGTGTCGTCTGGGCCATAGTCGATGACTTGGATTGGCGGCTCACCCAGATCGAACACGAGGCTGTGAAAGTCGACATCAAACCATTCGAGGAACATTTTCAAGTTACGTTCTTGCGGCCAGAGAGCTGGATCCGTAAACCAGGATTCAAGCTCTACATCGAACAATAACTCGTAGCGCCATTCCAGAATCTCAGCCTGTTCTGATTTTTCCCAATACTGCGGAATGAGGTAGGCGGTAGAATCCTCGCGAACGTCCTCAAGCGTTAAGCCTTCCTCGAAGTCGATTGATTGCGCCCAGTCGAGAAAAGGCTGCTTCGGCGTAACCACTATTAGAGAACGATCAATCTCGAACATAGGGCACAGGGTAAGTGGCAAAGGGCAAAAGGGAAAGGGCGGGAGAATTTCGGATATCGGATTTCGGATTGCGAATTTTTAGAGCTAGGAGCAAGAGCCAAGGGTGAAGGGTGTCGGGTGTCAGGCCGTCATTGGCCGCGAAGCTGGTTCCGTCTTTCTCATCAACGTCTACAATCAGATCGCCACCGCGCCGCCCAACACAGTCTTCGGTCCCGGAGGGACCAAATGTTTATAGAACCAAGAGTTTCGATAAGTTTGAAGCTCCGAAGGTGCGAAATATTTGGCGGCGGCGGCGAGGCACATTGAGTCTCCTCCGGAGCTAAAGAGTTCTTTCTGGCAACATGATCTATAAACATTTGGCCGCTCTGCGGCTGGGTCACGACACTTCGCGGGTAGCGCTTGGGTTAAGTGAGCTAGCGAATTCTACGTTGTTGCTGGTTATTCCTCAGCCTGAAGGGCTGTCAGATAGTAGC
>JANMQG010000043.1:0-73769 GCA_031370285.1 Chloracidobacterium sp. | reverse complement strand
GCCCCCGCACAGACCCCGGCGTGCGGTTTTCCCGCACCGGGTTCTTCGTGAATACTCGCTTCCGCATGAAGGCTCAACGGCGCGAAGCTACCAAACAGGATGTCGGGCGCCCGATGATTCGCGGTCGTGCCAGTTGAAAGTGCTGTCGCAGTGCGAAGTAGCCTTCCCAGGTATAGCTGGGCCGCTGACTCCGCCGATTCAGCCACTTGAAATGCAGCCGTTGCAACTGGTGATAGAACTCCTTCAAGCTGGCGTAATTGCCGTTTACTCCGTAATAGTTATAGTACCCACGGAGCTTGGCGTTTAGCTGCTTGAACTGCTCTCTCACCCGTCGATGGCGATTCTTCTTACACCATTCGGCTCCCCGTTTGAGGGAACTCCGAAACTTCTTTCGCGCGGTGCGCCGCTTCAGGCGCTGCTTGCCCTGGCGGTCCTTGCCCCACCGAAACTCGAAGCCCAGAAAGTCGAAGCTGGTAGCTCCGCCGTCGTATCGACTGAACGGTATCACCCGCGTCTTCTCCGCCGACAGAGCCAGCCCGAACTTCCGCAAACGTTCCTCCAGCTCACCATGAAAGCGATGCGCATCTTCTTCCCGCTCGTAGCCGCAGACAAAATCATCCGCGTAGCGAATCAGGAACGCGCCGCTGCTGCTGCGCTGGAACACTTTTACGAACCACAAATCGAGCGCGTAGTGCAGGTACACATTCGCTAAGATTGGAGAGATGATGCCGCCCTGCGGCGTGCCACCTTCCGGCCTCAGCACTTGTCCATCTGTATCCAGCACTCCGGCTTTCAACCACTTCTTGATCAAGCGTAGTATCGCTTGGTCATCAATGCGCTCCGCCAGCATTCGCAGCAACCATTCGTGCGAGATGTTGTCGAAGAATCCTTTGATGTCCGCTTCCACCACGTAGTGATAGTTCCCGAACTGCAGCTTCACCGTTAGCTGGTCCACTGCTGTCAGTGCTCCCACTCGTGGTCGATACCCGTAACTGCATGACAGAAAGTCTTGCTCGTAGATAGCTTCGAGCAGTCGCTTTACTGCCAATTGCAGCAGCTTGTCTTCGATGGCTGGTATTCCCAGCGGGCGCATTCCGCCATCGCCCTTGGGAATATATTGCCGCCTCACCAGCTTGGCCCGGTAACTCTTCCGCTTCAGCTTCTCCACCAGTCGGTGGATGTTCTCTTCGAGGTTTGCTTCGTATTCAGCGGCGCTCACTCGGTCCACGCCTAAAGCCGCGTCTTTCCGAATCAACCGCCAACTGTCACGCAGCAGTTCCTCGTTGAGTTCTCTGTAGAGGTTGCGAAACCGGTAACGCTGCTCGTCCCTGGCCTTCTTCGCTATCCCCAACAGGGAGGTTTGCACTGTTGTCCGTTCCTTCATGCTCGGTCAGTGTTTCCTTTGTTGGCTACGTATTCCCGTCAGCCCCTTCCCCCTGTGGCCGGCTCTCCCGTCCTCTGAGTATCTATGGGCTGATGTGACTCCCAGATGTTCGTCGGCTCATCTTCTTTGGGTCGACTTCGCCTACCCCGACCTGTCGGGGAACCATCTGGGCCTCCCAAGTTCTTTGGTGTTTCTCTTCACACATGCCACGCTCTTTTCCGACCCCGGCAGACCCTCGACAACCTCACCACTAACGGTTGCTCTGTTTTGGCTTCTGGAACGCCCATACCATCGCCGCCTGCTTCTTTAACATTGACGAGGCTGTATCAAGCTTCAGGAGTTGCGGTCCCCCTTACGGCCTATGTGATTCCCTGTGTACGCCTCAACCGTTACGTTCGGCGTTGACTCCACCTCCTCACGGCTGCAACACTCGGTAAGAGTGGTTGGTTAGACCTTCTCTACTGGGACTTTCACCCAGTCAGAAACACCCAGCTTTTCTTGGCGCTCAGGCGAGATGTTTATAGCAACGACGCAAGGGCCGTGTCCTCGCTCTGTAGGAGCGAAATGTCTACACGTTGCGCTCCTACAGAGCGCGAAATACCAATTACTGCTTGAGCTATAGACATTCGGCTCCTACGGAGCCAGGCAATAGGTTTTGCTGCCATCAGCGGTCCTTGTACTCGAAAATGGGCCACATGCTCGGAGTCTTTGCGATCAAGTCAACGGCGCCGTAGAGCGCGGCCGTGAACGCATCAGCGCAAGTCCGCTCCGATTGTTGCGTTCATCTAACGGCACAACGGGCAACTCCCAATCAGGACCAGCCGGTCTAACAACCGTACGTCACCTTTGGGTTTTCTATTAGCAAACCTTGAGCTAAGCCAACGATACCCGACCATGAAAACAATCATCTCCATCGCACTGCTCGCGTTTCTCTATTTCCTCCCAACGGCCAACCAGCAAGCTGACTACGCACAAATCAAGTCTGACGCGGAACAGTTTTACGCTGCCGGCTCCTACGCTCGCGCATATGAAGCCTACAGCAAAATCGGCAAGACTGGACTGGCGCCGACCGAAGTGCGTTGGGTCGACTTCCGCATTGCGGACACCCTGTGGCGCGCCCAGGCGGCAACGGCAACGTCAGACACCACAAAATTTGAACAGTCACAGAAACAACTGGAAGAACTGATCCGCACGAACGACAAAGACGACGATCGCGATCTCATTTGGGCCGAAGCTCATGAATCGCTCGGTGATTTTTTCTGGACGCGCAGCAATCAGATGAACTGGGGCGGCGCCTGGCCCCACTATCAACTGGCGTTGGATTGGTGGGCCGGGCAACGTGAGATCAATCAAGCTCGGGAACGCTATCTCAAAATTGTTTTCAAAGCTGCTGAGCCGCCCCGTCCCAACGAATATTACTACTACACCTACTACGGCAATTACATTCCCCTCGACATTCTCGAAAACGCGCTCCGGATAAGCACGACTGACAACGAAAAGACCCACCTGCATTTTCTGATCGCAATGACCATGCGTTACACGGGCGGCGACTGGGAGATGCGGCAGCGCGTGCCTGAAGAGTTTGAAGCCGCGCTCAAAGCCGGCAAGCAGTCCGACTGGTACGACGACTCGCTTTTCAATTACGCCCAATGGATGAACAGCAACGGCACAGTCCGCCAGCTCGACGATGGCCAGTGGCAACAGGAAGCCGACTACGTTAAAGCGCTGGAACTGTTTCGCCGTATCACTACGGAGTTCACGAAAGGCGAAACGCGTTACTACGATCAGGCGGTTCAGCAAATCAAGCAGATCACAGAGCCCACGATCAGCGTCGCTGTCTCGAATATTTTCCTGCCGGAGTCTGAGCTCCAGTTCAGTTTAGGAACACGCAACATCAAGCGCGCTGATTTTGCGCTTTACCGAATCGACCTGACTCGCGATGTCCGCTTCACCAAGAACCTGGAAGAAGATGAAGGCGAAGCAGACGTCGAAGGCTGGATTCAGAAACTGCGGCTCACCGGCAGGACTCCCGTCAAGGCCTGGTCGAAACAAATTGACAGCAAGGGCGACCACAAACCCTTCAGCGAGCAACTGCGTATCGACGGCAAGCTGCCGCTGGGCGCGTATCTGCTCGAAGCAAGGAGCGGTTCACTTTCAGCACGCGACCTCGTCTTGATCACCGATGTCTCGCTGGTCTTGAAGTCATCGGCCAAGCAGGCGCTGGTCTATTTCTCGAACGCCCTCACCGGTGCACCGGTTGCCAACGCGAACGTGACGCTGTGGGAAAGTTATTACGACAACAACAAGTGGCGCTCGCGCCGGCTGGCGCAAACCACAAACAGCGACGGCCTGGCGCAGTTTCAACTGAGGAACACGAGCAGCAGCAGAAACCTCTACGCCGCCGCGGTCAGTAATGTTGGCAACGATCGCGAAGCTTTCGCCGCCGGTTACGCCGGTGGCAACAACGAGGGTGGCGAGCCGTGGCGCATCTACGCCTTCACGGACCGCCCGGCCTATCGTCCCAGGGAAACTGTGCAGTGGAAATTCATCGCGCGGCGGTTTGGGAATGGTGTGTATTCAACGCCCGCGAACCAGGCAGTCGAATATCAGATCAATGATCCGCGCGGTACGAAAGTAAGCGAAGGCAAAGCAACGCTCAATAGTTTCGGCAGCGCCTGGGGCTCGCTCGAGCTTGGCGAACAGTTGCCGCTCGGCGAATACAACATTCAGTTCTGGGACAACGGCCGTCACAACAGCATCGGTAGTGCACAGTTGTTTCGCCTCGAAGAATACAAACTCCCGGAGTTCAAAGTTGCGGTGCAAACTCCCGAAGACAACGGCAAGAAAAAGTCTTTCCGGCTGGGTGAAAAAGTGGAAGTAAACATTCAGGCCGACTACTACTTTGGCGGCCCTGTCAGTAACGCCTCAGTCGAAGTCGTCGTCTATCAAAACCCTTTTTATCACTACTGGCACCCGCATCACGATTACGCCTGGTACTACGACGACTTGGAACAACAGCGAATGCGTGGCTACTACGGCGGTCAGGGCTCAGTGGTCAAACGCGAAACGATTAAGACGGATGCGACCGGCAAAGCTGTGCTTACCTTCGACACGCCGCGCGAAAACTACAATCAGGATTTTGAGTATCGCATTGAAGCGCGCGTCACCGATTCGTCGCGTCGCGAGATCAGTTCGAGCGACACCGTGCGCGTCACGCGCCAACGCTATTACGTCTACCCGCGCGCTCAGGAGAACATCTATCGCCCGCAGGACAAAGTCACCGTTGATATCAAAGCGCTCGATGCCAACGAGCAACCGGTAACCACCGAAGGCACCGTCAAGGTCACACGCGACTACTGGTGGGAAGTATGGCTCGATCCGAATGGCCGCGAAGTGAAAGGCAACGAGCTTCGGATTTTGCGCGAAAGACCGACGGCGTTTCCACCAGCCGTAACTAAAGGACAAAAACCCTGGCGGCTGAAGTTTCGCGGCTACCAACATGACGACATACTTACGCAAACGGTAAAGACTGACGCGGAAGGCGCGGCGCAATTGCAATTCACTCCCGAGCGCGAAGGCTACTATCGTGTCGCCTGGGAAAGTAGCCAGATACTGCCCGGCGCCAGCAAGCGCGATCGTTTTCTCCCGCCGATCAAGGCTGAAACCACCGTCTTCGTCGCTACCAATGCGACGAGCGAACTTGGCTATCGTCACGATGGTGTTGAGATCGTGGTTGACAAGGACACTTTCCGCGCCGGACAAACCGCGCCGGTGATGATCTCTACGTTTCGGAACGATCGCTATGTGCTCTTCAGCGTTGAAGCCGACGATCTCTATAGCTACAAGGTCATTCACGTCACCGGAACAGCCAAGCTGATCGAACTGCCGATTGAAGAGAAGCACGTACCGAACATTTATCTCCACGCGACGATGGTGAGCGACGCGCAGTTGTTTGAGGACGCTAAACAGGTGGTGGTGCCGCCGGTGCAGCAGTTCCTGTCAGTCGACGTCAAGGCTGACCGCGAGCAGTATCAACCGCGCGAAGAAGGAGCGCTTTCAATTACCGCGAGGGACGCGAACGGCAAACCTGTCTCCGCGGAAATAGCGCTGGCAATGTTTGACGAGTCAGTCAAATATATTCAGCAGGACTACGCCGGCGATCCACGCCAGTTCTACTACGGCACTAAACGATCGCAGTCAGTCCAGACGCAGAGCACTTTCAATCAGAAGTCGTACGCTCATCTGGTAGAGAACAAGGATCGGCAATTGGTCGATCGGCGGGCTGGGGGCCAATACGAAGAGGATGTACTCAGAATAGGAGGGAAAGACTTAGGTCAAGGTGGTGGTGCGCGTGAGGCGGAAAGAGGCGACTTCCGCGCTGAATATGGTCGTTCGACTGGAGCCCTTGCAGACACCGTCTCGAATCTTGCAATGCTGAGTCCTGGAGTAGCAAAATCTGCGGATGAACGAAGAAAACTGCCAAGCGCAACACCAGCGCCACCGCCACCGCCGGGTCAGGAGCCCGCAGTCCAGGTGCGCAGCGATTTTCGTTCAACCATCCTCTGGCTGCCGGATGTGATGACGGACCTTAACGGCAACGCGACCGTCAAGGTGAAGTATCCCGATTCACTAACAACGTGGGTCACGACCGCGCGCCTTGCCACTGCAGGAAATCAATTCGGCATCGGCAACGCGTCAACGCGCACAAAGCAACCGCTGATCGTGCGCCTCGAAGCGCCGCGCTTCTTTGTCGTGGGCGATCAAGTGACCGTCTCCGCTGTCATTAACAACAACACGGATCAGGCGATGCGTGTGGCTTCCTCGTTAACGGCCGAAGGTCTCACTGTCTCGGGTCTCGTCATCGACGGCAAGCCCGTCAAAGGCGAGCAGTCGGCGGTTGAGGTCAAACCCGGCTCAGAAGCCAGAGTCGACTGGCTCGTCGCTGTCACCGAAGCACGCGAAGCGAAGTTGAAAGTCGAAGCGCGTGCCTTGGATGGAAGTAAATATGCCGATGCGATGGAGAAGACGTTCCGTGTTTACGAACATGGCGTCGAGAAGTTTGTTTCGCGCTCGGGCAAGATGCGCGGGTCAAGTGTCGCGATCACACTCGACATTCCGAAAGCCAGGCGAGCTGAAACAACCGGGCTTTCAGTACAAATAGCCCCGAGCATGGCCACGACGATGCTCGACGCCTTGCCGTATCTTATCGACTACCCCTACGGCTGCACCGAGCAGACCATGAGCCGCTTCCTGCCCGCCGCAATTACCGCGAAGACGCTGCGCGATCTGGGGCTTAAACCAGAGACCGCGATGGAGCGAGTGTTTGGAGGAATTGAAACTGACACTGCTATTGCCACCCATCCCAAAGGACAACGCGATCTTAAGGAACTCGACCGTATCACGCGCCAGAGTCTCGATCGTCTCTACAACTTCCAGCACGCAGACGGCGGTTGGGGCTGGTGGAAAGGCGGCGACAGCGATCACTACATGACTGCTTACGTGCTTTGGGGACTGACCCTCGCGCGCCAGGCCGGCATTGGAGTGAAACAGGACGTTGCCGCCCGCGCGGCGAGTTATCTCGACAAGGAACTCGTCGAAGAAGAAGCCAACTACGACGAACAGGCCTGGATGCTGCACGCCCTCGCAGTTCACCGGAGCGCAGGCATCCTGCCTGCCTCTTCTCCCGGGACCGCGGGCGTTTCGTCCGCTTCTTCTCCGGTCAGTCAATTCCAAGCGAAAGCCTTCAACAACCTCTTCACTAATCGCGACCGGCTCAACGCCTACACGCGCGCCCTGCTCGCGTTGTCTGCCCACAACTTTGGCTACGCCGACAAAGCGAAGACGCTGGTTGAGAATCTGGAAAACGGTGTGAAGATCGACACGAAGCCTGACACGTCCATCGTGCAACAGGGTGCGCAGAGTTCCGATCCGTCAGTAATGGGAACAGCGCACTGGGGCGAGGATGGTCTCTACTGGCGCTGGTCGGAAGGCGGCGTCGAAGCAACCTCGTTTGTTTTGCGGGCGCTGCTGGCCATCGATCCGCAGAACCGGCTTATCGAGCCCGTCACCAACTGGCTGGTGAAAAACCGGCGTGGCGCGCAATGGAGCAACACCCGCGACACCGCAATTGTCGTGCTCACGCTCAACGACTACTTGCGCAAGAGTGGAGAGCTACAATCTGAGATGAGTTACGAGTTGCTGGTAAATGGAAACTCCGTCGCCAAGAAGCAGATCACCGCGGCGGATGCGCTGGGCGCTCCCAGTAAGTTCGAAGTTTCGCGCGAGTTTATTCGTGATGGCGCGAATGATGTCACAATTCGTCGCACCAGCGGCGCCGGCGCGCTCTATTTCTCGGCGCAGGCAAAGTTCTTCAGTCTCGAGGAACCGATCACGCCTGCCGGCAACGAGATCTTCGTGCGCCGTCAGTATTTCAAACTCGTCAATCACCCGACGCTGCTGAAGGGCTTCGTTTCCGAACGCGTGCCGCTAAACGACGGCGACACCGTGAAGAGCGGTGAACGCGTGGAAACCGTGATCACCATCGAAGCGAAGAACAATTATGAATATCTGCTGTTCGAAGACATGAAACCCGGAGGCCTCGAAGCCGTTGAAATCCGTAGCGGCGAGAACCTCTATGTGAAGGAACTCAAATCCGTCAGCCTTGCCAGAACCGGGAGCGCTGTCCCCGGCGGTCGCTTAACGTTAATGAACTACACCTCCGCGACCGACTTCACCGGCCGCACGCGTTGGGTCTATCAGGAGCTTCGCGATCGCAAAGTGGCGCTCTTCATCGATCATCTTCCGGAAGGTGTCTGGCAGTTGAGTTACGAAATGCGCGCCGAGAGTCCGGGCGCTTTCCACGCGCTGCCAGTCCTCGGCCACGCCATGTACGTCCCCGAGATTCGGACCAACGGCGCGGAGGTGAGAATCAAGGTAGTGGATTGAGGTTGTAACGCAAACTGTTAGTTTTCGAACTGGCGGTAGGCTCTCAGGCAACATCGCAAACTAACAGTTTGCGCTACAGTCGATTTGACTCGCCCAGCAGTTTTCTCAACCGCACCACTTCGCGCTCAAAACGCGGCGCCTGGCAATCAGCCACCACAGCTTCGTATTCTGCCAAACGCTGCTCCGCGTCCTCGCGACGTCCCGCCAACCAGAGCGCCTCGATGTGCAGCGGTCCCAGCCACAGGGGAATAACGCGCGACTCTCGGTCGCCAAGTAATTCCAGCACCTCATCGCATAAGCGCACCGCTTCAGCAAATTCTCCGTGCTTGAAGTGGACGTGCGCGAGACTGCGACGTCCTTCGGCTTGCGAGTAGAGCAGGGCCAGAGCTTCGCTACCGGCGAAACTCTCGCGCGCAGTTTTGAAAGCTTCGTCAAAACGTCCCAGGTCAGCCAGCACAATTGCCAGATTCCCTTTCAACATCAGACCAACGCGCTGCTCCCCAATCGATTCCGCCAGCGCCATGCCCTCCCGCAGTTCATGCTCGGCTGTAGCCAGGTCACCTGCGAGCATGTAGGAAAGCGAAGTGACCAGATAGGTCCATGACTCACGTTCGCGCGAATGCAGCCGCGCCCCTATTTCGCGCTTGCGCGCCGAATATTCCAGCGCCTTCTGCCAGTCGCCGGCATTGATGGTGTTCTCGCCCAGGTACTCATAACCCAACGACTGAGAAAGCAGCACGCCGTGCGTCTCGCCGAATTCCACCGCCCGCCTGGCCCACACATTGCCATCGGCAAAACGCCCCAGGTGCTGATGGGCCCCGGCGAGAAAACCGAAGATGTTTGACATCGTCGACGCGCTCAAAGGAGTGATTTCTTTTTCAGCGGCCGGAGCCGCCAACGCTTCCGCGCGCTCCAGCAGGGTGATCGCTTCGCGATGCCGGCCGGCAAGATGAAGAAACCTCCCTTCAATCGCCAGAGCATTCGCCGTCTCCAACGGGTCGGTCTCGGGATCGAGCACCCGCAGCGCCTCGTGCAAATAGTCGAGTCCGCGCTGGTCGCCATTGGTAACCAGCGAACTGGCGGCCTGGCACTGCAGTCGTGCGCGCTCGCGCGGATCGTGGGCCAACGCGAGCCCCCGCTCGAAATGCACCGTCGCCCGCAACGTGTCGCCCGAGGCGAGGGCGGCGTTGCCTGTCGCTTCTTCAAGTATGAGTTGCTCACTCTTCAAGCCAAGCGACTCGGCACACTCCAGGGCGCGACCGTAAGCAGCCATCGCTTCATCGTAGGCAAAGATGCGCTCAGCCTCCACAGCCGCCTGTTTTGCATAAGTTAGTCCGCGCTCGTATTCGCCGGCGTGAATGAAATGGTGCGCTAGAGTTTCAACTGCAACCGGCGCCCTTTCACGATGTTGCTCGAGTCCTTCAGCCGTTCGCAGATGCAGACGCCGCCGGCGAATTGGGTTTAACTCCTCGTAAAGCACCTCGCGAATCTTGTCGTGAGTAAAAGCAAACCCTTCGTCGCCATTCGCGGCCAGCAACTGAGCGCCGACTGCTTCGTCAAGAGCATCGAGGAGTTGATTCTCGTTCTGCCCGTCCGCGGCCGCCATCAACTCATCGATCGTAAACGTCTTACCGAGCACCGCCGCCGCACGCAGCGTATCGTTACACTCCGCACTTACGCGGTCCAGCCGATTTCCGATTGCCTCTTTCACACTTTGTGGGATGACCAGATCGGCAAGCTCGCAACGTTTCCAGCGCCCGCTTTCGCGTCGCACTGAGCCCTGCTCGATCAGGGCCTTCATCACCTCTTCGACGAAGAAAGGATTGCCCTCGGTTTCGCGATAGACCGCTTCGGAAAAATCTCCAGAGATATTTTCGTCCAACAGTGCGGCGATTTGCGCTCGTGTTTCCTCGGCATTGAAACGTTTGAGCACGATGCGCGTCGTAAACCGCTCGCGATTCCAATCCACCAGTGCCCTGGCCAGAGGGTGCGCGCGGTCGAGTTCAGTATCACGGTAAGAAGCAGCGATCAGCACTCGCTCTTCACGCAGGTTGCGCACCAGATGACCGAGCAACCAAAGCGTGCCGCTGTCGGCCCAGTGCAAATCGTCGAGGTAAAAGAGCAGGCTCTGCCGCCGGGCCAACCTGGCCAAAACATTGGTGACGGCGTCGAAGAACAACAAACGCTCTTCGTGTGCCGGCAACTCGTGACGCGCCGGAAACGGACCAATGCGCGCTTCAATCTCCGGCGCCAGCTTGGCAATTTGCGCAGCACTCTCGCCGAGCAACTCCTGCAACTTCGCGTCGTCTTTCTGTTCGCTTACCCAATGGCGAAACGCTTCCACAAATGGCAGGTACGGCGTGGCCGCTTCGTATTCATAACAAGCGCCACTCAAGACGACGGCGCCATCGAGCGTGGCCTGCACGATTACTTCGCGCGCAAGCCGTGTCTTGCCGGAGCCAGGCTCGCCGCTAAACAAGAGACAATGTCCACGACCTTCCTGCGCCCGGCGCCAAAGCTCGCGTGCTTCCGCTAACTCCTCCGCGCGTCCTACCAGGCGCCCGCGTGAAAGCGCGTCGAGAATGGCAACATTGCCCGCGCCCTCTTCTTCCGCCACTTCCGCCTGTCCATCCATTGCCGCGCGCAGCGCCTCGGCTGTTTCGGCGGCAGTCGCGTAGCGCTGAGCGGGATCTTTCGCCAGCAGACGAAGAATGACGGTCTCAATCGCGCGTGGCAGGTCCGGGCGCACCACGCGCGGCGGCACGACGGGCGCGTGCAGGTGCTGCGAGATAGTCGCCAAAGGATCGTCGCCGAGGAATGGCACGCGGCCGGTAGTCAGTTCGTAGAGCACTACGCCCAGCGCGTAGAGATCGGCGCGTCCGTCGACCGTCTTGCCCAGCGCCTGCTCCGGCGCCATGTAAGCAGCGGTGCCGACAATTGTGCCGGCGTGCGAGATGCGCGAGCCGCGCGCCGGCAAGGCCAGGCCGAGGTCGGCAAGCTTTGCGATTGTCGGCGGCACGCCTGACAACAAGACATTTGCCGGCTTGAGATCGCGATGCACGATGTGGTTGGTGTGCGCGTGTTCGAGTGCCGAGCAGATCTGGCAGGCGAATTCGACTACCTGCTGAAGGTCGCGAGGCGGCGTCTGGCCCAGGTTGGGACCGTCCACCAGTTCCATGACAAAGAAAGGGAAGCCATGATCTTCACCCACGTCGTAAACAGCGACGATGTGTGGATGATTCAAGGCCGCAGCCGCACGCGCCTCGCGCAGGAAGCGGCTGCGCTGATCGGAGTCGGAGTCTCTTTCAGGAGGAGTTCCTGCTCCTGCTCCTGCCTCCTGCCCCTGCGTACTTCCGCCTAGCCTTTCGGCAAGAACTTTGACCGCGACGGTCCGCAACAGCTCAAGATCCGTAGCGCGAAAGACGATCCCCATCGCACCGCGCCCGATCTCACTGTCGAGTCGATAGCGGTCGCGCAAGATCAAACCCGGTCGCGGCAGGGCGGCGCGAATCTGATCGGAAGCGAAACGACGCGTCTCCTGCGACTCGTTCGGGGAATCGGTAACGGATTTCTGCTGGGACTCAGCCTCGGATCTGCTCATCACTCATCACTCATCACTCATAGCTTGCTGACTACTGACTACTGAATGCTGACTACTGATTTAGTAGCCTCTTGTTATCCAGAAAGGCTAGCACTGCCTCATTAAATTCCTTGGGCTTCTCCATCATGATCATGTGGCCCACGCCCGGCCACATCTGGAAATCCATGTTCGGGGCCAGGGCGCGATAACGCTGTTCGAGGTCAGGCGGGTAAAACGGAAGCTTCGCCATGATCGCGAGCACGGGCACGTTGAGTTTGTCCTCTCCCCAAATCGAATCGTCCGCCATTCCTTCCATCGCGCTCACTATAACGTGCTGCGGCGTATTCAGAAACGAAGCCTTGATTCGCTCCTGTACATCAGCGGTAAGATTCGGCCCCGCTATTGCGGCCAGGAATTGCCCACCGGCCTCTTTGTAGTTGGGACTGCGAAACCCAGCGAGCATGCGATCCATCCTTGCCTTGTCGGCAAACGGCCGCAACGCGCCGTCGACCACGACAATCCCGAGGGCCTTCTCCGGATACTTGCGATAGAACTGTCGGGCGATCGGCGTTCCCATGCTGTGGCCTACCAACACGGCGCGCTTCACCTTCGCCTCGCGCATGACGGCTTCAACGGCGCGCGCGAAAAGATCCATGCTGTAGCTGATTTGTGGTTTATCGCTCTGGCCGTGGCCGGGAAGATCGATTGCGATCACGCGGTTTCGTTTCGCGAAGTCGGGAATCTGGTCACGCCAGTTATCCAGGTTCATCGTCCACCCGTGAATCAACACCAGCGCTTCCTTGCCTTTGCCGTAGTTCACATAATGCACGCGCGCAGTGCCTTGCCCCGAGCCGAGGTCAAGCTTGGCAAATCGTGACTCTCCCGCCACGCTCTTGTCGCGCTTAGGTGAATTTGTGCCGGCCTCAATTGAACTTGTAGGGGCAGGGTTCTTCCCTGCCCGTGTGTGATCCTCAAATCGCGCCCCGACCGCCAGCGCGAAAACGAAAGCAACTCCAAAGAAGAGCGCGCGATGCAGATGAAATCTCTGCTTCGGCGTGAAAGCGTGTCTGAGTTTCTTCATAATAGATTTCCTCTCAGCGAAGCGTAATATTTTAGTGAATTATATACTTGAGTTCCCATGTTTTGGGTAGCAGCACTGCTGGTACGAAAGTGAGGAGGTGGGTCTGGGGTTCGAGTTTCTGGATCAGCTTCGTGCTGCGTACCTAAGAATCCTTGACCATCCGCTGGGTTATCAAGACCTACGTTTCGGCATTCGCCGCGCTCTCACCAGGCAATTTCCTTATGCTGTTTACTTTTCAATCGAGCGAGACGCCGTTGTGGTTGTTGCTGTTCTTCACAGCGCGCGCGATCCCGCAGAGTGGCAGGGCAGGATCTGAATCGAGCTATTCCATGATCACTGTTTTTCGGTATTTATCTCGCTCCTCTCCGCGGGTGTGAGTAGGCGTCAGCATAAACCCTGATATTCACCAGAGATACGATCCACGAAAGCACACTAACTAACACGAAAGGTCGTTTAGTGCGGTTTTGTGTGATTTAGTGGATCGGCAAGCCGGAGAAACCGGGACTGCCTTGTCGGCGATCAAGTCCGTTATCCTAATTTCTTAACAGGCGCTGATTTGTTTACCGTTTGAGCAGGATCAATATGCCCGCGACAATGCCAAGCACGGCCAAGCCAGTAGTGATCGTTGAAGAGGGTCTCACGCTAAGCAATGGCAAGAGTCCGGTGAGAATCAACCATAGGCCAAGTAAAAGCATTCCCAGATTTCTGCCTGCCAAACTACTTGTTAGTGTCATTCGTTCTCCTTTTTGAAATGCGCACTTACGATCCACCGAAAGGACACTAACTAACACGAAATGTCGCTTAGTGTAGTTTGTGTGATGCGCGTGGATCGTATTTCTTCTTTTAGGGCTTTCCCTTCCCTTTGCCTTTGCCACCGCCGTGACCCTGCCCGTCTGATTGCGCCGGCGGTCCCTGATTACGCTCCGCTTTCTGTTGCCCGCGGTTCTGCTCTTTCATCTCCTGCTTATTCACCTGCGGGGGCCCTTTATATTCAATCTTGGGTTCACGATTCGGCTTCGCCGGATTTCCTATTCGTTGACCCTGCGGTTGCTCTTGAGCTTTGCGCTGGACCTTCTCCTGCTCCCGCTGCTGCTTCTCAAGCTGACGCGCCTGCTGCTGCGCAAACTTATCCTCGTGCCTTTCTTGCCTGGCGTCCTGCTTGTCCTCTTGTTTGCTTCTCTTGTCGGCCTCACGCAACTCCTGGCGCTCATCCTTAATCCTGAACTTTTCATTCCTGGCCTGGTCGGAGACACGCTCCACGCGCATCGACTTCGCCAGGTCTTTCCCAAATTTTGACTTTCCAGGATCGGTGCCGACAAACACCCGCGTATCATAAAGTTTCTTCGCGATGCCCGGCGGCAGATCGATCTTGCCGCGTCCCCAGGCAGAGTGGATTACCGCGTTGCGAAGCGGCGTCAGCGTCAAAGGATCGAGCGTTGGCCTTAGTGATGCCAACCTTTGCTGATCAATCCTTCTGATGTTGCGCTGATCGATAACGCGACCGAAGGCATCAAGTGGAACCACTGTGACTGCCCCAGGTATGCCAAGATTGATGAGTTGCACCGGCACTACACTCGTCCGCGTCAGGTATTGCGGCTGCCAGTTGTTGTCATAATAGCGCGGCGCATAACTGTCGCCCGGCCCGAGCGGCACCCAGCCGATTTGGTTCGTGTCGTTTAGCGGAACGAACGCGACGAGGGCCGGGGCGTACGTCGGCGTCGTGTTCACTGCTTCAGGAATCCAGTACCACTGGTTACCCACGTTGGCCCAACGTCCATAGTGATAGGGCGCATAACCCCAGGGTTCACTGGAAACCCAGGTCGGCCCGTACGGATAATCGTTGCTCCAGGTACCCTGCTGATAGGGAACCCAGCCTGAATCAACCCGCGGTCTCCAGGCATAGCCATAGTTGTCGACGTTCTGCCAGTCGCCGTAGTAGTCCAGGTCGTTGATGCCCGGAATGCTCGAACTCGCATACTGATAACTCGCGTTGCGCCGGTAAGGATCGTAGTAATACGGATCGCTCAGGTAGGCGTCGTAGTTACTGTAACGACCGTCATAAGAATTCGGATATTGATAGCGATAATAATCGTCCACCTGATATCCGGCATCCCGGCCATTCAGGCGCGACAACACCAGCTGCGACGCGGCCTGACCCGCGAGCGTAAGCAGCTCGCCCTTGTTGATCTGGCCGGAGCCTCCTAAGCCAACAACCTGCGCCAGCCCGCTCAGCACCGAGACGAGCACGTTGCCGTTCCGATCAAAACCAAGGTTGTACAGTCCCGGCTGATCGAAAGCGACCGCGCCGTTTGGCGTGGCTACTTCAAATATTTCATTAGGCTGTAAGTACCCGAGGTCGAACATTGCCGAGCCATCGCGAAGCGCAAGCTGTGTGCGGCGATCGCCCAGCGAGACCACGTCGAGTGACGTGTTTGGGTTGAGCCGCGCGAAATTGCGTCCGCTAAAGGCGAGCGAAGCGCGCGAGTTATCACGCGTGTAGATCCGATCTCCTATCGAGAAAGGTTGATTCGGAGTAGCAGCTATCCACCCGGCATCGTTTCCAGCGTCGGCGTTTGGCAATCCATCGCTGAAAGCGACTTCGCCATCCACGCGTTGAATGCGCGCGGCACTTGGCAGCGCCTCAGCCTGCACCGTCTGTTCATGCTTTAGATAAAACGCTACGCCCAGGAAGCCTATAAGCGCAAACGCTACCGCCGCGATCGTCATGTGCGGCCATACTTTGATCCTGTTCATAAAACTTTCTCCTATGTAATCCAATCGATGAATCCAACCTAAAGGTCAGCGCGCCTCAGTACTCAGTACTCATCACTCAGTACTCATCACTTGTCTTTTTCAGGGATTTTGTCGCAAGAACCATACCCGCAGGCAGGCACAGGGAAGGCTCGAGCCAGCGAAGTGGAGTGACGGAGGACTTAGATCAACGTTCGCAACGGTTGCAGCCGCCGCTGCCACTATTCAGCACACTTTTGTAAGGTTATTGCTAGAGATGGAATCGTCGAGTGAAGAGAAAAGCACACCCTATCTGCGGTCAATACGTACCCATTCAGGTCGCTTCTGATTGCGGATTGCTGATTACTGTTCATTCATGCTTGACCGGCCCCAGTGTCTCATCGAGCCAGCCGTTCATCGTCGTGACAAAAAACTCTATCGGAGGGATATGACCGCCGTCGTAAAGCATAAGCCGCTTCGGCTCGCGCAATATTTTGAAAAGAGGCTCGGACTGAGTTTTCAGCGGAGTATCCTCGTCATAGCGGCCCTGCACGATCAGCTTTGGGCCACGTATGTGTGGAGCAAAGTTTATCGGATTGGCTTCCGCGATAGTCTGTAAATCTTCTTTCTGGAGCCCCGCCCCCGCCAGACAAATTGATCGATAGCGCGGCTCGACAGCTGCTAGTATCAATCCGATTCTGGAGCCAGCGCTGGGACCATAAAACGCAATCCTGGTCGAATCAATCTCATTTCGGGTTTCCAGATAATCCAGTCCGCGCCGCTCGTCTGTGATCCAATCGAGCGAGCCCTCGCGAAATTCAACGGTAGTTGGATCCGGCCTTACATACCCCGGCGGTCTGAGTCGTTCGATGTAGCCGTTGATTACTACTCCGAACGCAGCCCGGCCGGATTTAATCAGCGGCGCGATACGATCCTCCATGGAAGCGGGAAGCGAGCGCAAGCCGCGGGCAACATCGCCGGCGGGCACAAAATGGATCACCTGTAACGGTCTGGGATAATTCTTCGGCAGATAAAGGTAAGCAATTGCGCGCTGGCCGTCAGCGCCATTAAACGTGATCTTTTCCCGGCGCCATTCGGCAGTCTCCTTCACCTCTATGATCTGCGGGTCAAGCGGTGTCTTATCGTAGTGATAATAGTTGGCCCATTTATTGAAATCCGCATCGCTGGAAGCCGTGTAAACCGGAATCTCATTCTTGGTTTCGATGTGCATCGCTCCCTGGTCGCCCTTCGCGTCAGATGCGTTGAGCACACACCGAAAACCTACTTTGTCGGAGGTGTAAAACCCCGGGAAGGTTGAGTATTGGGCAAATGTGTAAGATGGCGAACCCCAGCCGCCGCCGGTAGCTGCGAAGCCGTCTGACACTTCATTCAGACACCACTCGGTGACGTTACCGGCCATGTTGTAACTGCCGAAGGGACTCATCCCAAACTCTGAACTGTTTACGGGCATCGTCCCGTTGATGTTGAAGTTTGCGCGACGGTCGAGCGCCTCTCCGGGATAGAACAATCCCCAGGGCATGGTGCTGGCCATCGTTGAGGCGTTGCCGGCGCGCGCGGCTTTCTCCCATTGAAAGATAGTCGGCAGTTGCTTTCCTCGAAACGCGGCATACGCGGCGGCTTCATACCAGGTGATGTTCGCGACCGGGTAGTCGGCTTTGCCGTCTGGGTAATTTTGATTTGACCAGTCACGCGGGCCAGGCAATCCGGTGCGGTCTTTAAACTCCCGGAGCGCGTCTTCCCACGCAAGCGGCTTCCCGTCTTTGACGAAAGGATGTTGCCAGTAGTGCTTCTTCAGATAGCCGCCGCCGTTGATGAATTCTTTGTACTCCTGATTGCTCACTTCGTATTTGTCGATGAAATAGTCGTCGAGGGTTACGCGCGCCTCGGTTGGCCGGGCCCAGGCGACCAGGCGGTAATCTCCGCCCGGAACCTTCACCATGCGGTCGGGCACCTTGTCGGCTGGAAGTAGCTTCTCGTTAATGTCTATGGGAGCAGGCAAAACAACCAGGGTCCCCGTATGCAATGTCGCGCCGGAGATTGAACGCTCAGTTTTCGCGTAACCATTCTTCTCAATGTAGAGAATGTATTGGCCGCGCGCGATGCGCAGATCGGTAATAGGCGTGGTGCCTGCCAGGGTGCGAGGAATATCAGCCGACCCCTCAGGCTCGTAACGTTTTAGATAAACTTCTGCGCCAGCCGGATCAGTTTTTACCGAAATTGTTTGCGAGATGGTGGGCATGAGACGCCCGATGGTCGGATCTTCCGGCAGGTACTTTTCGGCGAGCACCGCCAGACTATAGGCATCATAAAACTTTTGCGCTGCTGCAAGCTGTTCGATCTGCGGCACCTGGGCCCTGGCCCAGGCGATGTTCGCGCGACGCCAGAGGAACCAGCCAACAGCGCCTCCCAGGATAAGGACACCGAGCACTATCAATCCCAAGCGGCGGTTCGCGTTGGTTCCGGGAATGGGGGCGATGCTTTTGGTTGGCTCTTCCGCGGTAGTTTTCCGAGCGTCGACAACCGTTGCAGCGCCTCGCTGTTCAGCAGTGTCTGCCTTCGTCTTGGCGTCGCTGGCAGCAACTGACGCGTCCTCGCGCGATCCTGGCGGGACTGAACGCTCCAGTCGATGTTGAAATTGCCGTTCGTCTCGCAGGCTTCGGAGATCAATCAAGAGGTCTTTGGCTGTTTGATAGCGCTCGTCAGGGTTTTTATGCAGCGCTTTGCTGACGATGCGTTCGAGCTCGACCGGAGTATCTTTGGAAAAGCGCGCCAGCGGTGCGGGTTCGAGTGTAAGAATTGCCGAAGCAGTCGCCGCCGAACTCTTGCTTGCGAATGGTTGTTGGCCGGTAACCATTTCATAGAGCACTACAGCTAAACTAAAAATATCGCTTCGTCCATCAAGCGCTTCGCCACGCACCTGTTCGGGCGACATGTACGGCAAAGTGCCAATGAGTGCGCCGGGAGAACTCAAGAGAGCTTCTGTCTCAGCTTCGCTCTGCACCACGTCTGTCTGTTTGATTCGTTTTGCCAGACCGAAGTCCATCACCTTCACGGCGCCGCGTGCGCTGACCATGATGTTTGAAGGCTTGATGTCACGGTGAATTATTCCGCGCGCATGCGCTTCTGCAAGGGCGTCCGCTACTTGCATGGCAATGGCCAGCGTTTCGGACAACTCGAGCGGGTGCCGCTTCATTCTCGCTTCCAGCGTCTCGCCCTCGACATACTGCATGCAGATGAAGTTGCGCCCATCTTCTTCCGACACTTCGATTATGCCGCAGATGTTTGGGTGATCGAGCCTGGCTGCTGACTGCGCTTCGAGCAGCAGTCGCCGGTTGGCAGTCTCGCTCTCAATCGAACCTGCCGGAAGTAGCTTGATAGCAACCTTGCGATTCAGCTTCGTGTCTTCGGCGAGGTACACCTCACCCATCCCGCCGACACCGAGTTGCGAAAGGATTTTATAGCGACCGAGTTGTGTGCCGGATGAAAGAGGCGAACCCATTGGAGATTGCTGACTGCTGATTGCTGATTACTGATTACTTCGCCGCCGATTCTATCCGAGTTGGTGAAGCTGAGGCTAGGTTGCGACCATCAGGTATCGCGGCTCCGCCGCCCGATGTGCGGAAGGTCTCAGACCTTCCGACGCAACCTTGAATCTACTTGGGGGCTACGCCCCCACTCGGGGCGCAGCCCAAAGAACCAAAAAAGTGATCTTGCCGGTGGGGCGAAGCCACCACCGCATATCAAGCGGCGCAGCCGCACTTCCGTTCGCAGGCTTAGCGAACTGGCCCTTTTCGGTTTACCATCGGCGCACCCGAACGACCGCTGAACGATTTAGAGCTTCACCCGCTTATGAAACGAGATTACTACTCCGCGCCGATTCCGACTTTCCTCGCCACCTCTCCAAACGAAATTCTAGGTGCACTATTAGCAAACAGTGCGGGTTCGGCCACTGAACACTCTCAACGCGATGCGTGGCAGGAAGAAATCACAATCCTCAAGAACGTTCTTCGCGAGACCGAGGGAATGATCTATTTCGAGTACTCGATTCCGCGCATGGGCAAACGTATAGATACTGTTCTTCTAATCGGCCCAGTGCTCTTCGTCTTGGAATTCAAGATTGGCGAGAAAGAGTTCAGTTCGTACGCCTTAAACCAGGCTTACGATTACGCACTCGATCTGAAAAACTTCCACGAAACGAGCCGAGAACTATTCATCGCGCCAATCGTCATTGCCACCAATGCCCCTGCGACTACACCCACAGTTGCAACGACAGCGGCCCACAACGATAAGGTTCTTGTTCCTGTTCGTTGCAACTTGGAGTCGCTTCCCGAAACCTTGCGAAGCGTGCTGGGTTTCGCAGCGGGCGGCTCGATCGATGCCGGCCGATGGGAGAGCGGGCGATATTCGCCCACGCCGACAATAATCGAAGCAGCTATGGCGCTCTACAACAACCACTCAGTCGATGAGATTTCTCGAAGCGACGCTGCTGCGATTAACCTGAGCGATACTTCAGCAACAATCACCGAGATTATCGAGGCCGCGCAGGCAAAGTCTTTCAAAGCCGTGTGCTTCGTAACGGGCGTTCCCGGCGCAGGCAAGACTCTAATTGGATTGAACATCGCCACTCAGCGACGCGACGACTCTGACGATCTCTATAGCGTATTCCTATCCGGTAATAAGCCACTCGTTGACATTCTGCGGGAGGCTCTCGCGCGTGACCGCGTTCGACGGAGCAAAGAAGCCGGCGGAAGAATGAGAAAAGGCGAGGCGATGAGTGAAGTGAAGGCGTTTATTCAAAACGTGCACCACTTCCGTGATGAATGCATCATCGATCAAGGTCCGCCTCCGGAGCATGTGGCACTTTTCGACGAAGCTCAACGTGCATGGGACTTATCCGAGACCGCAAGCTTCATGCGTCGCAAGAAGAGCACGCCGAACTTCAACCAGTCTGAGCCCGAATTCTTGATTTCATGTCTTAACCGTCATTCTGATTGGGCAGTTATTGTTTGTCTCGTCGGCGGCGGCCAGGAGATTAATAGAGGTGAGGCCGGAATCACCGAGTGGATGGATGCATTAAATCGCTCCTTTCCGGACTGGCATGTCTACGTATCCTCGCGACTGTCGGACAGCGAATACTCAGCGGGGCACGCATTAGAGCTGTTGCACTCACGCACTGATGTGACCGTCAAAGATGAATTGCACCTCGCCGTCTCAATGCGATCTTTTCGTGCTGAAAACGTTTCGCTGCTTGTCAAACAATTGCTTGATCTCGAAAAAGACGCAGCGCGCCAGACCTTGGCCAACGTCTCGGCAAAGTATCCGATCGTGCTCACGCGCGACCTTGCAAAAGCCAAGCGTTGGTTGAGAGAGCAAGCACGAGGTACAGAGCGCTACGGAATCGTTGCATCATCGCAAGCTGAAAGACTGAAGCCGCACGCCATCAACGTCAAGTTTAAGATTGATCCAATTCATTGGTTCTTGGATGGAGATGAAGATACGCGCTCATCTTTTTATCTTGAAGATGCTGCCACGGAATTCGATATTCAAGGGCTTGAACTCGACTGGGCCTGCGTAACATGGGATGCGGATTTCAGATACACGCCGCAGTGTTGGGAACACAAGTCATTCTGTGGCGATCGTTGGAATCGGATTAATAAGCCAGCGCGACAAGCCTATCAAAAGAATGCTTACCGTGTTTTGCTAACTCGCGCTCGACAAGGAATGGTCATATTTGTGCCTTCAGGCGTTTCAGACGATCCTACACGCAAGGCTGAGTTTTATGATCCCACGTTTAAATACCTACAAGAAATCGGGTTTGCAACTATCTAACGTGCCAATGGACCTGCCATGTTGCGCATAGATCTTCGACGCTCCGACTCCATCGCTTGGTACTGATATGTTGTAGGAGGCCACGTCTCACGGGGCAGTAGCCCGACAGTTATGGAGGGCTCCGCTTACCCAACACCCACGCACAGTGGAAGCGCCTTAGTTGAATGCTATCAGCCACTACTCATTCAGTGGACCATCATCCATTAGACTCTCCATAGCCGCCCAGCCAGCGCTGGTCATCGCCTCAAGCATGTACTTCACATGGTTTTGTAACCAGGCGAGGGCATCCTCATCGCTCCACATCGACCAACCTCGATCTTCACGCAGTTGATGAACATCGGCCACGATCCATCCGGTAGTTCCCAACACGCCCTGCTCCTCGGCAATCGCGTGCCAATCCATCGGCGGTTTTTGCTTTCTTGCCATGCTGTTTCCCTCCTCTATACAGTTAACTTCCCTGCGCAAGGTTGTAACTGTGGCATCTTCGAGCCCTCCATAACTGTCGGGCTACTGCCCCGACGTAACTTGCGCTTGCAATGGCGAGTCTCGCAACTCCAACATCACGCGGTCTTGCTTAGTAGCATCGTAATTGTAATGAGGCTCCATCACACGCCGCAGTAGCTCAACCATGAATTCTGGCGATACAAGACTCCTTTCTAGGAAGTAAGAGGTGTCATCCGAAGTTCACCTTGCGGCGCCTAGCCTTGCCTGGGTAGGCTCGCGGGATGAACGCGATTCTGGCTAACACCTACTTCTCAGGGGCCGGGCTTATGGACATCGGCCTCCAATCCGGCGGTCTGACATTGCAGCAGAGCTTTGAGATCGAGGCGCTCTGTTGCGACACGATGCGCCGGAACTTCTCTCACGAAGTCGTCCAGTGTGACATCACAAAGAAGCTCGTTGCGTCTGAAAAGGAATGTCAGGTGATGGTGGCGACATATCCCTGCACAAAGTATTCCCCCATCGCTGACATTCACGGTGTACGTACCGGAGACGAATTGTTCCTGCATTTCTTCCGGCACGTTGCTATCCGAAGGCCCGAGCTTTACGTGGTCGAGAATGTTCCAGGCATGAAGAAATTCCCAGTCGTCATGGAAGCAATGACGAAACTCCCGGATTACTACGTGCATGTTGCCTGCCCGGTCAAATCTTCGATCTGGCTGCCGCAAGAGAGAGACCGGCTAATCATCATCGGCAGCCGGCGAAATTTCTCGTGGCGTGAACCAACTTCTGAAAGGCCCGTCACACTCGCCGAGATACTTGAGCCCGATCCGGCGCCGCACATCCCTGACTATGTGGGCAGGCGTCTCGATGGGAGATATCGAGACCGACCGATTGTCAGCGATCCGGAACGCGGGGACATCGCACCCACCTGCGTTGCTCATTACGCCAAAGACTTGAGCACGAGACTGGTTGCGGACGAGCGTTTTCCGCGCGGCGCGCGGCCGTACACGGTTCGAGAATACGCCCGGCTGCAGGGGGTCCCTGACACATTCACTTTCGCGGGAGGCTACACGGACGCTTATCGAATGATTGGGAATGGTGTTTCCGTTCCGGTGGGGAAGTGGATCGGGTCGGAGGTTGCGCGGTACTTCGAGTGACTGGTTGGGACATCCAACAATCTCAAGTGGGGACAGTGATTCGAGCGTTGAGTTCTGCCGCCCGCTTCGCGGGCTCAGGTTATTTTTGGTGGCGATCCCCCGGGCTTACGCCCGGGGCTACACTCTTCCGCCGCTTCGCGGCTCGTTGAAGGCTTACGTCTAGTTGTCGTTTGTCGACGAAACGCAGGAGTGAATCGGTCAGACTCGGGTTCACTTTCAATCTTTCTGCCACACCACCGAGTAGCGCCACAACAAGTGCTTCTTGATCCTGGCGCCGGGCAGGATCTCGGCGCAGAGTTTGCGGATTTGATTCATCGTTGGATAAATATCGTGACGCTCGTGTACGGCCCAGGCGTCAAGCGCTTCGCGACTCGGGCGAAGGTGGCCATGGTGAATCAATCTTAGGGTTACGCTCACTAAAACAGCCAGGGGGTTCGATAACGTGTCAATCACACCCGAGGGTTCAAACAGATCGAGGATTAGCAGAATGCCACCTAGTTTCAAGGCCGCTTTCATTTGCAAAAAAATTTCCCGCAGCGGCAGGTGATGCAGCGTCGCAATACTGGCTACGCAGTCAAAGCCTTCAGACGGCAGGTCAAACAACATTACATCCGCGATCTCGAATTCAATATTCGGCGGATGTGCCTGCGCGCGGGCAATGCGAATCATCTCTGGTGACAGATCGAGAGCCAGCACGCGTACCGACGTTGCGGCGAGCCGGCGTGAGAACTCACCCTTGCCGCAGCCGATTTCAAGCGCAGCCTGACAATTCGAACGAAGTTGCCGCAGCAGGAAGTTGTGGTAATGATTGTTGTGAAGCGAACCATCGGGCGAGACCAGGGCGATGCGATCAAAATCTGTTTGCAGGGTGGACATGGATCAGTTGGCAGTGTGCAGTGGGCAGTATAGCAGGAGGCGGGGTCACCGGTATTAGGTGTCGGGGTTGGATAGGGTTGTCGCCCCTTCAGGGCGAGGATGTTTGGAGCCTGATCCAGGGGTGGCGCGCTAACGCGCTTACCCCTGGCTACTTTCTCTCACGCCTTCGGCGTGAAGATCCGTTTACTGTTTGCTGACTGCTGTCTACTGTCTACTGTCTACTGTCTACGGTTTACTGCTCACCGAGCTGATGACGTTTTGAATTCCGCGGTCGCGGAGGAGTTTGTTGAAAGCGTCGAGGTCCTTACTGATCACCTCGTCCAGCTTGCTGCGATGCATGGTTAGCTGCGCCTTCAGCAACGCGTAGACTTCGCGGTGTTGGGTTGTTGGTGGAAAGTCGGCGCCACCGATTCCGTTAGCCAGGTAGTTAAGCTTGCTCAGCAACTTTGGCGGCCAACGAACTGTGTCCTGGCCCTGGCCGGTCAGCCGGCGTTGAATCAGGTTGTCTTCGACATCTATTAGCTTCTTGTCGAGATCGTCAGCGGAGCGCTTGATGGCAGCGTAGTCGCCTTGCGACCCACCCGCTACCGCGGGTGGTACTGACATGGTCGTAGCTCCAGCGCCCGCTGCCGCTGATGGCGACCCGGTCGCTACCGCTCCCGGTTCTGACAAGCCGAGTAGCGCGGTGATGTTGGCGAGCTGGCTGCGGATCAATTCTATTTGGTTGACCATGTCGGCGGCGCTTTCCAGGTCCTTGCGCAGATCAAACAACACGGCCAGTTGGGTGTTGATGTCGGCTTCAGTGCCTTCACTATTCGGATCCTTCCGGACGACCAGTTGTTGGCTAAGAGTTTGACCCGGAGTCGAATCCTGGCCGCCCACCAGAAGTTTCACCGTATAAGTTCCCGGCGGCATCAGCAGCGACATGCGCGCGCCGTCAGGGGCGAGGCGCCAGCCTTCCTTTCCATTGCTGATCTCCGGCGCGTAGGCGGGACTGGTGCGCAGGCGAACTTCCTTCGTTTGTTCGCCGCGCAGGTCCCAGGTGACGCGATTGATGCCGGCGGTCTTCGTGCCTGTCAACGTGCGAACTGTTTCACCTTTGGAATTCTCAATGCGAATCTTCACGTCACCACTCGGCGCCGCCTTCAGGTAGTAGTTGATCGACGCGCCGTAAGGCGGATTCTGCCCGGCAGTGGGATCGTAATCGACTGAAACCGGCACCACTGTATTGCGAAAACGATAAGCGGGCCGCGGCGTGAACAGATGCGCATTGCTTTCGCGCACGCTCGCGTTCATCTGTTGCAACGGCGCGAGGTCGTCGAGTATCCAGAAGCCACGGCCGTAGGTCGCGATCACGAGATCGTTGAAGTGTTCCTGCACGACCAGCCAGTAAACCGGCGCGTGTGGCAGGTTTGACTGCAACGGCTCCCAGTTCGCGCCATCGTCAGACGAAACAAACAGCCCGCCCTCAGTACCGAGATATAACAAACCCGGCCTCGTTGGATCTTCGCGCACGCAATGCGCGTAGCTCAGCATCGTGTGCGGAATGCCATTGGTGATCGATCGCCACGTTTTGCCGTAGTCCGAAGTTTTGTACACAAACGGATCGCGATTGTTTACCTGATGTAAATCCACCGTGATGTAGGCGGCGCCCGCTTCGTAGCGCGAAGGCTCGATATTGCTGACTGTGCCCCACGGCGGCAGGCCAGGAATATTCGGCGTAACGTTAGTCCAGTTTTTGCCGGCGTCACGCGTGATCTGAACCAACCCGTCATTCGTACCCGCCCAGATCAGTCCCTTTTCTTTGGACGACTCCGCAATGGCAAACACCACTGGCGCATACTCGACGCCGATGTTGTCGCCGGTCAGTCCGCCTGAAAATCCCTGCTTACTCTTGTCGTTCGTCGTCAGATCAGGACTGATAACCTGCCAGCTCTGCCCGGCGTCCGTAGTCTGATGAACATACTGACTGCCGACATAAAGACGGTTGTGATCGTGCGGCGAGATCGTCAGCGGCATCGTCCACACAAAGCGGTACTTCAACATACCCGCCGTCGAACCGTTGACTTGATCCGGCCAAACTTCAACGTTGCGTCCCTGGCCGGTTGTCAGGTTGAAGCGCTCGACGATGCCGCCGATGCTGCCCGAGCCCGAAGCGCTGGACCAGATGATGTTGTTATCAAACGGGTCAGGCGTCGCCCAGCCGCTTTCGCCGCCACCGACCGACTGCCAGGCACTGCGCGGAATTTGCCCGCCACCGCCGCCAAAACCACCACCGCGCGTGTTGCTCGGGCCGCGATACGACGGGTCGTCCTGTTCGTTGCCATAGACGAAATAGGGAATCCGATTATCGACCGTGACGTGATACATCTGCGCGATGGGAAGCTGAATACGGTTCCAGGTCTTGCCACGCGTAACCGAAATCGAAACTCCGCCGTCGTTCGCTACCGCCATGCGGTTCGCGTTCGTGGGATCGATCCACATGTCGTGGTTGTCGCCGCCCGGACTGCCACCGAAGCCTGCGCCGGTCCGCAGTGTTTCACCGCCATCGATTGAAGTGCTGAAGGCGGCAGTCAGGAAGTAGGTTTCGTTCTCATTCTCTGGAGAAGCGACCACGCGGAAGTAATAATGAGTGCGGCCGCCGAGCGTGCGGTCGTAACTAACCAAACGCCAGTTTTCGCCGCCATCGTCCGACCGCCAGAGTTTGCCGCGATCTGTCTCAAGGCCTTTGACCGGTACGCCGTCGCCGGTTTCGATCAAGGCATAGACGCGATTGGGATTTGAGTTGGCGATGGCCATGGCAACTTTGCCGGTGGTGCGCGTAGGCAGTCCATGGCCGGTGAGTTTCTTCCAGGTGAGTCCTTCATCAGTCGACTTGTAAATGCCGCTGCCCGGGCCTCCGCTTTCTCGTCCCCAGGTATGAATCTCGAGCGGCCACATGCCGGCAAAAAGAATGCGCGGGTTGCTCGCGTCCATCACCACTTCAGACGCGCCGGTGTTCTCATCGGCGAACAATACGCGGTCCCAGGTCTTCCCGCCGTCCGCCGTGCGAAAGACGCCGCGCTCCGGTTGCGGCCCATAGCTGTGGCCCATGGCGGCGGCGAGCACGATGTCGGGGTTCTTTGGATCGACAACGATGCGACCGATGCGACCGGTTTTCTCCAGCCCCATCAACTTCCAGGTCTTGCCGGCGTCAGTGGATTTGTAGATGCCGGCGCCCACCGAGATATGACTGCGAATATGCGCCTCGCCGGTGCCCGCCCAAATTACGTTTGGATCGGAAGGCGCGATGGCTATTGAGCCTATGGAGGACACGGGGTTCTGATCAAATATTGGGTCCCAGTGGACGCCGCCGTCGGTTGTCTTGAAGATGCCGCCTGACGCCGCACCAACGTAATAAATGTTTGGCTGTCCCGGCAGGCCCGCCACTGAAGTGACGCGGTTGCCGACCGGGCCAATGTAGCGATAGCGCATGGCGCCGAGAATGTCTTTGCCCGGCATGTCTCTGTTGGCTTCCTGCGCCTGAGTTGCAGACAGGAAACTAATAGATAAACCGAGGACTACAACCAGGAGTTTTGAAAACTTCGACATGATGCGTCTCCACGCGAGCGTCGATCACGGTCGAGCGTCGCGCCTATTGGGTATGTGATTGTTTGAAGAAAAACTCGAGCGCCGGCTTGTTCTTGGAGCGAGCGAATTATTGCACTTTTGAGGGTGAAGAAGCAAAACTTCCCATCACCGTTCGACTTAGATGGGACGATGGCGATACCATGCAACGCCTGAACGAGCTTAGCCACTTCCAATCTGCGAATATTTTCAGATGAACAAAAACTACTTCTTTGTGTCGACGCGATCACGGATACCAGCGACATTCGTGCTCGCCTTGATGATCGCCCTAATGAGCACCGGAGCCGGTTCGGTGTTTGCTCAACAATTTAGCCCCGACCTCTTCCAGTCGCTCCATTGGCGCAGCATCGGACCATTTCGCGGTGGCCGAACCCGCGCCGTCGCCGGCGTGCCGTCAACACCGAACGTGTTCTACATGGCCCAGGTGAACGGCGGCGTTTGGAAGACGGACGACTATGGCCGCACCTGGACGCCAATCTTTGACGACCAGCCGACTGGCTCCGTCGGTTGCATCGCGGTAGCGCCAACAGACGCAAACATCATTTATGTCGGCAGTGGCGAGGGGTTGCAGCGCCCTGATCTATCGGTTGGCGACGGTATTTACAAATCGTCCGATGCCGGACGGACCTGGACGCATCTCGGCCTACGCGACGGTCAGCAGATTCCGCAGATAGCTGTCGACCCGCGCGATCCGAATCGCATTCTGGTCGCAGTCGCCGGCCATCCTTACGGTCCAAATGAAGAGCGCGGGATTTTTCGCTCAACCGACGGCGGCAAGACGTTCGAGAAAGTTCTCTATAAAGATGAGAACGTAGGCGGCGCGGATGTGCTGTTCGATCCCGAGAACCCGGACACTGCTTATGCTGCGCTTTGGGAAGCCCGACAGGGTCCCTGGGAAAACGCGGCTTGGAACGGCAGCGGCGGTGGCGTCTTCAAATCGACTGACAACGGCAAAACGTGGCGCCAGTTAAGCGGCGGACTACCGGATGGGATCATTCAAGCGAACCTCGCGATCGCGCCCAGTTCAACTAACCGCGTCTTTGCTTCGATCGCACTGACCGGCGGCTTGAGTATCTATCGTTCTGATGATGGCGGCGATCATTGGGCGAAGATAACTACTGATGCGCGCCCTGCCGGACGAATTGGCGGAGGCGACCTTGCCGTACTCCGTGTCGATCCGAAGAACCCGGACGTTGTCTATTCGGCCAGCGTGGTCTCCTGGAAATCGTCCGACGGCGGCAAGACATGGTCGGCATTTCGCGGCGCGCCCGGCGGCGACGATTATCAAAACGTTTGGATTAATCCGAATAACACGGAAGTCATCATACTGGGCAGCGATCAAGGTGCAGTAATAACCGTTAACGGCGGCAAGTCCTGGAGCAGTTGGTACAACCAACCGACCGCACAGCTCTATCACGTCAACGCTGACAACGCGTTTCCCTATCGACTGTGCAGCGGCCAGCAGGAGAGCGGCTCGGCCTGCGTCCTGAGCCGCGGTAACGATGGTGAGATCACTTTCCGTGAATGGCATCCCGTCGCCGCCGAAGAATATGGTTACGTCACGCCTGATCCACTCGACCCTGACATCGTCTACGGCGGTAAGCTCACCCGTTACGATCGCCGCACCGGCCAGGCCCAGAACATCATGCCGCGGGCGTTTCGCTCGGCTGAGTTTCGCGTGGTTCGCACCCAGCCGGTGATCTTCTCCCCCGTAGATCTGCATCTACTTTTCTTTTCGACGAACACGCTTTGGAAGACCAAAGACGGTGGGCAAAACTGGGACCAGATAAGTCCGGATCTAACTCGTAAGACCTTCGACGTGCCGGCGACCGTCGGCAAGTTTCGCTCGCAACCGACCGCGCAGCCGACGCAGCGCGGCGTGATCTATGCGGTGGCGCCGTCGCCGCTCGACGTGAATCTGATTTGGGCCGGGACCGACGATGGCTTGATTCATCGCACGTCCGACGGCGGCGCGCACTGGAGCGATGTGACTCCAAAACAACTCGGGCCCTGGCAGAAGATTTCGATTCTCGACGCCGGCCACTTTGATAAGAACACTGCCTATGCGGCCATCAACACTTTGAGGCTTGACGATCTGCGGCCGCACATTTATCGAACGCACGACGCCGGAGCAACCTGGACTGAAATTACCGCGGGGCTTCCCGCCAATGAGAACACCGACGTGGTCCGCGAGGATCCCGAAAGAAAGGGTTTGCTGTTCGCGGGCACCGAGCGCGCCGTCTATGTTTCTTTTGACGACGGCGATCACTGGCAGTCTTTGCGACTCAACATGGGCGCGAGCTCAATTCGGGATCTGATTATCAAAGGCGACGATTTGTGCGTCGCGACCCACGGACGAGGCTTCTGGATTCTCGACAACATCACACCCCTCAGACAACTCCAGGCATCACTGACGAAAGCGCCGGCAGTTCTATTTCGTCCGCAGACGGCGTTGCGCGTTCGCTGGAACCTGAATACTGATACGCCACTGCCGCCCGACACACCTGCGGGTGAAAACCCGCCCGACGGCGCGATGATCGACTATTACATCGGCGCGGGAGCCCCGGTCTCTCCATCGCGCCCGGCGACCCTGGAAATCAAGGACGAGGCTGGCCTGGTAGTGCGGCAGTATTCGAGCGCTGATCCGCTGCCTACTCCTGATCCGACCCTTAACATTCCGCCTTACTGGATAAGACCGCCGCAGCAGCTCGCAACCGAGCCGGGCATGCATCGCTTCCTTTGGGACCTGCATTACGCTCCAGTTCCGGGAGTACAGCCGCAGTATCCGATTGCGGCCATCTACCAGAACACGGCGCCAGCGGCAACTTCACCGTGGGCGATGCCGGGGAAGTACACGGTAGTGCTGACGGTTGGTGGGAAAAGTTATGAGCAACCGCTGACGTTGGTAATGGATCCGCGAGTCAAGACTTCGAATGCGGATCTGGCTGAGCAATTCAAATTATCGAAACAGCTCTATGACGAATGGCTGCTGTTGAATGCTATTTCGGAAAGCTTGAAGCGGATTCGGGACCAGATTGCTGAGTTGCAAAAGAAAGCGCCAGCGGGCGATCTCAAGACACATCTCGATGCGTTTGCCGAAAAACTTCAGACCTTTTCGGTAGGACAGACTTTCCAGTCTGTCCCTGCCGGCAGTGGAGCTGCTGGATCCGCGGCGGCACGATTAAACCTCGCAACCACGACCGGCCGAGTAAGAACCCTTTTTAACCTGATTGAGGATGTCGATCTCGCGCCGACTCCGCAGGCTGCCGCCGCGGTTCCTGACGTTGTAAAAGATTCGCGCACTGTTCAGGAAAACTGGCAGACGATCCAGTCGCAAGACATCGCTGCACTGAACCTGGAGCTCCGTGCCGCCGGCCTTCCCGGAATTGATTTAGCGAAATAGCGGCCTTAAGATCTAAGCGCCAAAGGCGCGAAATGTGACAGCCTGGGCCAACGGCCCAGGTGAACGTGCAATTAAGACTTTCGAGCGCTGAAGGCGCGGAATTAAGCAATTCAAACGCGACGCGTGATCCCAGTCCCCGGAAACTATTTCGCGCTTTCAGCGCTCAATGACCTCTCTTCTATTCGATTTTGGGGCGATGCTGTGCTAGTGAGACATGATCGAAGTTGAGCGCGCACATGAGAGGCATCCCGTCGTCCGGCGTCAAGACTACTTCGGTCGTCAGTCCACGAATTGTTCGCGTCGCCGGTACAACTATGATCTCATTCAGTCGGTCGAGGACTTCGTTTCGCGTGAGGATCAGGACCGGGCGGTGCTTGTCAGGAAGTCGAAATGTGTATCAGCGGATCTCGCCGCGCTTCACGCGACCTTCTCCCAACCGTCTGCATCCCACGCAAGGGGTTCCTCGTCCGTTGAGAACTCATCCCGAGTTGGCGTCAGCGACTGGTAAGCGGCTGTGTCAGCCGGCGGAACCAGGCGAGCCAAAGGTTTGCCGTCTTGCACAATGATGACTTCGCCCCCTTCTGAGGCAATTGTGATCAAGTCCGACAACTGGTTTTTCGCTTCATCAATATTTACTGTTTGCGAATTCATGACTTGATAGTAGATTGCGGAAAGGAAACCCGTCAACGAAAAGGACCGCGCAAAGTAACAGCTACGATTAATACTACCGCCGGCTTCCTACTGTCCCACGCAGTTCCCCGAGATCCGTCAACTGGGGTCAGGCCTGCGATTCTGCGATCTTGCTCGACGCTAAGCGCGATTAGATTTTCTCGCATTCATCAACCGCAAAGATCAATCACACCTCATGCCGAGGAGTCCCAACTGAATCAGCGCGGGAATCTGTGGTTAGGAATCAGGTGGTTTGAGCATTCGCCAGATTTCAGCGTCGATGCGTGCCATGTCCTCTTTCGAGACTCGCCCAATAGGACGAATGATGCGAGCCTTATCGATAGCTCTCATCTGAAACACCATGACTACGGACGTTGTCGTTAGTCCATTCTCGGGTGAGGGTTCGACGCGTACAGTGTAGGAGAAACGGAGGGCGGCGAGATTTGAAGTGACAGGAACTACCATCAACATTGGCTCGCCCGCTTGATCCATTTGCACAGCAACGGCTGGGCGACGACCACTTTGTTCGCGGCGATCGCTTGACGGCAGACTAACAAGCAGCACGTCGCCGCGCGCCATCTACTCCACCTCAGCCATGCTGCCTTCGAGTTTCAGCATGTCTTCGTCGCTCGCGGCTTCCCACGATTCGAACTCCTCCAGTAGTTGCAGCTCGCCTTTCGATTTCAAATGGAGAAAGCGTGCGAAGTCGTAGACTTCGCGCTGCAATGGTTCGGGAAGACTCGCGACCTCTTTGTTGATTAATTCCTGAGTACTCATGTTGCCAGTTTATCGCAGAATCCAAGGCGCATGTAAACCCTTCTTCCAGTGTTCGACCGTCGCGGTTGAGATATTGACGTCCTTGCCGCGCGGGTACCAGGTCGAAGAACGCCTTCACGCGATTGTCCGTCGTCCGCAGCAGTGCCGAAGTTGCCGTTCCCGGCGCCGATCGCCTCGGGCAGTAGCCCGACACCGGAGCCTCCGGCCGAGCATCTCGGCGCAGGTGGGGCGGTTATGGAGGGCTCCTCTGGCCGTACGCGCAAAATGCGCCGAGGCTTGTCGTCCACTCGATTGAGTCCTGGGTTAGGCAGAGCCCTCCATCACTGTCGGGCTACTGCCCCGGCGTGCACGGCCTCATATGACGCGACGGTTTTACTTAGCTGTGACCGGCGATGCCACCCGGAAGGTTCGGGAGAAAGTAGCCGGAGGTCGAAGCGGGGCGCAGACCTCCGGTCACGAGTCAAATATTGTTCGCACCCTGAAGGGGTGCCAGAAGTCTTGGACCCTTTCAGGGTGCTGAACATTTTCTTAATCGCGTTCCGGTGGTCTGCGCTCCGCTTCGACCACCGGCTACTGTCTGCCAGCCCTTCGGGCTGCGAAATTCTGCCAGCTACACAAGTGCGATGTGTTCCACTCGGCCACCCAGTCTCGCGTGTTCAATCTGCGGGAGTTCTGATAACTCACCAAATGGTAGTTTCCCGACGGAAAAGGGGCGCACGAATTTGTGCAACTATGTGAGGAATTCCTGAATCTTATGCTCGGTTTCTTTGACACGAGTCTTTTGGCAGTAACGCCTCCGATTGTTACACTTTTGATTCCCCTTCAAGGGGAAAGTCTTTTTGTACTGAACCCTTTTGATTGGTTCAAGAAGCACTGAGCAGCTAGATAACATTGAAGCAGTGTCAGACTACCCTAAGGAGATCTAAAATAATGAGATATAACAAAACGTTTTCCTCCGGCCTGGCGGCCCTCGCATTGATCCTGTCGCTATCCGCTATCTCGTTTGCAAAAACGAATAGCAATTTCCCTAACATTAAGATCAGCAATTTTGGCCAGATGGACGAACGCTTCTATCGCGGCGCCAGGCCCAAAGAGAAAGACTACAAGGCTCTCGCCGCGCTCGGAATCAAAACCGTGATTGACCTCACGGACAATTCCAGAGCTTATGAGCAACCTGCCGTTGAGGCTGCCGGGCTACGCTACGTCAACATCCCTTTGGTTGATAAAAGCTATCCCACTATGGCCCAAGTAAATGCGTTTCTGAAGGTGGTTGAGGATCCCTCCACCGGCAAGTTTTTCGTGCACTGCGCCGGGGGCCGTCATCGCACCGGCATAATGGGCGCCGTATACCGTTTCAATCACGACCATTGGAACTTTGAACAAGCCTACGCTGAGATGTTGAAGTACGACTTTTACACCAGCAACGGTCATGGCAAGCAGAAAGACTTCGTTCAAGACTACTGGCAGCAATACCAGGCGAAACATGTCAATCCAACTGTTGCTGTAACCACTGGTCGCTAAATCAAACTAACCGTCAGGATGGGGCCGCTCAAGTCGAGCGGCCCCTTTTCATTTAGCAGGCATCTCCTGTTGTTGTGTAGACCTGGCGCCAGCGGCCGGCTGACTTCTTGTAGATGGCATAGCCGTAAGCGTCGAAGCCGTGTTGCGTGACGAACACTTCAGCGACGCCATCGTTATCAAGGTCAAGTTGGTCAACGAAATCGATGGCTGAGTCGAAACCTTCAGGCGGCAGCTTGTACGCCTGGAACTTGACGAGCGTTGTCTTGAATGCCGGTTCACTCGGACTGCCCGCCTGGGGAGCCGGGGTTGCTGCCTGCGGTTCGGCGATGAGCAAAAGATCTCGCCGGGCTTTGTTCTTCGTCTCAATTACAAAGCTGCCAATCAATTCCAGCTCTCCGTCACCGTTCAGATCTGTGGCCGTGAGATTTGTAGTCTTGAGGGTGCGCAACAAGGCGGGCGTCGTGCCTCGCGAGCGATAAATTTGCGTTACTAGCATCATCACCGCCTGGCGCTCGGCCTCTGTGGGCGCGCGCCGCGAGCTCGGTTTGTGCGCGAGCGAATCAGAATTGGTGGCGAGGCCCGACAGATGCGCGGGGATTTTTCCGTTGTCTTCCACGGTGGCGGTTGCATGAATGTTGTTACAGCCCATGGCGAAACCCTGGATCGTTGCAGTGCCAACTTCGCCACCCCCAAACGTCACGCGGTATTTCTTTCCCAAAGAAAAATACTCCCTGCCAAACTTCCGCTGTGCTCGTTCGTTATATTCCGGGTAAGGTTGGCGCAGGCGCCCGTTTTCTACCAACACAACCGCGTCCATGTTGCTGTGTGGGTTTCCGGAGTCGACTCGAGAAACCGCCCCGACAAGCGTCGCGATCCTTTTCGGCTGTGAGCTTACCGCAGGCTTCTGCGCCACCAGCCTTGCGGGACTGATTACGGTCGCGAGACTGATCAATAGAAAACCGCCTGCCGCGGCGAAGATCAGTCGCCGGAGTGGCAAGCGCACGCGGGTCGGAGCGCTATCTTGCGCGTCTTCAGAATTCGACTGTTGCTTCATGCTTTTCTGCTTTCTGCCTTCTGCCTACTGTTTACTGTTCACTGTTTACTGTTTACTCCTCACGCCCCGCCCCAGCGACCATTTGAGCAGTGGCGGAGTCACTAACGTGGTGACGATCACCATAATCACAACCGCGCCGAAAGTTGCAGGGCCAATCACCGGTTCCGGAACTCCAGCCGCATTGGGCAACATTAGTGACGCACCGATGCCCGCGAATATCAATCCGACTTCGCCTCGCGGAATCATCCCTAAGCCGATTGCCAATCGATTCGTACCCCGCTCGAGGACTCCCACGGAACAAATCTGTTTCCCAATGACTGCTGCCAAAGTGAGTGCCAGAGCAAAGCCCAGCAGATCCAGTCGAGCAAAGAACCGGAGGTTAACTTTCATCCCCATCAAAACAAAGAAAACCGGCACTAGCACAAAGCTTGCGGGCCGCAGGAGATCCTGAAGGTCGCGCTCTTTGCGAGCGCGCTCCGGCTTATAGTGAACCTCATCAAGAACCAGACCGGCGGCAAACGCTCCCACGATTGGCGCCAGGCCGACTTTAGCCGCGGCCCAGGAAAGAAACAGGCAAAAGGAGATTGCCACAGTCAGCAGCACGCCTTCCGACTCCAGCCGTCCAGCCCCGCGAAGCAGACGCGGCACAACGAACTGTCCCAAGACGATCGAGCCAACCAGAAACAGCAGGGCCTTGGCGGCGATTAGTCCAACGGCCATCAGGGAAAGGCCGGCGCCCGTTGCGGTTGCTTTGATTGCCCCGGCGACAACGGCCAAAATCATGAGCCCCAGAACGTCATCGATCACCGCCGCACCGAGAATGATGCGTGCCTCGCGAGTCGCTAGTTTCGCAAGGTCTTTGAAGACTCGCGCGGTGATACCAACGCTCGTCGCGCACAGCGTCGCGCCGATGAAGATATGAACCAAGCGCGACTCATTCGGAATGAAGTAAGCCGATACGCCCCACCCCAAAAAGAACGGAGCGATCACACCAAGAGCCGCCACCAGCAATGATGACCAACCAACCTCCATCATCTCTTTCAAATCCGATTCCAGGCCGACTTCAAACAGCAGAATGATGACACCGATCTCGGCAATCGCAGCGATGACTTCGCTTGTCTTCAGCGGTTCGGCGGCAGTGAAACCAAATAACACCAGGTTTCCAATGATGATTCCACCAATGAGCTCGCCCAACACGGCCGGCTGTCCCATTCGCTCAAATAATTCCCCGCCAAGCTTCGCCACGATCAACATCGCGGCGAGCCCGACCAGAACCATTGGCTGGAGCCCGTGCGCATCACCTGCCGCCGGAGCTGCTGCTTGCGGAGCTGCGTACGCGGAAGTGGCGCCCATCAGGAGTAAAGCGGCGGTCAGAAACGCTTTTGCTTGGTTCTTCATCAGCGGTTACGAGTGGACCGATTATTACATATCTGATGTTATCTGATGTATTCGCTGTTTTATGTTTGCTTGGGTTGCTTCCCTTTGGCTCCCGCCTCTATAATGCGCCAAATTTCAGCGCCCCCGGGTTCTGGTAGGATTCTAGAGCGAATCCGGACGTTTGAGACGCATAAGAAACAAACCAACTTACAACATGTCAACTCCTATCAGGTGGAAAGAGCAAAGACGTGTCGCGTCTGCTGGTTCAGGGCGACCGCAAACGCCCCTGCGCGCCCTGGCACTCAACCTGGGCGAGGCTGCGCGTGCGGCACTGACCGAACCTTTCCGGCTTACGGTGGAACACCATCAGATCCACCTGCGACGCCTGCCTCGTCAACTCGACGGTTTTCGGGTTGTTCAGCTTTCTGACATTCATCACAGCCCCTTCACGAGCCGCGAGCAAATCGAACGGGCGGTTGAGACTGCCAATAGTCTGTGTCCCGACATAGTAGCGCTTACCGGTGACTATATTTCCAAGGAACGTGCTTACGCTGCACCCTGTGCGGAACTGCTGAGCGCCTTGCGTGCGCGATACGGCGTCTATGCAGTGTTGGGCAATCACGACCACTGGACGGATGCGGCTTTGATCACTGACCTCTTCCGTGCCGAAGGAATTACCGTACTGGTCAATCAGGGCATGCGTTTCGAGAATAAAGGCGCGGCTTTCTGGCTGGCGGGCGTGGACGATACGATGGTCGGACTTGAAGACTTGCCACTCGCGCTGGCGGGATCAAGCGACCACGAATTTAAGCTGCTGCTGGCGCATAATCCGATTATCCTGCGCCGGGCTGCCCGGGCTGGAGTCGATCTGGTTCTAAGCGGTCACACGCACGGCGGACAGGTTAGTTTACGCTCAGAACGCAGTGCGTCTGGCCGGCCTCGTCGTCGCTTGCTTAAAGGTCTGGCGCGCCAGGGCGAAACCCAGATCTACATAACACGCGGTCTGGGTACAGTAGTTTTGCCAGTTCGTTTCGGCTGCCCTCCTGAAGTTTCATTACTCGAGTTACGAACTGCCTGAGACGGGTGAATGGTGCATCAAAGCTGTGAATAGTGTTCCTGACTTGAGCCTTTCATCTATTCACTACTTACGATTCACTGTTTACTAATCAATGTCCTCCCGGATACTTACAGTTCCCAACATGCTCACCGTCTTCCGGATGGTGCTCATTCCTGTTTTTGTCACACTTCTTTTCTATCAGCGGTTTCTTTGGGCGTTGGGGGTCTTTGTAATGGCCGGACTAACCGACGGGCTTGACGGGCTTTTGGCGCGGCGCTTTGCTCAGGAGTCTCAGCTCGGCACCATCCTCGATCCCATTGCCGACAAACTGATGCTGGTGACCGCGTTTATAGTGCTCTCAATGCGCAGCGTCTTTCCCCAACCCTTACCGAGCCACTTGCCGGTCCCTTTCTGGGTCACGATTGCAGTCATCAGCCGCGACATCTTCATCACTGTGGGCGCGGTGGCCATCAACATGATGACCGGCTTTAGAGGTTTCCGTCCCTCCTGGCTCGGCAAGCTAAACACCACCGTCCAGATTGGGGGGATCGCGGCCATAATGTTCGCTGCCAGCGTTCCTCTTTACACTGGTTATTATCTTCCCACGGTTTATGCGGCCGTTTTCACGATGGCCATTCTCTCCGGGCTCCACTACATCTTTTTCGCCTCCAAGCTCATGAACGAAGACCGAAAACAAAGCTCCGATCCCGAAGTCACCTCCTAAACCTCGAAATCAATCCCTGGCAACCTGCCGCAGCCCTGTTATCAAAGTTGACACTGAAAGGCTCACATATTATATTACGTGTCCATTCAACTAGAGTTGTTGGGTGGCCCGAGAGGGGATAATTGAGAGTCAGGCAGAGCAAAATCATCGGGTTTGCCAAAAAGGCGACTTAACTGGGGACCCGGATAGCGCCCTAAATATCGTTTTGGAGAACAAAAACAAATGAGCAAGATTATTGGAATCGACCTGGGAACGACCAACTCCGTGGTAGCAGTCATGGAAGGCGGCGAACCTACGGTCATAACAAACTCAGAAGGTGGTCGCACCACGCCCTCGGTGGTCGCGTTTACCAAAGACGGCAGCCGGTTGGTTGGCCAAGTGGCGAAGCGCCAGGCGGTCACCAATCCAGAGAACACGGTTTATTCAATCAAAAGATTCATGGGACGGCGCTTCGACGAAGTGACCGAAGAGATCAAGCAAGTGCCTTACAAGGTAAAGGCTGCCGGCACCGGCGATGTGCGTATCGAGGCTGGCGGCAAAGAATGGAGCCCACCCGAGATTTCGGCAATCATCCTTCAGAAGATGAAGCAATCGGCTGAAGATTACCTGGGACAAAAGGTGGAGAAGGCGGTGATTACCGTTCCGGCATACTTCAATGACGCTCAGCGCCAGGCGACCAAAGATGCCGGCAAGATTGCCGGTCTGGAAGTGATGCGCATCGTCAATGAGCCCACCGCCGCGGCGCTGGCTTATGGACTCGACAAAAAGAAGGACGAGACGATCGCAGTGTTCGACTTCGGCGGCGGCACTTTTGACATTTCGATCCTCGAAGTGGGCGAAGGCGTAGTGGAAGTGAAGTCGACCAACGGCGACACACACCTGGGCGGCGACGACATTGACGAACGCCTGACGGAATGGATCATCGAAGAATTCAAGAAGGATCAGGGCATCGATCTTTCAAACGACAAGATGGCCTTGCAACGTTTGAAGGAAGCCTCGGAGAAGGCGAAGATCGAACTCTCCAGCACGATGGAGACGGAAATCAATTTGCCCTTCGTCACGGCGGATCAGTCTGGTCCGAAGCACCTGGCGTTGAAGCTTACGCGCGCAAAGTTTGAGCAGCTAGCTGAACCGATCTTCGGACGTTTGAAATCGCCGGTAGAACAAGCGATCAAGGATGCCGGGCTTGGCGCCACAAAGATCGATGAGGTCGTTTTGGTAGGCGGCTCGACGCGCATTCCCAAAGTCCAGCAGATCGTAAAGGATCTGTTTGGCGGCAAGGAACCAAACAAGAGTGTTAACCCTGATGAAGTGGTGGCGATCGGCGCGGCCGTTCAGGCAGGCGTGCTTTCAGGCGAGAAGACCGACATTCTGCTGCTTGATGTCACTCCCCTTAGCCTGGGCATCGAGACGCTTGGTGGCGTGTTTACCAAACTGATCGAACGCAATACCACCATCCCCACGCGCAAGTCGGAGATCTTCTCGACCGCTTCGGACAATCAAACGTCCGTCGAAGTCCACGTGCTTCAGGGCGAGCGCCAAATGGCGAGCGACAATCGCACGCTGGGTAAGTTTCACCTCATCGGCATTCCGCCGGCGCCACGCGGTATGCCGCAGGTCGAGGTGGCCTTTGACATCGACGCCAACGGCATCGTGAACGTTTCGGCCAAGGACATGGGCACGGGTCGCGAACAAAAGATAACCATCACTTCGTCTTCTGGTCTCTCAAAGGAAGAGATCGACAAGATGATGCGCGACGCCGAGTCTCACGCAGCAGACGACGGCAAGAAGCGCGAGGAGATTGAAGCGCGCAATAAGCTTGATACTCTGGTGTACCAGATGGAAAAAACGCTTAACGAGAATCGCGAGAAAGTTGGAGCCACCGCCGGCGATGTTGAGACAGCGATTGCGGAAGCCAAAAAAGCGTTGGCTGAAGGTGGCGTTGAAAAGCTGAACGAAGCTCACAACCAGCTACAAACTGCCTCGCATAAAATGGCAGAAGCGCTTTATCAACAAACCAGCACGGCCGGAACGGAGACGCCCGCCGGGGATCAAACAGCTTCAGCGGCAGGAGCATCGTCTGCGGGGGGCGCAGGCGAAGATAATGTGATCGACGCTGAATACGTCGACGTAGACGAGAACAAGTGAAAGTAAAGCAGTGAACGGTGAGCAGTGAGCAGTTTAGGACGAATGCCTCGACTGCTCGCTGCTTACTGCTAACTGCTCACTTATTTTTCCGGTAATGGCCAAACAAGACTACTACGAAGTTCTGGGTATCAAGCGAGACGCTAAGCCTGAGGAGATCAAGAAGGCTTACCGCCGGCTCGCGCGCAAGCATCACCCCGACGTCAATCCCGGCGACAAAGCGTCAGAGGAGCGGTTTAAGCAAACTACTGAAGCGCACGATGTGCTTTCGGATCCAAAGAAGCGCAAAGTTTACGATCAGTTTGGGCAGTATTCCGACAACCTTGCGGACGCCGCAGCTCGCGGCGCCAGCGGCCCTGGATCGGGCGCGGGGCGTACCTCTCCTGGCTTCGATTTCAGCGGCTTCGACTGGAGCACAACCACAGCGCCGGGCGGCGGCGCGGGCAGCGGGTCAAGTTTTCGCGACATCTTTGCCGATCTTTTTGGCGGCGGCGCGGCTAAGGAACCGGAGCCGCCGCGAGCTCAACCCCAACGTGGCGCGGATATTGAGATGCCGCTCGCGCTATCGTTTGAAGAAGCAATCAAGGGAATTACTACCAACCTGACGGTGAATCGTTCCGAGCAATGTTCGCGTTGCAATGGCGCCGGCGATATCGGTGGGCCAGTGATGGTTTGCCAAACTTGTAAGGGCTCAGGACAAGTGCAACGCGCCGGGGGCCGCTTACGCTTCGCGCAGGAATGTCCGGACTGTGGTGGCACCGGCCGCAGACGATCACCCTGCTCCTTGTGCAAAGGCAAAGGCACCGTACCGAAAACAGAGACCGTGAAAGTGCGCATTCCCGCCGGCGTGGAGACCGGTTCGCGCGTGCGCATTCCGGGCAAGGGTGAAGGCGGACGGCTGGGTGCGCCGCCGGGCGACTTGCACATCATTACCAACGTCGGCACGCACAAATACTTCACGCGCAAAGGCGACAATATTTACGTCACCGTTCCGGTAACGGTGCCTGAAGGCGCGCTCGGCGCCAAGATTGAAGTGCCGACCGTCGAAGGTAAAGCGCAGTTGCGCATACCGCCGGGAACGCAATCGGGTCAGAAGTTTCGCCTGCGCGGGCGCGGCGCGCCATCTTTGCGCAAACCTGGAGCGCATGGCGATCAGTTTGTTGAAGTGCAAGTGACGCTTCCCAAGGTGATCTCGGAAGAAACCAAAGAACTGTTGCGGCAGTATTCGAAACTGAACGACGAAAACCCGCGAGTGGGAATGGGTTTGGAGTGAGGGTGTGAAAAGTAAATAGTGAAAGGTGAGAAGTTAAGAATCAGTTTCTTGCTTTTCTCTTTTCACTTTTCACTCTTCACCGAGTTCTATGAAGCGCAAACTGAAGACATACACGATCAGCGCGGTGGCGGAGCAATACAGCCTACATCCGCAGACGTTGCGCATGTATGAACGCGAGGGACTACTCAAGCCATCGCGGTCGGAAGGCAACACACGTCTCTACACCGATCCCGATCTGGCCCGCTTGGAACTGATTCTGTCGCTGACGCGCGACCTTGGTGTAAACCTGGCCGGTGTCGAAATTATTCTCAACATGCGCGAGAAGATGGATGCGATGCAGCAAGAGTTTGAACGATTCTTCCAGTATCTTCAGACTCACGCCGATGAGTTAACAAACTTTGTCGAACCTCCAGCCGAAGGCACTACCGACGCGCTTGTCCCGATTACGCGCGCCGCGGCACTCCGCCGCCGCAGCGCTTCCCGCAGTTAAGCAAGCGTTCTTGTATCTGATCCAAAACCTGTTTTGCTTGAGTCGTGCAGGCAGATTTCGCGCGTCGCGCTAGACTATCCAACCACCCGTACCACCGCTTACAGAGTTTCAACCGCTAACGTTCGCTCCGGGGAAGGATTTTGAATCCGAACCCCTAGCGCGGGCTTTCAGTCGGAGATTAGAAGATGACAAGACTTGCCTCAGTGCGTCTCATCGTTTCGGCCTTTCTATTAGCGCTGCTTCTCGTCACTGTAAAACTGGCCGAACCTAACGTGTCCGCCCAGGATCTTGATAATGTCACCCTCACGGGACGGGTGTTGGATCAGAATGGCGCCGTCATTCCCGGAGCCACGATCGCAGCTATCCTGGTGAAGACCGGAGCAACGCGCACGACGTTGACTGATGACGAGGGACGTTACCGCATTATTCAGCTCGAGCCCGGCCTCTACAACCTGCGTGCTTCATTTGCCGGCTTTGCACTCCAGGAGAAAAAGGAGCTGGCATTCGTTGCCGGCAAAAATGTACAACTCGAACTAACGCTCGTTCCGGAAGGCGTAACAGTTGATCCCATAACCGTCACCGCTGATGACACTCCCGCAGTTGACACCACTCGCACAGTCGTTGGCGGCACGGTCACGACAAAGGAAATCGAATCGCTGCCGGTTAATTCGCGCTCGCCGCTGGATCTGATTTTCACTTTGCCGGGCGTTTCCGAAGAAGCACTCTCCACCCGCGACCTGGCCGAAGATCGCAACGCATCCGCGGCCAACACTCCGGAAGAATCCGGTACTTTCTCGCTTTCAGGCGGGCCGGCTTATTCAAACAACATCACCATCGACGGCCTGGACAACAACGACGACCGCGCGGCGCGCGAACGTTTTCAACCTTCGCTTGAAGCGGTTGAGGAAGTTCAGATTATCACCAATCAGTTTTCGGCTGAATACGGCCGCGCTTCCGGTGGGCGTATTAACATCCGCACGCGCGGCGGTTCGAATAAGTACCGTGGACGGGCGTTCTATTTTTTCCGCGACGACTACCTTAATGCGAACACTTCCAACAACCAGGCGAGGGGCCTGCCGCGTCTGCCGCTTACGGAACACAATCCGGGTTTCACGTTTAGCGGACCACTGCGTTTGCCGTTTTATGATGGGCGTCAGAAAACCTATTTCTTTAGCGCTTACGAGTACGACACGATCTTAGACTCGGCAACAATAGACACGCTGGTGCCAATCCAGCAGAACCCGCTCTTCGCAATCTCTGCTCCGACGGTTACTGATCCGGCACAAATCGGACAGCCGCGCGTCGACGCCGGCATCGCACCGTTTGTTTCAACCGTCGCGACGCCGGTCAAGAGCCACACCCTGACGACTCGCCTCGATCACAAATTTTCCGATCTGCACAATGGTTCGGTGCTTTACCAGTTGGGACGGCAGAAGAACCTGCGGCAGTTTGGCGGCGGCAATCGCCTGGCAGAAGCGCTGCTGGGCAAAACACGAAACACTGACGCCATTTCCTACACCGACAACTATGTATTCTCGCCCACGCTCGTCAATCAAACTCGCGTCCAGTTTTCTCGCGTGACGCCGGCAGTGGCAGCCAGCGGCGGCAGAAGACCGGTCGTCCTGATTACGCTCGACGACCCACTGCCTGCCGGTGATCCTGACCAGCGGTCCGGCACGCTGGTGGCCGGCTCCTCAACTTCAGGCGCGACCGATCGTCGTGAATCTCGCGGTCAGGTGCAGGAAATCCTTTCCGGGGAGCACGGCGCGCACGCGCTAAAATTCGGGGGCGACGTACAGTACATCAGCTCGACTTTCATTGACCTGTCAGACATCTCGGGCACTTACAGTTTTACCAATGCATTGGACTTTATCGGCAACAAGCCGAGCCGCTTTCGGCAAAACTTCCAGGCGGAATCAACTCAGCGGAACACGTACCTGGGCTTCTTCATCCAGGACGAGTGGCGACTGCGTCCCAATCTGGTTTTGAGTTACGGACTGCGCCATGAGAACGAGACGATCATTAAGGACCGCAATAATTGGGGGCCACGCGTCTCAGTTGCTTACGATCCTTCCAAGTCCGGCAAAACTGTCGTCCGACTTGGCGCCGGCATCTTCTACAATCGTGCGCTGCTTCGCACTATTGACGATTTCACGCTCGGCGCACAGCAGCGCTTTTTCGACACCAACGATCTGATTGATCCGGCGACCGGGCTAATCGGCAGCGCCGATTTCCGCCGCGCCTTCATCGCCGCAAATCTAAAGTTTCCCGAAACGCTGACAGTGGATTCACCGCTCGTGAAAAACTTTGGCGTACTTAACGCCGGGTTTTCCCGCCGGCTCGATCCTGCCTTGCGCATCCCGGAAAGTTATCAGGCCAACGTGGGATTCGAAAGGGATCTGGGTCATGGTCTGGTTTTCGAAACGAACTACACGTTCAATCGCGGATTGCATCTGTGGCGCGAATTCAACGCCAATGCGCCACGACTTCCAGCGGGCTTCAACAATTTTTCTGAATACCTCGGCTCGCGCGATTTTGTAAACTTCCGCAGCAGTCCCTTCGGCATCCGGCCGCTGTACAACGTCTCCACGGCCGGCGAACTCGTACGGTTTGTTTTCCGTCCCCCTGATCCTGCAAACCCGAATGCAATCACGCGCATCGTTGAACTAGGCGTGCCGATTTCTGTGATCAACCTCAATGGCTTCGCCTCATCGACCCCGGTCGAGGTTGCACTCGCCGCCTTGAATCGTTTCCGGCCTGACCCAACTCGCGCCGACATCCAACAACTGATTTCGGCTGGCAATAGTTTCTATCACGGCGTGACCTTCGAACTTCGCAAGCGGTTCAAACAAACAAAGGACTTCGCTCTCTCGTTCCGTTCTGCCTATACGTTTTCCCATTTGATTGACGACGGCATTGTGAACACTTCCGACGCCTTAACAGCGGGAGACTTCTTTGCCGAGCGCGCGCGCAGCCTGCTGGATCGGCGGCATCGCTTTGTTTTTTCCGGAACGTTTGATACACCACGTTATCTCGGCAAGCTGCGCTTCTCGCCAGTTCTGCGGCTCACCTCGGGAGCCCCATTCAACATTTCCATCGGTGGCACCGACCGCAACCTCGACGACGTCGGCAACGATCGCCCAATTTTTACAGGCGACACCAGGCTGCTTCACTGGCGTAGTCGAGGGCGTCCAATCGATCCTGCGGTACTGAATCTCTTCGCGCTGCCCACTATCGGCCAAACAGGAAACCTGCCGCGCAACGCCGGCCAGGGTCCGGGGCAGTTTTTCCTCGATCTAAATGTCACTCGCGAGTTTCGCCTGAGCGACCGCCTGCGGCTTCGTCCGGTCGTGGAGTTTGACAATGTGCTCAACAAAACTGTCTTCAGCTTCGGCAGCGAATTCATAAACTTTAACGCCTTCGCTCCTACCGCAACGCCGGAACAACGCCAGGCGTTCCTCGACTCTTTTCTCTTAACTACGCGCACACTCCGCCCGCGACAGGTTCGCCTGGGCGTTCGTTTCGACTTCTAAGCAAGGTTCAGCAAGGCTGGGGCTACCGCCGGGGTACTGGCATTCGGTGCCTCTGTGGTAAATTGCGAAACCTGATGCCCGAGCCTTCGTCACAATCTGAGCACGTCAGCGAGGTTGATACCGCGCTGCTCGATGTTGAGCTCTTCCTCAAATACCAGGCGCCCGAGCGGGCCATCAAACGATTGCGCACGGCGCTCGAAGGGCAACCTCGTTCCATTCCGCTGCGCGAACGAATGCGCGAAATCTGTATTGAGCAGAAGCAGACTGACGAGGCGGCGCGGCAGTGTTTGGCGCTGGCCAAGATCTATATCGAGCGCGAAGAGTTCGACGACGCCTACGATCGGCTGTTGGAAGCCAAGCAGCTCGACGCTCGCATTAACATCGCCGGCGGGTTGGAAGCGATTCGGCGTGCTCGTCGTCCGGATTTGCGCCCTGAAGCAGCCGTAGCCCAAACGTCTGGCGGCCCGCTCGTCACGCTTGCCGGCGACCTGACGGCTATCAACGTCTTTGATGCGGTCCAGGTAATCGAAAATGCCAGGCTTACCGGCACACTCCTGCTGACTAACGATACGCAATCCGGTCGCGTCTTTTTTAATGAAGGAAGAATTGTTGATGCCGAAGCGGCGGGCGCTTCTGGTGAGCTGGGCTTCCGGCAAATCGTAGAAATAACCAGCGGCGGATTTGAATTTCAAAAATCCGCTGAAGGATTCCCCGCACGCATTCAGGCGGCTAGTAACACCAACCTGATCCTCGACGCGCTGCGTCAACTCGATGAAGAGAAACAGTAGGGGGTTCCCTTCCCAAGCTTTTCCAGATAATGTAAATTACCAAGTGGTTTAATATGACAACCAGAGCCCCAAAAAGGAAGACACCTAAAGCCAAGCGCAAAACTAATGGCGCGAACCTGCACGTAGTTCCTCGTATTGATGGGTTGTGGGCTGTTCGAGGTGAAGGTAGCAGCCGCGCCACCTCAATTCACGGCAGCCAGCGCGACGCCATTGAAACTGCCCGGAAGCTTGCGAAAATGTCCGCCACTCAATTGATCATTCACGGTCGCGATGGTCGAATCAGAGAGCGAGATAGTTATGGGGCCGATCCGCTTCCACCCAAACAGCCTAGGAAGGTTCTTTATCCAAGCTCAACACCAAACACAAACCGAGAAGCAATTCGAAGAGCAGTAAGCGAAGCTGTGCGTGAGATCAGCGAAAAACAACGCTTTGCATCAAAGGTCAATTAAGGTCTCTCTGACGGCTCCAAGAACGGTTCATCCACATGCCTAAGGTTGCGCGTCTTCCCGCCAACTACGCGAAAAACGTTTTCATCAACTGTCCTTTTGACGACGAATATTAGCCCCTATTTAATGCAATGGTCTTTGCAGTAAATGATATGGGGTTCAGGCCAAAATCCGCGAAGGATGAGAGCAATGCTGGTCAGATTAGATTCGATAAGATTCTGCATCTTATTGAAGAGTGTAAGTACAGCATCCATGATATTTCTCGCGCCGAGGTGGATGTCGCGACCGGCCTTCCTCGCTTTAACATGCCCTTGGAGCTTGGACTAGATCTTGGATGTAAGAGGTATGGGAAACCGCATCACCAGGAAAAAGTACTGCTCGTGTTGGATGTTGAACGATTTCGCTACCGAGACTTTATTTCCGATATAGCAGGCCAGGATATCGAAGCCCATAGTGGCGCGCCACGAGAAGTAATTAATGCCGTAAGAAATTGGTTGAGACTGGAATTGGATCCCAATACGGTAATTACGCCAAGCGGTGCGGTCATATATGAAAGGTACAGCCGATTTCAAGCGACTCTTCCAACTATTTGCGCAAAATTATCCTGGGACATCGGTGACCTACCTTTTTCCGACTTTTCTTGGGCGGTGGCTGATTGGATTGCCAGCAACCCCTTGCCGAAACCGGCGCCTCCTCCCCGCCATCGTCTTACTTAATCGATTCATGAAGAATTCTAACTTTTCTTGAGTCAGTCTTGCCCCCGCGGAAGCTCGATGGTGAAGGTGCTGCCTTTGCCCAACTCCGAGGTGACTGAGACTTCGCCACCATGCGCGCGAGCCAGGTGCTTAACAATTGCGAGACCCAGGCCGATGCCACCCAGCTCGCGTGAACGCGCGCGATCCACTCGATAAAATCTTTCAAACAGCCGCCCCAGATGTTGCGCCGGAATGCCCTCGCCTGAGTCTTCCACTATGATTCGGGACCGGCGACCGAGGACCGGCGACCGTGGGTGCCCGCCAGTTTCTGTATTGTCAGCTTCTGTATCGCTCTCATGGCTGATCTTCACAGTGCCGTTATCCCTATTAAACTTGATCGCATTCTCCACCAGGTTCGTCAACATCTGTTCGAGTCGACGCGCATCTGCGTAAACCATTGCTTCGCGAGCGACGGCGTTAGTCACCACTACGCCCTGCGCTGAAGCTTTTGTCGCCAGCGAGGCGATAACGTCGTTCACAATAGCCGCGAGCTCGATCTGCTCCGCCCGCACCTGCACGTTGCCGGCTTCAATCGCACTCAGTTCGAGGATGTCGTCGATGAGCTCGTGCATCCGCGTTGCGTTGCGGCGAATGATCGCAAGGAATCGCTGGCTGGCTTCTTTGTCGTCGATTGCGCCCGCTTCGAGCGTTTCGATGAACGCGAGAATTGCGGTTAACGGAGTGCGCAGCTCGTGCGAAACATTGGAAAGAAACTCCTGGCGCACCTGCTCGAGTCGCTCAATGCGCGTGATATCTATGAAAACGCCCAATGCTCCCTGGGCTCCTTGTGCCCCTGGCGGGGATCCCTCCGCGCGTTTGCCGTTCGCGCCGGTCGAGCTCGCCAGGGGAACGACGCGTAGATCGAAGACCAGCCGCTCTGGCGCGTGAGTTTCAACCCTGACGCCACTCCGTTCTGTCCCCTGGAGTGCATCCAGAAAAGCGCTGTAGATTGCCGGATTGCGCGTGAGTTCGGTTAGCCGCTGTGCGTCAAGCTTCCCACCGGAGAGATTAAACAGGCGGTGCGCCGCGGTGTTCGAAGCCACGACCTTCATGTCTTTATCAACCACCAGCAAACCTTCGCGCATGCCGTTCATCGTCGCTTCAAACAACTTCCGCAGTGCGAAAGTATCTGCCGGCGATTCCTCTTCGCCCCGGTCTGCGCCAACGCGGTTCACTTCCAGTTGTGCTGGTGAAGTTTTGGTTGAAAATGCTTTGACGATCAACACCACGGCAGCCAGCGCGACGACCCCAGCAACTGCCGCTCGCACTGTAAACGAAGGCAGAAGCAGAACCACTGCAAGGGAAACTGCGTTGACAACGATCAGCAATGCATTGCGTTTAGACACGATTGGATCTTTTCACAAATTGAAATGGCGGACAACGCCCGCCGTTGGAAATTCGGTACGCAGGGTAGCCGGGACGGCAACCCTGGGCTAGAGGTCGCAACCGCTTCGCGGTACATCATCAGAGTTCCTTTAGCTTGTCGTCGACATCGCCTGTCATTCAACCTCATCGACAAACTGAAGTTTATCGGACAGTGCGTCAAGCAGCCCGCGGGCAGCCGACGAAACGGTAGCCGACGCCAACGACAGTTTCAATACAGTCGCCGCATTCGCCGAGCTTCTGTCGCAAGCGCCGGATATGAACGTCGAGCGTGCGCGCATCGCCGTAATAGCTGTAGCCCCAAACGTTGTCCAAAAGCTGCTGGCGGGTGATAACGCGACCGGCGCTCTTCGCCAGCACCGACAGCAAACTGAATTCTTTGTTTGTCAGCTTCACTTTTTGCCCATGGCAGATTACGCGGATGTCATCGAAATCGATTAGCAGATGATCGTCCTCGTAAGTTTTCCCGCTGGTCTCATCCATGCGTCGCATGACGGCGCGCACGCGCGCCAGCAGTTCTCTTACTGAGAATGGCTTGGTGATGTAGTCGTCGGCGCCCAGGTCCAGTCCTGCGACTCGATCTGATTCAGACGCCTTAGCCGTCAACATGATGATGGGCGTGCGACGGGTCGCCGGTTCTCTGCGCAGCCGGCGGCACAATTCGGTGCCGCTCATCCCCGGCAACATCAGATCCAGGATTATCAGCGACGGCGATTCCCGTTCGCTAAGTGCGGCTGCCAAGCCCGCTTCTCCAGTCAACGCCGTAATGGCCGGCAATCCTTCGCGCTCGAGGTTGTACTTCAAACTCTCCGAGATGTCTGGATCATCTTCAACGATAAGGATTGGTCGTGTCATTTGTTCTTATGTAGGACAGGCATCCCTGCCTGTCCACCTGCCTGTCTAAATAGCCTCAAGTCCATCGCACGAGGAGAGAACATTTTCCATTTCTCATTTGAGATTTTTCATTTGCCATTGGTGAACCAAAAATCTCCCTTATCTTCTTGCCTCCAATGAAAAATGGCAAATGGAAAATGAGAAATGGAAAATCTCGTTTCTTTTTTAACTGACCTTAAACGCAACAAAGAGGACAGACAGGAATGTCTGTCCCACTATTTGAAGTGCTTTATGAAAGTAGCTTCCGCCATGTAGACCGTCAACTCGCATATGTCGGTCACGTAATCACCAATCCGTTCGAGATGCTTAGCCACGAAAAGCAAGCGCGCGTCACGCGTCGCGGTGGCCGGCTCGGTCACCATCATTTCAATCAACTGGTGAAAAATGTGGTTATAGAGTTCGTTGATCTCGGTGTCGCTCTCAATCACCTCGCGGGCCGCAACGGCGTCGCCGGAGGTAAATGCGTCGAGCGCCGCCCGTAACATTCGGAGCGCGTGTTCTGCCATGCGCCTCAGATCCACGACCGGCTTCAACTCCGGTTCGTTGTTGAGATCTATGGCCACGCGCGCAATGTTGGCGGCGTGATCGGCGATGCGTTCAATCACCGGGGCCATCTTCGCAACGGAGATAACAAAACGGAGATCACGCGCCGCTGGTTGCCGCAGAGCGATGATATCGATGCACTGACGATCAATCTCAACTTCCAGCTGATCAATCTGATCGTCGTGCTCCAGCACCGCGCGCGCGAGCTCACTGTCGCGTTCCGTTAGCGCCTTCATCGCTCGTGCCAGCGCAGCTTCGGATTCGCCCCCCAGCAGCAGCACGCGGTCGCGGAGCGAGTCGAGTTCGTCGTCGAGATGTCGGTGGTAGTCCATAAAATATTTAGTACTTTGGTCTTTGGTCTTTGGCCTTTGGCCTTTGGTCTTTGGATTTTGTGTTATTGGCGCTCAGGCAACGTCAGTCAAAAAAGCGCGAAGTTCAGCGAACGAAGTCCAAAGACCCAATACCAAAGTCCAATTCTTAACCAAACCTTCCCGTAATGTAATCTTCCGTCAGCTTCTCTTCAGGATTCGTAAACATCTTCTCAGTTGAGTTCACTTCAATCAGTTTGCCCAGCAGGAAGAAAGCTGTCGTATCGGAGACGCGGGCTGCCTGTTGCATGTTGTGCGTCACAATCACGATCGTGTACTGCTTCTTTAACTCAACGATCAGCTCTTCAATCTTGTGCGTGGCGACTGGATCCAGCGCCGATGCCGGTTCGTCCATCAATACTACCTCAGGCCGGATGGCCAGCGCTCGCGCAATGCAGAGGCGCTGTTGCTGTCCGCCGGAGAGACTCAAGGCAGAAGTTTTCAAACGGTCCTTCACTTCGTTCCAAAGCGCCGCGTCTCGTAGCGCCTGCTCGACGCGCTCTTCCAATTCAGCCTTGCTCGCGGTAAGGCGGTTTATTCGTAGGCCGTAGGCGACGTTATCAAAGATCGACTTGGGAAACGGGTTCGACTTCTGAAACACCATCCCCACTTTTCGTCGCAGCTCGACCACATCCGTTCCCGGCTGATAGATGTCGACCCCGTCCATCAACACTTCGCCCGCGACGCGCGTCCCGGCAATCATGTCGTTCATGCGATTCAGGGTGCGCAGAAAGGTCGACTTGCCACAGCCGGACGGTCCGATGAAAGCCATCACTATGCGCTCAGGAATTTGCAGCGTTACACCATGAAGCGCCTGGGTCTTGCCGTAAAAGAAGTCGAGGTGGCGCACTGCGATCTTCGCCGCCTCTGCTGCTCGCGGAGAATCATGGGTGCCTGGCTCGCGCTCAGGAAGCTTCACTCTGGTTGTAATTGTTGGTGCAGATGTCGACATTTCAAAATCTCTTGCGCGTCAGAAAGCGTACCGCAATATTGATCGACAGGATCAGGGTCATCAAAACCAGCGTCGCTGCCCAAGCCTGCGCGTGCCATTCGTCGTACGGCGAAATTGCATAGTTATAGATCTGCACCGTTAGCGACGCGATGGGCTGGTCAAGATAGTAATTAAAGAACCGGCTGCCAAAGGCGGTAAACAACAGGGGCGCTGTTTCCCCCGAGATACGCGCGATAGCGAGCATTGCGCCGGTTGCGATTCCGGAAGCGGCCGCTGGAACCACAACTCCAAGCGTCACGCGCCATTGCGGCGCGCCCAAAGCCAAGGCGCCTTCGCGCAAACTGTGCGGGACAAGTTTGATCATTTCCTCTGTGGTGCGGGCCACAATCGGAATCATGATCAAGGCCAGCGCGATGCCGCCCGCCAGCGCTGAAAAATGTTTCAACGGCACAACTACGATTGTGTAAACAAACACTCCGGTGACGATCGAGGGAATCCCCGTTAACGTGTCCGTCAGGAACCTGACCAGACTGCCAAAGCGGCCACCGCCAAATTCAGAAAGATAAATTCCGACCGCAATCCCAAAAGGCAGACCGGCCGCCGATGAAAGCAGGAGCAACATCACGGTCCCTAGGATCGCATTGCCTATGCCGCCGCCTTCACCGACCGGGCGTGGGCTTTCGACCAGAAAGCGCAGGTTGAGCGCCCCGATGCCCTGCATGGCAATGTAGGCAAGAATAATCAGCAGAATACCAATCGCCGCGACGGTACAAAGCGCGGTGAGCGAGGTCATGGTTGCACTCGTCGTGCGACGTATCTGATCAACTCTTCTCATTACGCCGCGCTGCCGACGCCGCTTGTTTTTCGCGTCACATTCCACACCAGGATCCTGGCGATGGCGTTCACCACAAACGTTACGAAGAACAGGATAAGTCCCAGTTCAACTAACGCACTCAGATAAAGGTCCTGGGTCGCTTCGGTAAACTCGTTGGCTATCACCGAAGCGATCGTGTACGACGGCTCGAAAAGTGATGCACTGATCTGAGGGCGATTACCAATGACCATGGTCACGGCCATGGTCTCGCCGATCGCCCGGCCCAGACCGAGTATCACGGCCCCAGCGATTCCGGGTGCGCCGTTTACCAAAACTACCCGCGTCGTTTCCCATTTCGTCGCGCCCAATGCAAGCGCTGCCTCGCGCTGTGAACTCGGCACTGCTGTCAATACGTCACGCACCACCGCCGAAATGATTGGCGTAACCATGATCGCGAGGATGATGCCACCCGTAAGCAAACCGATCCCGGTGATCGAGCCCTTAAATAGCGGCAGCCAGCCGAACCAGTGTTGCAGTGGCGGCTCAACGTGAACGCGCAGAAACGGCGCCAGCACGAAAATTCCCCAAAGTCCATAAACCACTGAGGGAATCGCTGCCAGCAGTTCAACCAAAAAACCTAGTGGCTTCGCCAGATAGTAGGGCGCCTGCTCCACCAGGAAAACAGCAATACCGAGCGATAGCGGAACGCTAATTAGCAACGCGACTAGCGAGGAAACAATGGTCCCATAAACGAAAGGCAAGGCTCCGTACTGACCTTTGATCGGGTTCCATTCCGAACTGGTCAAGAAAGCAAAGCCAAATCCGCGAATCGAGAGCATTGACTCCGAGGCAAGAGCAACGATCATTCCGCCCACGACCAACAGCATTAGCAATGCCGATAAAAACAACAGAACGCGGAATATTGCGTCACCTGAATTGCCAGTAGGCGAAAGCGAGCGTCGCATAACAGTCCGGAGTCTCGGGGCGCGAGTCTTGAGTCGGAAGGCAGAATTCAATTGGTTCATTTCCTGTTTCCAACTTCGGCGCCAGCATCTTTTTCCTGACTCTGGACTCGAAACTTCGGACTCAAGACTTACCTCAGAGGCTTTCCACCTGATGTGATGGCATTGATCTTCGCTTCGGCTCGGGTCACGATCTCCGCGGGCAGTGGCGCATATTGCAGGCCGGTGGCAAATGTTTCACCGTCATGAATTCCCCACCAAAGAAAATCCACCAGGGCCTTGCCTTTGTCGGCGCTCTTCTGTTCCTTGTAGACCAGCACGTAGACGTAGCTGGAAATGGGGTAGGTGTTAGCCCCGGCCGGATCAGTAATTGATACGCGAAGATCTTCGGGTGTCGTCGGAACCGACTCAGCGGCCGCCGCCGTGATGGTGTCGAACTTTGGTTCTACAAAGTTTCCGGATTTATTTTTGACTAGCGCTACGGGGAGGCTGTTCTTTATCGCGTAGGCCAGTTCTACGTAACCAATCGTATTTGGAGTTTGCTTAACCTGCCCGGTAACTCCCTCGTTTCCTTTGCCACCGATACCCACAGGCCAGCTTGGTGAAGTGCCCGCGCCAACTTTGTCTTTCCATTCGGGACTTACTTTCGAAAGATAATCTGTGAACACTGCCGAGGTGCCACTGCCATCAGAACGATGCACGACCGTGATGTCCGCCGGAGACAGGTTCGCATTTGGGTTAGCCGCTTTGATTCTTGGATCGTTCCACTTCTTTATCTTGCCTAGGAAAATATCGGCGATAACGTCGGGCGAGAAATGCAGAGGCTGCGCCAGGCTGGGAAGATTATAGGTAACTACGACCGCACCCAGGACAACCGGCACGTGAAGCAGCTCGCCGGGTGCAGCTTTGAGATCCTCATCCTTCATGGCAGCGTCTGAGGCGCCGAAGTCTACCGTCTGCGCCTGGATCTGTTTGATGCCGCCGCCCGAACCGATTGATTGATAGTCAATGCGGACGTTCGCATGAAGCTTCCCGTATTCACTAAGCCATTTCTGCATCAAGGGATTGACAAAGGTAGATCCAGCCCCCTGCAGGTTGATAGCTCCGCCTGGCCCTCCGCCGTTCCCACTTTGACCGCTACACGACAGACCAAATGCAGCAAGCGCCAATATCAGAACCGAAATTGCGGTTGTCGAACTTCGTTTGCACAGAGACATATTTGTTTCCTCAGATAGATCGGTAAGACATGCGGAATAGCACCCCACTGTAGACAGCGAGTGTTACATCCATCTGAATTAACCCTGAACTTTATGTTAACGTCGCGGCCCCGGAAGGATGGGCTGGGTGGTGTCTCAAGTTCGATTTCTCCGGGTGAGCTGGATAATGGCGCCTGGTTAGGCTGGAAAAAAGAACCGCTTCTGAAACCAGAGCGCGACGCTGACAAGTCCGATCAGCACGGGCACTTCGACGAGCGGGCCGATCACTGCCGCGAACGCTGCGCCTGAGTTGATACCGAATACGGCAACCGCAACCGCAATCGCCAATTCAAAATTATTGCTCGCGGCGGTAAATGAAAGCGTCGCGGTTTTTGAGTAGTCTGCTCCGATCCTGTAGCCCATGTAGAAGCTGACCAGAAACATTACAACGAAGTAGATGAGGAGAGGGATTGCGATGCGTATCACATCCAACGGCAACCGCACGATCAAGTTCCCTTTGAGGCTAAACATCACCACGATCGTAAAAAGCAAGGCGATGAGCGTCAGCGGGCTGATCTTCGGGATGAATACGCTCTCGTACCACTCCTTGCCTTTGGCTCTGACCAATAGGAAGCGCGTGAGCATTCCAGCGAAAAACGGAATGCCGAGATAGATGAAGACACTTTCCGCGATCTGCCCGATGCTGACTTGAACGATGCTGCCATGCAGACCGAATAGCGGCGGCAGAACTGTAATGAATATCCACGCATAGACGCTATAGAAAAGAACCTGGAAGACGCTGTTGAAGGCAACCAGCCCGGCCGCATACTCGTTATCGCCGCGCGCCAGTTCGTTCCAGACGATTACCATTGCAATGCAGCGGGCCAAACCAATCATGATGAGTCCGACCATGTACTCCGGATAGGCGCGCAGGAAGAGGATGGCTAGGGCAAACATCAGAATTGGGCCGATGATCCAGTTCTGCACGAGCGACAGTGTCAGTATTTTCCAGTTGCGGAACACTTCGCCCAAATTCTCGTAGCGCACTTTAGCTAACGGCGGGTACATCATCACGATTAGTCCGACGGCTATCGGAATGTTGGTTGTGCCTACATTGAAGCGATTCATGAAGCCTTCAACGCCGGGATTCGTGTAGCCCAGAATCACGCCGATTGCCATCGCGGCGAAAATCCATAGCGTAAGAAAGCGATCTAAGAATGAGAGTCGCGTTCGGTTGAGCGGCAAACAGCCTTCGATCTTGACGGTAGATATTGCTTCCATAAGTTCAGCCGTTTGACTTCATGCTAAGAGACGTCGCTTTTCGAGCGCTTGCACCGTTCCTATCTGGCCGCAACGATGTGCACGGCTTTAATGAGGTAGAAGGAAAGTGCAGCAAAGCCTCCCGCCATTGGTATGGTGAGAACCCAGGCCCACACAATACGTCGTGCTACTCCCCACTTGACGGCTGAGAGTCTGCGCGTCGAACCGACGCCGACAATTGCGCCGGTAATTGTATGAGTGGTCGAGACAGGAATGCCGCCGAAGGTGGCCCCAAACAAGGCTATCGCGCCGGCGGTTTCCGCACAGAATCCGCCAATAGGTTTGAGCTTCGTGATCTTCGATCCCATCGTATGAACAATGCGCCACCCGCCGGAGAGGGTGCCGAGCGCGATGGCGCCATGGGCTGAAAGCACCACCCAAAGAGGTATTGCGGGTAGCTTCCCGCCCGGTCCGGAAGTGAGCAGACCGCCGGCAACCAACACTGCCGTGATAATACCCATGGTCTTCTGCGCGTCGTTGCCGCCGTGCCCAAGTGAATACGCAGCGGCTGAGACCAACTGACCGCGCCGGAAGATCTTGTCCACCCCACGTGGCGTCCCGCGGCGAAATATCCAATGCACGGCGACCATCATAAGGAACCCAAGGGTCATGCCGATGAGAGGCGAAGCAACAATGAAGGTTACCACCTTAATCCAGCCTTCAGGTTTAAGAATGCCGGCAAAGCTGCCATAAGCTGCAATCGCCGCCCCACCATAGCCGCCAATCAGGGCATGAGAGCTCGAGGTGGGTAATCCGACATACCAGGTAATGAGATTCCAAACGATCGCCCCGATGAGCCCCGACAGCAGCATGTAGAGCCTCATGTCCTTGGCGATGAGTTCGATGCTCACCAGATCGCCACCAATGGTCTTGGCAACGCGTGTTCCCAGGATTGCGAAGGCGACGAAGTTAAAGAAGGCCGCCCAGGCTACAGCGAGCCCCGGCGAGAGCACCCGGGTTGAGACGACGGTGGCGATGGAGTTAGCGGCATCGTGAAAACCGTTGGTGTAATCGAACACGTAAGCGATCAGGATGATGAAGATGACTAAACCAAGGGCAATGGTCATAGGAGCGTGGCCTTCTTATTGTTTAAGCGATATCTGGTGACGGGGTTCGTTCCCAACTCACCGGGCTCTTGCCAGTCGGGTGAGTTACGCGTTTAACTTGGTCGGATCCTTAGAGCGCGTAGATAGTAAGGCGTGAGGGGGGAAATCGTAAATAGTGATTCGATGAATCCCCGGAGTTAACAGGAGAATCGAATGGGACACGGACATGGCCACGGCGGAGGAGTAACGGGACGCCGGTTAATCTTATCGATCATCGTGACGGTTGCTTTTGTCGTTGGCGAAGCAATCGCTGGTTACTTTGCGCATTCCCTGGCGCTACTGTCAGACGCCGGCCATAACTTCTCAGATGCGCTGGCCCTCGTCTTCTCCTGGTACGGCATCTGGATCGCTCGAAAGCCTTCCACGGCGAAGCGCACGTTTGGTCACCATCGGGTCGGCATTCTCGCGGCCCTGGTCAACTCAGTTTCATTAGTTCTTATTGCCTTGCTGATCTTCTGGGAGGCTATCTCCAGGTTGCGTCATCCGCAGCCGGTGCGCAGCGCGCCAATGATTGTAGTGGCGTTAGTCGCAGTCTCGATGAACACGCTAATCAGCTTGTGGCTGCGCAGCACCGCACGCAAGGATTTGAATGTGCGCAGCGCCTACATGCATATGCTGGGCGATGCAGTATCGGCGGTGGGTGTAGTTGTAGCGGGTGTAGTTGTCGCTTTCACTGGGGCATCGATAGCTGATCCGTTGGTTTCGATCTTGATCGGAGTCCTGATTCTGTGGAGTTCCTGGTCAATACTCAAAGAGTCGGTCAATGTCCTTCTGGAAGCCATACCGGAGGGCTTGAACATGGAAGCCGTAGAGCGAGCCATTAGCGCAGTTGTGGGTGTCGAGGCGGTCCACGACCTACACGTCTGGACTGTAGGTTCCGGCATTGTTGCTTGTAGCTGCCACATCACGGTTGAGGAACAAAGCGTCAGAAGTGGGCAAAACGTATTGCGGGCAGTGGCGGAAGAGTTAGAGCATGACTTTGGCATCACGCACACTACGATCCAGGTCGAAGCTGAAGGCTGCGAAGAAAATGATATGTATTGCCTGCTGAAGATTGCAGAACAACACCGGAGCCACAAACACAATTAGTTGTTGCGAATGACACGGAGCGAGGACCTACTGGTCAGCCAATGATCAGCCGGTAACCGACATTGACCAATAGTCTCAATTTGAAGTTTGTGAGGGGCAATCTTGTTCCGCAGTCGATAAATGTAAACGTGCAGGCTTTCCGCGTTGATCGGCTTCGCGCCTCCCCAGGCGTATTCCCAACCGAAGGAGCGCGAGAAGGTGTACTGTGAATTCAACGTGAGACTTTTTCTCCCGCAGGCTTGTGGCTTTCCCCTGTTGACTGGCAGAATGACATTGCTTTTGTCGGCCCACACTAAGAGGAAGCTCAAGCCTTTGCCCAAGAATCCCCTAGCGGAAGTTTTCGGATACACCATAGGTGACATCTCCGCCAATGCTAAACGGCATCGCAAGAAAAAGCTTTGCCCGTTTAATAACATCGTCCCGCAATGCACCAAAGATAAGAAAGCTAGTCCTCTCGGCGTCTGTTCGCTGTATGTCGAGGGTGCTGCTACTCCCACGATTATTTGCCCGATTAGGTTCCGCGAAGGAGCGAAGGATGAGTGGCACATATTAAAGGAAGCCGCAAACTTCTTTTTTCCGGCTGGTACAAGGTGGATGCCATTGGGCGAAGTCACACTTCATAATAAGTCAGGAATCTCTGCGGGAAAAATTGACGGGCATACATTCATTGGGTCCACGTCAAATCACGCTGGAGTATTCTCTTCTGAATTCGTCGTAGACAATCCTTAATACTTTCTGCCGATCCTCAATATCGGCAAAGTCATCGGCCAACTTAATGATCTCAGCTTTACTAATCGATTGGACTTTCATATCGATTAGGTAATTCTTGAATTCCTTTGAAATATCATCGATCACGATTATCAACTTCCGTCATGCAGCCTTTCGCTATCAAAGTTTACGCGCAGTTCGGCATACAAGCTGTCAGCGGCGGTCTTGCTATAAATTTTCAGTTTCTTTATCTGATACACGACCCCAAAATTTGTGGTTATATCCACGCCTTTGTCGTGGGCTGAAGTTCGAGTGTCACGATAAATCTTGCACGCGAACTTCTCGAGATGAACCTTAATCAATGCAAAGCTGAATATCTCGAAGTTGGTCGGGTTCTTGTCTATATGATCTCTTACGACGGCCAAGAACTGAACTTCATTACTCGCCACTTTTGCTCTGAACTGCTGATTTCCGAATTGAGGAATGATGCCTAGTCGTTCGTCGATGTGCTGCCTTACTCGAGTAGGGATCCATTCAATTAGCCCTTTTGCGTTCGAAGTGTACGGGGCGAGCAGCTCGAAGCGGTTTCCTCCGAGAGCCTTTAACACACCGTATTTGGTCAAGTTTCGAGAAGGATAGGCGTCGTAGTACTTCCCTCCAATGTGTAAATCGTGTTTCAAGTAACTCTTCAGATACCTTACGGCTCTTTCGTAGCATCTCTTGATCTCAAGATCGGAAAAGATCGTCTCATGACCATCAAGATAATCCACTAGCAGGCCTAGAGTTATAATGGGGAAAATAAGTTTCGTTTGAGAACGCCGCAACATCAGTTCGACCTGGGCTCGACAGGAGTCAAGGCCGGTCGAAGACTTCGGACTCATTGCAAGACGTTTCGATTTCATAACGGGATTCGACTCGTGACAAAGCGCTTGAATTCGAGCGATGATGATACTACTATTCTCAAATTCGCAGTATCAATGTCTCCTGATCGGCGTCGGGTTAATTGGATCAACCTCACACAGTATTATAGGTGTGAGGGGGGTAAACCCGCTGAAGAGGTTATATACTACTCTGAGTTATCCAGTTCTTGTGTGACGACAGTGCGCTTCCAGAGAGAGTCCACGACTTGAGCCAGAACTCTGCGTCGTCGGAGGTAAAGCCAGAATGAGGTTCGACACAAGTGAAAACCTATCAGCAAAGGTGGCAGAAGTAATTCAGGAGCTAGGCGACGCTGGAGACTCGCAAGCCCTCGCGGTTGCTGACTGCCTTAACACCATCGCTGAGAACGGTGGTGATCAGTCAACCGACGAATATCTGATCGGTTGTGCTCAAGAGATCATCGCAGCCGCGCAGCGCTTTATTGACGAGGTTCAAGCGTTCCCGTGAGAAAATGGCAAGGGCATTCACTCTCGTTGGTACGCGCAGACCTTGAAGAAAAGAATCCTGAATATCAAGACCGTCCGCAAGCGCATCACGTTTGTTCAGAAGGATGGCCTACAAGTGATCAAAGACAATCGGGGTCGCAAAGACGCCGTCTGGTTTATCGATCCGCCATACACCGTCAGAGGAAACGGTAAGCGTGCCGGTAGGCGACTTTACACCCATTATGAACTAGACCACGAAGAGCTATTTCGCGTGATGAATAAGGTCTCAGGTGTTTTTCTGATGACCTATGACAACGATGAAAGCGTCCGTGAATTAGCTCGTAGGTATTCCTTCGACTTCGAACCTATCGCGATGAAGGGCACTCACCATGCCGAAATGAAGGAACTGCTAATCGGACGAGATCTGCGTTGGGTTAGAATTTAGATCGTCATTTTCTTCTTCGTGCTTGATTAGCTCGGCGCTGATCCGGGCGCTGATGCTATCAACTGGCGGCGAGTTCTTTAGGCTTCACGATCCAGTCAAGGCTGCCAAGGTTGGCGTTGTCTTCCTTTATCTTGCCCCACTCATCGGCAGCGAGATTAATCTTCGCGAGCGTTCCGGGAGCCATCTGCTCTACGCGGTCTGTCAATAATTGAAGCAGTTCTTCCATGCTCGGGTTATGCCCAACCAGGAGAACGGCGCTCGTGTCGTTCTCGATTTCGGAGATTACTTCCAACAGTCGCAGCGGCCCTACCTCGTAGATCCGTTGATCGTAACGCACGTTTCCAGGTAACTCAGCCGCGGCGAGAACCAGCTCGGTTGTCTCCCGCGCTCGCACCGCAGGTGAACACAAAACCAGATCAAACTTTACGTTCTGTTTCTTAATGAATCTTCCGACCGCCTGCGCCTCTCTTCTGCCACGCTCATTCAAAGCGCGATTGAGATCGGCTAAGCCGGGTGCGGCATTCTCCGCTTTGGCGTGCCTTAAGAGAAAGAGTGTTTTCATGATGCCGGCACACTGATACCAGATAGCTGCAAAAGAAAAAAGCCCTGGAGGTCGACCACTTCCTATATTATTTGCACAACCCGCTTTGACCTGTTCGGAGCTACGGATGGCTGAGATGAAGCTCATCTTTCTTTATGGCGCGCCGGCTGTCGGAAAACTGACTGTCGCGCGCGAACTCGCCGCGCTCACGGACTTTCGTCTGTTTCACAATCATCTGACGGTGGACCTGGTGAGTTCGCTTTTTCCCTTCGGCAGTGAGCCTTTCATTCTGCTGCGCGAACAGATTTGGCTGGCAGCGTTTGCTGAAGCGGCACGGAATAGCGTCTCGCTAATCTTTACGTTTAATCCGGAACGCACCGTTCGCGAACGCTTTATCCAGGATGCGATCGATGTTGTAGAAGCTGCGGGCGGGCAGGTTGTGTTCGTGGAATTAACTTGCGCTGAAGACGAATTGGAACGACGAATCGAAGGTGCGTCACGCAAGGAGTTTGGCAAATTGGCTTCTATTGAGCAGTATCGGTCGCTGAAGGACGCGGGCGCTTTTCAATTTCCCAAACTTCCAAGCGGAGTATCCGTGGATACAACCAAACAATTGCCAACCGCTAGCGCACGGTTAATCAGTGAATTTGTAGCGTTGATTTAGAAGAGAGCTGACCCAACCCGGCAAAGAAATCGCAAAGGCGGTGGGGGTAGGCATTGCTCTGTGCGGCCTCCGTGTCCTTTGTGCCTTTGTGGTGGATTATTCCCGCAAACTACTCACCACCGAGGCACAGAGAACACAGAGAGGGCACAAGCAAATCAAAGTTCTCAGAAAGTAAACTTCACCGCCAACTGCAACTGCCTTGGATCGCCGACTCCCTGGCGCAGGAAGCCGTCGAAGTTAAACAGCGCCGCCGTGCTCAGCGGATTGATTAGGTTTTTGTTGTTGAAGGTATTGAACATCTCGACGATTGGGATCAGCGCGTAGCGCTCGCCGAATTTGAAGGGCCGCTGTATGCGCCAATCGAAGGAGAAATATTCATTGTTCTTGCGCTGCGTGTTGCGGGGGAAGCATTGGATGGTGCAATTGGGCGACTGGGGCTGCGCGGTGCGTCCCTGTACGCGGAAATTGCCTTCCAGCCCGCCAGGCAATTGCGCAAACGTGATGAAGTTAAACTTGTGCCGGATATCGCGATCGGACAAGGCATAGTCAAGCTGAAGATTGTTAAGATTGAAAGCACGATCGTTGAACGGATCGCGTTCATTCGAGTCGTCATCCTTGTCCTTCGAGAGCACGTAGTTCCATTCAAACTGATAGCCCTTGCTCAGCCGCTTTCTCATGCCGACGGTAAAGCCATTGTAGAGAGACTGGCCAAGCGCGGAGGTGACAAACACCTGGCCGAGCCTGATCGCGAAGATGCCGGTGCGACCGAGATCCAGGAAGCGAGTCAGATGAACGCCCTTCGCGTGGGTGAAATCGAAGTACAACGAAAGGTCGGTTGCGATCTCCTGCTCAAACTGTAAATTCGCGGTGTAGATTCGCGGGTTAGCGTAATCCTTGCTGAAGACGCGGACGCCGCTAAAGCACGGAAATGGATTTCCCAGGCAGGAGCTGGCCGTCGGCGTCACCAATCCGGGCCAGGTTGGTCGAACACTAGGGTTCGCAAACAATCCGCCGGCGATAGTCTGTTGTTGCACGCCATTGGTTGTAATCGATTGCACCTGCGACAACATATTCTGTCGCGCGTAGTAAATGCCATAGCTGCCTCGCAGGACAGACGTACCCTTCTTGGAAATATCCCAGGCAAAACCAACCCTTGGCTGAAATTCTTTCTTGGGACTGTGCTCCGTGCCGTCAGACGGGAAGCGCGGATCGCTGAGAGCAAACCCGTAGGCGGTTTGTGATGGCGGCACGGTTACTTCCGGAAAGATCTGTGCTTCCCAACGCAGACCGTAACTGAGCGTAAAGTTTGGCCTGACCTGCCACTTGTCCTGTGCGAAGAGCGCGTAGTCTTCATTCTTGATACTGGATGCGCCGGCAGCGTCGGTAGCTGGTCCGCTGGGTCCGGCGCCTTGCAAGAAGAGCAGCAACGGCGTGGACGCGCCCGTGCATGGCGGAAGCGCAAGAGTAAGATCCGTCCAGGTTCCATTTGAGCATTGACCCGCGTTCGGACCGAAACCCGGCCCCAATGAAGCCGGCGATGCGTAGCGCAGAAACCCACTGACAGTATTGAAGAGATACCGGCCTTCGAAGAACCCACGGAACACCTGAATGTTTCGCGTGTGCAGCCATTGGCCGCCGAACTTCACTGTGTGGTTGCCGGAGATGATCGAGAAGTTGTCCTTCACATCGGTGCGCCAGAGCAGTTCATCAATCGTCGGCGCCAGGAAAAACGGGTTGCCGAAGCGGAACGAAAGCTCGTTTGGATTGAAGCCGCCGCCGGCGCCAGTGTCAGCAGGAACATTTGAGGGAATAGCCGAGCGCGGTCGCTCCTCACGGGTGTACGAGAAGTGCGCTTCGTTCAGCTTCGTCGGCGAGAGCGTGGAGAAGAGGTTGATGTTGAGATTGTTGATCTTCGACGGACCCTCGATGCCGTTCGCTGAATTGCCGTAAGTGGCAACATCGAAAGTTTGATTGGTGTTCTTCGAGTAGTCGAAATTGTAAGAGATTGCGAGCTGGTGTGAGTTGCTGAGATTGAAGTCAGTCTTACCCAACAGCGCGTAGTTTCTGATTTGATGCTGTACGGGTAATCCTTCTTCCTGGCTTCTGCTGGTCCTGAGGAAATTGATCAGCGCCAGACGTTGACAGTCGGAACTGGAGTTGATCAAAGTCTCATGAGCTGGATTTGTAATAAGCGGAGCAGCCACTGAACACGGCGCCCCGATCGGATCGCTTAGATTAGCGCGCGTCAATTTCTCGCGAATGCCCTCGAGCGCAAAAAAGAAGAAGGCTTTGTCCTTGCGGATGGGCCCGCCCACTGTGCCGCCAAATTGCTCGCGGCGAAAATCCTTGAGGGGTTTGCCATCCGAGGTGTGGGCTGCCAATGCTTCGAGACGTTGAAAATAAAACAGGCTACCGTGCGTGTTGTTAGTGCCCGATTTGCTGATCACATTGATGATCCCGCCCGCCGTGCGGCCAAATTCCGCGGTCGCGCCTGTCGCTACTACCTGAAACTCTTTCACGGCATCCAGCGGAATGTCGATGGCTGCGCGCTGTCCGCCAAGCTGCTCACCGAAAAAGCCGTTGTTATAGTCACCTCCGTCAAAGCTTACGTTGTTGTAGGTGCCACGCTGTCCTGCGAAAGTGATCTCGTCGCCATCCGGTCCCTGAACCACGCTGACTCCCGGCGTCAGCGTTAACAGATCCTCAAACTTCCTTCCCAGGATGGGTGTCGTGTTTACGGTGGTCTCGTTCAGGGTGGTGCTCGATTCGGTTTTGACAGTGTCGACTGTTGGCGTTGCCGTGATCGTAACTGTCTCCGCTACAGAAGAAACTTTCATCGAGAGCGGCAGGTTCAACGCCTGGCCTACGGTTAGATCAGCCTTCTCGACCACGAGGGTCGCGAAGCCTGTCTTGGTGACCGTTACGGTGTATCTTCCTGAGGGTAGTTGCAGTGCCGAGAATCTGCCTTCATCGTCCGAGCTCGTTGTCCTCGTGAAGTTGGTATCGACATTTTTGACTTCGACGCCGGCGCCGGGAACGGCCGCTCCATTTGCGTCCAGAATGGTGCCCTGAATAGTACCGGTAGTGATTTGCGTTTGGGCAGCTACCGCCGCGGCAAACAAGAAGGTGGCGAACAGACAAATACTCAATCCTTTAGCCCTTAGGGCAAAGGAGCGAAGCAGGGCGTTGCGCATGAATCTTCTCCTGTAGGTTTTTGATCTGAGTCTGGGATTCAGATCGTGTTTAGAACTTGGGTACACTGCAGCGAAGTGAGCACATCTTAATTAAGGTGTCTCAAGCATGTCAATGATTAGTTGGTAACGAAAACTGTTGGTTTGCGCAACTTCCATTTGGTCGGATCATTTGGAACCCCTTAGGAATCCCCTGGGAATCCCCGGGAATCAATGTAAGTCTCCGGCTCCCGCAGCGCCTCTTCCAACCGAGCGAGGTATCGACCCACGTGTAGACCATCCATCAACGCATGATGCACCTCCACGGAAAATGGTAGCAGTGTGCGCTCGTTGGCTCTGGTGAACTTTCCGAAAGCGATCTTCGGCACTGAATCCTCGCGTCCCCAATTGCGCGCATGTGAAAAGCTGGTAAACGAAACCCAGGGCAAGGTCGTGAAGTGAATCATGTCGTCCCTGGTGTTGGGCCTGAAAGCGCCGTCCCCCGACAGCGCCTCTTTCACCGCGCGCTCAGCCCCGGCCATGAACTTTTCAAAGCTAGCGTCATATTCAAAGTATGCGAGGGTAAAGTTTTCATTTGGCAGCAGCACGGTGGTGCCGCCATGGATCACGTCGTAGACAATCACCTGGCCCTCTTTCAGCCGATAGCGAAATGGTTCGATCTCGTTTGCGGCTCGCAGCGCAAAGTAGTGATAGGCCATAGAAACGCTCGATTCGCGGCGATCGCGAAGCACCGTCAAGAGCCGCGTGATGTCCAGGTGAGTACAGATATTAAAGTACGGCTTGTCAAAGCCAAGGAAGAATTCAAATACGTCCCGGCGGGTCCATTTTTCTAAATCGAGATACTTTGGCATAGGAGAATCGTCGCGCCCCAAGAATAACGCTATTTAGCTGTGACCGAAACCTTTGGACCGGCCCCGCGTATTACTGCCGCATTCGTTTCAACCCAATCCGCCCTCGCTTAAGGAGTAGCTATATGCGTCATTTCGATCTACGCCCTTTGATTGCGCTCGTCGTTGCGGTGTCGTTCGGGTTTGCGGCCTTCGCGCAGACGCGCGGCTTTGATCCGGCCAATATGTGTACTACGACCTGCAAAGCGTGCGAAGATTTTTATCAGTACGCCAACGGCGGCTGGATCGCCAGGAACGAAATCCCGCCGGCTTTCTCGACCTGGGGTATTACCAGCCCGCTGCGAGAAAAGAACATCGCTACGCTGCACGAGATTCTCGAAGACGCGGCGAAGAACACAGCGGCTCGGAAGGGCAGCAACGAACAGAAGATTGGCGCGTTCTATGCCAGTTGCATGGACGAAGCGAAGATCGAAGCGCTTGGCGCCACACCACTCGCAAAGGAAATTGCCGGCATCAATAAGATCAAGAGCGCGCGTGAACTGCCCGCAATGCTCGCCCACCTGCACCGTATGGGCGTGCCTGGAATATTCAACTTCGGCGCGGGGCAGGATTTCAAGAACAGCGCCAGCGTGATCGCCATTACTGGGCAGGGTGGCCTTAGCCTTCCCGACCGCGACTTCTATCTCAAAGACGACGAAAAATCCCAGAGCACACGCACTGCCTACTTAGCCCACGTAACCAACATGTTCAAGCTGTTGGGCGACGATGCCGGCAAGGCTGCGGCTGAAGCGCAGACGGTGATGAAGATTGAGACGCAACTGGCGCAAGTCTCGCTGGATCGCGTCGCGCGCCGCGATGCGTCGAAGCAGTATCACAAGATGGCTCCGGCAGACTTGAAGAACGTAATGGCAAACTTCGATTGGGCGACATATACCAAAAAGCTCGGTGCACCGAAGTTCACCGAAATCAACGTGGCACATCCTGACTTCTTTAAAGGCGTCGACCAGATGCTAACGAGCGTCGCAATCGACGACTGGAAAACGTACCTGCGCTGGCACCTCGTGCACGACGCAGCAGACGCGCTCTCGACCGCTTTCGTCAACGAGAATTTCAATTTCTACGGCAAAACGTTGAACGGCACGAAGGAAATTCAGCCACGTTGGCGTCGCTGCGTAGTCGCTACCGATCAGACCCTTGGCGAGGCCCTGGGCGAAGTCTACGTGAAGAAAGCTTTTCCACCGGAAGCCAAAACGCGCATGAAGGAGTTGGTTAACAATCTCATCGTGGCCCTGCGCGATGACATCCCGACACTCGACTGGATGAGCGAGCCGACGCGCCAGGCCGCCATCGCCAAATTGAACGCCTTTGCCGTCAAGATTGGCTACCCGGATAAGTGGCGCGACTATTCGAAACTAAAGATCGAGCGCACTTCGTTCATTGATAACCTGCTGCGGGCTAGTGAGTTTGAACGGCAACGGAACCTCGCGAAGATGGGCCGGCCCGTCGACCGCACCGAGTGGGGCATGACGCCGCCGACGGTCAACGCCTACAACAACTCGCTGATGAACGAGATTGTTTTTCCGGCGGGCATTCTGCAACCACCCTACTTCGATTTGACCGCCGATGATGCGCTTAACTACGGAGCGATCGGCGCCGTTATCGGCCACGAAATGTCACACGGCTTCGACGATCAGGGTCGCAAGTTTGACCTTCAGGGCAATCTCAAAGACTGGTGGACAGGAGCGGACGCGAAGAACTACACGGATCGCGCCACCTGCGTGGAGCAGCAGTTCTCCAACTTCCGCGTTGAAGAGATTGGCATGAACCAGAACGGCAAACTCGTATTGGGAGAATCCATCGGCGACCTTGGTGGCTTGAAGATCGCGTGGCTCGCTTTCCAAAAGGCCCTGGAGGACAAACCTCGCCCCGCGGACATCGATGGCTTCACACCGGAGCAGCGTTTCTTCCTGGGCTGGGCGCAGGTGTGGGGCAGGAAACAAACGCCCGAAGCAATGCGCCAACAGATTCTTACCGACCCGCACCCGCTGGGCCGCTTCCGCGTCAATGGCCCACTCTCAAACATGCCGCAGTTTGCAGAAGCGTTCCACTGCAACCTGGGCGATGCGATGGTCCGTCCTCCGGAAAAGCGTTGTCAGGTTTGGTAAGGGAACGGAAATGAATCAGCCGCGGGTTTACGCGGATAAACGCGAATCAGAAAAGACTTTATCGGGTTGGTATGTGCTAATCCCTAATCTGATCCACGCTAGTCCGCATAAACCCGCGGCTTGTCTTCTTAGACGACAAAGAAACCCAGCACAAACCGAACGAGGCCTGCGCCGAGGATTACCCAAATGGCATTGGGGCGGTAACGCACGAGTACCGCGCCGGCTATGACTGCAATCAACAAACCCACCCAACTGTGAATACCGGCGCGACCGATGCTGATGCCGGCGGCGACCAGTAGACCAACCACTGCGGGCGTCACGCCTTTCAAAAACGATTGCACGATCTTGTTAGTGTGGAAACGGGCGAGCGATGATCCGGCAACCACCGTCATCAGGAACGATGGCAGAAAAATGCTGATGGTCGCCACCAGCGCGCCGAGTGTTCCCGCCACGCGATAGCCGATGAACGTTGCCGTAATCAGCACCGGCCCCGGCGTAACCTGGCCGAGCGCGGTAGCGTCAACGAATTCCTGGTGCGTAAGCCAATGCTGAGAGTCAACCACTTCCGCCTCAATGAGCGGAATCATCACGAAGCCACCGCCAAAAGTGATCGTGCCGATGCGCAGGAAAAGGGTTGAGAGCGTTAACAGCAAGGCAAACTTGGCAAGGATCGGCATGGACACTCCAAACAGAACAAGAGAGCCGAGCCTCTTCGCTGCGGGCTTGGGCGTATCGTGATTAGGATCGGGATTCTCATCAGGCGAAGGGCTTTCCGGCACTTCGCTTTCCGCTCCGGCAAGTTCACCCTGAGCCAGCAAGGCCGCTTGTCGCACGCGCTCCTCCGCCATCGCGCGCGTTAGATAACCGCCGACGAAGTGAGTCGCGCGAATACGACGCCGTCTTCGCTGCAAGGTCACGCGCGCTGAAATTCGTTTGCGACGTGAAGCCACGCCGCGAAGTTGTCCCAGCCGGCGCAGGTGTTTCTCAGCAAACGAATCGATAAAGATGCCGATGAGACCAGCTGCCAGCACCACCTCAATCACGGTCGCACTGAAAAAAGCGACCACGATACAGGCGAAGACGGCCAGTAACCACTGCCACGGCTTGCCCAAAGTGTTGCGTCCCATGCGCCAGGCCGTCACAATTATCAGCGCGACTACGGCTGCGTTCAGGCCTTGAAAGAAACGATCGGTGTCAGGCAAGTAGCGCAGGTGCCGGTAGAGAATTGCCAGCAGGATCATCATCAACATCGAAGGCAGGATGAAGCCCGCCATCGATACGCCGGCGCCGCGCCAGCCGCGAATCCTGAGCCCCACATAAGTGGCCATATTGCCGGCGGAGGTGCCGGGTAAAGTCTGTGAGAGCGCGAAGCCGGACGCGAACTCCTGCTCCGTGAGCCAGCGCCGCTGTCGCACTGCGAGCGTTCTGATTTGCGCGATTACGGCCAGGCCGCCACCGAAACCGACCGTGCCGATTTTTAGAAATGAAAGGAAGAGTCCGCCGAGAGTTGGCGTGTTGGCGATGCGCTCGATTTCGCGGCGAGTATCACGCACGCGCGTTCGCATCTTGCGTGCGCGGTTGCTTATTCTGCTCGCCCGCTTGTCGACCTGAGTCACCACTTGGGCAACAGACTATCACACTGCTTCTGTCAGTTTTCACTATGATGAGCAAGAACTCTTGCGTCGCGTAGCGACGAGGTGAGTTTAGCCCAGCCTTTCAAGGCTGGGATCACTTGTGAGATATGAAACCTCGTCGCGTCAGCGACGAATGAGTCATCCCCATAGATACCGCTCATCGTATTCAATTCCATTAGCCTGTAAGAATTCCAAATACTCTTCCTGGAACGTTTTCTTCCGATGATGTTCGCGCTGATTTTGAATATAGGCAACGACTTGAGGAATGTTTGATTTGCTAACAGTGAAAGCCCCGTAACCATCTTGCCAGGAAAATTGTTTGAGTTGATGAAACTCGTCGTGAATCCATTTGGATGATTCGCCTTTGAGTGTCTGAGCAATCTGAAAGGGTGCCACTGTCGTAGGTGCAGTAACCAAGGCGTGAATATGATCTTCAATACCACCGATTTGCAGCGCAGTCATTCGGTGCTTGCGGGCAATGCCTCCCATGAATCTCCATATGCGCTGTTCAATGTCGGGAAAGATCCAAGGTTCGCGATTCTTCGTTGAGAAGATCATGTGATAGTGCAGCGACGCATAAGTGTTAGCCATTGGAACTCCTCGCGAGAATGGATTCAGTCGTCGCTGACGCGACGACGTTCTGTATCTCACAAGTGATCCCAGCCTTGAAAGGCTGGGCTAAACTCATCCAGTCGCTACGCGACGCAAGATTTCTTGCGGGCGCGAATCAGAATCTCACTATCGTATCGAGTTGCAAGCGGAACGTGGAACGATTCAACGAGCCGGGCGGCGTTGCCACAAACGGACCCAGTAGGCCGTTGGGACGCTCCGTAACAATTCCCGTTGCCACAAGCGTTACGCGCAAATCGGCAGCATAGGCGAATTGGAAGCGGTGCGCGCGCACGTCAGACTGCTGCGTTATGTCAGAAAAATTGAATGGCGTCAGCACCGCATCCTTTTGGATACGCATGAACGTATAGCCAAACTGCGTGTCGCCGCGCGCTTTCGTGGAGCCAACCTGAACTTCACCCCAGAAGCCGTGGTTCTCGTTATTAGGAACAAGCAGGTCTGCGCCGCCTGGCCCGGCTGTCACCACGTCGTGTGCCTGCGTATTGGTTACAAAATTCATAAGAACGGTAACGGGCCAGCGTTCGCTTTGCTTAAACTCAAGACGGGCGAGCAGGTCAACAAGGTTGTAGCCGGAGGCCAGACGCCCATCGCGATTTGTCGCGTTATTACTGGCGTTGGTCAGCCCCAGATTGGCATTGCCGGCAACCAGAAGGTCCCGGGAGATGGCAACCTGAGTAGTTATCGTTTGAGCTGGCGTCGTTCCCGACGCAGGAATTGTAAACGTTATGGGAAGCAGCAACTGACTGCCGAAGACCTGCACCGGGGAAATGAACTGTGTCCCCGAAAAATAAAGATCTGACGCGGAAAGAGTGAGGCCCACTTTCTCGCTCGGCTCGAAGCGAGCGCGCACCTGACCGCCGTAGAGAGCAAGATCACGGCCATTCCGGCGCGACTGATCAATGTTAACTGTGCCGTTGCTGTTGCGAACGAACGCAGAGTTTCGTTCAAGGAAAGGAAGCTGCCAGGCAACAAAAGTAAGGTCCTTCAGTTTGGATTTCTTGAAGCCGCGCGTGTATGACTCGTTGAAACCTTCCACCATAATGTCGTTGTCAAAAGTCAGTTCGGTAAATGCCCAGGGCAGTTCAAATTTCCCACCTTGAAGACGCAGGCCAGCCACGCGTTTCGGTTTATACGTGATGAAAGCTTGATCGAGCGCGAACGGCTTGCGATTGAAAAAATCCGTGAGGGTTTGGTTAGTCGAGTTGTTATCGACAAAGCTGCCAGTGGCCAGACGCAGGCCCCAATCCAACTCGTCATTAACGCTGCCGCGCATCTGTAAACGCGCCCGCAGTCGCATCCGATGGCGCGGACTCAGTTCGTTGCCCAGCACCGCTGGATTATCTCCGTTTGTCAGACTGTTTGACAGTCCGAAGAAAGATTCCGATCGCAGTCGGATGTCGCCGCTGAACTTGATCGCGCCGATCTCTGATACTCGCGTCTCGACCTTCTTAAGCCGGTCTTCAACAGTGGGAGGTTGCGCAATTGCTGACCCTGCCTCGACCTGAACTGTCGCGGCTGCCACCGGAGCCAGGGCCGTTACGGGCTGGCCGCTCACCTTGCCCACCAGCAAGCGAATAGTTTCCTGTTGCTCCGCGATGGTTTGTTGCAATTGATTCAGCCGCTCGTTCTGTTTTTCCAGCATTTGCTCCAGGGTGTTCAGTTTTTCTTCGGTGGTCTCCGGCTTCTTGTCGCCTGGCGAAGGTGCTGCCTTTTTCTTCACCGTCTCGCCGCTGTCGCGCAGAAAGCTGTGCCCGCCACTTGAACTTACGCTTTGGGCGCTAGCAGCGTCGGCGCTCAGCGAAAACAAGAAAAGGATTAGCAGCGAGACTACAAAAGCGGATCTGGCATTACCCGAACTGATTTGCGTCAACATAATTCGTCTTCCTTTTTGTAAAGAGATGCCTGAAAGAAATCACACAGAGAGGTTTGAAGAATGAAACCATCGTCTTAAGGCCGAGTGAACATGACCTTAAATCGATGTTAAAAGGTCGTTGTCTGTCCGATTTTGTAGGGTACGGCATGCCGTGCCTCAACTGGGATAGCGAAAGCTAATCGAGCAGCACGCGCGTAGCCAATGCTTCCGCGCGTTCAATTGCTGCCAGCAAACGGAGAAACTGGGAATAGTTCTTCCCTCGCGAGGTGAGACGCGCAATCTCCGACTGGCTCAAATCGTTGCGCAGCATAAGGTCGAGAAAGTCGTAGTAGTCGGCCGTAGCTTGAAACGGAAGCTCGCGAACGTAGGTCGTCTGCTCATTATCCTCGGAACGAAACCCGGCTAGCACGTCGAAGATGTTGTCGGTCGTCAGTCGCGCCGCTGCTCGCGACAAACGAATCGGCACGCGCAGTTCAAAAAAACGTAAGCCTTCCGGAGTGGTGACGCGCCGTAGTTCTTTCGTCGCCTCGCCGTCAAAAGGCGACTCGGCATCGATGAGTATGCGCAAGAGCCGTGGTTGATCTTCGCTGTCGACGGTGTCGAGCGCTAGTTGGACCCGGTCGGCGAGAAACTTCTCAAACTGCGCTTCGACTGGATAAGTGATCCGGCCGAGGCATCCTACAGCTTCACCTTCCCCGGCGCTCCCATCAGCGCCCTCAGGCAAACATGCCGGGCAACTCGAACAGATCTCAGTTTCCGCTTGCATCAGTTCAACTTCTTCGCGCGAGTTTTCCACCCACTCGAGTTTTTCCTGCGAGGGCGCGCCTGTATCGCCGGTTGTCAGCCGCGCGTGGAGATTGCCGAGCCGGCCCCACTCGCGCAAATGCTTCTCCGCATAGCGAGCGCGCAAAGCGCAGGGGTATTGAACAGCGAATTCGAGGGACAAAGTTGATTCTCCGAAATCAGGATCGGAACCTTAGGTAGGGAGACATCGTTGCTCTAGGCTGCTGACAAGAGGGCTTTCTCGGCAGCTTGAGGCAATTCTATCGCAACAAAATAATCCTGCGGGTAAAGGTAATCCTCACCTGATTCATCTATTACTCGAATGTAGCCATCTGCTGTCGAAGCTTCGTCAGGCAAAACTTGATATATCTTCCGAGTCTCCAAGTCATCGCAGTCTTCTTTTCGGATACAGAGGACAAAATGTGTTTCTGGTTCTCGTCGCTTCATGGTTTTCTAGTCCAAATAGCCTTTTATTTTCATCTTTCTCTTGCCCACGCCGTGCGCTTCATACCAATGCAATTCGACTCTTCGTATCCTACCACTGGCGAGCCGGACTGTGGCAACGCCTTCAACACTGAGTGTTAGCCAAGCAGCGGGGGCAAGCCCGCCT
>JANMQG010000014.1:0-5369 GCA_031370285.1 Chloracidobacterium sp. | reverse complement strand
GTCAGCTACGCACTGCCAACCAGCATCACTAATGCGCTGGGGCAGGTTTCTTACGCCCAGTTTGACTATTACACGGGCCGGCCGGTTGACGGGGAAGATGTTAACGGCATCGTGGCCAGCGGCTATTCGGATAGTGACTCGCTCGATAGGCCAACGAAGATTATCCGCGCTAATAATACATCCGCCCAGAACCAAACCGTCTTCGCCTACGACGACACGGCCCGAACCATCACTACTACTAGCGATCTCAACTCGAACTTTGACGGCGCGTTAGTGAGGACGATGCTCTACGATGGCTTGGGTCGCACCACGGAAACACGACAATTCGAAGGCGGAACAAATTACATCGCTACGCAGCAGCAGTACGACGCATTGGGTCGTGCCTACAAGACTTCAAATCCGTTTCGCCCATGGCAAAGCGAAAGCGCGCTATGGACGACCATTGCCTTCGATGCGCTCGGTCGTGTCACCGCGCTAACTACGCCGGACAGCGCTGTTGTCAGCACCAGCTACAGCGGCAATACGGTCACCGCCGCCGATCAAGCAAGCAAGGCTCGCAAGAGCGTCACCGATGGCCTGGGAAGATTGACTTCGGTTTATGAAGATCCAAGCAGCTTGAACTATCTGACGAGTTACGCATATGACACGCTCGACGATCTGACTACTGTGACGCAGGGAGTGCAGACTCGCGCATTTGTTTACGACTCGGTCAAGCATCTCAGTTCCGCGACCAATCCTGAGAGCGGCATGGTTACTTACGGCTATGACAACAACGGCAACTTAACCAGCAAGCTTGATGCCCGGAACATCACCACCACCTTCGCTTACGATGCTTTGAACCGGCCAACGTCAAAGAGCTACAACGATAGCCCGCAGACCCCGACTGTCAGTTACTTCTACGACGCACAATCGCTGCCCTCGGGCGCTCCCAGCTTTGATCGCGGCTGGGCTACGGGAAGGCTCGTTGCGGTAACCTATGGAAGCGGCAGCAGCGCCGGTACCTATCGCGGCTACGATCAGCTGGGCCGCGTAGTGAGGCAGTATCAACAGGTCGACTCCGTCAACTATCTGGTGGAGGCGTCTTACTATGTTAACAGCTCGGTTCAGAACGTAACCTATCCTTCTGTGCCAGGCGCTGGTGACCGGCGCGTGGTCAGCTATGTGAACGACCCAGCCGGCAGATTAGCTTCCCTCGGCAGTGCGGCGACAACCTACGCCCCGGGCGCGAGCGTCTCAAGCATCGGCTATGCTTCGCACAATGCACTCAAAACTGAAACCTACGGCAATAGCCTGGTTCACGCAATGACGTACAACAACCGCCTGCAGCCCAGTGAGATCAAGCTGGGCACCAGCGGCGCGCCGACCTCCGTTATCGATCTGGTTTACAGCTACGGCACGACCAACAACAACGGCAACCTGCAAGGCGTCACTTACGCGGGCGGTGGTTTGGGTTACACGCAGACGTTTGGTTACGACCAACTAAACCGATTGACGACCTCACAGGAAAACAGCGGCACCAACTGGTCACAAACGAATGGCTATGACCGTTACGCCAACCGCTGGATCGATCTTGGTGGAGGCAACCAGAGTCTTTATTTCGACGCCGCAAACAACCGCATCAGCGGCGGGAGCTACGATGCGGCCGGCAATCTGCTCAACGACGGGGCGCACGCGTATACGTTCGACGCGGAAAACAAGATCAGCAAAGTCGATGCAGTTTCCGCTTACAACTATGACGGTGAAGGCCAGCGTGTGCGGAAGCTGGTTGGAGAAAACCTACGCTTCATTTACGACATGGCTGGTCAGCAGATTGCCGAATTCGATGGATCTGCTGGCGCACTTAACAAGGAATACATCTACGGCGCCAGCGGACTGGTTGCGACAATCGAACCGACCGCGATCAATGCCAACGGCACCCGCTACACCACGTCAGATCATCTCGGCTCGCCACGAGTAGTAACGAACGTAGGTGCTGGCGTCGTCAGTCGCCACGACTACAAACCCTTCGGTGAGGAACTTGGAAGCGGCATCGGCGGCCGCACCGTAGGGATGGGTTATGGTGTGGCCGACGGGCAGCGCCAAAAGTTCACCGGATACGAGCACAATGATGAGACCGGGCTGGACTACGCACAAGCACGCCACTACTCGTCCACCCAAGGTCGTTTTACGGGTGTTGACCGAGCGATGGGAAACACCTTGGATCCGCAAAGTCTGAATCGGTACAGCTATGTACTTAATGACCCATTGAATCAGCGCGACCCAGACGGCCTCTATCCACGAAGTCAACACAGATTCATCACTTTCCTAATGGCGGCAATGCTTGGTGTACCGGATGCAGATGCCATCGGGCGAGGCGCAGGTGACCAAGACAACATCTGGAACGCGGCCGTGCCCTTTATCATCCCGAATTTCAATAAACATTTCGGCGAACCTGAGTCTCCTAACGAGTTGATGGCTCTTGAGGGTTATGAATTAGGAAAGCGACTTCATCTGGTTGAAGACAACTCTCCGCGCGGGCCCCATCAGCTCGCGGGGTGCGACGGTGACAAAGGTTGTTACGGTTTTGGTGATCAACTTTTGAGCGCCGCCATACACGCAGTACGAGAACTCAAGGGCAACTCGCCCGATAGATCAGAAAACAGGCAAGGAGGTTGGAAAGCCGCTTGGGAGGTTCTGAAAGGCCGCAGTCAGAACCCTTTCACGTTTCCTGCGGGAGTAATTTCGCACATCACCAGCTTCATCAACCGCTATGGCTTGGCCATAATTGGCATGCAATATATCAGCCCTGATGGCACGTCACAGTCGAGTGGAGTCCCACTGGATCCATCGGAACATCGGCTGGTGTCCAAAACTATTGTGGACGGAGTTGAGGTGAACATCTATGTCAAGGGAAAAGCTGCCAATCAGATCCTTGAAAAAGAGAGGAATAGGAACTAGCAATGAGATCGAAGCAAAATAGGTTTTTCAAGCTGAGTGTGAGATTAATTTTAAGCATTTTCTTCGCCGTGTTAGTGTCGGTATCAGCCGCAGGGCAGACTGCGTCAATCCCTCATAGCCAGGATTGCACCCAACAGGCCAAGAACTTAAGTGCATTCTCGCCAAGCCCCGTCGATGCTGCATTTCTCAACTGTTTCGCTCAGCTTCCGCCACAGGAGCGCCTGCGCTGGTGGAAGAGCGGGACTAACTCCTTGAATGCTAATAGCGGAATGACCGATGTGGTAATGGCGCAGGGAACCGACGCTGCTCCTTTGTTGGCCGAGATAGTTCGCGACAACATGTCACCCTATCGCTTCTATGCCCTGAAACTGCTCTGCGATATGGACAAGTTCGTACCCGTAGAACAATTGCCCTTTCCGCACAATCTATACACAGGTCCAGTCAATGGGATGTCGAATAGTTTCATGGTGGTGGACGGCCGAAGGATTGGTCCGGAGGCATACGCCACCGTGAAATGGGCCGCGGCGCAGATGGGAGATGAGGATCTGCGCTTTAATGCGCGTAAATACAGTGGTCTACTGGATCAAGACTTCGCCCAACTATCGCTTGCTGATGTAGTGGTGCGATGGCGTGAGGCGGCCATCAAGTGCAGAGGACTTGAGGGTTTGGGAGTCAAGGATTGCTCCATCGAGCATCACTTAGACGGGGTCTTGATCGCCCGCGCGCCTACTTCCTTGCCTGCCCTCTCCGAAATGCTGCAGCACGATCCTAGTGGCTACGTGCGTGAGCATGCGATCGTTATTGTCCGCAGTATTGACAATAAGATTGTGCGCTTGCGAGGGATTTCGGAAGGTCGCGAAGCGATCGAGGCCGTACGTCGTGCCGTCGAACGCGGTGGGCTAAGACCGACATACACCAAAAAAGAGTTGCGGAAGGAACTGTGGGAAAACCTAGAGGCGCAATTCCTACACGACTACTGGCATATTCGCGATAAACAGAATGCTGGAATTAGTCTTGACTGGTACATCTATGCCAAGGCACTGCATAAGCTCCACGGGGCCGAGACTGAAAACCCTCCCATTGCAAGTGCAGGCCGGGAAGACGTGCGCCCTGAAATCAGACGTTTTATCACTTACCTCACTGAGATTGATCCTTACTTTCCGAGTTGGGAGTTTGTGCATCCAGGGTTTGCCTGGGAGGGGTTGACCCATCCACAGTTTCGACAAAAGATCGCCCGTTATTACGACCAGTGGAAAACCTTCAAGGAGACTAGAAATCGAGTTGGTCTCCCGTAATAGGCCGTCATCCACAAAACTCTCGAGTGAAACTGATGCACACGTGCTAGACAACCGGAAATTGTAGAATGGCACTGGAGTTTCCAGCAGCCATGCTGCATGTTCACACCGAAAGGGTTCACTGATGAAGCTTCCCTGATTTGGGGCCTTAGCTGTCGTACAAGCTCAGACTCCCACGAAATTGCCTGATGGCGTTACCTTTGAAGTGCCGTAGCGATTTGCGCCGCGACGCGGGCGTTGTTTTCGAGCAGGGCGATGTTGGTTCGGAGCGTCGCGCCTGCACTCATCTGGGCCATGCGCGACAAGAGAAATGGAGTCAGTTCGCGCCCGCCAACTTGCTGCTGTTCAGCTTCTTGCAACGCCGCATTGAGTGTGCGACTCAAATCGACAGCCGGAATTTCAAACTCCTTCGGCACCGGAACGGCAACCAACAAAGCACGTTCAATCCCCAAAGCCTGTTGCGCGCGAAAAATCTGAGCGACTTCTCCAGGCGAATCCACGCGCGTGTCTACAGGCAAACCGCTGCGGCGCGAATAGAAGGCCGGCAGTTCGTCACATTGATAACCAACGACGGCTATTCCATAGGTCTCCAACCACTCGCGCGTGGCCGGCAGATCCAGAACTATCTTGGCGCCGGAACAAACGACAACAATTGGTGTTGACGCGAGGGCAGGCAAATCTCCGGAAACGTCAGGCAACGAACCACGATGAACGCCGCCGATGCCGCCAGTCGCAAACACCCTAATGCCGGCGCGCTGCGCGATCCAACTGGTTGAAGCGACAGTCGTCGCGCCGTTCCATTTCTGCGCGACGGCTATTGGCAAATCGCGAATGCTGATCTTCCTGATGTCGTCGCTTTCGGCGACGAAGCCAATTTGTTTTTCGCTTAATCCGACGCAGAGCTGGCCCTCGAGGATGGCGATAGTTGCAGGAACCGAGCCTAGCTCGCGAATAATCTGTTCGAGACGCTGGGCCGTTTCCAGATTCTGTGGACGCGGCAGGCCGTGGGCGATAACCGTGGACTCAAGCGCGACGATTGGCTTATTTGAAACAAGAGCGGACTCAACTTCCGAACTGAGACTTAAAAGGGCTTTATCCATCTAGTTGGTCTGCCTCTCGCACAAAGCCAGCGGGGGG
>JANMQG010000191.1:0-11144 GCA_031370285.1 Chloracidobacterium sp. | reverse complement strand
CGCTCACAGCATTTCCAGTGCTGCCAATTCAACCACTCTTGCACCTCTCCCAAACAAAGGATGAAGGATGAATGATGAAGGATGAATCAAGAAGTTTCCAATCAACCCCTTTTCATCCTTCCGCCTTCATCCTTCATCCTTTCAAACTGGCGGAGAGGGTGGGATTTGAACCCACGGTGGAGTTTCCCCCACTCCGGTTTTCGAGACCGGTGCACTAAGCCACTATGCGACCTCTCCAAAAAACAAGATGTCAGATGCTAGATCTTAGATGTAAGTCTCGGATCCCACTAGCATCTAGCATCTGACATCCGGCATCTGGCGCCCACCCCGCCGCGCGCGAAAAAACTCCTGCATAAACTCGCGGCACTCTGCTTCAAGCACGCCGGCGGTAACTTCAATGCGGTGATTCAGGAAATCGGTATCGCAAACTCGAAAGTGCGATTCAACCGCACCGGCTCTTTCGTCGCGCGCGCCATACACCAGACGCTTTACTCGTGCCTGGATCAAAGCGCCCGCACACATCACGCAAGGCTCGATCGTGGAGTAAACTACTGCATCGGTGAGCCGGTAGTTACCGATCTTCCCGGCGGCCTCTCGCAGCGCTACGATCTCCGCGTGTGCTGTCGGGTCCTGATCAGTGCGCGTTCTGTTTCCCGCAACCGCCAGCATCGTTTCGTCGCCAACGATACACGTGCCGACTGGGACCTCCCCGCGCTCCCGGGCTTCATGCGCTGCGGCGAGGGCCTGGCGCATCCAGTGCGCGTCCAATTCTCTTTCGCGAGCAGCAGTCATGACAGAAACAATGGCGTCAAACAACGGAAAATTTAACTATAGGTGTCGCGCTCAAACACTGTCAAGCGAGTGGTTATTCGTGACACAAAGCTGTCGGGTGGCGTGCAAACCAACAGGCGCACCTCACAAAAACCGCTTCCCATAAATGCACATGACTACGAATGAACGTTAAGTGCGTGCTATATTATTTTCGGAGTCGAGACGCCGCGCTAGTAATTCGGCGAACCCGCCGTCACGGTCTACTGAATGACCACCGAAGCTCAGCAAAAAGGAAGTGGATCACTGTCAGGCGACAGGGTGTCCGGTCGCTTGCGACCGCCGCCTGAACCTGCCGTCTCAGAAAGGGCCGGACACTCACCCGCGGCTCAGATCCGTCGCATGGCGCCGGCGGAGTTCAATACCGCGATGATCCATTTTTATCGCGGCGAGGTGCAGCGCTCGAACACCTGGCGCAACCGGCTGGATACGACTACCAACTGGGCCGTGCTCACGGCCGGCGCTACGCTCTCATTCGTTTTTAGTTCTCAAAGCAATCCCCATTTCGTTATCCCCATCAACTCGATTCTGGTAGCAATCTTTCTGCTGATGGAAGCGCGCCGTTATCGTTACTATGAAATCTGGTCAAGCCGCGTGCGCGTGATCGAAACAGGATACTTTGCGCAAATGCTGGCGCCAGAGAGTGCGCCGCTCGACGAAGGGTGGGCCGAACACCTGGCAGCGGATTTGATCACGCCCCATTTCACTATCACTGAATGGGAGGCGGTAGGTCGGCGGCTGCGGCGAAATTATCTTTGGATTTTTGCATTACTCGCGCTCAGCTGGAATCTCAAAGTCTATCTGCATCCGCTGCCTGCGCGCGACTTCAACGCCTTCATAGATCGCGCTACGGTCGGCATAGTGCCTGGTTGGCTGGTATTCGTAGTCGGAGTGATCTTTAACGCCGCCCTTGCCATCTTCGCCATCGGCACCGTGCGCCTGCGCGAAGCGACGGGCGAAGTTTTGCCGCAGCATCAGTTTTCATTGCGACCTTTGCAGAGAATGACCAGTTGGACCCGGGTTGCTACCGGCGTGCCGCGTACGGCCCTACGGGCGAAGCGGGCGCGCGAACGTGTGAAGAGCGGCTCGACCACGGGTGAGTTCCGTAAGATCGACATCAGCGAAACGCCCGACAGAGATTCCAAGCGGATCCATATTTCAGAAACGCCGGCATCAGTAAGCGGTAAGCAGTAAGCAGTTGGCAGAAAGACAAACCCAGTTCTGCTTTTCAACTTTGAACTTGGTCCTCAGTACTTGGTACTTGTTTGCAAACACAAAGTACAAAGCTCTAAGCACAAAGATCATCGCTTCGTTTTCCGCTTTCCGCTTTCTGCTTACTGCCTACTGCTTACTGCCTACTGTCACATGATTGAACTCCGCGGACAACGACTCACTCTCGAAGAAATCGCAGCTGTTGCCAGCGGGCGGGAGCAGGTTGTGCTCTCCGCCGAAGCGCGTGCGCGCTGCGAGGCTTCGCGAGCTGTCGTCGAAAAGATCGTCGCCGAGAATCGCGCTGTTTACGGGGTCAACACCGGTTTTGGCAAGCTGTCAGATGTTCGGATCGACCCGGGTCAATTGCGAGAGTTGCAGTTGAATCTTGTGCGCAGTCACTCGTGCGGCCTGGGAAATCCACTTTCCGAGGCCGAGTCGCGAGCAATGTTGTTGCTGCGCGCAAATGTGCTCGCCTGCGGACTCAGTGGCGCGCGCCCAGTTGTAGCCGACACGCTCGTAGCGATGTTGGATCGAGGCGTCACGCCGGTCATACCGGAGAAAGGATCGGTTGGCGCGAGCGGTGATCTCGCGCCGCTCGCGCACCTCGCACTCGCCGCCATTGGCGAAGGTGAAGCGTTCTACAAAGGCGAACGTTTGGCAGGCGCCGAGGCGCTCAAGCGCGCCGGAATAGAACCGCTGCAACTTGAAGTTAAAGAAGGCCTGGCGCTATTGAATGGCACGCAGGCCATGGGCGCGGTTGGCGCGCTGGCGTTGTGTCGCGCCGAACGCGTAACGCGCCTGGCCGACGTGGCCGGCGCCATGTCGCTCGAAGCGTTAAAGGGAACTCCGGTCGCGTTTGACGAGCGCATTCACGCGGCCCGGCCACATGCGGGGCAGGTTGCGGTTGCAGCTCATCTGCGCGCGTTGCTGGCCGGTAGCGAGATTCGGCAGTCGCATTTGGAAAACGATCCGCGGGTCCAGGATGCTTACAGTTTGCGTTGCATGCCGCAGGTTCATGGCGCGGTGCGCGACGCGCTCAAACACGCGCGCGGAATTGTCGAAACCGAAACTGGCAGCGCCACCGACAATCCGCTGGTCTTCTCCGAGAGCGGCGATGTTCTCTCCGGCGGCAATTTTCACGGCGCGCCGCTGGCAATGGTTTTCGATTACGCCGCCATCGCGCTGACAGATTTGATGAGCATCACTGAACGACGCATCGACCGTCTGGTCAACCCGGATGCAAACGAAAACTTGCCGGCGTTTCTAACGCGCCAGGCCGGAACTTCGTCCGGATTCATGATGCTGCAGGTAACCGCCGTCGCGCTGTTAAGCGAAGCGAAGATATTGGCACACCCGGCGAGCGTCGATAACGTCCCCACGGATGGCGGCAAAGAAGATCACGTCTCGATGGGCATGACGGGGGCGACTAAACTCCGTGCGATTGTCGAGATAGCCGAAGCAGCAACCGCAATCGAACTGATCACCGGGGCAGAAGCACTGGAGTATCGCAAACCGCTGGCCCCGGGCCGCGGCGTTAAAGCCGCTTACGAGGTCGTTCGCGCGCAGGTGTCGCCGCTCGTCGCCGATCGCTCAATGTCCGGCGACATTCAGAAGATTGTAGAAGCGGTGCGTAGCGGTGAGTTTGATTCGCTCTTGAGTTAGGCGGAGCACTTTAACTGGGAGATGGGGTCAGTACCGCCTGCGGACCGGGGTCCCCGGCCGGGCAGCCCGGCTGGGGTGGTGGTAGCGGGCGGGTTCGCGTTTCATCAAGCCAACGGGGGAGGAGAGCACATGTCTGATACGTTTGATAAACGAAGAGCGGGTTTGGAAGAGGAATACTTTCACCGCAAGAACAAGGAAGCGATTGAAAAGCTGCGCGATAAAATGAAGGTGGCGGAAGAGTCCAAAGCATCCGGCACGTCTACGATGATTTGTCCGAGGTGCGGCGGCTCGTTGAGAGAGAGCAAGTTTGAGAAAGTGTCGATTGATACTTGCAAAAAATGCGGTGGCGTCTGGCTCGACTCAGCTGAGTTGGAACAACTAACCAAAAACGAGAAGGGTGGCTGGCTCAGTGGTCTCCTCGGTGGCGACGACGACTAACGCGCTTTTTGTAACGCGCGCCTGTTAGTTTGCGCGCGACTCATGAGCCATTAACCTTAATCGCAAACTAAACAGTTTGCGTTATGAGAACTGAAACTCTGCGATGTCTTCCAGAACCGTTCGGGCGCCGCGCGGCGCGACATTAACCTGCAAAAGTTGGCACCAGGAAGCGGCCCTGCGCTGCCTGATGAATAACCTTGACCCGCACGTCGCCGAGAAGCCGGACGAGCTTATTGTCTACGGTGGCGCGGGGAAAGCGGCACGCAACTGGGCATCGTTTGATGCGATCGTGCGCGAGCTGCAAACTCTGGAAAACGACGAGACGCTGCTGGTGCAGTCCGGCAAACCCGTCGGCGTGTTTCGCACTCACGAATACGCGCCGCGAGTCTTGATTGCGAATTCCAATCTCGTCGGCGCCTGGGCCAACTGGGAACATTTCCATGAGCTCGAACGCAAAGGTCTGATGATGTACGGCCAGATGACGGCCGGCAGTTGGATCTACATCGGCACCCAGGGAATCGTTCAGGGCACCTTCGAAACTTTTGCGGCGATGGCCGATAAACAGTTTGGCGGCGATCTCAGCAGCAAACTCGTGGTGTCTGGCGGCATGGGCGGCATGGGTGGCGCGCAGCCGTTGGCGGCGACCTTGAATGGCGCGCTGTTTCTTGGTATCGACGTCGATCCAGCCCGCATCGAGCGGCGCGTGCTTAACGGTTACTGCGACCGGCTGGCGCTGGGGCTCGATGAAGCGATCGATATCCTCGATGACGCGCGCGAACAGCACCGTGCCGTGTCAGTAGGTCTGGTGGGTAATTGCGCGGAAGTACTTCCTGAGATCGTGCGCCGCGGAATCAAGGTTGACGCTGTCACTGACCAGACGAGCGCCCACGATCCTTTGAATGGTTATGTCCCCGCCGGACTCTCGCTCGACGCAGCTGCCGAGCTGCGACGCGCCGATCCGGCTTCGTATATCAAGCAATCGATGCAGTCGATGGCAGAGCATGTTGAGGCGATGCTGGCACTCAAGCGCGCCGGCGCCGTGACCTTCGACTACGGCAACAACATTCGCAAGATGGCCTTCGACGCCGGCTGCAAAGAGGCGTTTGAGATTCCGGGCTTCGTGCCCGAATACATTCGCCCGCTTTTCTGTGAAGGCAAAGGTCCGTTTCGTTGGGTAGCGCTCTCAGGCGATGCGTCTGACATAAGAAAGACCGACGACCTCGCGCTCGAGCTTTTCCCGGACGACAAGACTTTGAATCGCTGGCTGCGGCTCGCGCGTGATCGGGTGCAATTTCAGGGGCTGCCGGCGCGCATCTGCTGGCTCGGTTACGGCGAGCGCGCCGAAATGGGCGAAGCGATCAATGAACTCGTCAAACGCGGTGATCTCAAAGCGCCGATCGCCATCGGCCGCGATCATCTCGACACCGGCTCTGTCGCTTCACCCTATCGCGAGACCGAAGGAATGAAGGATGGCTCAGACGCAGTCGCCGACTGGCCGATTCTCAACGCGCTCCTAAACACGGCGAGCGGCGCCAGCTGGGTGTCGTTTCATCACGGCGGCGGGGTGGGCATCGGCTATTCGCTGCACGCCGGCCAGGTTTCAGTTGCCGATGGAACTGACGAAGCAGCGAAACGTTTGAATCGCGTGCTCACAAACGATCCGGGTTTGGGTGTCGCGCGCCACGTCGATGCGGGGTATGAGGAAGCGATCGAAACGGCGGGCGACAAGGGCGTCAAGATTCCAATGCTTTGAATAGTACTTGCGCATCACTTATCCATCCCCGCTTTGGGCAAACGTCAGAACAAAGGAACATCACGGTGAATCAACCAGAACCACAAGCTTCATCTCTCCAGACCCTATTAGCAGAAATCGACAAGGGATTAATTAAGATCCCTCAGTTTCAGCGCGATTTCGTCTGGCGTAAACAGAAATCAGCCAAATTGTTAGATAGCATCCTAAAAGGCTACCCGATTGGCACGTTCATCCTTTGGAGAACGAAAGAGTCGCTACGTTCGGTAAGGGAAATCGGCGGAGCTAATTTGCCGCAAACTCCTGACGGAGATTTCACTCAATATGTTCTCGATGGTCAACAACGCCTCACGAGTCTGTTTGCAAGTTTGAAGGGGTTACAAGTCAACCGCGACGGCATCATAGAAGACTTCTCTCAAATGTACGTAGACCTAACCACTAGCGAGGACGAAGACATCGTAATAGTTGATACCACGAATAAAGAAGACAACAGTTACCTTTCAATTGCAAACCTTCTCTATGGCGGATTAACATTTCTCGCCGCGTTTCCGAAAGAACATCATAAGCAAATCGAAGAATACAAGAAGCAATTAGAAACCTATTCCTTTTCGACCGTTGTAATCAAAGAGGCGCCAATTGAAGTGGCAACTGAGGTTTTCACGCGACTCAACGTTGGCGGTGTTCCGTTATCAGTTTTTGAAATTATGGTCGCGAAGACTTTCGACCGAGACCGTGATTTTGATTTAGCACAACAGTATGACGCGCTAATCACTAAACTGAAGGAAGTAGATTACGAGACGATCTCTGATGCCACGGTTCTTCAGGTTGTAAGTATTTTGATTCGAAAGGAATGTCACAAGAGAGACATACTTAGGCTAAAGAAGAAGGAATTCATCGACACGTGGCCACTTGCGGTCGATGCGATAGAGCGCACTGTAGACTATTTTCGTGATTATTATCGTATTCCGGTTTCGAAGTTGCTGCCGTACAACGGCTTGATCGTTCCTTTTGCGTACTACTTTTATCATGCCAAAGACAAACCAACTGGGGAACGGCGAAAGCAATTGATGGATTTTTTCTGGAGGACCTCACTCGCTGGACGGTACTCCAGTAGTTTGGAGGCTAAGTTAGGGCAAGATATCAAGCGCATTGATCGAATATTGGAAGGAAATTTGCCTGAATATGACTACGCAGTCGACACAAGCGCACGTTTTGTCGAGGCGAACGGAGAATTCAGAACTGGACGAAGTTTCATAAAGGCCATTCTTTGCCTACTGGCTTATCATGAGCCTAAATCATTTATTGATAATGCTGTCGTTCGTATAAGCAATGATTACCTTAAGCAAGCGAATAGCAAGAACTATCATCATTTTTTCCCATCTGGTTTTCTGAACAAACTAACGCAGCAAGGTTTTCAGTTACCCTCGTCAAATCATATTGCGAACATTACGATCGTCGACGATTTCTTAAACAAACGTAAGATCCGCGACAAAGCTCCTTCGGTGTACATGGCTGACTTTGCCAAACAGAACACGGACATCGAGACGACGATGAAAGCCCATTTAATCAACCTGACCAAAGACGGCATCTGGGAAGATGACTACCGAAAATTTTTCGAGCATCGATGTGAGGCGATCAGCAAAGAACTCCACAAGAAAATCATTCCACGAGAGATTGACCAGTTAGGTCAGTCAATCAACCAAGATGATTTGGAGGCATCTGAATTGGAGGAGTAACTGGTCGAGCAAATCTGCGCAATTGATCAAAGCTGACCGCACGATATTGCGACGAAGCCCCAAGGTGTTAGAATGAAATCGTGATGACAGTCACTCTAGATCTCAAGCCAGAAATCGAAGAACGCATCAAGCAGAAGGCCGCCGAAAAAGGGCTAACGGTGGAGGCGTTCATTGAGACTGTGATTGATGCGACCGTGAATCGCCAGACCGGCAAATCTTTTGCGGAAACCGCGAGTCCTGAAGAATGGGAGAAAGCGCTTAAGGATTGGATAAGTCATTTCCCTCCGCACCCAGTCTTGTCCGATGAGGCGATCAGCCGCGAAAGCATCTATCGCGAGAGAGAAGACGCTCAATTGTGAGTTGGGCAGTTGATACCAACGTACTGTTGAGAAGTACCGATGTCGGCGATGCCGCCCAGCCCGTGGCGGAAGCCGCGATGATTGCAGTCCGACAAAGCGGCGAGTCGCTTTCAATTTTCCCTCAGAACCTAATTGAATTTTGGGCGGTTGCGACCAGACCTTTCGCCAACAACGGTCTTGGGCTTAGCATTGCCCAAGCTGAAGCACAGTTGAGTAACCTGAAATCCGTGTTCACGTTGCTGGATGACACGCCCGAGATCTTTCCTGAGCGGGAAAGAATTGTTCTTCAACACAAAGTATCCGGCAAGCAAGCTCATGACGCCCGATTGGTGGCGGCAATGACCGTCCACGGTCTGACGCACTTGTTGACTTTCAATACAGCCGACTTTAAGAGGTTCACGGCGATCACCGCCATCAACCCGCAGTCTATTCTTCTCGACGAGGCAAGCAACAGATGAGACGACGAGCACTGCTCTTACTGTTCCTATTCTTCGCGCTCACAGCCTCATTTCAAAAAACAGTAACCTCTTTCCCAACGCCGGCTGTCCAGACGAGTGCAACTTCAGCCAACCCGCGCGTCCAGACAATTCAGTTTGCAAGCAAACTCGTGCGTGCGACTTTGCCTTACAACGTGCTGTTGCCAGTTGACTACAATCAGCCCGCCGCCAAGTCGAAGCGTTATCCGGTCCTTTACCTTCTGCATGGTCTTACCGGCCACTACAGCAACTGGATCGAGCACACGCGGCTCGCCGATTATGCCGCCGGCTACGATGTCATCATCGTCATGCCTGAAGGCAACAACGGTTGGTACACCGACAGCGCGACCGTGCCCAGCGAGAAGTATGAGTCGTACATCCTGCAGGAGTTGATTCCGGATGTGGAGCAGCGCTTTCGCGCCAGCAGCGCGCGTGAGGGGCGGGCCATCGGCGGCCTTTCAATGGGCGGCTATGGCGCGCTGAAGTTTGGCTTCAAATATCCGCAGACGTTCGTATTCGTCGCATCGCTGAGCGGCGCGCTCGACGCGGCTTCGTGGACCGAAGCCGACCTGAAGGGACTTGAATTCATCTGGCGAACACTCCAGCCGGTTTATGGAGCGGAGCATAGTGAGACACGCGCGGCTAATGATCTCGGTAAACTTTATCGCGAACTCCCTGCAGAACGCATCGCCGCACTGCCGTACATTTATGTCGACTGCGGCACCGAGGATGCGTTATTGTCGACCAACCGCAGTTTCGTTGACATCCTTCTGACCCGGAAGATTCCGCACGAATTTCGCCGGCTTCCGGGCGGTCACTCCTGGACATATTGGGACGCGCAGGTGCAGGAAGTTTTGCGGATTTTTGCGAGGAAGTTTGGCAAGTAATGTGAATGTTTGACCGGCGCGAATTCAAATTGGAAGCGCAACTTTTGAATAATTGTTCCTGACTTGAGATTTGTACCGCAAAGCGGTTATGCCTTACAGCCCAGGGTTGTTTCAACCCTGGGCTGTCAAGCAGATGGTTTTCAACCCGGAAACGGGTTGCGTCAACGCGCCACAACCGCGTTGCGGTTGACGTGATCATTCAATTCTCGAACCCAGGGTAGCCGCAGCGGCAACCCTGGGCTGTAAGACGCAACCGCTTCGCGGTACAGTGAAATCAAAAGAAAGTATCTATGACTACCCCCGCCGCTTCAAAGAGTCGCCACGTATCACGCAAGGCGAGTCTCTTCACCGAGTCCGTGATACGCGAGATGACGCGCGAGGCGCTCAAGCATGGCGCTGTGAACCTGTCGCAGGGCTTTCCTGATTTCGCCGCGCCGGAAGACATCAAACGCGTAGCGATGAAGGCCATCGCAGACGACATCAACCAATATGCGATCACCTGGGGCGCGCGCGATTTCCGCGAAGCGATTGCGCGGAAGACTAAATGGTATCTCGGGCTTGACGTCGACCCGGAAACAGAACTGACTGTCACTTGCGGCTCAACCGAAGGAATGATCGCAGCGATGATGGCCACCGTCGATCCGGGCGAAGAGGTTGTCGTCTTCGAACCTTTTTACGAGAACTACGCGCCTGACGCGATACTTTCGGATGCCAAACCTCGTTACGTGCCGCTGCGGGCGCCTGACTGGAGTTTCGACCCGGATGAACTGCGGTCTGCCTTCAACGCAAACACGAAGGCGATTATTGTTTGCAATCCCAACAATCCAACGGGCAAAGTTTTCACGCGCGCTGAGATGGAGTTTATCGTGGGGCTCTGCCAGGAGTTTGACACGCTTTGCTTCACTGACGAGATTTACGAGCACATTCTTTATCCACGAGACGGGGCGGAGATCCAGCACATCTCGATGGCGCAAATCGAAGGGATGCGCGAGCGCACGGTGATTGTCAACTCGATGTCCAAAACGTATTCAGTTACCGGTTGGCGCGTGGGCTATTGCATCGCAGCGCCGGAGATAACCAGCGCGATTCGCAAGGTTCACGATTTTCTGACTGTGGGCGCGGCGGCGCCGTTGCAGGCCGCTGGCGCCTACGCGCTTTCCCTGCCCGCCGAATACTACGATCGTTTGCAAAGCGAATATCGCGCGCGTCGCGATCTGCTCCTGCCCGTACTCGAGGGCGCCGGGTTTAAAACGTTTCGCCCTGATGGCGCCTACTACATCATGACTGACATCTCCGCGTTTGGTTTCGCTGATGATGTGGAATTCACGCGACATCTGATCCGCGAGGTCGGCGTCGCCTGTGTGCCGGGTTCCAGTTTCTACAGCGTTCCGGAACGCGGAAGGCAACAGGTGAGGTTTTGTTTCTGCAAGAAAGATGAGACGCTGCAGCTGGCGGCTGAACGACTTGAGAAACTTCGTTCCAAGGTCTGATAGCTGATTAAAAATGGCGTGTGAGAAGAGAAGCCGCGTAGCGGCGAAATGTTTATAGAAACACCGACGAGATCAAAATGTAAGCTCCGTTAGGAGCGAGATGTCTTTCGCCATAAATGGGCTCCTGAAGTGAGGGAGCTGAGTCTTGTCTATAAACATTGGGTCCGAGCGCCAAGAAAAGCTGGGTGTTTCTGACTGGGTGAAAGTCCCAGTAGAGAAGGTCTAACCAACCACTCTTACCGAGTGTTGCAGCCGTGAGGAGGTGGAGTCAACGCCGAACGTAACGGTTGAGGCGTACACAGGGAA
>JANMQG010000178.1:0-87897 GCA_031370285.1 Chloracidobacterium sp. | reverse complement strand
GCCGGGGAGACCTACACCTTCATCACATTTTCTGCTTGTGGTCCTTTCGGACCCTGCGTTACCTCAAACTCGACTTCCTGACCCTCTTCGAGAGTCTTGAAGCCGTCGCCCTGAATGGCGCTGTAGTGAACAAAGATGTCCGAAGAGCCTGGCTGTTCGATGAAACCATAACCCTTCGAATTGTTAAACCACTTGACCTTACCGGATATTCTAGACATAACAACGAATCCTCCTAACGATTCGGTAAAACGGGGGCGAGAGCTTGCAGAGCTTTCGCGCAACCTACGGTTAAAGCTTGTGGGCCCGACGCGCTTTGTAGGGGGCGCAGCACGGAAACACAATCAAAAAAATGCATGGTGAAAAGCGCTGGGTGGCGCGTTTCATCATGCATGTTCACGGGGGAAAACTACTGAAAACATTGCTGTAAAGCTTGTAAAGCGAAAAACTTAGAACCAATTTCGCAAACTCTGAACGAGCGCGCATACTAAGCGATAGCAAATTCGGCTGTCAAGAGAAAAAGCCCTATTTAGTGGAACTGGGTAACAGATACTGCAAGGGATTGACGGGTTCGTCGTTGATCCGGATCTCGTAGTGGAGATGCGGACCGGTTGAACGACCGGTTGAGCCGACGCGGCCAATGAACTGGCCTCTTTCAACCGTTTGCGCCTGAGTGACATCGATGTGAGACAAGTGTCCGTAACGAGTCGTGAGGCCGCCGCCGTGGTCGATAACAACTAGCTGTCCATACCCGTTCTGCCAGCCAACGAAGGTCACTTTACCGCTGGCGCCGGCCACTACCGGGTCGCCCGTCTGGGCGTCGATGTCCTGGCCGGAGTGGAACTCATAAGAACTCCCGCCAAATGGGTTGTGCCGACCGCCAAAGCCGCTTTCCAGTTTTCCCACCACAGGCCAGATTGATGGGGTGTAGCCACGCTCGCGCAAGATGCTCTCATAAGCCTTGATGTTTCGTTCTAGTAGATTCATTTTGCCTTCAAGCGCTGCCAGACTGTTGGCGTCTAACGGCAGCGCTGGACCGCCAGTGCCCGGCAAGGCCGACTCCTGATTCACTACTCCCGACTTTTCCGCAAGCTTTCGAGATGTGTCTTCAACTGCTTCAACCCGATTGCTCAGGTCGTTAAGTTCCCGACGTTGCCGTTCGTTTTCGGCCCGCAAACGTTGGTTTTCAACCTCCGTACGGAGGTGTGCGGCCTGTTGCGTCATGCCGTAAAAGCCATAAATGGAACAACCGAGCAATGTGATCAGCAGGAAGGCAAGGAGTCTGAGGGATCTCTTTTGGACGCAAAAGCGACGGATGATTGAAGTTGAACGAGGGGTATGAGCAATTATGAATGCATAAAAACGGTCATCTCTAGCCATTTGTTGTCTCTCCCGTTGTCTCAGCAAAAAAACATTGGGCAGCTGAAGCAACTGAAAGCACAGCCTCCAAAAGGCGACTTGTGCGAGCTTATGTTCTACGAGGTTAGTTTTTTTACCTGCTTGAAGATTGCAGCGGATGGATTAAAACCTCACACCTTGAGGTAAACCCAGCCCACCATAGCTACAAAAGAAGGGTGACCCTATCACACGGCCAAAGGTGATTGCAACCGGAGCAGATGGAGCAGTTGGCTAAATATCTGCTGCCTCGCTATGGCGGCGGGAGCGATCGCGGAGAATGGAAAAACCGACCACAATTATGACTGCGAGAAATATGACGACAACTAATACCTTGATGGCGGTGAGCAGGAAGCCCCCAAGCGTAATGATCGAGCCGAGCAAGGTTATTACCAGCAGAATTAGTGCGGTTATGCCGCCGAGCGCCTTAAGAATGAATGCCATGAGTTGAGCCTTTCGCTCCAGTTCTCTAGGAACTTCGCTTGAAAGGAATACTCTCGACTTCCTTCCGGCCGAATTGCGTCGTTTCCCCCGTTTTGAACCGGGGCGATTCGATCGCCGAGCTTACGACCACCGACGGAGGCGGACGTCGCGAGTCAAAGCGAATAATGCGATTACTCGGACGGCGACGGCGAACATAATCAAAGAGCATGTATATCCCAAGAGCGACGAGAGCAACCGGAAGTAGTTGACGCACTGGAAGCTGAAGACCCAGAAGCGTATGTAACAGGAAGAGGGTGCCGATAATTACCAATGTGATACCCCAGGCGAATGGGTTTCCGTATAAGCGTCGCGCAATTACATCCTCTTCCGTTTCCGGCGTGAGTCCTGCCCTTATTAGTTGAGCAGTGCGACAGGCATCCACTGCGGCAAACAGCCAGGTGCCAAGCACACCCAGGATGAAGAACTGCAACCCCTGAGTGAGCACCGCCATCTGGAAGAAGCTCGCAAAAATCGCAAAGTGGACAATCGCCTTAGCCGGTTGACCGTTGTAGGCCGCGCCCAGCCCAGGGACGAATGACAAAAGCGTAGCCACAAACGGGGAACTGTTGCGATAGCTCACTGGTGAACCGGCAGATTGCGACTCGTGACGGAGCAACTCGACGCCGGCGACAATACAGTCCTGGCAAAAAGGGAAACCGCGAATTCGGTGGTCACAAGCGGAACAGAGCCGTCGGGCACACTGGTTACACTGGACAACTCCCGGATTCTTTGGATGGTAAGTGCAATACAGCATTGCTGGTTTCAGGCTCGGAGAAATGACTTAGGGCTTGTCTTGCCGGTTCTTGTTCGTAGCGCCACTCTGTTTTGGCTGCTCTTTCTGTTGACCGCCACTCTGGTTCTTTTCATTCGCAGGTGGCGCGCTCTCGCGCTGTCCACCCACTAATTCTTTAAGGCCGTTAGTGATTTCTTTGATTCCACCCTTCGATCCGGCGGCATAGCTCTGTTCGGCCAAACGCAGACTGGCGCTATAGACACCACTGATCGAACCGTCGGCCGACACGGTATTGGTTAACACAAACACCGCCACCAGCAACATAGTGGCTACCGTCGCAAGCTGTGGAGAAATGATTGGATCGAGCCACGTTCGCAGCCACGAAGCGAGTCTCTCGCCAAAAGGCGCGCGGATCTCCTGCGAAATTTGGGAGCCTGACGTCGCCAGTAGAATCCTCTCGTGCAAGCCCGCTGGCAGTGGTTTCTCCTCGCCTATGTAGGTGTAGCAGGCGCCGATCGCGCGCACGACTTCACCTGGAAGTTCCGTGCAGCGATCACAAAGAACAGCGTGGCGTTCCCAGCGGTGATAAAGCGAGGCGGGCAGAAACCCGTCAAGGTAGTCCGTGAGAAATTCTTCAAAGTCCTCGCAACTCATCGCCGTTTCCGGCATGGTGCTCAAGAGTATGCGTGCCTCCAACTCTCTGGGAGCTGGCAGACCACTTGCAGCCTGACATGCCTGCATTGTGTTCCTCACTGCGCTCAGAGTCTCGTGACACACCGGGCACCGCAGAGCGTGCTCGGCAAACGTCCTGTGCACGTCAGTCTCGAGTACGCCGTCAAGGTAATCGGTCAGCCGTTCTTCAAAATCATTACAAAGCATTAAGTCTCTCTTCCCGCCCCGTCCTTTTCGCTTCTTCCTGCATCGCCACGCGCGAGCGAAACAGTCCTTCTAAATTAAGCTTCGCTCACCGCCAAAACTTTCATCCGCCGCAAGATCTTGGCTAACTCGATGCGCCCGCGATTAATTCGCGACTTCACCGTGCCCTCAGGGATTTCCAAAAGATCAACTATTTCCTGGTAACTCAATTCCTCGATATCGCGAAGTATTACGCAGGTTCGGAGGTCTGGCGACAGCTTATCTATTCCCGCCTGAACCTGCGCGCCCAGTTCCTGACGCTCCATCTCCTGTTGCACTGAGCGAGAAGCTGTGTGAAGGTGATAAGTGTGATCGGCGAGGTCGTCGGCCTGGTTGTCATGCGGTGTGCGCTGTCGCTTTCGGTAATCGTCAATAATCAGATTGCGCGCCAACCTCATCAGCCAATTCTGCAGGTCACCCTGTTTAGCATCGTATTGTTCCAAAGATCGATAGATTCTAATGAAAACTTCCTGAGTCAAATCCTCAGCAGCGTCTGCTCGTGAAGTGAATCGGTAAGCCAGGTTATAAATTCTTCGCGAGTAGGTGTGAACAATATCTTCCCAGGCCGCGCCATCACCCGCGCGACACTTGCGAACCAACTCGGCTCCTTCGTTGGCAGCCAAAGCCCTTGCAGCCCTCACTTATTCTCTCCGCCTACCCGCGTTATGCCAGTGCGACTCGCGCCGCGTGCGACTTCCCCTGGTGAGACGGAATTACGATTCGGTTACGAGGAAAGTTCCCGGTCAGAGCCTGGAACCTCAGATTCCGGTAGTTTCGGAAAAATTCAGCAGTTCAGGGTTCAAAACCAGCTTGAATGGTTTACTCGAATAACAGTGCAAAGATTGGACTCTGAACTGCCTCTCAGACGGCCAAGCAGCCCTTCTTGCTCCATGTTATGAACTGTAGTAGCCTTCGCCCGGCCCCATATCTTGTGGTTTAGGTTCTTAACGAGTCAAGCGGTTTACTAATTCTTGAAATCTACTACACGAAAATACGTCGAGTTTGGAGCTCTTTGCTTCCTGGCATTGGCCATTCTGTGGTGGTTTGGCAGGAAGCTTGACTGGCACGAAGTGCGTCAGGCCGTCAGCCACGCCAATCCCTATTTGCTGGGCCTCGCCGTGTTAGTAATCAGTTTGGCCTACTTCTTTCGCGCCGCTCGTTGGGGGGCGCTGCTGGCCCCTCTTTCTCCAGCCAGTCTGCGAAATCTCTACATTGCGACGACTGTGGGGTTCGGCGCCGTGTTTTTGTTGGGGCGAACCGGAGAAGTGGTACGTCCGGTCGTACTGCCAATGCTCGACGCTAAAATTCGTCCCAGCGCTTCATTCGTCACGATCATGGTGGAACGAATCTACGACATGATCGCCGTTGTCCTTTTGTTTGCGGTAAATCTTCTATGGTTTCAACCGCCCGCAGATGCGGGCGTGGAGTTTGGCCGTGTACGCACGGCTGGGATCGTTCTGCTGTTGGTTGCATTAGCAGGAGTGTTTGGTCTGATCCAGTTTAGAAAAAAGTCGAAGGGCGCGATTGGCTGGATAAGAAAGACACTGGAAGGTCGACGTTTTGTGCCGGCGCGGCTGACGCGGGCTATATTGAGTATTCTCGAACAACTCGCGGGCGCATTGCGAGTGTTGGTGGATGCTCGTGAACTTGCTGTTACTGTCGGCTGGACGGCGATGGTCTGGTTGGGTATTGCCCTGGCGCAGTTGCTTGTTTTTCGCGCATTCGGATTGCCGTTTGGCGTAACTCAAACAATTTTCGTTCTTGGTTGGTCGCTGGTCGGTTCGCTTGTACCAACGCCCGGTGGCGCAGCGGGTGCCTTCCACGCCGCCACTGCTGCCGGACTAATATCCCTGGGCGTCCAACGTGAAAAAGCCGCCGCCATTTCCATCGTGCTCCATATCGTCGACTTCGGCCCGGCGCTGATTTTTGGCGTCTATTACATTGTCCGTGGGGATATCAACCTTTCACGCTTGCGCGCCAAGACGTCATCTGAATCAGTCGAACATGCAGTTGAAGACGAGCCCATTCTGTCCGACGAACTCTTCGCGAAGACGGAGTTGGAAACGGCGGCTGCTCGGGATTGAACTTGTCGGAAGAACGCGGATCCAAACCCATTTCTGAGGTCCAATGCGATGAAGTGTCCATTCTGCGGTTATCTCGAAGACAAGGTGGTTGATTCGCGCGAGTCTCGCGAGGGTGAGGCGATTCGCCGGCGCCGCGAATGCTTGCGATGCGAACGAAGGTTCACCTCGTATGAACGCATCGATGAGATTCCCTATATGGTCGTCAAGAAAGATGGACGCCGCGAGCCTTTTGATCGCAACAAAGTGATGGCCGGCATTCTGCGGGCCTGCGAGAAACGACCGGTACCCTCGGCGAAGCTGGACGGCATCGTGAATGCGATAGAAAAGTATGTGCAGGAATCGTCGGAGCGTGAAAGACCGACCAGCAAGATTGGTGAAATGATCATGCGCCGGCTCAAAGAACTCGACAAAGTTGCTTACGTGCGATTTGCTTCGGTGTATCTTGAGTTTGAAGACGTCTCCGAGTTTATGACCGAATTGAAACACCTGGTGCGTACGCGCGCGAATCAGGCAGGCAAGAAGAATTAAGATCCAAGAGTTGCTGCGGCTCGAGTGCGCCACTTGATCTGACGGGCCAGCAGGCCTGTCCTAACTGATGATTAAACCCGTTCGCGCCACAGGCCTTGAACGCCTCGAACTCCACCGCCTCCGCGATCGCGTGGGACGATTATTTGCTGCTTTGCAGGAGGCGACTGTAGCTGACGATCCGTTGGCCTCGGAAACCTGGGCACCCCCGGTAGATCTTTGTGAAACTGTTGATGCGATTGTCGTGCGTGTAGAACTTCCCGGACTGACTGCCGAACAGATCAGGATCGGCGCGACTAATACCCAGCTAAGAGTTTGGGGCGAAAAAAAACGACGCGTGGCACGCAACAAGATACTGTCGTACCTTTGCTCCGAACGCAGTTACGGCAAGTTTAGCCGGCTGGTGCCGTTGCGTTGGACTGTTAGCGTGCCGGACGCAACAGCCGAAGTTGCAGAAGGAATGCTCACGATACGTCTTCCCAAGATTGAGGATCGCAGGGGAGTGGAATTTAAGATTCCGGTAAAAGACGCAAGCAGCGATTGAAAGCTAATCGTGGCGAGCGAACACGGATTGAAGCTCGGCAGCATTGAAGTAAGTAAAGATTAACTATGGCAATCATCAAAGACACTGAAATAACCGAAGGCATTGAAGTCGCAGAGAGCAGCCAGGACTTGCAGATTCCGGGCGATCTGCCCGTGTTGCCACTGCGCGACATCGTCATTTACCCCTTTATGATCGTGCCGTTATTCGTTTCACGCGAAAAATCTATCCGCGCGGTAGACGAAGCGCTTGGCGAGAATCGGATGATCCTGCTCGCTTCCCAGAAAGATCTCGATAAGGAAGAGCCCACTGCCGAGGATCTCTACAAAGTGGGCACGGCCGCCGTGATCATGCGCATGCTGAAGCTGCCGGATGGTCGCATACGAATACTCGTGCAAGGACTGGCCCGCACCGAAATCGAATCCGTAGATACAACCGGGCAGTACATTCGTGCCCGCGTGAATGTCATGGACGAGATTCTTCCTTCCGAGCGGTCGCTCGAAGTTGAAGCCCTGCTCCGAAATGTTCGCGCTTCGATGGAGAAGGCCATCAACCTCGGCAAGAACATCTCGCCTGAGGTGATGGCAATCATTGCAAATTTGGACGACGCCGGGCGACTGGCCGATCTGTCCGCTTCCAATCTCGAGCTCAAAGTCGAGGATGCACAGTCAGTGCTCGACATCGCCGACACTACCGCTCGGCTGCGGCGTGTAAACGAACTTCTGAACAAAGAGATCGAAGTTTTGACGGTCCAGCAGGAGATTAACACCCAGGCGCGCGCTGACATTGATCGGTCGCAACGCGAGTTTTATTTGCGACAGCAGATGAAGGCAATTCAAAGCGAACTTGGTGAAGGCAACGAGCTGGCAGAAGAAGTGGCGCAGTTTAGAGAGAAGATCGAAACCTCCAACATGCCGAAAGTTGCCGAGGATGAGGCGCTCAGACAGTTGAAGAAACTCGAGCGGATGCATCCGGATGCGGCCGAGACAGCTACGCTGCGAAACTGGATGGAAATCATGACGGAGCTGCCGTGGTCGAAAGCTTCGGTTGATAATCTCGATCTACAAAAAGCCGAACGCATCCTGAACGAAGATCACTACGGCCTGGAGAAAGTTAAGGACCGGATCATTGAGGCGTTGGCCGTGCGCAAGCTGAAGGAAAAACCGAAAGGGCCAATCCTTTGTCTCGTCGGCCCTCCGGGCGTAGGCAAAACATCCCTCGGGCGATCGGTCGCGCGGGCTCTCGATCGTAAGTTTATGAGGTTGTCACTCGGCGGGCTTCACGACGAAGCCGAGATTCGCGGTCACCGCAGAACCTACGTTGGCGCGATGCCTGGACGTGTTATTCAGTCGATCCAACAGGCCGGCACTAACAACCCACTGATCATGCTTGATGAGATCGACAAGGTTGGGCAGGACTTCCGCGGCGATCCTTCGTCCGCGTTGCTTGAAGTCCTCGACCCGGAACAGAACAACAGCTTCCGTGATAACTATCTCGGGGTTACGTTTGATTTGTCGAACGTGATCTTCATGACGACGGCCAATGTGCTGGACACAATTCAACCGCCGTTGCGTGATCGCATGGAGGTTATCCGTCTGGCCGGTTACACCGAGGAAGAAAAACGCGAAATTGCCCGGCGCCATCTGCTGCCGAAACAGATGGAGGAAAATGGCGTCACCGCAAAGGACCTGCACATTTCCAAAACCGCCTTGACCGGGATCATTCAGCAGTACACACAGGAAGCTGGGCTGCGGCAGTTGGAGCGAGAGATCGGGCGAATCTGCCGCAAAGTCGCGCGGCGAATCGCGGAAGGCCACAAGGGCTCAGTCAGCGTTTCGCTAAAGAACCTGCATGAGTTTTTGGGAGCACCCAAGATCATTCCTGAGGAAGTACTCAAGAAGGATCAGATTGGTGTTGCCACCGGACTGGCATGGACGGCCGTTGGTGGGGACGTGCTTTTCATTGAGGCTCTGAGGATGAAGGGCAAAGGCAACCTGGTGTTGACGGGCCAACTGGGAGAAGTCATGCGCGAGTCGGCGCAGGCGGCGTATTCATACGCCAAGTCGCGGGCGAAGGAACTGGAGATCAACGAGGAAGATTTCAGTAACTACGACCTTCATATCCACATTCCGGAAGGTGCTATTCCCAAGGACGGACCATCGGCCGGAATCACGCTTGCTACCGCGATGGTATCCGCGCTTTCGGGGAGGGCGGTCAGGAAAGACGTAGCCATGACCGGCGAGATCACGTTGCGCGGAAATGTGCTTCCGGTAGGAGGCGTAAAGGAGAAGGTGCTGGCTGCGCGGCGCGCACGAGTCTCAACCATTATCCTTCCGCTGCAAAACAAGCGTGACCTTGACGAGGTTCCGAAAGAACCCTTCAAAGACATTCGTTTTGTGTTCGTTGACAACATGCGACAGGTCTTTCGAGAAGCCCTGAAGGAAAGAGTGGTTCCGCCTGTAAGCTCGGGGCCGCGACCGCAAAGAATCCCCCAAGCCGCGGCGGCCCGGCCCGCGTAGGGTAAACGGCTAAAACATTGTTCCATTAATTCAGTCCTGCAAGATATTTGAACCTGTAGGCTTCCCTCCAGCGTTTAAGAAGGCGCACAACCCCGGCTAAAGGAGGTGCATCTTTAACCTTTGACGACCGCAATCCAGTGGAATAGTTCACCATTTTGCCGTCTAATTAAAGCGGGAGGTGTTTGACCCCCGAAAAATCGTATGATAACCTCCGGGTGACTTTGGCTTCGCTTACAGAGGCATTTTGGATCATCCAATCCAACGAATGCCGAGAAGCTAAAGCCTTGCGAACAACTATGGATGCCGCGATAAACTCAAAAATTCGCCCTAACTTTTTGAAGAGGACAAACGACCTGATGACAACGAGCTACCTGACCTTAATAGCGCGCTTAACGCTATTTGCGGTGCTCGTTGTGCCGGCTGCTGCTGTTTGTGGGCAGATTCCGGCTGGCGGTTCGTCTGCACGCGATATTCAGACTGACGTCGAGAAGTTGGCCCCCCGGGTTGCGCAGATAATAAAGAAAGCTGAAGACTCGTTCCGCAAGGGCAAACTCAATCTGGAGGCCGGCAAGCGCAGCGAGGCTCGTGATGATTTCGATCAGGCAGTCGACGAAATCCTCACGTCAGGTATCGACGTTACAGGAAGTCAGGAACTTAAGACGTTTTACTGGGAACTGGTCGAACGGATATATCGCGAAGAGGTCCCGGTCATTGCACCATCGAGACAGGGCAACGTGATCGAACTGGTAGCTCAAAATGGTCCAGGTGCGCCAGTCTCAAATCCACCGCAGCAAATCGGATTCATAGATCAGAAGTTTGAGCCGTCTCCAACCGACGTTCTCGTCGTTTTTACGCCTGAGGAGCAAAACGTTTCTGCCGACGACGTGCTGGCGCTCGGACAAGCCAAGCAAAACGTAAATTTTGGTTTCGCCCCCCACCCCCTGATCCAGCAGTACATTAACTATTATCAGGGTCGTGGTCGCAGCACGATGGAATCGGGACTGCGCCGGTCTGGCGTGTACATGAAGATGGCGCGGCAAATCTTCAAAGAAGAAGGCGTGCCCGTGGACATCACCTGGTTGGGCCAGGTGGAGAGCGCCTGGAAACCCAAAGCTATGTCATGGGCTGCCGCTTCAGGCTTGTGGCAGTTTGTTCCCGGTACTGGTCGACAGTTTGGTCTGCGCCAGACAGCGTGGATTGATGAGCGTAATAGTTTTGAACAGGCAACACGAGCATCGGCCAAATACCTGAAGAGTCTCGCGACCCGTTACAACGGCAACTGGGAATTGGCTATGGCCGCCTACAACACGGGCGCCGGCAACGTTGACCGTGGCATCGCGCGAGCAGGCACGGCAAATTTCTGGGCAATCTATCCCTACATTGCGCAGGAAACGCGCAATTACGTTCCCAACATCTTGGCCACAATCCTGATCGCGAAGAATCCGGAAAAATACGGTTTCAAGGGTATCCGTCCGGAAGCGCCGCTGGCTTATGACGTGGTGCAGGTATCCAACTCGACAAATCTGCAGCTCGTCGCCGAAGCCACTGATAGCAGCGTTGATTACATCCGCAGCCTTAATCCGGAGCTGAGGCGAGACGTTACACCGAGAGGCGAAGCCTACAATGTTCGCGTTCCCGGCGGAAAAGGAAAACAGTTTTTCGCACTACTTAAACGGATCCCTGCCGACCGCCGCGATTCGGCGCGCGTGATTTCCGTGGTACCTGGTGAAGACCTCCAGGGCGTTGCAAATCGAACGGGAGTTAGCATTGCTCAACTGCAGGCAATGAATAGTGGCGTGGATCTGAAATCCACCAACAAACTGGTAGTTCCTACCAGCAACGTTCGCTTAACCCTCTACCGTCGCAAACCCGGCACAACAGAACCTACTGCTCCAGTGTTGACCAAGATTCGAGCTCGTAAAGGCGACACGATAGCCAAGATCGCCGCCGCGCGTAATCTCAATGCAAATGAAATTGCCCGCTTGAATGGCGTTACTGCTGGAGTTGAACTTCGTGCGGGCCAGGAAATCAGACTACCCGCGACGGCTGCCGCTGCTCCGTCGCGCCGTAGATAATTCGTCGGCTTTGAAATCCCAACGCGTCTGACTCGTTGCCACCCTCAGCGAGAAGTTCTATTGAGCGCGCTTTCGAGGTAGTCCCGAAGCGCGCTCGATTCGTTTTCACCCCAATACCCGCTTACCTTAATGCTTTTCCATCTCCGCTGTTTTCGCAGAGGACCCGACCTCCCATGCTCTTTCGTACTCTCTCAGCGGCCGTTTATGGCATCGACGCCGATCTGGTCGACATTGAAGTTGATCTGACGCCCGTTCGCGGCGAGGCGGAGTCGCCGCAGTCCGTAACAATTGTCGGTTTGCCTGATGCTGCGGTGCGCGAGTCGCGCGAACGCATTCGCGCCGCGATCACCAACTGTGGCTTTTTCTTTCCGTTTCAGCGAATCACGATCAATCTGGCGCCGGCCGACGTGCGGAAAGAGGGCGCCAGTTTCGATCTTCCAATCGCGCTTGGCATCCTGGGGGCAAATGGCGACCTCGCCGAGGAGAACGACCTGATTCAGCTCCTGTGTGTCGGTGAACTGTCACTTGACGGCCGCGTACGCCCTATCAAAGGCGCGCTACCAATTGCGATCCTTGCGCGCGAGGCGCAGATCAAACATGTGATCCTGCCGGATGAGAACGCCAAAGAGGCAGCGGTGGTTTCCGGAGTCAATGTCTATCCAGTTACAGATCTCCGCGGTGCGGTCGAGCTAGTGGCCGCATTGCGCTCCCCCGATCCGCCAGTGCCGCTCGTGATTGATCCGGCTGAAATTCTCGCGCGTGCAGCTATCTACAACGTGGACTTTCGCGAGGTGCGCGGGCAACTCTCCGTGAAGCGCGCGCTCGAAGTTGCCAGCGCCGGCTCGCACAACATCCTGCTCATCGGCCCGCCCGGCTCGGGCAAGACTATGCTGGCGAAGCGTCTGCCGACAATCCTGCCACCGCTGGAGTTTGAAGCCGCGCTTGAACTGACAAAGATACACTCGGTGGCAGGATTGACTGGCCGCGCCGGCCTGGTTACCGAGCGACCGTTTCGCTCTCCCCATCACACGATCAGCGACGCGGGCTTAATTGGTGGCGGCGCCGTGCCGCGTCCTGGCGAAGTATCGCTGGCGCACCATGGCGTTTTGTTTCTTGACGAATTGCCGGAGTTTGATCGCAGTGTCTTGGAAGTGTTGAGACAGCCGCTCGAGGACCAGAAGGTAACAATCAGCCGTGCGGCGATGTCGCTGACTTTTCCCGCCTCATTCATGCTGGCGGCGGCAATGAACCCGTGCCCCTGCGGATTTTGGAACGACCCGACTCGCGAGTGTCGCTGCAGCCCCTTGCAGATTCAGCGCTATGTCGGTCGCATCTCAGGCCCACTGCTGGATCGCATCGACATCCACATTGATGTGCCCGCGGTAAAGTTTCGCGACCTCACCGGCGATGCCCCGCCTGAGACTGACGACTCAGCGACTATCCGCGAGCGCGTCATTTCCGCCAGGGAGAAACAGCGCGCTCGTCTGGCGGAAGAAAAAATCTTTTCCAACGCCGAAATGACGCCCCGCATGATTCGCCGTCACTGCCGCATCGACTCTGACAGCGAGCAAATGCTTGAGCGAGCGATGACCCGCCTTGGCTTGTCAGCACGCGCTTATGACCGTATCCTGAAAGTCAGCCGCACCATTGCAGATTTGGAGAGTTCCGAAGAAATCCGCTCCGCGCACGTAGCCGAAGCGGTCGGCTATCGTTCACTCGATCGCACCTACTGGACCTAAGAAATCACCGCCGTGCGCCGACAAGGCACTTTCTAAATTAGAGTTGTCAGCCCTACCCGCCTGCAAAACAGATTTCACCGGTAATGTCCGATGGGTAAGATTGAAGGGGCAAGTCACCGATGGTCTTACCATTGAAGTAAAGCACGCCCGTCGCTCCGGCAAATCTCCCGGTGCTCGTTTCGGGGTTGATGCGTCCCATGGCAGTCCATAGTCCCGTTACGAAGTTGTAAATGTACACATTGCTGGTCTTCAACTGCCCTTGATTAGTTGTTATCGTCGTCTCGGCAATGTAGGAGACAACGTTAGGGTCAGGGGTAAAGACAAAGGCAGGATTGTAGACCGTTTCTGTCGTTCCGTTGAGGATTCCGCCGTTTGTGATTGTTCCTGTCGTTCCGCCAGTGTTGAGATCAATAGTGTCAAACCAATTTCCCTTGGCTTGTTTGCAATTGCTGTTAGGTGATGGCGCGGATGCTGACTGCGTTCCACGCATCGACATCGCGCGGACCTGAGGCATCGAATCGCTGTTCGGTGATTGCGCTGATGCTGATTGCGCCATCACGAACAAACAAAAGGTTAGTACGACGGCTACGAGTGCCGTAAAGTTTCTGGTTTTTGCGTTCATGATCATCTCTCCTCTGTTTGAGTGTGGTTTTCGAAAGATTAGGCATTGAACGTGTCGCGGCACCAGTTTTGCGACAGTTTGCCAAAAAGTTCGGTTGTTTACTCTCTAAGTTGATTCAGGTCATTCGCGTCTGGTTCCCTGATTAAAGCCGAAACTGCGCGGCGGAGCGGCTCCGTGATTCGAGTTTCATCGAGATCATTCTCTACCACTCGAGCCGATTCATCGCGGACCAGATCCAATGTCTCGCCATCGCCGTGCCCCTCCCTACGGCCAACCTCCGACTTCTCGCGTAAGACGATGGTCGTGCGGCGGCGGAAGGTCGTGATCTCGATGCGACGCCGGTTTTTCATGCAGTCTCCTTTTTCGGTATGGCGTTGAAATCTCTGCTGCTCTATACTCACGCAACCGCCTTGGCTGGGTTTCCATCCACCTAAAAGCAGGTTTGAAGTTCGCTGCGCACATTAGCGCTCGACCCGGAGGCGAGTAACGAAGAAACTCCTAAAGAACAGCTAAAAAGCCACTAAAGATCGGCTAAATCCGCTTTGGGTGACATGCAGAAAGTTCTTCAGCACCAGACCCTCTCTTTCGATGGCTTCACGCTCGACCTGACGCGGGGCTGCCTGCTTCGGCACGGCGAGGAGGAGGTCAAGCTGCGCCCGAAGTCCTTCGAGGTGCTCAGACATTTGGCTGAGAACAGCGGCCGGCTGGTGAGCAAAGACGAGTTGATCGGAGCGGTTTGGCCCAACACGGCGGTGACGGACGACTCACTGGTGCAGTGTTTGATCGAAGTGCGGCGGGCACTGGACCAGGGCGGACAGCGGATTGTCAAGACTGTTCCGCGCCGGGGCTACGTTTTTGAGGCAGACGTGACGCGACACGATCTGCCGGGGCGAGAGGTAATTTACACGGAGGAGATCGAGGGCGTAAGGGTAGCCTTCGAGGAAGAGGGGAAGGAGGAGCAGGCAGTAAGCCGAACTGAAATTGTGGCGGCACCGCAGGCGAAGGACGAAGAGTTTCTTCAAGGCGCCATCGGACCGCATAAGCGGGTTGCGCTTTTGATCCTGGCAACGCTGGTCGCGGTGATAGTTACCGTTGCTTACTTTGTTATGCCCCGCTATTTCGTCAGAAGCGACAAGGCAGGCGCGCTCGCCGTGAACGGCGCGATTCGTTCCATCGCGGTGCTGCCGCTTGAAAATCTGTCGGGCGATCCGGCGCAGGACTATTTCGCCGACGGTATGACCGAAGCGCTCATCAGTAACTTGGCGCAGATTCGCGCGTTGAAGGTGATCTCACGCACTTCGGCGATGCGCTACAAAGGTAGCAATAAGTCGCTTCCCGAAATCGCGCGAGAGCTGAACGTTGATGCAATAATCGAAGGTTCGGTGCAACGGTCGGGCGGCCGCGTGCGAGTAACCGCCAAGTTAATTCCGGCGGCGACCGACTCACCTTTATGGGCGCGCGAATACGAACGAGATCTTAGCGATGTGCTGAAGCTGGAGAGCGAAGTTGCGCGCGCAGTCGCGGATGAGATCCGCATTCAGGTCACTCCAGATGAACGAACGCGACTGGCCGCGGCGCGCAACATCGATCCCCAAGTTCACGATGAATACCTACTTGGCCGTCACCATCTGCGTACCAACGAAGACGATTTGCGCCAAGCTATCGGACACTTCGAGCGAGCCGTTCAACTGGCTCCCGATTACGCGGCCGCTTATGCTGGGCTGTCGAATGCGTGGCTGCAACGAAGCGTCTGGGGAGCGAAAGACCACAAACAAATGATGGAAATGATGCCGCTTGCGCGTGACAACGCATTGAAGGCGGTGAAGCTGGATCCACAGCTCGTTGAGGCGCATATCGCGCTGGGTCAGGTCAAAATCTTTGATTGGGACTGGGCCGGCGCGGAAGCTGCGCTCACCCGCGCATTAAAGCTTGATCCGAACAGCGCCGAAGCGCATCGCACTTATGGCGACCTGCTGTCGGCACTGGAACGCCACGCTGAGGCAATCAGAGAAATGCAAAGCGCCGAAGAACTGGACCCGCTTTCGTCGGTGACTCAATCACGCTATGCCCGTGCGCTCTACCGCGCCCGCAAATACGAAGAAGCGCTGCCGCATGTGCAGCGAGCGATCGACCTGGATCCCAATCTTGGAAATGTTATGCCATATTGGATACAGGGAAACCTGTACGAACAGATGAACAGACATGATAGGGCTATTGCCAGTCTCAAGAAGGCCCAGTCGCATGGCGGAAACGCTCAGGAGATCTCCGCTGAGATCGCGCGGGTTTACGCGCGCATGGGGAAGCAGAACGAAGCGCGACGGATGCTTGAAGAGTTGAAGGCTACGACCGACCCGGCCAGCTTCTCAAGTTTTGGGGTAGCCAGCGCTTATGCCGCGCTTGGCGATAAGGATGGAGCCTTCAAAGTGCTTTTCCACATGATCGAAGAGCAGAACGTGGCTACCCACATCAAGGCCGATCCTCAGTTCGAGAGCCTGCATTCCGACCCACGTTGGAAAGAGATGCTACGCGGCATGAATTTCCCGCCGGAATAACTTGGCGGCGGTGCGAGCAAGAAGCCCCGACTCGAAAAGGGATATCATGCAGCGCAGGCGGCCAATTACCATTTAATACGACTAAGTTCAGTTTTGAAGACCTCCGCCGCAACGCGCGTTACGTCGCCCTTGTGCGCGGCATGGGCCTCACGCGATCATCCAGCACTAGTCAACAGAACAGATTGAAAAGAATAGCTAATTGCACGCGCACGGGCTCGAAAGCGAGCAAATGCTGGAGCGAGCGATGAGCGGCTCGGCTTGTCAGCACGCGCTTATGACCGTATCCTGAAAGTCAGCCGCACAATTGCAGATTTGGAGACTTCCGAAGAAATCCGCTCCGCCCACGTAGCCGAAGCGGTAGGTTACCGTTCACTCGATCGCACTTACTGGACGTGAGTCTGGTTTTAGGGAAAATGTTGCTGCGGCTGAGGAAATTCAATATCTTTTGGGTCGGGTAAGGCAACGACGCGCTTAAAGCGCTGCATCACACCCGCGTTGAGGGCGACCACATACCTCGCAAGAGCCCAGTAGGGAAATGTTGAGGAAAAGGTTGCCGCTCCCTTGAAAACGCGGACTCGTGATAGGCCCGGGCGAACAAGCGTTCAGGATGGAATTCTTCGTAGCTTGCCCCAATACGAACACGTGACCGCAGCCGAAACCGAGACGCCGCAGGAAACGGATTACGCTCTGGCGCAGAAAGCGGCTCAAGGCGACATGGCGTCCTTCGAGCAGCTTTACCAACGGCATAATCGCCGGGTTTACTCGCTCTGTTTGCGAATGACCAGCAACGTCTCCGAGGCTGAAGACCTCTCTCAGGAAGTCTTCATTCAGCTCTTTCGAAAAATTGGAAGCTTCCGTGGAGAGTCGGCCTTTACCACCTGGCTGCACCGGCTAACGGTCAACCAGGTCTTGATGCACTTTCGCAAACGCGGCGTCAAGATGGAGCAGACGACCGATGATGGCGAAACGCCGATACAGATAGTCAAAGGCACGGAAAACCCCAATTCGATGCCGGTAGTGGATCGCATTGCGCTCGACAAGGCTATTGGTCAACTGCCTCCCGGCTACCGCACGGTCTTCACCCTGCACGATATAGAGGGACACGAACACGAAGAGATAGCGAGGATGCTGGGCTGCTCAGTTGGGACTTCCAAGTCGCAATTGCACAAAGCTCGAATGAAATTGCGCGGACTCCTGAGGCAACAGAACGCCAGGGACTAGCTTCCAAGAGAGCGCACGCCCCGGTTTCATCCCTGAAAACCACCAGGCAGCACGAAGTAGTCCGAAACAAGTTTTTTGAACGCAGTCTCCCCTTGATTGCTTGAAAACCAAAGGCCCGGGTTTGCCTCGTGGTCGTTACGATTCACGAAGCCGGGTGGTGGGTTAGAGGTTACTAAACAATGAACTGCGAGAAGTGTCAGGATCTAATCAGCGATTTTCTTGATGGCACCCTAAGTCACGAAGATCAAACAACGCTCAACGCGCACCTTGAAGAGTGTCTCGACTGCGCCGCTGTGCGCAACGACCTGCAATCGATTGTGGGCTTTTGCCGCACGCATCGTGGCGAGTATGCGGCGCCGCCAAACGAGAACGCGCTGTGGCTGCGGATTCGCAATATGATCGAGACCGGCACCAGTGCCGAGGCAATCGCGCCCGCGCCGGTCCGTCGAAACTTTTGGTCCAACTGGGTAGGCCGCAGCTGGGAACTTTCTTTTCCACAACTAGCAGCTTCAGTGGCGGTGATTGTCCTGGTGGTGTCACTTTCAACCGTGGTTGGTTTGCGGCGCTATCAAAGTGGAGGGGTCGCGAAGTCTCAAGATTCTTCGGGAGCTGCAAGGTTGAGCGCGGCAGCTGAAAGCGTCCGTAACCGCGTCTCGAAACAACAGCAGTTGATTTCTTATTGGAATGAACGAGTAGAATTTAACAAGGCCCGCTGGAGTCCGGAGATGCGCGAGACCTTCGATCGAAACCTGGCTGTGATTGATCAAACGGTAAATGAGTCGCTGAATAGCCTGACTCAGAATCCCCATGACGATGTTTCGGAGGAAATGTTGAATGCCGCGCTCAACGAAAAGCTGTCGCTGTTGAAAGAGTTTGCCGAGCTTTAAGAGTCGGAAAGTTTGGTTATCTGTCGAGCCCTCTGAACTAAAGACTGAAGGAATCAAGGTTGTTACCTGGCCCCACGCTGATGAAAATGCGAACGTTGTCCCGACGATTTGAAATCCCCCGCGTCCGTTCCCACCAGAAACTGGTGCTGTTTGCTTCACTGGTCGTTTGTGCGGCGCTCAGCGTGGGCACCAGCAACGCCCAGCAGCGTCTTTCGAAACGATACCCCGCGGGAAGAAACGTTCACATCACACTCAAGAATATCTCCGGCACTATAACCGTCGAGTCCTGGAGCCGCGAAGAGATCAAGCTGACCGCAACGTTTGATTCGCCGAAGGCCAACATTTTGCCGCGACAGAGCGGTAATGTTCTGACTGTTGACATGATGGCGGACAATCCCGGACGCAGTGATGTCGGCGACGTGAATTTCCAGCTACAGGTGCCCGTCAATTCGTCTGTTGAGTTGCAGACCAAACGCGGTCAGATTAAGGTCACTAATATTCGCGGCGCATTAGTAAGCGCGCATGTTTCACTGGAAGGGGACATTGAGCTTAGCGGCATAAGCGCCCGCGAGGTGTTTGCACACAACACCATTGGCGACATTTACTTCGACGGAGAATTCGCGAGCGGGGGCACCTACCGTTTTGAGTCAAGCAAGGGGAATATAACCATCCGCATACCGGCGAACTCGGCCTTCAACCTCGACGCTTCCGCGCAAAAACAGAAGATTGCGCTGAACGAATTTTGGAACGATGGTTTTAGGAGCCTGGGCGATGGACGTAAGTTACAGGGAAACGTCATTGACGGTCGTTCCAGGGTGTTCGTCACAAACTTCCAGGGCAGCATCACTTTTCTTCGTCGTTAAGATTTATCATCAGTGAACTTTTCTGCGGGCGCTCTTGATCGATTTGATTGGAGCGCCCGAATTGTTTTGTGGTTGTTCGTCGAATGATAGTATCGTTGGTCTCGACCGACTTGGCCGCCAAAAACCAACGAGTGAATCAGGTAAACCAGTGAATTCTTTGTTCGTCCGCGCACTTATTCTTATTATCGCGTTCCTCCTGTCACCGGCCGCCGCCGTACCACAGCAGAAAAAGGCTCCGGAGTTGAATGGGCCTCCTCAGCTCGTGCGCACCACGAGCAGGCATGAGTTGCGGCGGTTTGCTTATGGCGGCACGCTAACAATTATCGGCCCGCCGGACGGTTCGATAACCATCGAAGGATGGCCTCGTAGTGAAGTAGAAATCAGCGCGGAAATCCAAATACGCGCGAACACTGAAACAGATTTGAACTTGCTGGCTGCTGTTAACACTTTCGTGCTTGACGAAGATGCAAATCACCTGCGGGTGCTGAGTACCGGAACGCACGATAAGGCGTTCATGCGTTCGGTCGCGAAAAAATTTCCCAAAACGCTGCTGGGTTTGCCATGGCGGATCGATTATAGAATTCGCGTCCCCATCGCAACCGATCTGGACATTAATGCGGGCCGCGGCCCGATTAGCGTCGCCGGCGTGGAAGGCAATATCCAAATCTCCGCGGCTGAAAGCGTTGCAAAACTAAAACTAACTGGGGGCACGGTTTCGGCAACGATCGCAATTGGAACGTTGAACCTGCAGATTCCGGCGCGGAGTTGGCGCGGAGTTGGCGCTGAACTTCGGGTCGCGGCAGGAGAAATCACCGTCGAAATTCCAACTGGCTTTAGTGGGGACTTCGATGCGGATGTCTTGCGCTCCGGAAAGATTGACGCTTCATTTGAGGAATTGGGTCGCGCCTCTAGGGGCGTGGACCCGCGACGGATGTCGGCTCGCGCTGGGGCCGGGGGAGCTGCGTTCAAGCTCACGGTTGGTGACGGCGTGATCGTAATAAAACAACAGTGATGAGTAATGAGTGGGACGGACAGAAGACCGAGGACGGACGACCGCCGGAAAACGCACGCTCAACGAACCGTAACGGTCGTCGGTCGCCGGTCCTCCGTCGATCTTAACTCATTACTCATCACTCATTACTCATCACTTGTATCTAGTCACCCGTCCCTTGTATTCTCTCGTCTCACCAACATGAGCATCAAATCAGATAAATGGATTCGCCGCATGGCGACCGAGCACAAAATGATCGAGCCGTTCGAGCCTGGCCAGGTCAAGGAAGTTGCCGGCAGGCGAATCGTCTCCTACGGGACTTCAAGCTACGGTTACGACATCCGTTGCGCTGACGAATTCAAACTCTTCACCAATCTCAACAGCACCATAGTTGATCCCAAGGAATTTGATGAGAAGAACTTTGTCGACGTCAAAGGTGATTTCGTAGTAATTCCACCAAACAGCTTTGCGCTCGCGCGCACGATTGAGTACTTCCGCATCCCCCGAAACGTGCTCACCATCTGTCTGGGCAAGAGCACCTACGCCCGCTGCGGGATTTTGGTAAACGTCACTCCCTTCGAGCCCGAATGGGAGGGTTATGTGACGCTCGAATTTTCGAATACGACTCCACTGCCCGCTAAGATCTACGCCAATGAGGGCGTGGCGCAGGTCGTGTTTTTTGAGTCAGACGAAGTTTGCGAGACCTCCTACAAAGACAGAGGCGGGAAGTATCAAGGTCAACGTGGCGTGACTCTGCCTAAGCTCTAAGGAGTTATGGAATACGTCAACCTTGGACAAACCGGTCTGAAAGTTTCGCGCGTCTGCCTCGGATGCATGACCTACGGCGTGCCCGATCGCGGCGCACATCCCTGGAGTCTCGACGAAGAAATGAGCCGCCCCTTTTTCAAGCGGGCGCTCGAACTCGGCATTAATTTCTTTGACACTGCCAACACTTATTCTGACGGCACCAGCGAAGAGATCGTCGGCCGCGCCCTGCGCGACTTCGCCCGGCGCGAAGAAATCGTGATTGCCACCAAGGTGTTCTACCCGATGCGGGAAGGGCCCAACTCGCGCGGCCTCTCGCGCAAGTCAATCATGACTGAAATCGATGCCAGTCTGCGTCGACTCGGCACGGACTACGTCGATCTCTATCAGATTCATCGTTGGGACAAACACACGCCCATAGAAGAAACGCTCGGAGCGCTGCATGATGTGATCAAGGCCGGGAAGGCCCGCTACCTTGGCGCTTCCTCGATGTATGCCTGGCAGTTTTCCCAGGCGCAATACACAGCCCGGCAAAACGGTTGGACGCCGTTCGCCTCGATGCAGAATTACTACAATCTCCTCTACCGCGAAGAAGAACGCGAGATGATGCCACTCTGCACCGCGGAAGGTGTCGGTGTGATTCCCTGGAGTCCACTTGCACGCGGGCGACTGACACGCGACTGGAATGAAACTACAAATCGTTTGGAGACTGACGAGTTTGGCAAGACGCTCTACGCGGCCACCGCGGATGCTGATCGCAAGATAGTCGAGCGCCTGGCAGCGGTTGCGGCGAAACGCGGCGTGCCGCGGGCGCAGGTTGCGCTGGCGTGGGTAGCGCAGAAGCCATTCGTTACTGCGCCAATCGTCGGTGCCTCCAAGCCGCACCATCTTGACGACGCCATCGCCGCGCTCTCGCTTAATCTTTCGCCTGAAGAAATCTCTTCGCTGGAGGAACCTTATGTACCCCACCCGGTCGTTGGATTCTAGCGGGCTCGACGACTCTGCAAATCCGGAGCTTCGCTACTTGAGTTTCAAGCGGCTGGATCCGAAAGCGACCTTGCCGACACGCGGAAGTTCCCAGGCGGCCGGCCTGGATATCTACTCGATTGAAGAAGTTGCTATCGAACCAAAGCAACGTGCCCTCGTGCGAACCGGACTCGCAGTCGCAATTCCGGCAGGTTACTACGGACGGGTCGCTCCGCGCTCAGGGCTCGCCACCAAAAAAGGACTGGATGTTCTCGCTGGTGTGATTGATGCCGACTATCGTGGGGAAGTCAGTTGTCTGCTCTACAACGCCGGGGACGAGACGATCCATCTGCCGGCGCCAAGCAAGATCTGCCAGTTGCTTATTGAGAAAATTATTACACCCGAAGCGATTTGGTCGGATGAAATCAGCGAGACTGATCGGGGAAGCGGAGGCTTCGGTTCGACGGGTTGACTAGTTCAACGGAATCTCGACGGGTTGAGGTAATCCTTCAACACTGAGGACCAAACCCTTCAGACTCTCAACCGGTTCCTTCTTCGGCGTTTCAAAGAAAACGAATCCCTGGTGGCGGCGATCGGCGTCAGACAAAGGCGACTTGAGATCGATTCCGTAAGCCATAAACTCTTTTTCAAACTGTTTGCGGGAACTTGGATTGTAGGCGTAGACATCGTTCGCTTTCAGAATGCGCCCCACCGCCGCTTTCGGCGACAAAAGTTTCCATTCGCGCCCCTCGCCGTCTCGCAAGCGAAAACGCACCTTCTTAGTTTCGACAGCCACGCCGCTATCAAATACCAGCTCCAATCGCACCGGCAGGATTCCACCTAAGGGCAGGTTTGCTTCAAACAGTTCCTGGCTTTCTTCATCGCTCAGGAGCGGAGCGACCCGCACCGTCACCCCACCCGTGCTGGCGCTCTTCACGTCTCCCGCGAGTGGCGGCAACTCAACCACCGGTTTCACTTTGAAGATCGAGCCGGCGCAGGACGTGGTGAGCAGAAGCACTGCTGCGAGAATAATCGGTGAAAGACGCCGTTTGATCATGGCCCTCAATTTAGCACAGCCCCCCGAACTAGCACAGACTTCATTTGGAGTGCGCTGACCTGTCAGCGCTTTCGCTGGTTGCGACCTGTCGCGACCATCGTGGGCTGAAGTCATTTAGTGAGCACGCGTGGCGTCAAGCCGCCACCGACCAAAGCGGCGACAGGTCGCCGCACTCCAAAAACGCTCCGCGCTTCGGTAGTTGGGCTGTGCTAATATTTCGCAAATATGATCAGACCGTTTCGCGGTGTTTATCCGCAGATCCCAGAGAGCGCATACGTTGATGTGAGCGCGCAGGTTATCGGTGACGTTCACCTTGGCGAGCAATCCTCAATCTGGTGCAACGCCGTCCTGCGTGGCGACATGTTTTACATCCGCATCGGCGATCGCAGCAACGTCCAGGACAACTCCGTAATTCACACGCGCACCGGTTCACATCCAACTATTCTGGAAGACGAAGTCACTGTGGGCCACAGCGTCACGCTGCACGGTTGCTATGTCGAGCGCGGCGCGCTGATCGGCATTGGTTCGATTGTGCTGGACGATGCGTGCGTCGGGGCGCAGTCGCTGGTCGCTGCTGGTTCGTTGATTTCGCCCGGCACGGTTATCCCGCCCCGATCTTTGGTGATGGGAGTTCCGGCGCGCGTGAAGCGACCGCTGACCGACGAGGAGGTCCTCGGACTCAACGAGTTCTGGCGAAACTACGTCAACTACGTTCCGTTCTACAAAAGTGAGCCGCAGTAGGACAGGTATTCCTGCCTGTCCTATGAATCGCAGTCTTACAATCAGTCGAACAAAGATCCAAGATTTTCCATTCATCATTTTTCATTATTTTTCATTTGTCATTTTTCATTGAAAGCAAACCGTCTGTATCAACCGTCTGCTGAATGGAAAATGAGAGATGGAAAATGTCTTGTCTTTTGACCCGTAGCGGCGCCTGTCGGACACCAACAGACAAGAATGTCTGTCCTACTTCGCAGGCATTGTTGCTTCAGTCGCGCGGCGAAGGATCGGTCGGAAGCTGAAGGTGACGTGGAACACCAGAAAGTAAAGGAAGTAGTTATAGTCGAAGAAGTAGCGCAGCCCAGACGGACCGCCTAATCGGTAATACCAAAGCACAACCAAAACCGAGATCAGATTCGCCACGATCACCGTGGCAGTAAAGTGTGGTTTGCTAACCAGGTAACTGAGCATACGGTCGTAAAGGCGCACGTTCGTGGATGGCTGCGCCGGCGCTCGGGAGGAGACGCGCAGCTTATCAAACGAAAATACGTACCAGCTCCAGTAATGGAAGACGACGGCGAACTGGAAGGTCAAAGGAAAAGCATAACCAGCATTGTTTGAAGACTTGAGAAGTGTTTGTATGCCGAAGAATGTGCCCGCCATCACAGCGAGATAAATCCACAACTGCCAACTCTTGCCCCGACGCGGAATCAGTCTCCAGATCACTATGGCAATCAGAATTAGCATTACGCCCTGGCGTACTCGGTCGAACACGGCCGAATAAGGAAGCAACGGCGGTGAGGCAATATGAAAAACGAAGCGCGTGGACTCTGCGCTTTGTTCAAATTGATCGATCGGAAGCCAGACGCCATCCAGATTATTCTTTTCAGCCCTGAAGGTTTGTCCGACCGAGTGTCCGCCGGTTAATAAGACCGGCACCTCGCCAGCCGTTGCAGTTACGCTGCCGCCATACCCTTCGGCATCTCCCGCGTAGTGAGGTTGAAAAAGGAGATCCTCAGCCTGATCCCACTTGTGCTTTCCCACCATCATCTCGCCATCGCTTCTCGAGTTGCCAACGCTGGCAGGCGTGATAAACGCACGCAGGCCTTCCGTCTGCGGCGCCTGTAAATAGAAGTAGAAATCGCGTCCCAGCGAATTCGGCACCGCCTTGAACGGAATCAGTGTCCAACCGTTGTTCGAGATTTGTGTTCCGGTAAACTCCACGCGGCGCAGGTCATGACGAAAAGCTTCCTGCTTGGGAATCAGAAGTATCAACAGAATTAGCGGCGCAATACCGGCTATCGCATAAACTTTGGAACCGGGCCGGTGGCGTGCTCGCGTTTGCAGGTAAACGAAGATCTCGTCGCGAAACAGGTGGAATAGAAAGTAGAGATAGATGAGGCCCGTGATGGCGTAGCGATAGTGGATCGCGCAAATTGTAATCGTCGCCACCGCGAGCAGGAGAAAAGTCGCGCGACTATCCCGCTCTCCGCGCAGGACTCGGCCGAAGAAGAAGCTGAATCCGAGCAGGACGTGTGGCCAGCCCATCGCCACGATGAGCATTTCATAACCTTGTTCGCGCCAGATCGAGCCGGTGAGCGCGAGTGTAATTAGGGTAAAGGCAAGACCGGCAAGGATGTTGCGCACCGCCACGCCTAATGAGGCTTGGGGCGCCTGCGGCGCGGGTACGTTCGGTATGGCCAGCTTTTCTGCGACAGACAAGCTCATGGGTGACTCAGTTACGATGCGCTTTCATTTAGTAGGCCGGCTCAGAATATTCACAATCGAGAAGCCTGTCCAGAACAGTTGTGGCTTTGCCGTTTCGGAGCGCGGCAAGTCTCTGACTTGCCGAAAGGCGCAACTAACCCATATCGGTCTATGACCGTCAAACGCAGGTCGGAGACCTGGGAAAATCCTGGATGCTAGCCGGCAAGTCGGAGACTTGCCGCGCACCGAAACGGCAAAGCCGCAGCCGCCCTGTGAGATCTCTCCAAATTGAAACACATCAACCCTTCAGCGGTGCGACTTTTGGCGCCGATGCTTTCAGGTTATGATGCCCGCCGTGATCCTACACTCCTGCAGCAGTCTTGATTAAGTGGCAAACTCCAAGACACAGCCAGCGCGCGGCATGCGCGATTTTCTCCCGGCGGATGTGCGACGGCGTGAATACGTCATCGGCGTCATTAAGGAAGTGTACGAACGCTACGGTTTCGAGCCGCTTGAAACTCCTGCGGTTGAGAACATCGAAACACTGCTGGGAAAGTATGGCGAAGAAGGGAACCAACTCATCTTCAAAATACTCAAGCGCGGCGTTCATGAGTCGACGGGCGAGGCAGACCTCGCATTGCGTTACGACCTGACGGTGCCGCTCGCGCGCGTCGTGGCTGAATACAAAGATAAGCTGCCGAAGTTTTTTAAGCGCTACCAGATTCAACCGGTTTGGCGCGCAGATCGGCCGGCGCGCGGCAGGTTCCGCGAGTTCTATCAGTGTGACGTTGATATTCTTGGCTCGCGGTCGATGCTGGTTGAAGCTGAAATTTGCGGCGCGGCAGGTGAAGTGTTAACGAAGCTCGGTTTCAACGATTTCGCGATCAGGATAAATCACCGGCATGCCTTGACCGGCGTGCTGCAAGTGGCTGGCATAGCTCCGGACAAACACGATGCCGCGTTGGTAGCGCTCGACAAGCTGGACAAGATTGGACGAGCGGGCGTCGAGAAAGAGTTTGGAGAGCGAGGCATCGGGGCTGTGGCCGGAGCCAGCTTACTCGACTTTTTTGGCGAGCTGAGCTCTCTGGATCATGCGGCGGAGGTCGCGGCCGGAGAAGACCCAACACAGAAACGAAGGGCTTGGAATGCAGCTATCCTTGGCCGCCTGGTTGAGTTCGTTGGCGACAATGAGTTGGGCGCGAGGGGCGTTTACGAGCTTCGCTCAATCATAGAGTTCGCCGACGCCGAGGGTATTGGTTCACGAATTGAGATTGATCCAAGTCTGGCGCGCGGGCTGTCGTACTACACCGGCGCGATCATGGAGATTAACGTAAAGGATCTTCCGGGCAGTCTCGGTGGCGGCGGACGTTACGATAATCTCGTGGGCATGTTTCTTGGGGATGATGTGCCGGCGTGCGGTTTCTCGCTTGGGCTGGAACGAATCATCGTCGTCATGACTGAGCGTAATATGTTTCCTGAAGCGCTCGCTTCTTCGCCGGCTGATGTGATGGTTAGCGTTTGGAACGAAACGTCCCTCACCGAATCGGTGGCGCTGGCGCATGAGCTCCGCGGCGCAGGGCTGCGGGTTGACCTTTATCCCGAAGCGGACAAGATTGGCAAGCAGTTCAAGTACGCGTCGGCGCGGGGGATCCCCTTCGTTGCCGTTCTCGGTGACGACGAACGGGTCCAGGGCGAAGTTGCACTTAAAGATTTACGTTCGGGTGAACAGCGAAACGTCAAACGCGAGGACCTTGCAAATGCCATTCGAGAGACGTTGAAATCGTAAGGCAGCCACTGGATTTCCCCTACACGAATCATGAACAAATCACTAGCCACCCACTACCTTGAAGACTCCATCGCGAGTCTCCGCGCGTACAAGAAGCTTGCTGAGAAAGCGCTGGATCAACTCAGCGAAGAAGAGTTCTTCATCACACTCGATGAAGAGGGCAACAGCGTTGCCGTGATCATGAAGCATATGGCGGGCAACATGTTCTCGCGCTGGACCAACTTCCTAACCACCGACGGCGAGAAGCCCGATCGCAATCGCGATATGGAGTTTGTTATCGAGCCGAAGACGGGCAAGGAAGACGTCCGCGCCTATTGGGAGCAGGGTTGGCAGCGAGTCTTCGATGCCCTCGAACCTTTAGGCGCGGAAGATTTGGGAAGGAAGGTTCTGATTCGTGGTGAAGAGCACACCGTTATTCAGGCCATCAATCGGCAGTTGATGCACTACGCCAATCACATTGGCCAGATCGTGTTTTTAGCGAAACACTTTCGCTCGTCGGAGTGGAAGTCGTTGAGCATTCCACGCAATCGTTCTTAACCGCCAAGCAACTTGGCGGTTAGTTAGTTTCGTAAGGAGACAAGCAAAATGTTTCTCGGCTTACGGACAGCGGCCTATTACGTTTCCGACATCGCGAAGGCCAGGGATTGGTACAGCTCGATTCTCGGCTTCGAACCCTACTTTGATCAGCCGTTCTATGTTGGCTTCAATGTGGGTGGCTACGAACTTGGGTTGCAACCAAGTGAAGTTGAGCCAGCGAACAAAGCAGAAGGAGTGGTGGCGTATTGGGGAGTGGCGGACGCTGCAGCAGCGCTGAAGCGTTTACTCGAACAAGGCGCAACGCTGCATGAAGATGTGCAGGAAGTCGGCGGCGACATCAAGGTAGCAACCGTGAAGGATCCGTTTGGAAACATCTTTGGCGTTATCGAGAATCCAAGCTTCAAGCTCTGACCAACCCCGGACTCTAAGAGTATGGCTATCGGAATCATCGGAGTTAACCACGTGAATGTAACCGTGCCGGCGGCGCTGGAGACGGCTGCCAAACATTTCTATGGAGACGTGCTCGGCCTGCGTCAGATGCCGAAACCCGCGGGAACGAGGCAAAACATTGGTGCGTGGTATCATCTCGGCCAGATGCAGCTTCACTTGTCGACAGAAGATGACGTTCAGAACGAAGTGAGCGCTCGTCACGTTTGTTATCAAGTTGCCGACAGTGCCGCCGCGAACCTTGAGTTTCGCAACGCGGGCATTGATGTTATTCCCGACCCGAGGCCGGTCGCCGGTCAGTCGCGCTTCTTCGTGCGCGATCCGGGCGGGAATTTGATCGAGATAACGCAAAAGACGGACTAACCGCCAAGACTGTCAAGATCGCCAAGCCAGATAGAAGTCCGGAAAAAATTCAGTTTGATTCTGTCTCTCTCTTGGCGTTCTTGGCGCCTTGGCGGTTAGTATTCATCATGCTCGATAACCTTGGAAACTTGGAACGCTCGCATTCATGTGGCTCCTTGCGCCCGGATGACGTAGGCAAGACTGTGACCTTGATGGGCTGGGTTGCGAAGCGCCGCGACTTTGGCGAGCTTACGTTCCTCGACTTGCGCGATCGCGACGGCCTCACGCAGGTGGTTCTCAATTCTGAAGACGCACCAGAAGCTCACGCGAAGGCGAAGGAAGTGCGTGGCGAATATGTTATCGCGGTAACCGGCGAGGTGACTTTGCGCGACGATAACCAGCGCAACCCGAAACTTGAAACCGGCGAGGTTGAAGTGCATGCGCGGGAGTTACTATTACTAAACGACGCGCGCACTCTGCCGTTTCAACTCGAAACAGCGTCCACGGATGCTCTCGCCAGCGAGGACCTTCGTTTGAAGTATCGCTATCTGGATTTGCGCCGTCCGCAACTTCAGGCAAACCTCCGCCTACGCCATCGCGTGCTTCGCGAGATACGCCGCTACATGGACGAGCAGGGCTTCACCGAAATTGAAACTCCGATTCTGATCAAGTCAACTCCGGAGGGCGCGCGTGACTACATCGTTCCGTCGCGCGTGCAGCCGGGAAAATTCTTTGCCTTGCCGCAGTCGCCGCAGTTGTTCAAACAGTTATGCATGATCGCGGGCCTCGATAAGTATTTCCAGATCGCTCGCTGTTTCCGCGACGAAGATCTGCGTGCGGATCGCCAGCCGGAGTTTACCCAGCTCGACCTGGAGATGAGTTTCGCCACGCTCGATCAGATTTACTCGGTAACTGAAGGACTCTTTGCGCGCGTCTTCAAGTTGATCGGGGTTGAGTTGCCGCTACCGTTTCCGCGGTTCACGTATGCCGAAGCGATACGGCGTTGGGGTTCGGATAAGCCTGACTTACGAATCGCGGGCATGGAGTTGCAGGACCTTTCGGCGGCACTCAAAGGAACTGATTTCGCGCCTTATGCTGCAGCGCTCGCAGCCGGTGGGGAAGTGAAAGGGGTTGTAGTTCGCGGTGGCGCAGGTCTTTCGCGCAAAATTCTGGACGACTTGCAGGAATTCGCCAAGCGTTACGGTGCGAGCGGACTCGCCTGGATAAAACTTGGCGACGAAACCACGTCTTCATTGCTGAAGGCTTTAGGTGAAGATGCCGTTGCTCGACTCGCAGCGACGGCTGCTGCGGAAAAGGGCGATGCTGTTTTGATTGTCGCCGGGAAAACGAAGACCGTGGCTGCGAGCCTGGGCGCGCTGCGCAATGAAGTGGCCCGACGCGAGAAGTTGATACCGTCGAACGCCTACGCACCGCTGTGGGTAACAGAGTTTCCGATGTTTGAGTATCACGAAGATGATGATCGTTACTATGCGATGCATCATCCTTTCACTTCGCCGCTTGATGAAGATTTGGCATTGCTTGAGCGTGCGGTAGAAGGCGGCGAGACCGCGCTGCTCGGTAAGCTCCGCACCAAGGCGTACGACCCGGTGATCAATGGCGTCGAGCTGGCTAGCGGCTCAATTCGTATCCACCGGGGCGATGTTCAGCGCCTGGTATTTAAGGCGCTGGGCATGACAACTGAGGAGGCGCGTTCACGTTTCGGCTTCTTTCTTGACGCGCTGGAGTTTGGCACACCGCCACACGGGGGGATCGCGCCCGGCATCGAGCGACTGCTGATGGTGCTGGTGCCGACGGAAAATATTCGGGACGTGATGGCTTTCCCGAAGACAGCTTCAGCGACTGACCTGATGATCGATGCGCCAGGTGAAGTGGATCAGAAGCAGTTGGAGGAGTTGCACCTCAAGATCGTCGACAAGCAGTAAGCGGCAAACCGGTGATCCACAGATTTCGCAGATTACACAGATAACAAAAAGTCAAAGGGTTCGCTCGTCATGATCGTTTCCTTCTATGCGGTTTTTCCTGTTTTACTGAATCCGTGAAATCTGCGTAATCTGCGGATAGGCTTTCCTATTGTTAGACTACGACAATGATCACTCTCCAAAGTTCGCATCGCGATCAGATCCTTGCACACGCCTGCGACGCCGACCCGGCCGAGTGCTGTGGCCTCGTCGGTGGCGCCGACCAGCACGTGACCAGCATCTACCCGCTCCATAACGTCGCCGCCGACACGAACGTTTCCTATGAAGCGGCGCCCGAGGATCTCTTCGCTGCGCAGCGCCAAATGCGCGAGCGTAGCGAAGAACTGCTGGCTATCTATCATTCGCACCCACGTTCGGCTGAGCCGGCGCCTTCCGATACTGACGTCCGGCTAGCTTATTATCCTCAGGCTGTCTATTTCATAATCGGCTTAGCTGGCCCGCAGCCCGTGATTCGCGCGTTCCGTATCTCCGAGTGCGAGGAGCGATGGGAAGAGGTTGAGTATGCAATTGTGGGCAAGTAAGATTGAACCATTCAAGCGAACACATCGTAGGACTTGCTGATGGAGCCGAAGAAGAGCAAATACGACACTAACCCACTCGATCCTGACTTCGTTAAGAACGTCGAAGGCGGGCCGGGCGATAGCAGACCAGACACTCAGGAAGTGAAGGGAGCGACGAGCGAAATCGGCTCCTCTGGGAACGAGAATGCGCGCCAGAACATTTATTCAGAGGCTCCGACGCGCCGCTACGATAGTGTCTCTCCCGACTCGCCCTATCCGTCGATTTTTGTGCCGCCCACTTATTCGCCGCCTGCACCTTATCAACCATCACCCGCACCATATCGGCCGGTGGAGCAGAAACCAACTCACAGATCCGTAACCGGCATAGGCTTGTCGGAAAAGTGGGCCATGATGTTGCCCTACGCTCCTTTCTACATCGGAGTCGTCGTTGCGCTGCTTGAGTTGTTCTTAGTCCCCAGAAAAGAACCGCGCGTGCGTTTTCACGCAGCCCAGGGTCTGGCGCTGCACATCGCGATTCTGGTGGTACAAACGTTGTTTGGAGTAATCGGAGCAATCACGGATAGCTCAGTCGGCGGTTCGTTATTCGGCCTGGCGGCTACTATTTTCCTTATCGTTTCGATGGTTCGCGTCTGGAAGGGCGAGCCCCATCATATTGCGCCAATTGCTGAACCCTCGCGTTGGCTCAATGAACACGTCGAGCCACGAAACAAATCTTAGGTTTCGGCGTCATCTGGCACCGGCATTGCAGTAACAATTCGCGGAGGGTTAATTCAATAGCCAACTTGCAGAATCTTCGAACTGAAATCGTGCTCAGGGACGCAAATGATGTTGCGTTTTGGTTCAGCTTCAGTTTTGGTGTTGCAATGTTTCGGCAACAGAGAGCCGGCAAACGCGAATTTCCGGCAGGTCATCAAACCCGAGTCACACCAAAGGCTCTCTTCCCCAAATGGCGGGATTACGGTGAAAAGATAAAATCCGGGGAGGACGAGTCGAGCAGTAAAGAATTAGAGAGCGGCAACCCTCGGAGTGGGGCCGCTCTTAATTATTCCAGGAGTATCTTGAGATCCAGAAAAGTTTTGTTTAGCGTCGATACGGAGGAAAAAGATGATTAGAAAAAGTTCAAACGGAATACAGAGGCTGATGGCATGGCTAACAGTTGTTGCAGTTTTTGCGATGCCTGTTTCGGTCTTTTCACAGACGCAAATCAAGTATCACAGCAATAAATACAAGCCTACAGATGATGTCAAAGTTGGCAGGCAAGCGGCGGCTGAAGTAGAACAGCAGATGCCGATTCTGAACGACACCGATGCGACCAGCTACGTCTCGCGGGTGGGACAGCGACTGGTGAGTGCTATTCCCTCAGAGTTTCAGCATCCTGAGTTCCAATATTATTTCAAGATCGTGAACGCGCGCGACATTAACGCGTTCGCGCTGCCCGGTGGTCCGATGTATGTGAACCGCGGCATGATCGAAGCGGCGCGCAACGAAGGTGAAATGGCGGGCGTAATGGCCCACGAGTTGAGCCACGTTGCCCTTCGCCATGGCACTGCTCAGGCATCAAAGGCGCAGAAATACGGTTTGCTCGCGGGAATCCTCGGCATCGGCGGACAGATTCTTGGTGGTCCAGCGGGAGCCGCCGCGCAGATTGCCGGCCAGGGGGTTGGTGTCTATTTCCTTAAGTTCAGCCGCGAGTATGAAACGGAAGCCGACATTCTTGGAGCGCAGATCATGGCGCGCGCCGGTTACGACCCACACGATCTGGCGAACATGTTTAAGACAATAGAACAGCAGAGCGGTGGCGGTGGTGGCGGCTTCTTGAGCGACCACCCGAGCCCGGCAAATCGCTATGAGCGAATCAACCAGGAAGCTCAATATCTACGGGTGGACAATCCCGTGCGTGACACGCGTGACTTTTCACGAGTTCAGGCGCGCCTGCGCGGTATGGGCCGCGCCCCGTCAATGGAAGAGATCGCGCGCAGTGGCAACCGTAATCCGAATGGAGAGACCACTGGAAACTCTCCCAACAATCCACCGCGCGGTCGCGTTGACTATCCTTCGACGCGCTATCAAAACTATTCCACCCTGGGCGGACTCGTGCGCGTGAGCATCCCCAGCAATTGGCGTCAGTTGAGCGAGAGTAATTCGGTTTGGTTTTCTCCGGAAGGTGCTTACGGCCAGTATCAGAACCAGGTTGTCTATACGCATGGCGTCAACTTTGGCCTGGCCCAGACACAAAGCCGTAATCTGCAACAAGCGACGACTGAGTTCTTGAATGGCCTGACCCAGGGCAATGCAAATCTCCGTCAGCGCAGCGCGTTGGTGCGAACGACGGTTAACGGACGTGCCGGGTTGACTACGACCCTAACAAATGTAAACGAGGCAACCGGCCAGGCGGAGGCCGTCACGGTAATAACAACTCAACTGCGCAACGGCCAACTTTTCTACATGATCGCTGTGGCGCCGGAAAACGAGTCAGCAAGTTATCAAGCGGCATTTCGCAACGTGCTTCGCTCGCTCCAGATAAGTGACTAGTGAGCGGTAAGCGGTAAGCGGTAAGCAGTCATGAGAAAGAAAGCATCTCTGCTTACTGCTTACTGCTTACTGCTTACTGCTTACTGCCTTCTGCCTACCCTTCCTTCGCTTGCTGCCAAAGTGCTTCCATCTCGTCTAGCGTAGTGGCGTCAAACGTCTGACCTCGCTCTCGTAGCGTTGTTTCAATAAAGCCGAAGCGACGCCGAAACTTTCGGTTAGTTAACTTCAAAGCAGCCTCTGGTTCGACTTTCAGGTGTCGCGCGATATTTGTTGCCGCAAACAGCAGATCACCCAGTTCTTCTCTTACTCGAGTGTGATCAGCTTCCGTGTTTGACGACGCATGAGTTTGAATGGCGGCACGAAGCTCGCCCACCTCTTCCTCGAGTTTAGCGAAAATGTCTTCGACATTTTCCCAATCAAAGCCAACGCGCGCGCCCTTGGTCGAAAGCTGGTGCGCTTCCATTAGCGCCGGCGCTTTCGACGACACGCCGTCAAGCAGAGACTCTTCGCGCTCGCTCTTCCCTGCAGCGCGCCGCTCGTCCTGCTTCATCGCTTCCCAATTGCGCAAGACAGTTGCGCTATCTGCTGCGTTGGTGTCGCCGAAGACGTGCGGATGGCGCCGCACCATTTTCTCATGAATTGCGCTCGTAACGTCGTTGATGGAGAAGTCGCCCCGTTCCTCAGCGACCTGGGCGTAGAAGACTATTTGGAAAAGCAGATCGCCGAGTTCGTCACGCAGTTCGTTTGGCTGACCCGCGTGCGCTTCCTCGACCGCCTCAAAGGCTTCGTATGCTTCTTCCAAAAGCATCGGCGCCAGGGTGGCGTAGGTTTGTTCGCGATCCCACGGACACCCATCGGGTGAGCGCAGCTTCTGCATTAGTTCGATAAGGTCTTGAAAATTAGCGGGCATGCAAACAGTCTAAAGTCCAAAGTCCAAAGTCCAAAGTCGAAAAATGCAGGCTGTCTTGCGAGCATGAGATGCGGGTGCTACCATCGGCGTACATTTACAAACTCTTAGGAATTTGCTGATGCTAGTCGGTCTTCAGGTGTTCAGTCTGAGATAGGCAGGGGAAATGAACGAGGAACAAACCAGCTACAAAGTTACGGATCGGCGACTCTTCAACCCGGATGGCACGCCGCGCGACGTGCCGGAGAATGAGAGACCGGAACCAACACCGGCAAAACCTGAGGTTGTGAGTGCCGCAGTCGGTTCGTCGCCGGAACCGGCCCCCGCGAACCTTACAACGGCTCAGGAGGTCGTAGAAACGAGCCCTCCAGCAGCATCTAGCCCAGAATCCGTACCTGTGGGCGCCGAAGCAGAGGTGGACAGCGGGGAAGTTGACCTGTCCGGTGCCAAGGACCCGGCAAGTTTCGCGAGCTTCATGATGTCCATAGCCTCTAATGCGGCGGCTTCGCTGGGAATGATGGAGCATCCGGTAACGGGCAAACGCGAAGTCGATCTGGAACTCGGCAAACACTGGATCGATGTGCTGGGAATGCTGCAACAAAAAACGCGCGGCAATCTACTGCCGCAGGAGCAAGAGATCCTTGAAGGTCTGCTCGCCGATTTGCGCATGCAGTTCGTATCCTTGACCAACGCGGCGCCTAAGGCCCGCAGCTTTTCAAGCCAGGACATCACCGGCGGCTGACCAAACGGTAAATAGTGAATAGTAAATAGTGAAGAGAAAAACGATGAACGAGAGCCCTGCTTTACTATTGACAATTTACTATTCACGATTTACCAAATGAAGCTGACCTTTCTCGGTACCGGAACATCGACGGGCGTCCCCTCCATCGCCTGCGACTGCGAAACGTGCACGTCTGAAGATCCGCGCGACAAGCGCTTGCGAGTTTCCATTCTCATCGAGCATGCCGGCCAGTCTGTCCTCGTCGATACTTCTTCCGACTTTCGCCAGCAGGCCTTGCGCCATGGCCTGAAGCGGCTCGACGCAGTCTTGATCACGCATTGCCACGCCGACCACATTTTCGGTCTCGACGATATTCGCCCACTCAATTTTCGCTATGGCGCCCTTGGTCTTTATGCCAACGAGCGCGCCTGGGTCGATATTAGACGCATCTTCAAGTACATCTTCGAGCCTTCGCACTTTGGCGGTGGGCTGCCGCAAGTGATCCCGCACACCGTCGAGCCCGGCGCAGCCTTCTGTTTAGACAAAGACTTTCTGATTACACCGCTAAAGGTGATTCACGGTCGGCTGCCGGTTATGGCTTACCGTTTCAACGACTTTGCATATGCAACTGATCTCAGTGAGATTCCGCGAGAGACAATGGAGCGGATGCGCGGTCTTGACGCACTTGTGCTCGACTGCCTGCGCTTCAAGGAGCACCCCACGCATCTTTGGCTCGACAAGTCGCTCGAGTACATTGAGAAGATCAAACCCAGGCGCGCTTACCTGACCCACATCGCGCATGACGTTAAGCACGAGCGCGATTCCGCCAAACTGCCGGCGGGAGTTGAGTGGGCTTATGACGGACTGGAAGTCAGCGACTAGTGAAAGGTGAAGAGTGAAGAGTGAAGAGGAATGAGTAATGAGTTACTCTTGCTTTTCACTCTTCACCTTTAACTTTTCACTCATCACGGCTCTTATGAGACTATTTCACGGTACCGACAACGCCGAGATCCAAAGACCGACCGTCCTGACGTTGGGCGTGTTTGACGGCTTACACCTCGGCCACCAGTTGATCATGCGCACCGTAGTGGAAAGGGGGCGTGAGACCGGCGCAGTGCCGACGGTAATAACTTTCGATCCGCATCCGCGTGCGGTGTTGCATCCTGAATCGGCGCCCCCACTCTTGCAAACCCTGGATCAAAAAGTGGAGGGGTTTGGCGTCCTCGGTATCGAGCAAGCGATCGTCGTTCGTTTTGATGAGGCGTTTTCCCAAATTCGCGCTGAAGAGTTTCTCCGCGACGTTGTAAAGGATCGGTTGCACGCAAAAGAAGTTTACCTCGGCCGCGGCTTCGCTTTTGGTCACAATCGCGAAGGCAATATTGAACTGCTGCGGCGCGTCAGCGAGGAGTTGGGGTTCCTTGCCGCTGAGGTTCCTGAGCTTCGGCTCCGGAATCAGCGAGTTAGTTCCAGCAAAGTTAGGGGACTGCTATCAGAGGGCAGGGTGAATCTCGCGCGACGGCTGCTGGGCCGCCCCTATGGCGTGGAGGGCCGCGTAGAACGCGGTGCTGAGCGAGGCGCAGGTCTCGGGTTCCCCACGGCCAACTTGCATCCCCACAACCGCGTCATACCTCGCAACGGCGTCTATGTGACCGGAACCCTGATTGACGGCCAATGGCGCCGCAGCGTTACTAATGTCGGCGTGCGGCCGACTTTTACCGCCGATACGGAACCTTCAGTCGAGACTTTCGTAATCAACTGGGCGGGCGATCTCTATGGGGATGTGGTGCGGGTTCGCTTTCTCCACCGCTTGCGCGACGAGCGGAAGTTTGGTTCGCTTGAAGAATTGAAGGCGCAGATTGATAGAGATGTGAAGCGCGCGGAGAGTTATTTTGCACGAGGCGGCTCGCGCCACACGCTAGCGCTGGTTTGATGGTTAATTGAGCTTGGATGGCCGAGGCAGTGCTCGGTGATCCAAAACCTTTGCATTGTGGGTCGACGAAAACAGAACCGGGAGCGGTAGCGACCGGGTTTCAACTTTGATAATGGCTCCCGGTTTTGACAAGAACCCGGTCGCTACCGCTCCCGGTTCTGAATTTGTGATTCGTAAGTTCCAGACCTTTTGAGACGGACATTAGCCGCCGTGTTTAGATAGCTTAACTCCAAAACTATGAGTCAGGCCCAAGCATTAGTTCCAGCATCAGCCTCGTCCACGAAGAACAGCGACGCGATTAGCGTCAATGGCGAGGGTCCGTCGTCTTCCGTTAAGAATAACTCTGCCCCGAAGCCGCTAACTGACGAGCTGGTAGCCGAGATTCTTAAAGGCCGTGGCCTGCGCGGTTGGTTACGACTCGCGCGGGTGGCTCGCGTGCTCGGATTGTTTACGCTCTATCTGTTCCTCGACACTTACGACATCCGCGCAGACTTCAACCGCCGCATGGTCGAGCGTCTTCATGAGGAGACGAGACCGAACAATCGAATCGCACGCATCAAGGGCCACGCACGATATCTTCTTCACCTTGCTGGCGACAAATTCATACGGCTACTGCGCTTGATCGTCTTTCGTGGCCATGAAGGGTCAGACAACAAAGCGGCGCGTCTCGAAAAGCAGGCCGTGTGGTTGAATCAAAGTTTGATTAGCTTAGGACCAACGTTCATCAAAATCGGCCAGGCGCTCGGAACCAGAGCGGATCTTCTGCCGCTTGCTTATGTGAAGGAGTTGGCGACGCTACAGGACCAGGTGCCCGCGTTCTCAACCGCCGAAGCTTTTGCGCGCATCGAATCGGAACTTGGTAGGAGTCTGCAAGAGTGTTATGCGGAGATTGATACCGAGCCGGTTGCTTCGGCCTCGCTGGGTCAGGTTTACCGGGCGCGTTTGTCGACTGGCGAGGAAGTTGCCGTTAAAGTTCAACGCCCGAATCTTGAACAGATTATCTCTTTCGACGTAGCGATTCTTTACAAAATCGTAAAGCTCACCAACCGCTTCTTCCCGCGCGCCAACGAGAATGCCGACTGGGAAGGCATGCTACGCGAATTCCACTCCACGATTTTTGAAGAGATGGATTATGTGAAGGAGGGCCGAAATGCGGATCGCTTCCGTTACAACTTCCGCACCTGGCAGGTAATTCGGGTTCCCAAAATCTACTGGTCCCACACGAGCCGTCGCGTGTTGACGCTAAAATTCATTCGCGGCACGAAGGTCACAGACGTTGAACAGCTACGCGCGCGCCGCATCTCGGCCGTCAAGGTCAACCGTTTGCTCGTTCGCAGTTATCTGAAGCAATTGTTGGAAGATGGTTTCTTCCACGCCGACCCACATCCCGGAAACTTGCTCGTACTGGATTCCGGCCATCTTGCCTTCTTCGACTTTGGCATGGTTGGTCGCATCACTCCCAAACTGCAGTCGCAGATGATCAATGCGTTCTTTCACGTGGTTGCCCGCGACGTGCACGGCCTGGGACAGGACATTATCAATCTCAACTTCCTCAAGCCTGACGTTGATCCCGAGACGATCCGGCCTGTCGTGGAAAAACTCTTCAAAGTCTACTTGAATCTCAAGCTCGGTGAGGTCAAGTTTAAAGAGTTGACCTATGACCTTGCCGAAGTGATCTATGAATATCCGTTCCGACTGCCCGCAAACTTCACCTACATCATGCGCGCGCTGATGACGCTCGAAGGCATCGGGATTGTCACCGATCCGGAGTTCAGCTTCTTCGAAACCGCGAAGCCTTACGCGAAAGAGTTTATGTTGCGACGCGAGGGGAAAGTATTTCGCAAGCTGATCTTCGACAAGCTGACTGGCCGTGAGAATGGCAACGGCAATATCGAATGGTCGCGCGTTTGGAAGCTGACGAAGATGGCCGCGCAGATGTATCTGCAAGGATAACGTCGACCTGGTAGCTGAATGGCGGACGAAATATTCTTTGAGATAACCACGCCACTTGGATTCATCGTGCGTGTCACGGAGCGCTACTGGACTTTGATCGTGACTATCAAGCATCCTGTTATGAGTGGACAAGAGGACCATGTTCAGAGCGCATTGATGAAACCAGACGAGATTCGGCGAAGTCGTAATGATCCGTCAGTTTATTTATTCTACCGATTGGAACGACCGAAGCGCTGGACTTGTGCTGTGGTAAAGAGGTTGAATGGTGATGGCTTTCTAATTACCGCGTTTCCCACAGATGCAATAAAAGAAGGTGAACAGGTATGGAGCAACTAAAAGTCTTCTACGATCACACCGGAAATACTCTGACAGTCTGGTTCGGCCCGCCAGAGTCAGAATATGTCTGCGAAGAGACCGGCGACGAAGTAATCCTCATGAAAGATCGAGACGGGCGAGTGATTGGCTTTGAGAAACTGAATTTTTCGGTCGCCGCCCCGGGAAAATTGAGAGTTGATCTGGAAACTGTAGGAGCGTGATTACGCCCAAGGCCAGACGATGAGTTTGAACGAACAGCGAAGTCTGTTCTGAAAATGAGAGGAACTATACCGCCGACTTGCCTAACATGTTTACACTCTACTCAGCAATCAGTACACCACGAGAATTTGAGAATCTGGGTTACTTGCTCAAGTCAGCATTTCGGGATTCGAGAAGCGGCGGTGTGGACGTATTGGAAAGAGTTGAAAGAGACGGAGACCCATATCTCAACTCGGAACAGCTACGGGCCTCGATCGACCGCCTCGAGGTCTATGAGAAAAGGGCTGACGCTCATGAGCCAAGCGCTGACAGTTTTCAAACAGCAGTAAACAAAGTGGCCGCAGAAATTGAAGACAATAAGCATAGAGAGGCCAGCCCATCGGAGAATGATCTCGAAAAGCAGAAGGTCCGTTTATAGTAAAGGTTCAACTAGGATCTAGGGTTCACCGCGAGATAGTCATTGATGAATTTGTCGATCGCGTCTCCTAAGGCCGAACGCAGCGCTTCCCGACTTTGAGTAGCAGGTGTTACACCTATGATTCCAGAGTTGTTCCACGTCGTGAGATATAGCGGACTATCTGTTTTCACCCGTGCAAGATAAACCAATTGATAGACGTAAATTGAAATGTGAAACGCAATTGTATTCTTGTCGAAGTTGATCGTGTGAATCTCGGCGACAAGGTGCGAATTGCCTTTGGCTTGGTTTTCTTCCTCCCCTTCGAAGACGCGAATGCCAGCCTTACGAAGCCGTAGCGTGACATCGTTAGCAAACTGGGGCGGACTCAATCCAAGCTGGTTCAACTTGTCTAGGTTTATCTTGTAGATCACTCCGACGCCGTCCAAGCCTCGAAGTGATTCTCGGTCAGAAGTCTGGGCTTCGGATCGAGATGCGCTGAATAACAATGCAAGCAGAAAAGCGGCTGCAGTAGAAAGCTTTCGGATTTTCATCATAGACTCCAGTCACAATGTTGGGATTCAACTAACACTCAAGGAAGGAAGCGGATTGCCGAATTACTTCCCTGGCGCCTTCTCGCCATTCGCAGCCGGCAAGTTCATCTGGTTGCGGAAGAGATTCAGCAACAGCAGTGTGCCGATGCCGCCGCCGCCACCGTCGTTTGATCCTCCCGAAGCCATGATGTCCGGCGTGATGCGCACGCCTTTCTCGCCGATCACTTTCAGCACTTCCACCAAGGCGACTCCCTGAGCGCCGAGCGCGTTGACTTGCTCGTGATAGGCCACGCCCTGGGCCTCGCCCATCAGGCGGACTTTCTCGGCTTCGGCCCTACCGGTTTGCAGAATGTAGTGAGCTTCGCCTTCGCCTTCAGCCTTGCGCTGCTCGGCGCGTTTAGCAGCAATCTCGACGCCCACTGTAGCGCCCATCAAGTCTTTCTGGTTGTCGGCCTGGGACTTGGTCCTTTCCAGTTGAATGCGTTTTTCCTCGGCCTCGCGCTGCGCGTTGTACATGTTCTGGCGCTGCTCGGCGAGAATCTTTTCGGTCTGCGTAACCATTAAGTCTTCCGGCAGATGAATGTGGCAGATGAGCACGTTGACGACGTCCACGTGGTATTTCAACAGGTGCGCGCGCACCCGAGCCTCAGCGCGTTCCTGTTCTTCGTGGCGGTTCTGCAAATAGGCCATGGCTGAAGATTCGGAGGCCTGGTTGCGAAAGATCGAATCGATCAGCGGGTGCATCACGTTTTGGATCAAGCGTTCGATGCCGCCGATCTTCGCGACCATGAAAGGCGCGTCCTCCGGTTTCACGCGGAACACAACGCGCACTTCCAACTGCATCGTGAAGCCGTCTTTTGAGATCACTTCAAAAGGGTTGAAGGTGTTGACGACTTCGCCTGAAGTCCACTCCACCGTTTGGTTGGTTGTCGGAATGATGATTGGCGTGATGGCCAGGGTGTTGACGTAATAACGACCGGGGCCCACCACCGTTTCCTGGATGCCACGATAGCCTTCCGGCACAACGTAGGCTTCGTGCGCGCCTTCATCAAGTCTCCGGTCAGCCGGATCGCCGGTCATCAGTTCAACCTTGATCTCTGCCACTGTACGGCCGGCGTCGATCTTGTCGAGCACTGCCGCTGCTTGTTCAGCTTGCTCTCTCTCTTCTCGTTCCATTCGCTCGCGCACCTTGGTGGCCATCTGGCGGCGAATATCGTCTGAAGGGTCTTTGCCGGTGTTGGAGACGATCACTGCCACCTCACCCGGTTTTATCTCTTTCGCAGACTCGGGAATCACTTTGAAGAGCAGCGGGTTGATGTAGTAAGTACCGGGCAGCAGAATGTCCTTCTGCGGACCGCGCTGTCCCTTGTCATCGATGAACTCATGTCCATTCTGGAAATTGTCGTGCCCTGCCACCGACTCGGCGACGTAATCGCCGGCGTTCAATGGCGCACCGTCCAATGCTTCAACCAGGCCGATCTGGTTTTCGTTGATTACGGTAGCGTCGAAGACTCTGACCGAGAACAGTCCGGGCTTGGCTTCCCCGCCGCCTTCGAGCGGGCCGGACTGCGTCAGGATGCGATAGGTGCCGGGCGTGAGAATGTCCACCTGCGGACCTCTCTGTCCGCCGGCAGAAACAAATAGTTCGGCATTCTGAAAACTGATGTGCCCGTCAACGGCCCGGGCGAGCAGGCGGCCAGGATCAAGCGATGCACCGTCGGCCGCGATGATCACGCCAACCTTGCCTTGCGGGATGACTGTCGTCTTGGCGACCGAAACCCGAAACAGATAAGGGTGAATCGGCCACAGTCCGGGCGGCAAGGTTCGCAATTGAATGCCCTTTACGCCGCCTTGTTTGATGAAGGCAATGGGATCCTGAAAGTTGTTGTGCGCATTCTGCGCGCGGTCAAGCGCGAAGATTCTTCCTGGCGGCATCGGCTCGCCGTCGATCGCTTCAACCACTCCCAGTTCATCGGCGCCAATCTCAATCAACGGAACCTTGCGTACGACCTTCTCAAACGGAAATTTGATCAAGTGCAAGCCGGGCTTGAGCACGTCCGCCTGGATGCCAACCTCGCCTTCCGTGGCGACCACTCTTCCGGGCGGCATTTTTGCGCCCAGGTAACGCCTTTCTTTGATCGCGATTTCTCTCGCGCCAACGTTTACGAAGATGCGGCGCAGGACAATGAGCGCCACCACCAAAATAGCAAAGCCGATCAGCAGGACGGGCAGCAGCGAAACGATGTCAATGTTTTCCATGATTTGTCGATCTACCTTTCCGAACGTGCGGAAACTGGGTTTTCAGTTGACGCGCATCGCGGTTTCCAATTCGCGACGAGCGCTCGCAAGTTTGCGTTTCAAGATAAAGCCGGCGCCGGAGCTTCTGGTGCGGGCAGAGAGCACCCAGAACTCGCCGTCAAATAAAGCTCTTAACTCTGCTGCCGAAACATCCGCGAGCCGTCCCTGACGCCAGAAGTGTAACGCGGCCTCAACCGTAGTTTGATATAGATCAGCACCGTCAGCGAGGGCAGTCAGATGCAGCGTGGTTGCTGTTGAACTGCGGTCTGGTGAGCCCTTCCATGAACTGATAATTGCCTCCGCTAGCTTGCGGTTGACAGGCAATTCGTTTCGCGTGACGTAAGACACCAGTGCCAGCAGCGTTGGAGCGCGATCAGCGTTGGCGGTGAGCTGATCCAATACTTCGTTGTAGAACTTCTGATCGCCAAGCGCTTGCGCTTCAACGAGCGCACTCTTGTCGCCGGCTCTGGCGCGCTCGCGCAACGAGCTGCGCTTAGTTTCAAGCTCGCTGGGGTCTGCCGGTGGCGGCAACACGGCCGACTCGAAAGCATCTTTGTCACTAAACAATCCACGCGGTGGATTGGGGGGAAGCAGTAAGCCTTCCGCGGAGCCTTTCGTACGCAACGCCCAGAAAAAAAGCGGGATTGCCAGGAGTCCAATGATGAAAATTGCGGTGAAAAGAAGTGCGACCATTTAGGCCTCGGCGGCGGTTACTGCCAAATGCTCTCCGTGCGGCGTGTGCTGCATTATACGCTACGGGCACGAGGAGGGTTCAAGAATCCAGCTAACTACGGAACCGTTTGGTTTTAGCACTGGCAGCGTCACGTGCGAAGGAAAACTTTGCGAGCGAAAAAGGCGCTGCGTCGCTACCTTATAGTCAGAATCCTTGGCCAGGAAAATATTGGGTACAAACTTCTGCGGGTTGCGATCGTAGATCGGAAACCAGGTGCTTTGCACTTGCACCATGATCCGGTGCGCTTTTAGGAAGCGGTGATCATTTGTGTGCAAGTCAATCGTGTATTCGACTATCTGATTAGGAGCAATCGGCTCAGGCTTTTCGAAGCTATTGCGAAACCTGCCGCGGAGGATTTCATCAGCAATCATTAGTTCGTAACCACCCATCTTCGGATCCTGGGGATACTCTTCCGGATAGACGTCAATCAACTTCACGATGAAGTCACTGTCAGTGCCCGAGGTTGAAGCAAAGATGTGCGCGACGATGTCACCGCTCACGGTCACGTCATCGTTCAGTGGCTCAGTTGCCCAGGTAAGCACGTCGGATCGATCCTGCACGAAGCGCTGATCTTCAAGCAGCCACGTACGCCAGCGCGAGCCGCCATTCGCTGCCGGATTATATGTCGGCTCGATCGGGCGGGGCCGGTAGGGAACCGGGTGCGACGGATCAGAAACATAACTATCGAATTCCTGAGGTCCGTTTCGTGTCGGTGCTGCAAACGACAATTGGCCCGCGTTTCCAAAGTAAAGATTGCGCGCCGCGATATTCTTCTTCGGCGGCCACGAATCGTAACTCATCCACTGATTGTTACCGGTTTCAAATGTTATCGCCTCGGGCTGTTTCAATTCGCTCTTGTCTTTGAGGAAATGCGCGAACCAGGGAGCGCGAATCTTTTCGCGAAAATACTTGCTGGTTGGCATGCCAAAGTCGATATTGCCGAGCTTGTCGCCCTCGGGCCGTTCCCAGCCGCCGTGGTTCCAGGGACCAACGACGATGTAGTTCAAATGGTTTGCATCAGACTTCTCGAGCACTTCATAAGCTTTCAAAGGTCCGTAAAAGTCTTCCTGGTCCCACCAGCCACCAACGTGCATAGTGGGAACCGTCAGTGGTTTCAATTGATAAGCGAGTGCCTCTTTCTTCCAAAACGAGTCGTAGTTTGGATGGTTCACAAAGTTATTCCAGGTCGGCAGCTTGCCATGAAAATACTTCGCATCGGCGTTTGCGAGCGCGCCGAGTTTCAAATACCACTCGTAGGTGTCATAACGATCGAATTTGAAGTCTGCATTCTCAGTTGATGATTCCAGCTGGTAGGCGTATTCAAAGCCGTAACTGAGGCGAAAGGCGCCGTTGTGATGAAAGTCGTCGCCGAGAAACATGTCGGCGGGTGTGGCTTGCTCACAGGCGGCCTTGAGCGCCGGATGCGGCTCGAGTAGAGCCATCACCACCAGCCAACCGTCATAGGAAGTGCCGAACATGCCGACCCTGCCGTTGTTGTTCGAGACGTTTTTGACCAGCCAATCGATTGTGTCGTAAGTGTCAGTACCTTCGTCGATCAACTTCGCCTCGCCGGTGTGGCGCGGCTCGCGCTGCATAACAAACTTGCCTTCTGATTTGAACCGCCCGCGGATGTCCTGGAACGCGAAGATGTAGCCTTCATCAACCAGTTCCTTCAGAAAACCGCCCGCGCCACGTTCGAACCAACCTGAGATGCCATACGGCGTGCGCATAAAGATTATCGGTAGTGGCCCTTTGGCCTCTTTCGGAATGAAGTATTCCGTGTAGAGTCGCGCGCCATCGCGCATCGTGAGCATGGTTGTGTTCTTGTTGAACTGATCAGCCGGATTTGGTGTTGGCTGCGGGTTCTGCGCTTGGAGCGAAGCGGCGCAGAGAAAAAGGACCGCGATAACCCTGATAAGGAAGATGGTAGGAGTTCTGTTTGTCATTTGTAGTCTTACCCGATTATCGGGAATTCAATTCAACCAACTCCGGAGGATTAGTGTTGCGTGATGGCGTTGAAGAACAGCGGGTAAGTGGCCAGCGACTGGCCGCGGTATTGCGGACGAAAGCCAAAAAGAATAATTCGGCCTTTGCCCATAGTGACTTCGACGAGTGCGGCCTTGCCCCTGATTCGATTCTCTCCCAGCAGCCAACCGGACAACAGCGGATTCTTGTCGGTAGGATAGCGGGCGATGACGCGGACATCTGATGCTGACATCTCGCCTGCCGAGCCCTCCTTGACAGTCGGGCTACTGCCCCGGTCATCGCGAATTACTTCAAACACCGGCGAGTCTTCCACCCAGGCAATGGACTCCTGCGGCATTCCTTGAGCGATGGGATTGGAAGTATCGAGCTCGATGCGCAGAATCGATCCCGGCACGAAGAATTCTTTTTCCGATACGCCATCAACGATGTCGCGCACCGGAAGTTTGAATTGTTCGATGGCAAAGCTTGAAGCGCGATTCAAACAAACAATCGTGCCACCTTGCTCGACAAACTCACGCAACGCCTTCACGCCTGCTTGTCCAAGTCCGCCCGTGTATTCGGGTGGCAAGGTGCCGGCTTTATAGCCATTCAGAATTGTTGCCGCGGGTTGATCAGGAATGACTATGACTTTCTTTTGGTTGAAATTCCCACGTCGGATATCAAGGTCAGTAATCCCTTCGTACTCCTCACAAGACCTGCTCAACACCCAGTCTGTCCAACCTTTGTCAATCGCCGGCACGCTTGAACTGTAGAGGGCCAGGCTCTTGCGCCCGGATAAGAGGCAATCGCCCAAGCCGTGCCGCACTTCTGCCTTTCTCACCCACACTGGGGTGAAAGGCGCGAAGATGGGTTTTGTGTCGACCTCCATCAGGAGAGGAAGCGTCTGGGCTGTTACGTCGTAAGGTGATGTTGGCTGGCCATGAGAGTCGCGCAAGTCCGGGTAGTGCTGTTGCTCAAGAATGGCTTTGGCGAAGTTTCCGTAGGGTTGGGCAAGAGGCACGATTGCGGTACGGCTCGGATAAGAGCTCGAGGCAAAGTTAGAGACTTGCGTTCCCTCGATAGTCACAGGGCCGCCCTCTTTCGCCCATGCATACCCCACGCCGCCGCGGTCAAGAATATCGAGTAGATGTGAGACGTTCTCCGACATTCTGATTTTGAAGCCATACATCTCTCCTCTTCGCCCTGGTCGCACCGCCTGCTTGCCGATCTCATGAAACCGGCTCAACCACTCTTCACGATGCTCCGCGGCGTGACGCAACAACAGAAACGCCGCGGTCGTCATGTAGTTTGTGATGTCACGCAGATGCCATTCGCCACCTTGCCAGAGTGGCCCAAAAGTAGCCGACTCTTTTTTTGGATCGTAGCCCTGGTCCTTTTTCAGTTCGCCAAACTTAACAGTGATCGGAGTGGCGATTTTGCACGACGCAGTTTCGGAAAGAATTCGCACGCCGCCGTGATAATGCGAGTAGGCGCGGGCAGGTGACCAGGCGTCGTAGGTTGAATTCGTGGTGATGCCGGTGAAACCTGCAACGCGCATCTGGCGCGCCATAAACTCGCCGAGCTCCGTGTAGCCCGCGACGATCTGCTTCGGCACATTCGGCTCAACTGGCTGCATATAAGGCGGCAGAAATAAACGCGCACCGAGCGATCCCTGCTGATGAATATCGTTGACAATCTGCGGATGCCAGACGTTATGAATCTTGTCGACGGTGATTTGCGTCTCGACCTGCGTGAACGCATACCAGTCGCGATTGTTATCGTGACCGGTGTACTTGTGATAAAGCTCGGGCGGATCGGTTCCTTCATAAGGCGTGCCGAGAGTTTTGTCGTACCAGGTTTTGACGATATCAACGCCATCAGGATTCAGCGACGGCACGAGCAGGATGATTGTGTTGCGCAGGATGTTCTGAATCTCCGGGCTGTCTGATGAAGCTAATCGATGTGCGATCAGCATGCTCGAGAGATAAGAACCAACCTCAGTCGAATGGATGCCACAGGTGATGAGTACGATCGTCTTCCCGCGTTTGATTAGTTCTGCGGCTTTGCGATCGCGAACGCCCGGAGCGCCGAGCTTGCGCGGGTCGGCCAGGAGTTCCTGAACGCGCTTGTATTCGTCCAGCCGCGCGAGGTTTTCCGGCGCGCTGATCGTGGCCATTACGAAAGGTTTACCCATCGTCGAGTGCCCGAGCGTCTCAAACTTCACGCGGTCGCTCGCCTTATCCAGTTCCTCAAAATACCGGATCACCTGATCCCAACTGGCGAGCTTGCGATCGTCGCCGGGGGCGAAACCGAGAATATCCTGCGGCGCCGGAATGTGCGCTGAGATGGGTGCTAACGTCTGCGGGTTCGTTGCTGCAGTCAGTAGTCCTGAGTCATTGAGCCGGGCGCTCGTGTGACCGGCGAACAGCGGCAGGACAAGTGCGGCTGCTAGAAGGAGGAGGAGTATGCGTTTGCGCATTCGGATTCCCTCGAAAAGTTGTTGGACGAGCAAGTGAAGTCTAACCGAAAGGTTGCGCGGAATGTTAGGGGGCGGGGCGAGCCGCCCTCAAAAGCAGATCGAATCACAAACCAAACCATTCATGGTCTTTGACCGTCGAACTTAGGTCGGAGACCTCAGAAGACAGATGGAGAAGTGCGCGGCAAGTCGGAGACGTGCCGCGCACCAGAATGGCGGAGCCGTGCCAGCTTTATCGGCAAAACAGCTTGCCCAAGCGCGGGTGGCCCGTGTAAAGTAGCGGTCGAACTAACCCCTACGAACTCCCCGTTTTAGCAACTTGTTGGAGGAAAACCCGAATGTCTTCTGAAAGCATTCCTGCGAACGAGTTTCCGGACAAAGTCGGCTTCGCATCGGACAATCCATACCTGGCGACATTCAAGCCTTACATTCCCGCCGGCGTACGACTGCCGGAACTAACAGCGTTGCCACTGATCATCGGCACCCTGCTGGGAATGGTTTTCGGAGCGTCGTCGCTTTACCTCGTTCTCAAAGTGGGTTTGACGGTCAGCGCTTCCATTCCGGTCGCGGTTATCTCAATAACTGTCTTCCGGTTGTTTTCGAAGTTTGGTTTGCGCGATGCAACCATCCTCGAAAACAACATCGTGCAGACGGCAGGTTCCGCCGGTGAGTCGATCGCGTTCGGTGTGGGCGTGACTATGCCCGCGATCATGATTCTGGGAATGGATCTGGAGTTCACGCGGGTGATGCTGGTGGCGATGCTGGGAGGACTGCTCGGGATCCTAATGATGATTCCGTTGCGGCGCGCGCTAATAGTTGCCCAACATGGATACTTGAAATACCCGGAAGGCACGGCGTGCGCGGAAGTGTTGAAGGCCGGAGCGTCTGATGAGTCGCGCCAGGCGGCGGCGGCAGGATCGGCCCAGCACGCGAGCGCAGCTGACGAGGGCGCGCAAACCGGAGCCAAGACGATATTTGGCGGACTGGGTGTTGGCTTTCTTTATCAAGTGTTGATGACCGGCTTGAAGGGCTGGAAGGATACGCCCGAGAAAGTTTTTGGCGCGCCTTTCAAGGCAGGTTCGGTTTCGGCGGAAATTTCGCCGGCGCTATTGGGTGTGGGATACATCATCGGGCCGCGCATCGCCTCGATCATGTGCGCAGGCGGCGTACTGGCTTACCTGGTCTTGATCCCCGCGATCAAATTCTTCGGCGAGGGATCGACAACCGTACTGCCTCCCGGGACCATTCCGATCAGCGATATGAGTCCAGCTCAAATTCGTGGGGCCTACATTCTCTACATCGGAGCAGGCGCCGTTGCGGCCGGCGGCATCATCAGTCTCTTCCGCTCGCTGCCGACGATCTGGAGTGGTCTCAAGGGTGGTCTGGCTGATCTCCGCGGCGGCCCGGCTGCGGCCGCCAATGCGCCGCGCACCGATCAGGATCTCTCGATGAAGGTTGTGATCGGCGGCATCATCGCTCTGATTGGGATGATCATGGCGTTTCCCCAACTGGGACTACAGCAAAGTATTTTCGTCGCGTTCATGGGAGCTATTCTTATCATTGCTTTTGGTTTCCTGTTCGTTACCGTGTCATCGCGGCTGACCGGCGAGATCGGTTCATCCTCGAACCCAATTTCCGGCATGACGGTGGCGACGTTGCTGCTCACGTGCTTGATCTTCCTGCTATTGGGATGGACTGGCCCAAACTACTACATCACGGCGCTTTCGATTGGCGGCATCGTCTGCATCGCTTCGTCGAACGGCGGCACGACCTCGCAGGATTTGAAGACGGGATTCCTGGTCGGGTCAACTCCCAAGTATCAACAGATTGCGATTCTGGTTGGCGCGTTTGCTTCGGCGCTGATACTCGGACCGATTCTGCTCGTGCTTAACGACTCAGCTACGGTTTACGTGCCGCGTGTGAGTTTTGAACCTGCCAAGCAGAGCTTGATGCTGGATTCAACCAGGGCAGCTTCGTTGCCGGCCTACACTGAGCAAATCAAACCGTTGACGCCGGGCGACTATCGCGTGCTGAAGAATGAAGCCGGCGCCGGTGCCGTTGCGGGTCTCGATCCGGGCGAATATTTGATAGATGGTTCCGGCAAAGTCGCTTACAAAGTCGAGGAGAACTTTCCGGCCACTCTGAAGGTTGATCCGTCACTGGCAGGCGTGCCGGAGAAATTGAAAGGCCCGCAGGCAAACACAGATACCGGCAGCTACAGGCCCTGGCACAAGACCGACACCGAGGGTGGTCCGGCCGGGCGTTACCTGGTTAACGATCAGGGCGCAGTAGTTTACTTGTCTGACCCGGGCATCAACGGCATCCACAGAAACAGACCTGACGGCTCGGCGGTCACCAAGTATGACGCGCCCAAGGCCACACTGATGTCTTACATCATCAAGGGAATTCTCAACCGGCAACTGCCGTGGGGCCTGGTGCTGTTGGGCGTGATGATTGCCATCGTGTTGGAGATGAGCGGAATTCCTTCGCTCGCGTTTGCAGTCGGCGTTTATCTGCCCCTTTCTTCGTCGAGTCCGATCTTCATCGGCGGCATGATTCGCTGGGGAGTTGATCGTTACCTGCGCAAGAAACTGAAGGACAAAAAACTTACCGAAGATGAGCTGGTGGCCGAAACGGACAAGAGTCCCGGCGTGCTGATGGCTTCGGGATACATTGCCGGGGGCGCGCTCGCAGCTATCGTCATCGCCATCCTGCAGGGCGTGCCGCGACCGGCTCTGGCGGCCTTCAACAAGGGTGTCGAGGATTGGGCTACTACACACAATCCGTTGTTCCATGGTGACAATTCCGACCTGCTGTCAATGATCCCGTTCCTGATCCTTATGCTCTTGCTATACTTGGTTGGGCGCGATGTTCTGCTTACCAGTAAACCCAACGCGGTGAACCGGAACTGACGGCCTGCGTGAGAATATCGTTGACGTCGATCCTGGGTTACCTGACTTTATCATTCAGGACATCCGAGGCGCGCTGCTAAGCCAGGAGCGCGCCTCGTCTTTATGAATATCGAGGACAAATCTTGATGCGAGCTTCAATTTCACGATGCCAATTCTCCCCTGCTGTTGTTGCTATCGTCTTGCTCTTAGGTTTGGGCGCGTTGTGCGCCGGGCCGGCGATGTCGCAACCGGCGCGGCAGTCGCCACAGTCGTCAGTGGGGCGCTCGCCGTCAGACACGGTGCGCGAGTTCTACAAAGCGATGCGCGAGAGAAAATTTCGCGAAGCATTCAATCTGTCGATCTACAAACCGGCCATTGATCCATTGAAGCCGCGGGAGTTTGAAGATCTGCGTCCAGACTTTGAAAAGATGGCGGCAGTAATTCCCGAATCGGTGAACCTTAGTGGCGAGCAGGTGAGCGGCGACATTGCGACCGTATTCGTGAAGGTCAAAGAAGGGGACGAGCCGGAACAGCTCCAGCCTGTTACGCTAATCCTGGTGACCGGCGCGTGGATCATCGGAGACAAGGAGAGCCAGGCGATTGTTAAGAAAGCCGGGAAACAGTTTTTCTTCAACGCTCGCATCGATACTCACCACGACGAGGTGCAAGCCATGTTGACGCGCGTTTCGCTGGCAGAGCTTCTTTACAGTCAACAACACGAAGGTCTATTTGCGGATTTGACTACCCTGATCTCGCTGGGTCTGCTGCCAAAAGATCTCGAAGGCACCGAGTCGACCGGTTACCGCTTCCACGTCAACGCGCCTAACGGCGGCAAGACCTGGAACGCGGCAGCCGAACCTGCCCAGTATGGCCACACGGGTAAGCTCTCCTTCTTTCTGGACGCCGCCGGCGTCAGGAGCAGCGATACAGGCGGCAAACCTCTGGCTGCTACAGTGAAAAACTAACATGCGTCTGCCCAGGGACTTAACGGCGACTCCGTACCGGCCAGTTTCCCTGAAATCGCCCAGGCGTAACCGGCCGCATTCAGTCAGTCTAAATCTTTCTTATTGCGCCCAAGCTCTCAGCTAACTAGAATGGATCTGCGACACTCCCGATTGGCTTCTTAATTCTGCCCCGTCCTCCAATTCAGTTAACGGCAAACGGCCTTGGGCCCGGAGTGTCAAACGCGAACCATGGCGGAATTTACCAGAACAATCGTGTCACGCCTGCGGCAATACGTTGGCGATCGCCGCCGTTCAAACCGGCAGCGTGTTCGTCTGAACCTGAGCCTTTCCCTGGCTTCAGCTACAAAAGGCTTGAACGGGACGCGCCGCATCAGCAGCATGGACGGCCATACCCTTGACCTTACCGCAAACGGATTGGCGCTCATTGTCCCTCAGATCACCCTGGGCGAACATCACCTGGTCGGGGAGAATCGCAGTCTAAGCTTGAAGCTCCAGTTGCCCGATGGGCCAGTGGAAATGCAGGTAACGCCGGTTCGTTACGAACGTCTTGAAGAACACGAGCACGAGACGGGATACTTGATTGCGGTGAAGATCGTTCGGATGTCGGATGGTGATCGGGCAAAGTATTCGGAATACGTTGCCGCCTTACGCGAACGCAATGCAATCGGTAAAAACTGATTCAAAGGAACTCAAGCAAACCAAAAACCTCAGGCACGTGAAAATTTGGTTCCGCCGCATAGGTAGGTTGCCACGCTAAATAACGATCATCTCCTACTCCGACGCAACGAAACAGATTGACCCGCCAGACGTCGCCCTTTTGCGGTTTTGGCAGGAACTGGCTCCAGGGAATTTGCATGGCGATAGTAATCTGATCTCCACCCACGATCGCGGCCGCCGTCATACCCGAGTGAAACTCGAAATCGGTTTGTCGTCCGGCGGGTTTGAAGGTAATTGCCAGATCAACCCACTCACCCGTTGGCGCAGCTTCAAACTCGAAATAGCGTTCGGGCGTTTCCGGATCGGGCGCGATGAAGATCTCACATACATCTCGGTCCCATAGCCTAATTGTCTTTTTTCTGAGTTGCGAATTCGAGTTGACTGTGAGCGGCTCCTCTTGCCGGCAAACGAAGCGTACGATCAAGGATTCTGCCGTCCAGATGATTCGCGCTTCCGCGTGTCGCGACTTCGGGGCATCTTCCCCTGACCACTTCCGTGTGATCTGAATCGGGTGAGCTCGCGTCCATTCAGGATGGTCGAATGCTTCGGCGGCGAGGCTTACTTCAGAGTAAGGTGCTCCGATGGTTGGTTCCTTTGTCATTAGAAAGACTCCGTACCCATCCGCCGTCAATCTCGCTGTTGCTGCCGGCTTAGTAATCCATTGAGACAGGCGTCGAGCAGTTTACCCGGATCCGCGTTCTGGAAGATGCGCGCGCTAGTGTTCTTCGAAAACTTCTTGCGAAGGTAATCGACCTCGTCGGCAACGCCGCCAGTGCCCGTCAAACAACCGATAACTTTTCCTTCATCGTGCGCGATGGTGAATTCGTTCAGCGAGCCCATCGCTCCGGCAATGAACAAAACGATATCGCAGGAGCGTACCAGAACAACGTTGCGTCCTTTCAAACCAAAGCCGGTGTGTACGATCAAGTCGCAAGCATCCAGCGGCAGTTTGTACTTTTCCACGTGCTCGCGGCTGTCACTGGCAGGCGAAATTCCTACGTGAAAAATTCCAGCTTCGTGCGCAGCTTTGCCCACCACATAAACAATTCCGGTGGTGGCGCCAGTCAAGAGCAGCAGTTTGCGTTCGGCGATAGCCAGAGCCAGAGCATTCGCCTTTTCTGCGAGCGCTTCTTTATTGCTCACTCCGGCAGCATCCCCGGCTGAACCCATCACGCCAACGGTGATACTCATTTGCGCGTTTTGAACCAAAGATTAGAGTTTTTGGTAAAAAGCAGATACGTTCCGATTAACTGCAGGATCGCGATGATCATGCTGAGAGATCCAGACGCGATACTTTGTTTCAGCTCCGCCAGGTTTGCCCGGATCGCGAAAGGAAGTCCAAAGAGTACCAGTACCAGCAGGATTATCCGCGCCCAATTTCCTCTCACCGATATTCTCCACACCAGTAAAAATCCCAAAGCGAAAACCGCGATAACTATGAGCATGGCGAGAATCAGTGGAGCCCCGGATACTCTTTGTGCCAGAGCAAAAATGGCCCTTATCAGTCCAATCGCCCATGACGCGAAAAGAAGTTGGACTGCTCTGGTGGCTTGTATCGGTCGTTCAACATTCGCAGTTGGTTCAACCGTGGGGTCCATTTGTTAGCTCCTGATTAGCATCGTCAGCATCAATTAGATTCAATCGCGTGTCCGTCTCGTCCGCCCGCTCGTCCTTGTCCCACCATCTTTGCGTGACAAACCAGGCGACACCTGGGAGCACGAAAAACGCTCCGATCCCGATGGCAACCGCACGCGCTGATAATCCGAAACGATCGAGCAGCTCGCCGGTGGCATAGTTTGAGATAGCCATCGTCAGGGTAAGCAATGCCAACTCCGCGGCAAAGACGCGGCCGCGAAAGTTGTCCGCCACTCCGCGTTGCAGCAACACGGTTGAGAAGACCCAGAGAATGCTGCCGCCTGTATGTGCCAGTCCCAGCACGATGAGCGCCACTACAAAACTGCCAGCCCAGCCAAACGCCATATAGAAAGCGCCGCCGATAAGAAACGCTATGCCGATCGAAACCTGCATCCGTTTCTTGCCTTCGCCCGAAATGCGTCGGGCCACAATTGGCCCGACTGCTGTACCAATGCCACGCGCGGCGAAGAGCACGCCGATGCCGGTAGCCGCGCTCTTGCCCACGGGGAAAATCTTCTCACCAAAAACCGCCAACAGCGTCAGGATGCCGCCACCCAGGCCCCAGGCCGGTTTCACCAACAGCAGAGCCAGTACACGCGGCCGGCGGCTTACGTAGCGCGCCCCTTCAATGGTCTGAGTAATGCCCAAGGCACGGCCGACCGTAAGCTTGCTCTTCTGGCGTGGCGGGCGCTTCGGGACGCGCACGCTCGCTATCAGTGCCGCTGAAAGAAGATACGTCAGCGCGTCAAGAATGAAGGCGACGTCGGTGCCGAACCATCCAGTGACCACGCCGCCGATTGCCGCACCTATGGTCAGCATTGCGGACCAGGTCACCGAAGAGATTGCGTTTGCGGCGACTAGTTCGCGGTCAGAAACAATAGAAGGAATGATCGCTGTCTTGGCGGGCTCGAAAAAGGTGGAAAGCGCCAGTTGCAGTACCGTTAGAGAGTAAATGATCCACAACTGATCGGCACGACGAACAAATAGAAAACCCAAGACTACTACCGCCCGCAGCAGATCAGACACGATCATGATCGAGCGGCGACTGAATCGATCCGCAACGACGCCGGAAAGCGACCCGACGAGAAAACTCGGCACAAAACGAGCCACTAACAAGAGTCCGACAGCACGGCCCGACCCGGTGAGATTGAGGATGATGGTGTAGAGGGCAATCGTGTCAAACCAGTCGCCCATCTGGCTGACAACCTGGCCTAGCCATACCTGGCGAAAGCTGCGGTTGCCGCGCAGCAGCTCGAGGTAACCCGCAGGCCGGTTCGTCTCAAGCGGTTTGCTGTTTGAATCTGCCACTTTGCTCAACTCAAGCAGTGATGACTAGCGAGTGATGGTGATGAAAACGCAACGCGATGCCACAAACTCCCCGTCGCAAATGCTCACTGTCTTGACGTAAAGACGAAGGGTGCCCGCTTACTTCAACATTTGTCAACCGAGCGATTGAGCAGTTTGACCCGGGCTTTCCAATCTGACCTGTCAGAATGATTTCGCCGGCGTTAATCGCGGAACCACAGCTGGATAGTCTTGCAAAATCGCCAGCAACTCGGCTGATCTATTCACTCGGCCACGTGCTTGGTGCGCGGCACGACAATTGAGAAAGGGATTGCGCGGCTGAGAAGCTCAGCGCTTCACGGGCTCTCCGCACGGAGCCCGAGCCGCCACAATTTCTAGAATTGAATGGCTGAAAGTGACAGCCACTCGATTTTGACAAAACTCTCACCCAGCAAGGCAAGCCCGAGAGCTTGCCCGCTTGCCCCCGCACATGGCCGGAAGTAAAGCTGACTGCCCCAGCTCTGCTTCCGGCCCGAAAAACTGACGGACGATCCGGCTGTCGGTCGCGCGGAGAATGGGAATGAGGGTCTATTGCGTTTTTAGAACCAGCGGTATGTTGAGGAGCGTGAATGAGCCTGCTCGCCGTGACGGATTACATAAAGGGTAGCAATTTCTCAGTTAAGCGTTACCGGTTTTTCCTTGTTGCCGGTGTGGTGTTCATTGCTGTCTGGGCCATTCAGCAAGCGTACTCTTTGGCGCTCTTGAGCATTGCGACACTCGCCGTCGCGCAAGTGATGCATATGGCCTGGTCACGTCTTAGCGCCAAAACTCGTGAAAGCGAAGAGCTAAGCCGCATACATTTCGCTACGGCTGAAGCGCTGGCAACGGCGATTGACGCAAAGGATCAGACCACGCATTGCCATGTGCGTCGCGTACAAATCTACGCCGCCGGATTGGGTGAGGTCCTGGGACTTGCAAAGGCTGAAATTGCCGCGCTGAAAGCGGGAGCGCTGCTTCACGACATCGGGAAGCTGGCGGTGCCCGCGCACATCATTAACAAACCTGGCCGCTTGACTCAGGCCGAGTTTGAAAAAATGAAAATCCACACCACCGTCGGCGCGCAGATTCTCAGCCGCGTTGAGTTTCCCTATCCCGTAATACCAATCGTGCGTCACCATCACGAACAATGGGATGGACTCGGCTATCCTGATGGCCTGAAGGCAGAACAGATTCCGATCACTGCGCGCATCATCTCGGTAGTCGATTGCTTTGACTCGGTAAGAGAGGATCGTCCTTTCCGTCGCGGCATGACGCGCGACGAGGCCATAGCCTTTTTGTTGCGTGGGTCAGGAAATCATTTCGATCCAAACGTGGTGGACTTGTTCATCAAGCATCTGCAGCGCTTCGAGTCTCAAATTGCCGCCGCCGGCCTCCCGCAGCAACTGCCAGCGAGCGAGGCGCAGGAACCGCTGGCGTTGACCGAAGTGGATATGGCTCAGACTCGGGAGCGCGGCGCTTATATGGCTTACGACCAGATCAAGAGCGCGCACCAGGAGGTCTACGCGTTATATGAAATAGCCCGCACCTTTGGCTCCTCTCTCAATGTGAGCAACACGGTGGAAGTTCTGGTAGACAAAGTAGGACATGTGGTGCCGTTTCAAACGTGCGTGGTTTACCTTTACGATGAATTGAAAGGATACGCCACACCGGCTCACGTTGCCGGAAGGAATGCGCAGGTTCTGTCCACAAAGTGCGTTGCACCCGGCGAGGGCGTGACCGGATTTGCCCTGGCGAATCGCAGTCCCATCAATCAACTTCACCCAAGCCTGGATTTGGCTGGCCTCGATATCGAACACGAATACCGCTCGATGGCGTCGCTCCCTTTGTTCAAAGACGAGATGCTGCTGGGCGCGCTGTCTGTTTATTCGACGGAGCTGGAGCAATACACCGACGACCATATGCGTTTGCTGGAGACGGTTACGAGGTTAGCTTCCGACGCCCTGGCTAACGCTACGCAGCACGCCGAAGCCGAGTCGAACGCACTTACCGATCCGCTAACCGGCTTGCCCAACGCGCGCTATATGGCTTTGCGTTTTGATGAGGAAGCTTCACGAGCAAGGCGCAACGCGCGGCCGTTCCAGGTAGTCATGCTTGACCTGGACGACTTCAAAATCGTCAACGATACCTTTGGACACAAGGTTGGTGACAAGATGCTGCGCGAGATGGCGCGAATCATTCAGGCACAACTTCGCGACTACGATTTTCTCGCCCGTTACGCCGGCGATGAGTTTGTTGCCATTGTGCAGGAACTGGTGGGTAACCAGGTTGAAGACTTAAGGCAGCGCATCGAAACAGCTGTTGCGGAGTTTTCGCTCCACGTTCGCGGTGGTGGCAAGGCACGGGTGGGAATCAGCGTCGGCACCTCGACCTATGGCGTTGAAGGCGACACTCTAGATCAACTACTCGTAGCCGCCGACCAGGCCATGTATCGGGCCAAGTCGGGTCACAAGCTAAAGATTTTGCAGCGGGAGCCAGCGAGTAGTCCCGATCGCTTTAAGAACGACAAGCTGATGGCAGTCGGGCACGACGATCTATTAGCCCCTGTCAACTAGCTAGCGTGCCGGCGCTTCGGGCGAATAGACTGATCGAGGCGTATCGCGACCACGCCCTCACGAGCGCGGCTATTGAATACCGGCCCTTCGGGCCTTAGTCTTGACATTCGCATTCGCATCGCTTTCAATCGATGGTAGGAGATGTGACTCGGCGTTCGGGTAACCGAACCGGGACGCGCATGCTCCGGGGCTTCCGGGTCACCCAGACCAGCCACGCCGTTCAGGATTGAAGCATGCCTTCTGCCACTAACCCTCAACAAGGTGCTGCCGTTCTCGTTGTTGACGACGATGTAAACGCGCGCGAACGCCTTCGCAGTATTTTCGAAAAAGCCGGCTATCGGGCGTTGAGCGCCGGGGACACAGCGTCGGCGCTACGCTTACTGCAAAAGGAACCTTGCGATCTGGTCGTGATCGATCTGGCGCCGTCTGAGATTGATGGGCTGGCGCTTTGCAGGCTGCTCCGCGCACAAGCGGCCACTGGCAAACTGCCCGTCATAACGCTTTCGGCCAACGACACAGACAGCCAGAAGCAGGAAGCCTTCGCCGCCGGGGCGGACGACTATATTGCCAAGTCATCTTCTGCGGCCGAAATAGTTTCCCGGTCCGCGGCCCACTTACGAGCGGCGCAGAGAGAGTGGGAACTTATTGGCAGTAATCGTGAACTGAGGTTCCTCGCCGATCTGGGCCGCGGACTCCTCCGAACGCTAGAGCCTGATCAGTTGGTGAACCGCGTCGCCGGAGCAACCTACGAGGGAACCAGCGCCGCCATGTGCGCCGCCTTCATAAGTCTTGGCGATGAAAGCGAGGCAGCTTGTGTCTTCGACCGCGAAGGAAGCGCGGAAGGTCCCGCCTTGTTGCAAGTAGATCGATTAAAGAGCTGGTTGACTGCTCCCACATCTTCGAGTGTCGCGCCGTTACTCATCAGTGACCAAGACAACTTCCTGCTGCGCGACGAAGCGCACGCGGTGGAGTATGCGGCGCCGCTCAGGTTTGGCGGTCGACCCAAAGGCGCCCTGATTGTTGCTTTTGATAAACGTGAGGACTGCGATGACACCGTTTGCCGGTTGGTTGATGCGGCTGCGCAGCAGGCCGCGCTGGCCGCCCACATTTCCAGTCTTTACCAGGCTGCACGCGATGCATCGGCTAATCTAGCGATAGAAGTCGAGCGACGCACCGCGGAAGTGCAGGCGCAACGGCGCTTCATCGAGGCGATCATTGATAGCCTGCCGCTCTCGCTTTACGCTATCGATCGCAGCCACGAGATTGTTGCCTGGAATCGCAACCGCGAACTCGGTGAACTAGGCATCCCGCGTGGCTCGGTGTTGGGCAAAAATATCTTCGGTGTCCTGACTCGCCAGAAACGCGACCTGCTGGAAGGAGAATTCGCTCGCGTGTTTGCGACTGGGGAAATTCAACGCGTCGAAAACGCAACGGCACTCGCAAACGGGGAACTAAAGCATTGGTTAATCAGCAAAATTCCGATGTGGATTGATCGCAGCGGCGAAGTGTCGCATGTGATTGCGATCGGGGAGGACATAACCGCCCGCGTGGAGGCGAATCGCGCGGTGGCGCGTGCGGAGAAGCTTGCAGCAATCGGACGACTGGCGGCGGGCGTGGTTCATGAAATTAATAATCCGCTGGCTACCATATCAGCCTGCGCGGAAGCGCTCGAATCGCGGGTGAGCGGAGGCGAGTTTAAAGAATCGACCGCCCTTGACGACCTGCGTGAATACCTGGGGCTGATTCGCAGCGAGGCCTTTCGTTGCAAGACGATTACCAATGGATTACTCGACTTCAGTCATACGCGCGCCAGCGAACACAACCTGGTGGATCTCGCTGACGTGATCGCTTCAACTGCTCGCCTGTTGTCGCATCAGCAGCGCGGCGAGCAGGTAGAATTTCAAATTGAAACGCCGGATGACCTGCCTCGCGTTTCCGGCGACGCCGGACAGTTGCAACAGGCGGTAATAGCATTGGCGGCCAATGCGATAGACGCGATGCCGGATGGTGGCGTGCTAAAAATCGGCAGCCGCCGAAATGGAAATAGGGTGTTGGTGGAAGTCAGCGATACGGGCGTTGGTATTCCGCAGGAGAACATTACAAAAATCTTTGAGCCGTTCTTCACTACGAAGGAGATTGGCAAAGGCACAGGTCTTGGCCTGGCGGTTTGTTATGGTATCTTAACGGAGCACGATGGCAGCCTAGACGTGCAGTCTACGCCGGGTGTCGGAACTACTTTTACGATTTCGCTTCCGGCAATAAGCAGCGACGGAGAACCGCAGGCTTGAGCGAACAACGAACAGCACGAATTCTGATCGCCGAGGACGAAGCCAATCTTCGTCTGGTTTTGCAGAAAGAGCTGGAGCGCCTGGGCTACCGGGTGCAGGCCGCGCCCGACGGGGAAGCCGCCCTGCGGAAGCTCGAAGAAAGCAATGTTGACGTGTTGCTTTGCGACATCAACATGCCGCGCATCGATGGGATGGAAGTTCTGCGCCGCGTTCATCAGCGGCCCAACCCTCCGGAAGTGATCATGCTGACCGGGCAGGCAACAGTCGAGACGGCCGTCGAAGCCATGAAGCTGGGGGCCTACGATTATCTCACCAAGCCTTACAGCATCACCGAACTCGACGTGCGCGTGAAGCAGGCGGCAGAGAAACGCCGCTTGCGGGTGGACAATCTGCGCCTGCGCGAACAACTGGCGCGGCAGTCGGGCTTGCCTGAGATTGTTTCCGTGTCGGCGGCGATGACCGAAGCCATCCGGCTGGTGGAGCGCGTGGCCCCTTCTGAAGCGTCGGTTCTGATAACCGGCGAGTCGGGCACCGGCAAGGAACTGATCGCGCACGCCATTCATCGTTTGTCACCACGCGCCGATGGCTCTTTCATTGATATTAACTGCGCTGCGTTTCAGGAATCGTTGTTGGAGTCGGAACTCTTTGGTTACGAGGCCGGCGCGTTTTCAGGCGCCAAAGGACGCAAGCTCGGACTGATCGAACTAGCCGACGGCGGTACGTTGTTTCTCGATGAAGTTACAGAACTGCCGGCGCCGCTACAGGCAAAACTTCTGCGGGCGATTGAGACGAAAACGTTTTTCCGGGTGGGTGGGGTGCGAAAGGTTGAAGTCAACGTGCGCATCGTGGCGGCGACCAACCGCAATCTCGAGTCAGTTGTAGCCAACGAATCCTTCCGTTCCGATTTGCTTTACCGCATTAACGGTTTTCAGATCGACCTCGCGCCCTTGCGCGACAGACCCGAAGACATCGAACCGCTGGCTCGCCATCTGTTAGCTGATGTTGGCGGGACGCCGGCGCCCGAGCTTGAACCGGCGGCGCTCGATGCGTTGCGTGCTTACAGTTGGCCGGGGAATGTGCGCCAGTTAAAAAACTGTCTCGAGCGCGCCGTGATTCTTTCGAACAATGGCCGCATCACTGTCGCCGAATTGCCGCCCGAGGTCGTGCGGCCACCAGTTCCGGCGACCGCATTTACCAGTTCTGCTTCACAGCCCGGTGCTGGTGTTGACTCCAACGCCGGCGCAAGTTCGTTCGCTCCCACCGCCGGTTCGTCGGGGTCCTTGCGCGACGTAGAGCGTCAACAAATACTTGCCGCGCTCGAACAAACTGGTTGGCATCGCGGCAAGACCGCTGAGATACTCGGCATCTCACCCTCGACACTTTATCGCCGCCTGCGCGACTACAACCTCGAACGCCGCAACGGTTAATTCAACCACAAGTCGTCGCACCCCAATTCAATTCGTCGGCAGTGTCTCCGGTGGATTGCGCGGCTTATTGAAGGGTGACGTCGTCCGCCAGGCAGGCATGGCATCGGCATTCGCGACGCGCAAGCCCATGATCATTCCCAACTGCGCGAGCGTTTGCGGACCAGTCCAGTTCCAGTCAGGTTTCACCGTGTCGCTGGGCGAGTGGTAGTCAGTCTCCAGCCATTTCTTCGCGCGCGGGATCCACGCAGACACATCGCCAGCCGGTCCGCCGAGCAGCATCAACGCCGGCACGCCCTTCTTCACAAACGCATAATGATCCGAACGAACAAAAGCATTCTCTTCCGGCATTGGATCGGGCGTGACAATATTTCCCGTGGCTGCTGAGACATCTTCGAAAATCGTGCCCAGATCAGAATGCTCCGCGCCGAAGCCGACAACGCGTTTCACCGGACCATAAATCTCTGTGCCGATGCCGTCGAAGTTGATATCGGCGGCGACCTTTTCGAGCGGCCAGGTCGGATGCCCGACCCAATGCTCCGCGCCGAACAGTCCATACTCTTCACCGGTCACGGCGAGAAAGATGATTGAGCGACGCGGCCGCGCAGCCGGTTTCGGAAAAGCTTTTACGAGGGCTTCGGCCACCGACGTGATTGTGCCTACGCCGAGCGCGTTGTCAGCGGCGCCGGGAAACATGCGTCCGTCACTCTCGATTCCGTAGGCGTCGTAATGTGCGGAGAAGACCACCGCCTCTTCTTTAAGTTTCGAATCAGAGCCCTCCAGCACGCCGACCACGTTGCTGCTGGTCGTGTCATCACGCTTGATGCGCAGCGCCAGCGTCGCCGTCTTGCCAAGATCGCGGGAAACCGTGTCGCCGGTTTTCGCCTTTGCGAAAGTTTGCGCGTAAGTCATTTCTAAACCAGCGAAAAACTTCTCCATTGCTGCATCACTTACGATCAGTACGGGCGGAATCTTAAACATTGGCGCCGGCGCGGACGCCAAACTCACGCGGCGGCGCGAAAGATAGTTGGCAATCGTGGCGAAAGGTTGAGCTGCCGAGCCGGCGTTGCCGACGATCATGGCGACCGCGCCGCGCCCGAAAATGTTCACCGCCCTCACCTGGGGATTAGTCGCGCGTCTCCACGCTGCCGCATCAACACCGTCCGGTTGCCCGCTGAGAATGATCACGACTTTGCCTTTTAGATCGAGACCGGCGAGATCGTCACGCTTCAACTCCGGGGAAACAACGCCAAACCCAGCGAACACAACGCCGCCAGCAGCATCCACCTGATCTGAAGTGAAAGGGGGCAGGATAACGTAGTCGTCGCCGTGTTTTAGAACCGCGTCGCCGACTTTGACTGATGTCTCGGCCAACACCTGCGCTGACTTGAACTTGATTGCTTGCAGGTAAGTGCCATTCTCACCCGCCGGCTTGAGTCCAATCTTGGCAAACCGGTCAGCCAAGTACTGCGCGGCCCGGTCAGCGCCTGGCTGTCCCGTTCCGCGTCCTTCAAAAGCAGGCGAACTTAGGGTGGAAGTGACTTCGCGAATGGTTTCGAGTTTGACGCGGGCAGCCGCTTTCCGCTCGGTCGCGGTTAGTGTCGCCGCCGCTGTCTTGGTGGCGACCGCCGCGGAACCGGCACCCTGTTGCCACGCGAAGGCAGCAGATGAAAGCAGCGTAATTACAAGCGAGATAGAGACGATGGCGGCCAAAAATCCGCGGTGTCGGAAATCGTTACGAGAAAATGGATGCATCAAGGGTGGCTCCTAATCTGATCAGTTTGATATGGAAGGTGTATGCGCGGCGAAGCGTGGAATGGTTTTGCTGATATCAAGAGTTGGCTGGTTAAGTTGGAATTCTACGAGCAACTTCCTACTGGGACCGCGCACGTCCGCAATGACCGCGCAGCGCGAAACCCATTCAATTACCCCTGCTTCAACTTCTTGCGATCAATCTTGCCGCGATCGTTCTTCGGAAGCGAAGGTACGAATTCGATCCAGCGCGGATACTTGTAAGAGGCTAGGCGCGACTTAACGAATGCCTGCAACTCTTCAATCAGTTCTGTCTGAGGATCGGGTCTTTGACCTGAAACGACCCGGTCGCTACCGCTTCCGGTTCTGACTTTGTGTTTTTCGCGCAGGACGACAAAGGCTTTCGGTTTGACGAGACCATCGCCCGCATCGTTCCCGATTACCGCGCACTCAAGCACAGCCTCGTGTTGGAGCAGGCAGTTTTCAATTTCAGCCGGCGCCACGAAGATGCCCGACACCTTCAACATATCGTCCGTGCGGCCGTGATACCAGTAGTATCCTTCTTCGTCTGCGTGGAATTGATCTCCGGTCGTACACCAGTCGCCGGCAAACGTCTCCCTGGATTTCTCGTGAGCGTTCCAATAGCAAAGCGCGGCTGAGTCACCTTTGATTTTCAACGTGCCCATCGCATTCGTCGGAACTTCGTGGCCCTTGGCGTCCACAATCTTCGCTTCATAACCGGCGACAATCTTACCCAAACTCCCGGGCTTCACATCGCCGGGCCGGTTCGTGATGTAAATATGAAACATCTCAGCGGAGCCGATGCCGTCACAAATCTCCACACCAAGACTTTTCTTCCAGCGCTCGTAAAGTTCTGGTGGTAAGGCCTCGCCGGCTGAATAGCAAAAGCGCAGGCTCGATAAATCGCGACTGCCGGCGTCCCCGGCATTCAGCATCGAGTTGATCATAGTCGGTACAGTAGTAAGGATCGTCGGACGATATCGCTCAATGACTGCAAACAGTTTTTCCGGCGTGGAGCGTTCTGAAAAAAGCGCGGTGGCGCCGCCGACGGCGAAGGGGAACAACAGATTAGTTCCCGTTGCGTAACCAAAAAAGAGCTTCGGTACGGAAACGGTCAAATCGTTTTCGTTCACGCCCATCGTTCGCTTCGCAAAAACTTCAGTGTTGAAAGGCAAATCGTGTTGCAAATGCACGGCGCCCTTCGGATGCCCGGTCGAACCGGAAGTGAACAACCAAATCGCGATGTCGTCCCGATGCGTGTCGGCGGGAGCGCACTCGTCAGGTTGGGCGGAAAGAATACTTTCGAAAGACACCTGCTTAATTTTGGCATTCAGCGAAGATAACTGGCAGTCAGGAAGGGGGCTTGCGCCCGCTTCATCGTTAACCACCAAAACTGCGCGCAGATACCGGGAGTCGTTGAGAGCTTCAGCAAAGGTGTCAAACAATGAATGATGGACAACCGCCAAGCGCGCGCGCGTGTAGTCGAGATAGTATTTGTAATCCTCCGCGGGCAGCAGCGGATTCACCATCGTGATTACCGCGCCGATGCGTGCCGCGCCAAACCATGACCACACAAATTCGGGGCAGTCTGGTAAGACGATCAAGATACGATCTTCAATCTCGAGTCCCAATTCGCGCAGGGCGTTGCCAACGCGATTCGACATTCGCGCCATCTGGCCGTAGGTGTAGGTTTGGTCTTCGAAGTAAAGGCAGACTTTGTTTTCACGCCCTTCCTCCAGGTTGTGGTAGAGGAAGTAGTCGGCCATGTTGAAGCGTTCGGGAAATTCGGGGAGCATTGCGGAGTTATCCAACGATCTGAAGGGTTAATCCCCACAGGATCAAGTTCCGAAATTGAAAGTTCGTCAATCTATCTTTCCTTCAACGCGAAACTCTTCGACGACCTCACTGAGGGGAATACAGGGCTCATTCTGCTTTCGTATGCAGCCGCGATCACTTGACAATGCTCTTACCGCTCATGTCAGTAACGTACTGGATGTTTCTTGAGATAAAGCTCGTAAGAAACTCCGAGACTTCGAGCCATCAGCTTTTCGCACTTAGACATTTCTGGAGAAACTGCTCGAGCCGCGCCCGGTCGGCATCTTCTACTGAAGTGAATTGCATGGCAAATCCGATCTCATCTGCCTCTTCTACTACCTCAGCCCACAAATAGATTGGTTCATCGTTGGGAAGCATGAGTTCCAGACGGATCAGCTCCTTTGGCTTAACCTTGCCACCGCTCAGAACAAAGCAACCGGTTTTGCTCAGGCTCGTCACATCCGCCTCGCGCTGGCCGAGGTCTCCTTCCCAACGTGCGCGAAGATTCACTTTAGCTCGAGGCGCTCGTCTACGTTCGTTTGTTGGCACTCGTTTGCTTTTTGTAACCGGCTTAGGTTTAGATTTGCTGGTTTGATCCGGTTCAGCAGGGGTCGGCTCGTCGGATTTGACCTCCTCTTTGGCGAACGGACAACCAGCCTCGCCGTGTTTCGTGTCCAGATGCGTGCGCGCTTCCCAGAGTTCGGGAAAAAACTTCTTATCGAGTGTAGTTTGCAAGTAGCCGACGCCTTCCGACCCTCCAGTACCGCGCTTCGTGCCGACCATGCGCTCCACCATCTTGATGTGGTGCGAACGCCAAAGCGAGAAATACTCGTCGTGCTCCAACAGAGCTTCAGCGAGTTGAAACTCTTCGAAGCGCTCCTCAAAATGAGTGAGAATCTCCAGGACTGCCTGGGTGCGCTTTCCGTAACGCTCCCGGCGCTCCTGATTGTCGCCCGAACCTTCATTGGCCGGCGCGTCCAGGCCACGCTTCCGCAAAGCCGCATAAAACGCGTCGCCCAACGATGGCGTCTCGAAACGCGCCTGCAACCGCGCAAACGCGAATTCATCGTCACTAAAATCATTCAACAAGCTTTGGTGCTTTAGCCCAGAGGCAAACTCAATCTCGCGAAACTGCATTGATTGAAAGCCGCTGGCCGGATTGAGTTGATCCCGAAATCCGAGAAAGCTGATGGGCGTCATCGTTTCCAGAATGTGAATCTGGTTTACCAGCAGTTTTTCTATTTCAACTACGCGCCGCAGCGTGCGCGCGGCGGCAGCGAGCCGATCTTCATTCAGCAAACCGCTGGCCGCATCAATTTCGTGAAGAATCTGTTTGAACCAAAGTTCATAGGCCTGATGGATGGTGATGAAAAGAAGCTCGTCGTGGTGTTGCGGATCAGACAAGCAGTCCTGGAGGCCGATCAAGTCGACCACGCGCAGGTATTTGTTGTAGGAAAGCGGGGCGTTGGTGCCGTAGTCTTTAGTCATTTGATCTTTTTAACTTTGTTCTGTGAACTTTGAGCTTCGTTGGTCTTGGGTCTTTGGTCTTGGGTCTTAATACGCTGACCATAATTCCGAAATGATGACAAAGGCCGCAGACCAAAGACCTAAGTCCAAAGACGATGAAAGTACCAAGAACGAAGCTCAAAGCTCATTTATTTAGAACGCTGCGCCCGCAGTTTCGTGAACAGTGTAGGTGCGCGTATCTCTGATTTCTTTCATTTCGCGAACTACGAGTTCAAGTTCCGCATCGCTGGTGTAGAAATGCGGCGAGATACGTACCCCGGCGCCGGGACGATAATCCACGATGAACTCGCGACGAATCAGTTCCCTGGTGATCGCCGCCGCGTCTTCATGGCCAACGGTGATCGTTCCACCCCGGTCAGCGGCATTCTTTGGACTAGTCACTCTAAACCCAGCTTCTTCCGCCAGTTCAATCAAACGTTCCGTTTGACGGGTGCTCTTGGCGCGAATCTTGTCCAAGCCAATTTCGTTAATTATTCGATAGCCGGACTGGGCGGCGTAGAGCGCTGGAATAGCCGGCGAGCCATGAAGAAACCGCGTGATGCCGGGTGCATAACGCAGCTCGGTGTCGAAGGCGAAAGGCGATTCATGAGCCATCCAACCAGTCGTCTTTGGTTGCAGTTGCTGCTGCAGATCCGGACGCACGTAAAGGTATCCTGCCCCCGGACCACCACAGAGCCACTTCACTGAGCCGCCGGTGGCGAAATCAACGCCGAGTTCCTCAACGCTGAAGGGAACCGTGCCCGCGGATTGATACGCATCGAGCACAACCATGGCGCCAACTTCATGCGCGCGCTCGGTGATCGCTTTGGCGTTTTGCAGAAAACCACTTTTGAAAAGCACGTGGGAGAAGGGAACCAGCAACGTCTCCTCGTCAATCGCTGCGAGGAAGCGTTCGAGGAGAATTGTAATGCCGTCGTCTGACGGAACAGTTTCTATTCTTAGTTTGCCCTCGCGCGCATGCGCTTCATAGACATACATCACTGAGGGGAAATTCAGTTCCGAGTAGACGATCTTGTTTCTTTTCGGTGTGGGCTCGAAACAGGAAAGGATCAGCGACTGGCAGATGGAAACGTTCTGATGCATCACGATGTTGCCGGGCTCAGCGCCAATAATGCGCGCCACTTCATTACCGACCGTGACGGGCATGTCCCACCAGCCTTCGGCCCAGGCACGCACGCCGCGCGTCGCCCAGGTTTCAGCGTATTCGTTTAGCCGCGCGTAAGTTTCTCTGGGCATCGCACCAAGACTGTGGGAGATCAGATAGACAGTCTTGTCCAGAATAGGAAACTCACTGCGCCATTTCAGAAGTTCGTCAGTCAAGGGCCTGCTCCACTACATTCTTGAGATACGGCTAATTTACCATAACACCTGATGATCTTCCTCGTTTACGGAACGGCTATAGTTGTGTTTCCCCATTACCGCGGGCCGCGTGGTAAAGTGAACGCGCGCGTATGTGGAAGTTTGCGAATCCAATCAAGCATCCGATTGTGCCGACTCGTTGGCCTACAGCCGAGGAAGCGGCACGGTCTCTTCTTTACCAACCAATCAGCATCGGATCACTGCAAGCCACCAGCCGCACGTGGGTGCCGGCGATGGTCCCCTGGCGCGCAACGGACGACGGTTTCGTTACGCAGGATAACCTTGATTGGTATCGACGTTTCGCCGCAGGAAGGCCCGGGGTTTTGGTCGTTGAGGCAACCGGCGTTCGCGACATTCCCAGCGGCCCGCTGCTGCGGATAGGTCACGATCGGTTCATCCCCGGCCTGAAGCGGCTCGTGGAAACCGTGAAGGAGGCGAGCGAGGGACAGTCAAAATTATTCATCCAGATCATCGACTTCCTCTCCGTAAAGCGCCGTCCCGAAAAAGAAAAATACTTCGCGCGTTTCCTGCAAATCAACGACCGGCACCGGCGGGCACTGGCGGAGACCACTGAAGACCTGTCGTGGCTGGCTGCGGCCGAGGCGAAAGTGCGGGAGTTTCTTCTGAACGCGCCGGATGAAGCAGTTGATCGCATACTCGACGCGCGTGAGTTGGAATCACTTCGTTTTGGTTATCGCGAACTCGTGACCGACATGCACCTGCCACACGTGCGCGAATTGCCGCAGGTCTTGCCGAATATTTTTGCTGAAGCTGCGGGGCGCGCGCGCGAAGCCGGCTTTGACGGCGTCGAACTGCATTACGCCCATGCCTATACAATGGCGGGCTTCCTCGGCGCCCTCAATGACCGCGATGACGGTTATGGGGGCTCGCGCGAAAACCGCTTGCGCTTGCCGCTGGAGGTTTTCCAGTCTGTGCGACAAACGGTGGGAAGCGATTATGTCGTGGGCGCGCGCTTCTTAGCTGACGAAGTAATCGCCGGCGGCAATCGCGTTGCTGACGCGATCTATTTCGGAGTGGAGTTTGCTCGCGCTGGTTTTGATTTTCTGTCGCTCTCCAAGGGTGGAAAATTTGAAGACGCGCAGCAGCCGAAGGTTGGGCAGGCAGTCTACCCCTACACCGGCCAGAGCGGCTACGAGTGTATGCCGACAGTCCTTTCCGATGCGGCCGGCCCATTTGGTCGCAGCGTACCTTTGGTTGCGGCGATTAGACGGGCGGTGAACGAAGCGGGATTCAAGACGCCGATTGTTGCCACCGGAGGTATCACTACTTTTGAACAAGCCGAGGCGATTCTGCAACAGGGGCAGGCCGACATAGCCGGTCTCGCTCGCCAGGCACTTGCTGATCCTGACTGGTTTATTAAAGTGAAGCTGGGGCGTGGTGATGAAGTGAGACGCTGCACCTACACCAACTATTGCGAAGCGCTCGATCAGGCTCATCGACCTGTTACCTGCAAGCTCTGGGATCGCTTTGAGTTGGATGAACCGGGAATTGCGACGGTTGATGAAGGACGCAGGCGATTACTCGCCCCAGAGTGGAACGCGGACAGTAGGCAGTAAGCAGAAGGCAGAATGATCAGGCAGTTTCTGCCTACTGCTTTCTGCCTAGTGCCTTCCGATTTTCATAGTCTGCAATAAACTCCGGGTCACGGCGTTTCAGGTCTTCATAATCCACCTTGCCGCTACGCGTCATCAGGACGAACGCCAGTTCGATTGGGCTTAGTTGCATATACTCGCGCGCATTCTCAAACCAACGCATGCTTTCGTACGCGGCCGCCTGATACTCTTCGATTACCGGCTTCCGGGTTAACTCGAATTCCCTAAGCGCGTCGGCGACAGTTCCTGTTTTGCGAAAACTATCAAAGAGCGCGATGGCATCTTCCAGCGCGAGCTTGGTGCCCGAGCCGATGGAGAAGTGTGCGGTGTGGAGCGCGTCGCCGATCATTACGACGTTCTCAAAAAACCAGTTAGCGTTTTTCACTAACAGGAAGTTGATCCATTGGGATTTGTTTGAGAGCAACGGCCGACCGTCCAAATCTCCGGCAAACACTTTCTCAAGATAGTGCCGCGTTTCATCGTCGCTCATTGTGGCAAAGCCAGCAGCGTTCCACGTTTCTTGATCGCATTCGATGATAAATGTGCTGGTGGTTTGGTTGAACTTATAAGAGTGGGCAGCAAATACGCCAGCTTCGTTTACCCGAAAGGTCAACGTCAGTCCATGAAACAATCGATTCGTGCCATACCAAATGTAACGATTCGGACGCAAATCCAACGCGGGCCGGAAGCGCGTCGCGTACTGTTTTCTCGCGGTGCTGTTGACGCCATCGGCTGCTACCAGCAAGTCGCAGCTTGTTCGCAGAATATCAAGGTCGGGAACATCGGTCCGGAACAACAGCTGGATGCCGAGCTGTTCGCAGCGTCGTTGCAGAATTTTGAGAAGCTGTAGACGAGCGATGCCGGAGAAGCTGTTGCCGTGAATGGAAATCTTCTCCTGGCCGTGGACGATATCGACATTGTCCCAGGCCGCAAACGCACGCGTTATTTCCGCGTGTGATTCTTCGTCAGCAGCGCGCAAGTTATTCAAAGTCTTGCCCGAAAACACCACGCCCCAGCCAAACGTATCGTCCGGCCCGTTGCGCTCGTAGACGGTTATTTCATGCGCCGGGTCGGCCTTCTTCATTAGGATTGCGAAGTACATTCCCGCCGGCCCGCCGCCGATGATGTTGATTTTCATGCTAAAAACAGCTTAACCGCCAAAACGCAAAGTTCGCTAAGACTTCGACTGAGCTAGGTCAAACCTGATTCCTCTTGGCGTCTTGGTGATTTATTCGTTCAACAACTGGCTGGCGATGATTAGTTTCTGAATTTCAGAAGTCCCTTCGTAGATTCGCAAGGCGCGAACATCGCGATAGAGTCGTTCTACCACGCTGCCGCGCACGAGTCCTGAGCCGCCATGAATCTGCACCGCCTGGTCGATGATGCGGCAGGCTGCTTCGGTGGCGTAGAGTTTTGCCTCGCTTGCCTCGCGAGTAACACGCGCGGCTCCGGTGTCTTTCAAATGCGCGGCGCGATAGACCAGAAGTCTGGCTGCGTCGAGTTCGGTCACCATGTCTGCGAGTTTCTCCTGGATGAGTTGATGCTCGGCAAGTGGACGGCCAAATTGTTTTCGGGTCTTTGCATAGCCCACCGCTTCATCGAGTGCGCGGCGCGCCATGCCGCACGCTGCGGCGCCAACGCTTGCCCGGAACGTGTCCAAGGTGCGCATGGCCAGGACGAAGCCGTTGCCTTCACCGCCAACCATGTCTTCCGCCGGCACGCGGCAGTTGTTGAATTCAATTTCACCAATCGGATGCGCGGCGATCATCGCGGTTCGCTCAACCACGCTAAAGCCGGGCATCTTTGCGCCGACCACAAACGCGGACAAAGACGCGCGGCCGTTAGAATCCGTTCCAGTTCGCGCAAACACAGTGTAGAAATCGGCAACGCCGGCGTTGGAGATAAAACGTTTGCGGCCATTGATCACGTAAGCATCGCCGTCACGCGTGGCAGTGGTCTTGATTGCGGCAACGTCGGAGCCCGCGTCAGGTTCAGTTAACGCAAAGGCGGCCACTGCTTTCCCTTCGACCGCGCGCGAAATCCAAAAATCGCGCAGGTGTTCTGGAGCTGCCTGACTGATGGCAAAGGTCCCCAACCCCTGCATGACGAAAGCGAGATCAGCCAGCGCCGAAGAGTAAGCGAGCGCTTCGCGAATCAAACAAAGCGCGCGTACGTCGAGTTTCGTACCCGGGCTGGCAACGGAGTAGTGCAATGCGCCTGCCTTCGCCAGCACACGCACGAATTCGCGCAATTGAGCATCCAGGTCACGTTCTTCAATCGCTCGCGTCTCAATCTCGAGTTGGGCAAACGACTCCATGTCCGCAGCCAGCCTGCGATGTTCGGGCGTAAAGAAGGGAAGTTGATCGGTGAATTTGTCCATAATCCTAGTGATGAGTAATGAGTGATGAGTACTGAGTGTCAGAGGAGAGCGCTCGCTCTTTTACTCATCACTCATGACTCATCACTGTTGCGGTGCCCTCGAAGTTAACTTCTCGCTTATTAACGAACGCTTCATACGCTTCGCGATAATCTGGATGTTGCATGCAGATAGCCTGCGCCTGCGCCTCACATTCCAACGCAGTTTCAAGAGTCATGTGCGCTTCGCGGTCGAGCAACTCTTTAGTTTTGGCGAGCGCGAACGCCGGACCTCGAGCCAGACGTTCGGCAAGTTCATGTGTCGTCGCCGCCAGTTGATCGCCTGGGACCACGCGATTGTACAGTCCTATTCGTTCGGCCTCTGCTGCGGAGATGAAGTCACCGGTGTAGAGCAGTTCCGTAGCTTTTGAAAGGCCAACCACCCGTGGCAGTAAATACGCTGCACCCATGTCGGCGCCTGAGAGTCCAACCTTCACAAACAGAAAGGCAATCTTCGCCTCCTCGCTTGCGATGCGAATGTCCGAGGCGAGCGCGATGCAGGCGCCGGCACCGGCAGTTGTTCCGTTAAGGCTCGCGATAACCGGCTTGCGGAGCGCCCGAATGTTCGCGACCAGCTCACAGGTCATTCGCGTAAACTCGAGCAAGCCTTCCATATCGCGTTTGAAAAGCTCCCCGATGATATCGTGCACGTCGCCGCCGGAGCAGAACGCTCGGCCCGCGCCTGTGATCACAACCGTGCGCACGTCAGTTTCAGTTCTTAACGCTGCGAAGGTGTCCGTCAGTTCGCGATAAACTTCAAAGGTTAACGCGTTGAGGCGATCGGGACAGTTGAGCGTGATCGTCGCCACGCCAGCCGCGCTTGTTTCGTAAAGGAAACTTTTCGGAGTAAACATTAGTGCAGAGACCCTGGGCTTATGGGTTCAAAACGGCGACCGCTTCAATTTCTACCTTCGCGTTGTCATCCAGCAAACTCTTCACTTCGACGAGTACCATCGCGGGAAAATGTTTTCCCATGTGCGCGCGATACGCCTTGCCGACTTCCTCGCGTCGATCAACGTATTCTCTTTTATTAGTCACATAGAGGATGAGCCGCGCGATTTGCTGCGGACTGCCCCCGGCTGCATTGACGACCGCAACAACATTCGCGAGGGCGCGATCGAATTGCGCCACGAAGTCTTCGCTGACGATCGTCTGCGTTTCATCCCAACCGACCTGCCCGCCGACGAAGAGCAATCGGCCAACAGCGTCCGTTAGAACGCCGTTGGAATAGCCTCGCGGTGCGCCCAGCGACTCAGGATTAATTAACTTAAACGTCATCGGAGTGGTTCAGACAAACGACGATAGCAAGTTATTAGATTACGTCGTGTGGGGCAAGGGCAAACTCCTTGTTTGTGTCGGGGCAGCCTGCACTAGCCGCCAAGAACCCACGCCGCTAACGCACGAAGAAGAGGAGAAACAATTTTCCATTTGTCATTTGATATTAACAGCGTCAGCGCAGGAGCAAAATGACAAAATGAAAAATGGAAAATCTCTATTGGGCTCGACAATATGTGTGACGTGGCTGGCGACTTTGCGGTTGGTTTATGGCCTTCACAGAAAATAAAAGGCCGCCTGTAGAAAGGCGGCCTGAAACATTCATTGTCAAGCAGGAACTCAGTCGAGAACCTTGTCGAGACGCTCGGCGAGTTGGTTCGCCAGGTTGCCGTTCGGATCGAGGCCACCAATCGGCTCGCTCGCGTGGCCTTGTTTGTCAATGATTACAAACGAAGGTAACTGATCGACGCCAAATTTTTTCGAGGTTGCGCCATCAGGGTCGCGCAGTACAGTAACCTTGAGACCATACTTTTGGGCAAACGCTCGCAGTTGCTCGTCGCTCGCAAAGTTCTTCGACTTTGGATCTTCGGATTCCGTGCTTACCCAATAGACCACCACGCCGCGGTCGCTGTATTCGTCCGCAAGTTTTCTCACACCCTGCAATTGCATCTTCGACAGCGGCAGCCAGGAAGCGCCAAACGCCATCACGACAACTTCTCCGCGCAAACTATCGGAGGTGATTGTTTGGCCGTCGATGGTGCGAAGCGAAAAGTCGACCGGGGCAGCCCCGCGGTTCTGTGCGAACGCGAGCGAAGAACCCGCCATGACGAGTAAGAACAGAGCCAACAGGGGTTTTTGATTTGTCAGATGCATTTGGTCTCCTTTGCCCTTACCCAGAGGGTGGGGGCAGTGCGTTAGATGAGTGGGGCAGCGTTTTAGTTGGTCATCCTGACCCTGGGAGCGCAGGCATCCTTGCCTGCCTCTTTCCTCCGCTGTAACGCCAACTTTGCATTACGACGTTTGTGTCCTACGCATGCTTACCAGGCAATTCCGGCGCTGCAACGCCAAAGACCTCCCTGTGCAAAGCGCAGTAATCATCCCACGTGTCCATGTCGCGCGCAATATAATTCGAATTCACATCCACGCGTTTGACTTGTTCCGGGTGTTGTCTAAAGAAGCTTTTCAGACCACGGTCAGGGTCAAGGCTCAGTAGCTCAGCGCGAAACTCCAGGTCTATCAACACCGGATGTCCTCCGCGTTTGTTCCAGATGGGCTTAACCAGCCTCGCACCTTGCTGCCATTCGCTAAGCAGCATCGCGACTACTTCGCCCGGCACCGCGGCGTGGTCGACCGGATTAATGATGACGGCTCTGGTTCCTTCGGGAACTGCGCGAACGCCACAGGCGATGGAGGCGCTCATCTCGCTCTCCGGATCGGGATTGATCGCAAAAGTGACGCTGGAATTCTGTAGGTGAGTTTTGAGTTCTTCGGCTCGCGGCCCCTGGCCAAGAACGACAACCACAGTCTGAACACCGCCGCTGCGCATATTCTCGATGCAGGTTTCAATTACCGTCTTTGGGCCGAAGGGAAGCAAAGGCTTGAATGCGCCCATGCGCTCGGAACGCCCGGCAGCGAGGATTATAGCGGCTATCGAAGTCATACAAGTTTGGAGTCCGGAGTCTGGAGTCTGGAGTCCACAACTCAGCAGTCTCACGACTCTAGACCCGCGACTCCAGACTCTAGACTAGTTCTTGCAGGGCGCGAAGCGTGTACTGCCGCGTCATCTGTTTGCGCCAGTTCATCACGAAGTCAGTGTTGTCGAGTGGGCGAGCTTTGACGTAAGCAGCTTCAGCGGCGGCCTGAATGTGATCGTCATCGAGTGGTTGGCCGATTAGCGCATCGCCGGCTTCTTTCACTTCCACCGGTGACGGCGCAATACCGCCAAGAACAATGCGGGCGTTTTTTACTGGGACCGCGGGCGTCTCGCCCGCCTGTCTTTCGCCTTCGTCAACCTGAACCCAAGCGGCAACTCCCAGCACGGGGAAATCAAAGGCGCCTCGGCGACGCAGCTTTTGATACGAAGCGCGCCAGCCGTTGAGCGGCGGCAAATGAATGTCGACCAGCAACTCGTCCGGCCGTTTCTTCAGATAGTCGATGCCGTCGTCGTTGTAGAAGCCCGCGGCGTCGATCATTCGTTCACCCAGCGTCGAGGCGAGACGAAACTTGGCGCCAATCGCAACCATCACCGGCACCAGATCCGACGACTGCACCGCCCAACATTTCGAACTGCCGGGCGCTACCCAGCAAACGTCGCCGTCTTTCTTCAAACAGAAGTTGATGCCTTTGCGCCATTCGTAGTTCTGATCGTAGTAATTGCAGCGCGTGTCGAGCAGCAGATTGCCGCCGATCGTGCCCATGTTGCGCAGGATTGGAGTGGAGATCGTGCGGGCGGCGTAAGCAATGACGGGGTAGTCGCGATTGATAATCGGGTGCTCGACTATGTCCGTGAGCGTCACCGATGCGCCAATGCGAATGCCCGACTTGCCGTCGCCCGTGATCTGATTCAACTCCGGAACGCGCATCACGGAAATGACAGTGCGCGGCGTTTGCTGGCGGCGCTTCATATTTGGATACAGGTCTGTGCCGCCGGCAACGAACTGCCCTTCCGGCCCCGAGCCGGCCATGATCTTCACCGCCTCCGCGATCTCTCGCGGTACGCGGTAATCAAATTTGGGCAGTCGCATCATGATAGGTGCAAGTCTCTCATGCCCACGGCTCTCGGTTCTCTCGACTCATGCGACAAGTCACGCAGCCTCATCTTTGCGAAAATGAAGCTTCATAAATTGGTCCCCGCGCAATGCCGCGAATGCGTATGCCTCGCCCGAATCGTCGGCGAATTCTATTTCCCACACGCCGTCTTTCCACTTCTCAACAACGGTTCCGACCGCTCCACGCCGCAGGCCTTCCGTAGGCAGCCCTTCGAGTAAAGCTACGACATCGAGGACTTTGATTTCATCCACGCGGTTTCTGACCCTCTACGCTAACATTAGACGCTGACCCTTTGGTGCGGGAACAGGATCGCCGAATTCCTGGGCAGTATCGATCCATAATTGGATAGCTTCGTCTGCGTTCGCTAGCGCTTCGGCCTTGGTACCGCCATGGGCCATGCAGCCTGGGAGTTCCGGAACTTCGGCGACGAAGACTTCGTCTTCATTGCTCCAGTAAATGATCACTTCGTACTTATGCATCGCCACTCTCTCCTGTTAGTCCGTACTTCACAATGACCGCTCGTACCTGACGAACCTGATAGACCTTGGCCTTCCTTTTGTCTCGTTGCAGGTTAATCCTCTCTTCAATCCCTGACCTACGAAAGATGTGATGGCTTCCGCTTATACGCTCTTCGAAGCCTAAACTGCGAAGCAGTTGGCACAACTCCTCAAACTCGATATTTGCATCTGATCTACCGCGCAAAAGATCCGTCAGAAGTTTCTCATGTTTAGCCATTAGTTCGCCTTAAGAATGCACTGCCACCCTTGGCATCTCTTTTCCATCGCCGCCTTCGGCTGGCGTCAACACGCGCAAAGGTTCGGGCCACTCAACGGATGGAACTGAAGCGGGTCCGTAGCGGCCATCCCTCCCGCGAGCTTTATCGCGCAGCGCCTTCAAAACTTTCTCCGGCGTGATCGGCACCTCATCAATGCGCACGCCGACTGCATCGTATACCGCATTCGCGATCGCAGGCGGCACGGGCAGCAGTGGTCCTTGTCCAACTTCCTTCGCACCGTAAGGTCCATTCGGATCCGGATCCTCGATCAGGTAAGTCTTGACGTCGCACATCTCCATTGTCGTCGGACTCTTGTATTCCAGCATGGAGGGAAACTTGTGGACGACGTTCCGGTTGGCGCGATAGGTCATTTCTTCCATCAGCGCCTCGCCCAGGCCCATGTAGACGCTGCCTTCAACTTGTCCCATCACCAGCATCGGATTGATCGACTTGCCGATGTCGTGCGCAATCCAAACACGCTCGACTACAACAATGCCCGTATCCGGATCAACATCTACTTCAGCAATCGCGGCGGAATAGCTGTACGCGGGCGAAGGCCCGACGCCTGCGCCTTTATATCTTCCCGGCGAACGAGGCGGTGAATAGGAGCCCACAGTGCCAATCGTGCCAAACTTCGATTCCGCCAGCACGACTGCTTCCGCAAACGAGACGCCAACCTCGGGGTTCTCAACATCGAACACGCGACGTTCGGCTAACGAAATATTCTCAATCGGCAAAGACAACTTCTCAGCGACGGCCAGCACCAGCAACTCGCGCGCACGCTCAGCAGCTTGAATCGCGGCGTTGCCGGTCATCAAAGTCACGCGGCTCGAGTAGCTACCCAGATCAACCGGCGTCAAATCCGTATCTGCGGTTACGACGCGTATGTCGAAAGGATCTATGCCGAGCACTTCAGCGACGATGTAGGCGAGAATCGAATCAGAGCCCTGGCCAATATCAACCGAGCCGCACATCACGCAGACGCCGCCCTGTCGATCCAAACGAAGCTGCACGCCGGACTGCGGCATGTTGTTCCAGTAGATCGGCAGACCCGCGCCGCAGATGTATGAACTGCACGCGATGCCAATGCCTTTGCCGTAGGGCAGTTTGCGTTGCTGCGGATCCCAACCCGAGAATCTATTCTTCCAGTCCGAGCCTGCGACAATCTTGTCGATGCATTGACCCAGTCCCATGCTACCGATGCGCAGATAGTTGGCTGTTACCGTATCGGGTTTGACCAAATTCTTTCGGCGCATTGCAGCCGGATCTAGTTTCAGCTGCTCAGCAATCTTGTCGAGCTGAACTTCCAAACCAAAACGCGGCTGCGGCGTTCCGTGTCCGCGCTTGGGTCCGCACGGCGGTTTGTTGGTAAACGCGCGTAAGCCCTGGAACTTGTAGCGCGGCACGTCATACGTAACCGTCTGCAAAGCGCCCGTGTAGAAGGTGCTGGCAACGCCGTAGCTGCCATACGCGCCGCCATCGAGGAACGTCTGGAAATGCATCCCGGTGATGGCGCCATCTTTTTTCACTCCCGTCTTGATGTGCATCAACACCGGATGCCGACCACGGTGACAGTAGAAAACTTCTTCGCGCGTGAGGGTCACCTTCACCGGCCGCCCGGTCATCATCGAAAGTTTGCAGACCACAACTTCGTGATTGAAAGGATCGCTCTTGCCGCCAAAAGCGCCTCCGTTTGGCGTGGCGATAACGCGAATGTGGCTGGCCGGCAACTCTAAAACCTTTGCGAGCGCGCGATGAACGTAGTGGGGCGTCTGTGTGGAACTCCAAAGCGTTAGCTTGTTGTCCGGATCGTAATTGCCGACGGCGGCATGTTGCTCCAGCGGCAGGTGGGTGTTGCCTTCGTAGAAAAAAGTGTCCTCGCGAATTAGATCTGCTTCGGCGAAGCCTTCTTCGACGTTGCCGAATTCCAGCGAGACTTTCTTGTGAATGTTCCCCTCGTCCCCGTATTCATGAATGCGAGGTTCGTCGATCAGAATGGCTTCTTCAATCGAGGAGATGGTGTTCAGCGGTTCATATTCAACTTCGATGAGATTCATCGCATCGAAGGCCACGTCTTCGTCAATCGCGGCTACGGCCGCCACCGGGTCGCCGATGAAGCGAACTTTATCGATGCACAGTGCGAGTTCATCCTGGCTGACAGGGAGAATGCCGTATGAAATAGGCAGTTCTTTGCCGGTGATAACCGCGAGCACGCCGGGCAAAGCTGCGGCTTTCGAGATATCGATGTGCTTGATTAGCGCGTGCGGCAAGTGGCTGCGCAACAGCTTGCAGAAGAGCATTCGCGGCAGCACGATGTCATCGGCAAACTTCGTCTGGCCGGTGCACTTCGCGCGCGCGTCGACCTTGCGAAAAGGTTTGCCTACGACTTTCAGCGGCTTCCCGTTCTTTGAATCGTTGTTAACCATTCAATTTCCAGTCATTATCTCAAGCTGCTTAGTCTCTCCGGTCAGGAAGGGTGGTTTACCCCCGCTGACTTTGGAGTTGTGCAACTTGGGATCATAGGCGGGGGCAAGCCCACCTTCCCAACCTCAGAGACTTCCGATCTTGAGAGACAGACTCAAGCTTGCCAATTTCACAAACCGTACACCGACTCCTTTGGCAGCTCCATCTCTTCGCCACGCATGCGCGCAGCGGCCAACTCCACTGCTTCGTAAATCTTTATGTAACCGGTGCAGCGGCATAGATTGCCTGACAGGGCTTCCTTAATTACTCCCCGTGAAGGATTCGGGTTCTTCTTCAGCAACTCTTCAGCAACCAGGAGAAACCCGGGTGAACAGTAGCCACATTGTGCCGCGCCAAGATCGGCGAACGTGTTCTGCAAGGGATGAAGCTCTGCGCCGTCGGCCATTCCCTCGATCGTTTTGACTTCCTGTCCTTCAGCATCCAGACCCAGCATCAAACACGAAAGAATCGAGCGTCCGTTGACGAGCACAGTGCACGTGCCACACTCGCCCAGCTCGCAACCGTGCTTAGTTCCCATCAGACCCAGATCTTCACGCAAGACTTCGAGCAGCGTCTTGTGCGGCGCAAACGCCACCTCCGCTGCCTCGCCGTTCAGCGTAAACTGAATGTGGCTCTTTTGCTTGTTTAGATCCGACATAAACTTAATGGCAGGAGTTTAGCAAAGCAGGGAGGAAACCGCAGGTGCGCAAACGTTAACCCTTTGTTGTAGCCGCATCCTTCTTCGCTTTATTCAGCATTGTGTTATCGATCAGGCGCGTCTTGCCAACGTAAGCTGCGACCGCAATCAGCATGGGACGCTCGTCAAGTTTGTCCAGCTTCTCCAGCGTCTCGGCGTCCACCACGCTCACGTAATCCAGGCGCACGCGGGGCTCCGTCTCAATCGTGGTGCGCACCATCTCCGCTAACTTGGCGGCGTGCCGTTCGCCCTTCTTATAAGTCTGTTTTGCCAGCTTCAGAGCGCGATGTATTACTGCCGCCGACTGTTGTTCTTCGGGGTCGAGGTACAGATTGCGCGACGAAATTGCGAGCCCGGAATCCTCGCGTACTGTGGGCGAGACGACAATCTCGGTGTCGAAAGCCAGATCACGAACCATCCGCTTGATGATCACCGCTTGCTGCGCATCCTTCTGGCCAAAAAATGCGAAGTCGGGGCGAACGGTGTTGAGAAGAATTGCAACCACGGTTGCGACACCACGAAAGTGGCCCGGCCGCGTTTCGCCCTCGAGCAACTTCGAAAGTCCGCCGACATTTACGTAGGTGGAAAAATCCTTCGGATAAATTTCTTCCGCGGCAGGCGCAAAAATGTAGTCGACGTTGTAGTCGGTCAGGAGCGCCGTGTCTTTGGTTAGATCGCGCGGGTAGTGTTCGTAGTCTTCGCTGGGCCCAAACTGCGTTGGGTTTACAAAGACTGAGACAACAACGAAGTCACACATGCGGCGTGCCTCGCGTACGAGACTAAGGTGGCCTTCGTGGAGCGCGCCCATCGTCGGCACCAGCCCAATCGTCCTGTCCTGCTCGCGGCGAATTTTTCGCGCGACCGAACTCATGCGCTGACGACGATTAATGATTTCCATAGACCATTCAAGCGGCGCCAGCACTGTTCAGCGCCGCCCAGCGAGTTTGTTCAGGTAGCCTGGTTATTCGAGATGACGAAGATGTCGCTGCTGAATTTCAGAACGAAACCAAAGAAACCGGTGCTGCCAGCGTAAGACAAAAGTTTTCCGATCGTCGCACTGGAGGACACAGATGTCGGTCTTAAATAAGCCGGCAAAGTTTGACTCAATCACATTGAGATTAGGTTCGCATCGCACGCCGGATGTCAAAACAAACAATGGACAAACGTCAGACATGATGACTTTCTCCAATTTGCGGGTTTGGGAGCTAACTCTCCGAACTTTCTCCGGTCGCCAGGTGCAGTTCTTCCGCCGCCTCCGCGGGCAGGGCGTAAGATTCAGCTTCCGAAGGGTACGTCCCACCGCGAACGTCATCAGCATATTGCGTCACAGCTTCGGTAATTACTTGATGGAGATTCGCGTAGGGCCGCACGAAGCGCGCCAGTTTTCCAAACGACAACCCCAGCATGTCGTGTAACACCAGCACCTGAATGTCGCAGCCGGCGCCGGCGCCAATTCCAATCGTCGGAATGCTGATGCTCTCAGTAATCAGGCCGGCGATTTCGCGCGGTACAACTTCAAGCACGATCGCGAAGGCGCCGGCGTCTTCCAGCGCGTGCGCGTCATCCAGCAACTGGCGCGCGGTTACGGCAGTTTTCCCTTGAACACGATAAGCGCCGAGCTTGTTAATCGACTGCGGCGTCAAACCAATATGGCCCATCACCGCAATTTCTTCGTCAACGAGACGCTTTACGAGTTGCACGCGTTTATGTCCGCCTTCGAGCTTTACGGCTTCAGCGCCGCCTTCCTTTACCAGCCGCAGTGCGTTCCTCACCGCGTCGTCCGCGCCCGTGTGAAACGAACCATAAGGCATATCGGCGACGAGCAGGGCCCGCTGCACGGCCCGGCGCACGGCTTTCAAGTGAATCAGAATCTCGTCGAGCGTCACTGGCACCGTGTTGCCGTAGCCCAACACCACATTCCCCAGGCTGTCGCCCACGAGGATGATGTCGATGCCCGCTTCGTCAACAATGCGTGCGGTGGGAAAGTCGTATGCGGTTAGACAGACCAATCGCTCGCCGCGCTGTTTGCTTGTCTTCAGCGATGGTGCGTTTACTTTTTCGGGACGTTCAGGTTTGAGATAAGGCATATTTCACCTCTTTGGCCACGCTCGGCGGCGGCCAATTCCAGCCCCCTGGATCGATTGCCCCCGGGGAGCAGGCGTGCCAATTATCGGCCATAACGCAGACCTCAGTCTGCGTTTTGAACTAATGGATCGGAAATATGTAAGGCCTCTTCGCAAGTGGGGGTCATTATAACGGCAAAAGGAAAAAAGGGGAAAAAGAACGGCGCTCCTAACGCCGGGGATTCCACTGTTTGACTTCGGAATCATCGGCGAGCGCCTCTAGTAGTTCAGCCACTGTCTTATTGAGTGTCGGATGAACAAGCTGGGGGGCAAGCTCGGCCAGCGGGACGAGTACAAATCGCCGGCTGTGAAATCGCGGATGGGGCAAGGTGAGAAGCTTGGTGTCGACGATATGGTCGCCGTAAAGAAGCAGATCGAGATCAATTATCCGCGGGCCCTTCACTGAGTCGCGCGTTCGTCCCAACGAGTGTTCCACTCTCAGCAGCCGCGCCATCACTTCCTCAGGGTCAGGAAGTGCGATGATGCTTAACTCAGCGACTATATTCAGAAAGAGTGGCTGCGCGAAAGTTTCCACCGGCTCAGTTTCATAGATTTGCGAAAGCCGAACCACCTCGAGCCCGGCGTCGAGCATTCCGCGGATTCCCAGCAGCAGGTTTCCCGCGCGGTCGCCAAGATTTGAGCCGAGACTGACGTAGGCGTTTGTAGTTGCGTTATTGAGAGGCATGGAAAGAATCAGTAAGCAGTAAGCAGTAAGCAGAAAGCCGATAATGACATTTGAGTATAGAATGAAAGGCTGAGCGGGGCGAATCGTAGAATGGATCGTAGAGAGTGCTTGTACTCTGCTTACTGCTTACTGCTTACTGCTTACTGCCTTCTGTTCCCCATGTCGCAACTCCAAACACTCATCTGGCTCAAGTGGTCGCTCTTCCGGAATTCGCTCCGTTCATCCAAGGCGGTTGTGAATCGCATCGCGACGGTGCTCGGGATGCTTGCTGCACTGGCGCTCGCTCTTCTGGTTGCCTCGGGTCTGGGCGTTGCGGCGTATGTGCTGACTTCGCCTGACATTGGATTGGAAGCCATTCAGGCGCAGCGGGCGTCTGGCGTTCCGGCCATCCCGTCGGCGGAGTTTATCTTCTTTTCAATCCTGGCGTTGTGCTACCTGCTTTGGTCTACGCTGCCGCTAAGCATTGGCAGCAGCCGTCAGTTTGATCCAGGAAATCTTCTCCTTTACCCAATCAGTTTCAGCAAGCTCTTCGCCGTAGACTTCATTAGCGAGGTCGCCAGTCTGCAATCCGTGTTTGCCATGCCGGCGATTCTGGCGCTTGGAATCGGCGCTGGTCTCGCTCGACGGAACCTCGTTGGCGGGATCGTGATTGCGGTGGTTGCTGCTGTGTTTGGAATTGCGTTGTCAAAATGGATTTCGATCTCCGTAGGTTCGTTGATTCGCAAGAAGCGAACTCGCGGAGAAACTTTGCTCGCCTTGATTGGCGTGATAGCAGGCTTGGGCGGCGCCCTATTTGGTCAAATCGCTCCGGTGCTTTTTCGTCACGCAGAATCGATTTCCGTACTGCGCTGGACGCCGCCGGGCGCGATAGCTTATGCGCTAACCCACGGTTTGCGTGAAGGCCACGTGGCTGGCTACACACTCGCCTTGATTGGTGTCACTGCGTACACGGTTATCCTAATCGCTTTTACATATTGGCTATCGCGCCGTGCCATCCTTGGTGGTGGACGAGCGGGCCGCACGCGTACGAGATCGATCAAACCCGCAACTCAAACCTACACCGGCTGGGAAATTCCACTAATGCCGCCGGCGCTCTCCGCCGTGGTTGAGAAAGAGTTGCGCTACCTGATGCGCAATGCGCAGGTCCGAATGTTGATCCTCGCACCGCTGATCCTGATCGTGTTGAGGATGATGAACAGACGGAGCTTTGATCGAGTAGGCTCGGCAAGCGGTACCTTCGCGACAGAATTTTTCAAATATGGCGAAGGGTTGATGGCGACTGGCGGCATTCTATACGTCTTCCTGATTCTTGCCGGGCTCTTCTGTAATCAGTTCGCTCTTGAACGCGGCGGAATGCGCATGCTGATACTCTCGCCAGCTGATCGCAGGATTCTCCTGCTGGGAAAGAACATTGCCATGTCAACCCTGGCGCTTATCTTTTCTGGCGGCCTGCTGCTGGTTAATGAGCTGGTGTTTCGCGACCTCACCCTTAACGCTTTTCTGTTTGTCGCCCTGAGCTTTCTTATCTTCGCGCCGCTGATGTCCGCGATGGGGAACGCTCTTTCGCTTCGCTTTCCGAAACGCATGAAATTTGGCAAGCGGCTCAATGCTTCCGGCGTTGTCGGGCTGCTGATGATACCGATGGTCTTCGCCCTGACTCTACCGCCGTTAGCGGCGACGGCGGCAGGTTATGTCGCGCAGAGTTTGCTGGTTGAGTATGTTACACTCGCCGTCCTGGCTGCACTTTCGATCGGTCTCTATCTGCTGATGATGAATGCTCAGGGTGATTCGCTGCAGCGGCGGGAACTCGAAATACTCGAGGCCGTCAACGATCCGGGAAGCGATTGAAGCCAGGGCTTGAACTTTGAACGGCTGGTTTTTGACTAAACTTATTCCAGCGATGTCGCAAGCGTGCGATGTCCGGGCGGGCAGGAGCTAAGATCTCAGACTTGGGATCTTAGCAGGAAGCGGCCCCGTCAATACACAAATGGCTCGCAGAAGATTTCGCAGTAACCAGCGACACGAACCCGCCACCGAGCGTTCCTTCCAGGAGTACTACCTCTCCACGCCCGCGCCGCAAACCTCGCGAACCGAACTCCTCCGGTTGATTCGTGGTGGCGAAGACACCTTTCTTGAGCTGAAGGTCAAGCTCTCTAACTCGGAAAAAATTGCGCAGGAAATAGTCGCGCTCGCCAACACCGGTGGCGGCGTAATGGTCTTCGGAGTCAACGATCAGATGCGTATCGAAGGCGTCGACGATCCAGAGAGCGTTCAGGAAGAGTTGGTACGAATCTGCCGTGAAGACGTCGAACCGTCTCTGGTTCCTTTCATCGATCGGATAGCTTTTGACAACGGCCGCCGCGTGGTCGCCCTTGATATCGAAGGGAAACGGAGGCCCTATCGCACCAGGGACGGACGATTTTACATAAGGAGTGGCGCCGAAAAGCGAGAAGCTACGCGCGAGGAGCTATCGGAGCTGATGGACGAAGCCAGGCCGATTGGATTTGAAAACATGCCGGTTATTGGCGCTGCAACCGCGGACATAGACGAGGCGCACCTCTGGAGTTTTCTCCGCGAGTTTGAAGGCGACGCTTTCGACAATGCAGTCGCGAGTGGTTACCCGACAAGCGGCGTGCTCGAACGCGATCTGCTGCTGGCGACCGAGTATGGCGGCGAAGTTGTTCCGACAGTTACCGGTCTTCTTCTTTTTGGGCGTGATGAGCGCGTAAACGAACTTCTGCCACGCGCGGCAGTCACCGCGACGAGGTTTGCAGGTGATTCGCCGCAATCACCCGTAGTTGAGCGCGTGAGTATTACCGGCAATCTGCTCACGCTCTATGAAGCGACACTGCGCTTTCTCGCCCGCTACTCGGATTTGTGGGACACGCGTCCAAAGAGTTTCCCGGCGGGCGAGGTTGAGGACAGTCCAGTAGCGGCACGAGGAAACTACCAGCGCGCCTCGGTTTGCGAAGGCATTTGTAATCTACTCGTCCATCGCGATCTCGCGTTGCGCGATCCGTCGACGCGGCTCAATATTTTTGACCACTCAATAGAACTCGTAAACCCCAGGCGTACCACCGGCTTTTCTCCCGTGGCGCAAAAAGCAATTCGCTACGGAGTGCCGCAGCGTTTGAATCCGCAGTTGGCGGCAATATTTCGGAGTCCCGCTTATGGACTGACGCTGCCGCAAGGCGGACTGCCAATGTTGTTGCGGGCGAGTCGTCTTTTTTCAAATAGAAGGACGGAGCTGAACGCCATCAACGACGAATTTCGGCTAAGACTTCATGGGATCTAAAAGAGTAGGCAGAAGGCAGAAGGCAGAAAGCAGAAAGCAGAAGGCGCCTCTGGTTTGCGTTCTCTGCTTTCTGCCTTCTGCTTAGTGCCTACTGCCTTCTCGTCCTACGCGCTTTGCCCCGCGGCGTAGCCCGATGCCCAGGCCCACTGGAAGTTGAAGCCACCCAGTTGGCCAGTGACGTCAACAACTTCGCCAATGAAATACAGGCCGGGGACTATCTTGACTGCCATTGTTTGCGAAGAGAGTTCCGTCGTTGAAATTCCTCCCGCAGTCACTTCCGCCTTCTTGTAGCCTTCAGTTCCCGTTGGCGCAATCTCCCAGCAACTGAGTCTTTGGGCGATGTGGGAAAGCTGGCGGGGTGTGTAGCGTTTCAGTGGTTCTGACGGACAATTTAGCGCGCACCAGGCGAGGACAAAGCGCCGAGGCAGAAACTGGCTGAGGAAGTTCGCCAGCGCTATCTCTTTGTTTTCATGTTCACGCAAAAGTGTTAGGGCGTCGTGGTCCGGCAACAGATCGATTGTGACGCTGAGTCCAGGGCGCCAATAAGAAGAGACTTGCAGGACGGCCGGACCGCTTAGGCCGCGATGCGTGATCAGAATGTTTTCGCGAAACTGCTTGCCTGCACAACTGACTGAGGCCTCTAGCGAGATTCCACTCAACGGACCCAGCTCGCGCAGCGTTTCACGCGACAGCGTGAAGGGAACCAGCGCCGGCCAGGGTTCGACAATTGTCAGGCCAAACTGACGCGCCAAACGGTAGCCGAAGTCGGTTGCACCAAGCGGCGCGATCGACAGTCCACCTGTCGCCACCACCAGCGCTTGCGAATTAATGACGCCGTTATTGGTTTCGACTTCGAAAGACTCTCTTTTCTGAACGTGGCTCACCAGCGAGCCGCAACGGATCTCCACGCCTGCCGTGCGCGCTTCCGTTAGCAGCATTTCAATTATCTGGCGCGAACTGCCATCGCAGAAAAGCTGCCCGAGCTTCTTCTCGTGATACGTGATGCCGTGCTTCTCGACGAGTGAGACGAAATCCGCGGGCGTGTAGCGGGCGAGGGCAGACTTGCAGAAGTGTGGATTGGCGGAAATGAAATTGTCGGCGCTCGTGTTCAGGTTGGTGAAATTGCATCGGCCACCTCCAGATATCGCGATCTTTTTGCCGATACGCTCGGCATGTTCTAAGACGACCACGTTGCGCCCGCGCTTTCCCGCTTCAATCGCGCAGAACAGACCAGCAGCGCCTGCGCCGATTATGACGACATCTTTCTTCTGCACGTACAAAGCGTATCACGTAAGCAGTGGGCAGTGGGCAGTGGGCACGGAACAGAAAGCAGAAGGCAGAAAGCAGAAAGCAGAAAGCAAGTGAGTGATCCACTGTACACAAACAAAGAAGGCAACGAAACTCCGATTCGCTGCCCTCTGCCCTCTGCCTACTGCCTACTGCCTACTGCCTACTGCCTACCGCCTACTGCCTACTGCCTACTGCCTACTGCCTACTGCCTACTGCTTAG
>JANMQG010000150.1:0-4115 GCA_031370285.1 Chloracidobacterium sp. | reverse complement strand
CGATCGCGAAAGACAAAATCGTTATTGAAGATAAAATCCGCGTTGTGATAGAGGTCCATCACCAGCGGTAAATCGGTAAAAGAAATAAGCCGAGCGGACGCGCGGCCCAGGTTTTTATGCACTCGCCAGGTGTTTAGCGGCGGTGAAAACAGCGTGCCCTTCTTCCATTTGAAAGTTTGCTTGGGTCTGTTCTCATGCCAAACCGTTGTCTCGCCTTCGCCATCGAGCACGTAGATCGATTCTTCAAACATGTAGCGCTGAGGATTCGTGTTGGCGCCGGCGCCGATTTCAACTAAATACGCTCCATCCGTCGCTTCGGCGCCCTCAAGATCAATGAGCGCGCCTTTTGCTCCCAGCCGTTTCCAGGGCTTAACTTCCGCGGCGCGTACATCGGCAAGGAAGTAGCCGCCATGAACGGGAACACCTTCGCCGTGCATCCATTGTTCGTATGGCGTCTTCTCGCTGAATGGCTCCGCCCGGAATGTTTCAGCGCCGGCGGAAGCTCGGCCTCGCTTCTTATCGTTGCCCAGCACGGCGTTATCGAGAATGGATTCAACGGTCATCATTCCGAATCCCATTCCCAGCATGCGCGCAGTGAAATCCCGGCGAGAGATTTCTCCGTTGACCAGTTTCGCCAGCAATCCCCTCATCGTTGTCTCCTAAAAATCGAACGTGTAAGTAAACTTCCCAGTAAGCGCGCGGCGCGAACGCCCGTCAACACCGCGTCCTTCGTCATAGACAAGAAAAAAGTTGTCATTCTTGCGGAAGATATAGTTCAAACGAAACCTGGCATTGAATAGGTTACTCAGACTGTTGCGGCTAATCGTTACACTGGTTAGCAAATTATTGGAAAATGAATAATTAGCGCGACTATTGATCGTATGTGCCCGGAAGGAGCCTTGCGGCACATGCACGTTATCCAGCGTGTAACCGATATTGACGAAGAGATTTTTAGAGAACTTAATCTCAGGATTTAGTTTTAGCTGCGTCCGATCGCCACCAAAGAATCCCCATTCTCTGGTCACTTGAGCAAAATCATCGCCGGCGATCCGGCGCCCGGGACTCGCCTGATACTCAATGCGAATGTCATGACTCGGGTAAGCGCCCACCGGAATCTTGATATCAGGCGTGATACTGAATGGACTTAGCAGCCGCTCAAAGATCTTATGCTGATCTACAACAATGCGATCGCCGCTTTGGAACAACGTGCGCACGGTGAAATAGTGCCAGCGGCGGGATTCCAGGATATTACGGTGGTTGGCCGTGTAATCGATCCGGCTGCTAAATTGAAACTGGCGAACCGGTCCATGCTTTGGCCGAGGCTTAATCTGAAAGTTTGCGGTCGACGTTCGCTGGTCCAGCCGCGGGACAAATCCAATTTCCGGATTAAAGTTTCTTCCCACATCCAGATGCGCCAACTCAGCGGAGATGAAATCATTGTCGTAGAAAGCTCGTCCGCGCCACGACCAATCGTCCCCGTGCAAACCGGGCGTCGATGTTTTTGCAACAAACGTTTGCAGTTGCAGGTTTTCGAAGAAGCGGAAGTTTGCGTCGACTCCGCCCGCCCGATTGTGGTTTGCGCCACCTGAAGTGCGATTGGTAAAAATCGCACCGATATTCGAGCGCGCAAACACGTCTCGCTTGATTCGCACGACGGTAAAGTTGCTGCCTGGTTCGTCAGGTCGCTTCGCAGTTCCCGCCGGTGGTTGCGAAAACTTTAGACTCCTTGTCTGCATATTGATGAAGCCGACGTTAAAGCCCTTTACCTTTCCGGTGACCTTTGCGCCGGCGAGGATGGGCACTGGTTCGCCACGTGATGAAAGCCCGATGCGACGGCTAAAGAAGAGCTTCAGATCGCGGGCGTCGCGATTGCCCGAACCAGCATCTGTGCCAAACTCAAAAAGTCCGAGGTCCTCGCGAAAGAACTCGCGCTTTTCGGGAAAGAAAATCGGGAAGCGGGTCAAATTCACGACCTGTTCGTCCACGTCCGTCTGCGCGAAATCAGGGTGAACAGTGAAGTCCGCGGTTAAGTTCGGCGTAATGCGATACTTCACGTCTACGCCCGCATTGAAAGCGGTTCCCTGCCCGGGCGATATGTTTCCATCGATGTTTGAGACTCGCGGCGCAACATAAGGCTTTACGCGCAGACGATAACCACTCTCGATATCCTCAATACCCACCAGCTTGCCGGCCTGCGACACGTTGAGGAAGGTGTAGTTGCGGTGAAAATTACTCCAATAGGTCGTTTCGTTCTTGCGCCGGATGATACGCTGGAAATCAATGCCCCAGGTTTGTTTCCGGTCTGCCTTAATTCGCAGAGTCGCGAAAGATATTTTGATATTTGCGGTCCAGCCCGTCGCGGTCCGTCGCGCAACAACTTCCCATTCACCATCCCAATCTCGATTTATGTCGCGGCCCTCGTCGGTGATGCGTTCATCGAATCGCATTCCCAGCGGATTAGTAGCAAAGAGAAATGCGTTACGGTGGTCGTTGTAGGTGTCCAGGATGATCCAGAAGCTGTCGTCTTTTTCAGGACTCTGGTCGCGGCGGCGTTCGGTCGCGATGATCTTTTCCGGCTCTGAATCTAAGCAGGTAACAGCGAAGTAAATCGCATCTTTCGTATAAACAATTCTAACTTGCGTCTTCTCACTTGCTGCTTCACCTTCGTGCGGTTCTCTTTGAATAAAGTTAACCGCAGGCGTCGACCTCTTCCAAAAGTCCTCGCCGTTATCGCCGTTAATATTAGGTGCAGCGGTGGCCTTGATCGCGGTGATTACTCGCTCGCGTACCTCATCATTACTAACGTTATTCGCGTTCATCTCTTTACTGCTGTCCTGCCCGTGCACAATCAGCCCACCACCCATGAGCAAGACCAACGTTCCGATGAATAGACATTGAAAGAGCCTCATTAAAAAAGCAGGCCGTCGCGAAAGCCGTGTTGCCAAACCAAAAAAAGCCCGAAGGTCAGGCTAAATAGTCCCACCATCATTTGTAGTGCCTGGCTGAAAACACTGAAGCGCTTGCCGGTTAAGACGAATGGCAGGCTAATCAAAGCGCTCATCAAAAACATTCCCCCGATCGAGCCAAGACCAAATACCGCTACATAGACCAGACCGGCCAAAGCTGAAGGAATAGTTGCCAGAACAAGGATCGTGACTGCTCCGCTCCCGGCCATCCCGTGCACCAGTCCAATGAAGAATGGCCTGGCGCCGAGCTTGATCAAATGCCGATGCCGATGCCTGTGTTGCTCCCCCGGCCGGTGTACGTGCACGTGAACGTGTTCAGTGCCGTCGTGACTGTGCCGGTGAACGTGGACTTTCCAGTTGCGCACAGACTTGCGCACGGACTTGATTCCCAGAAAAATGAGCATCAATGCCACGATGAATTCCATCCACAAAGCCAGGCGTGGTGAAATCTGAAACTTGAGCGCGATTACAAAGATGCCCGCCAGCAAAAGCGCAACTGTATGGCCCAGCCCCCAAAAAGTTCCGACCAGCGATGAGCGTCGGATGCTCTTTGATTCGCTTACGATGGTGGAAACCGCTGCGACGTGATCGGGATCCAATGCGTGTCGCAATCCCAGAACCAGTCCCAACCCAAGCATCGTAAGTAAAGTTGCATCTGTCATTGATCGTTACCCAGTTTCCTACTCAAACTCTCAAATACCGATCAGCGGCCAGTAGAAGGGCACCAGTAAAAGCAAAATAATTGACTCGACAATCGTCAAACAAATGCCGATGCGAAGCATGTCGCGGCCGTCGAAGTAGCCGTAAGAGTAGCCGACGATCACTACGGCTGATTGATAAACGAAGATCTTGCCGCCCGAGGCGAACGTCCAGATCATCCCTACCGCCAACGGGTCAAGCCCGCGCGCCTTGGCGAAGTTCATCAACAGGGGAATGGATGTGCCGAGCATCGACACCTCGCTCGCCAGAAAGATGTGATAGACGAAGGCCGTCCAGTAGAGTACAAGCGTCGAGCTATAGACATTGGTGACCAGCGGCTCCATCCATGCGAACATTACCCCCGTCAACACGTCGAGCGTCTTCGTCGAGACCAGGACCTCCCCCATACTGACTGCTGCCGCGACAAAGAAGACCGGCAGATAGTTGAGC
>JANMQG010000101.1:0-7224 GCA_031370285.1 Chloracidobacterium sp. | reverse complement strand
CGAGACGCCGACGCCGGCGCCACTCCGACGCTTCGTCCTCGCTGTGCCCTCGAAATCCGCGCCGAACTGGAACGACTTCGGCGTGGCCATCTCGCCCGACGGCGCACAGATCGCCTACAACTGCCGCGAAGGCAACACGGTCAGCCTGTGTGTGCGGGCGCTCGACAGCCTGACCGCGCGTCGTGTCGCCGATGGCCGCGAGGTTCAAGACTGGTTTTTCTCCCCGGATGGGGAGTGGATCGGGATCGCCGACGAAGTCGGTCTGTCGAAGGTCTCCGTCCGCGGCGGCGAGCCGCAGATGATTCATCGTTGGCTCGACACCGAGCCTGTGCCGAAGGGATTCAGCTGGGGACCGGACGACTACATTCTGTTTGGCACCACCTTCGGGATCAAGCGGGTCGCGGCATCGGGAGGCTCGCCGGAAGCGGTCACGCGGATCGACTCGGGCGCTGGGGCACCGGCCCACTTCTGGCCTTCGCACATGCCCGATGGCCGGCGCGCACTCATCACGATCGTCCGGGCCGACGGCAGCGAGACCGCGGGTCTCGTCGACTTGAAGGATGGATCGGTCCGCGACCTCGGGATCCGTGGCCACGGCTTCGTCTACGTGGCGCCCGGCTGGCTTGCCTTCCAGCAAGGAACGACGCTGCTAGCGCTTGCGTTCGATCCCGCCAATCCGACGCGCGCCGCGAATCCGGTTCCCGTGATCGAGAACGTCGGCAGCGCGCCGCGCGTGGCACGCGACGGCACGCTCGTGTACATCCCCACGCGCGGCGAATCGAACGCACGGCTCGTATGGGTCGATCGCGACGGGCGGCCGACCGCTGTCGGCAGCGAACGTCTCGACTACACCCACTTGGATCTCGCTCCCGACGGCCGCCGCGCGCTGCTCAACCTCGAGGGCGGAAAGATCGACCTCATCGACCTTCAGGGCGGCACGCGGAAGCTGGTGGCAAAGGGTTCGTTTCCCATCTGGTCTGCGAATGGCGAGGGGGTGACCTTCAGGGGCGCCGGCGGTCTCCAATGGGCGCCGGCCGACGGCAGCGCTGCGCCCGAACTCCTCGTGCCACACCCAGGGTTCGTGGTGCCGACGTCATGGAACGCGGTTACGGGCGACCTCGCCTACTATGATCACCGCGCCTTCGAGATTTGGATCCGGTCCGCCAACGGAAAAACTCGCCGCTTTCTTGGGGGACCCGGGAGAAAGCGTTCCGGACGGTTCTCACCAGATGGCAAGTGGATGGCCTTCGTCAGCGATGAGACCGGCGAGTATCAGGTGTATGTGACTGCCTATCCAGGACCCGGGCCGACCGTGGCCGTGTCGACGAAGGGCGGGCTGTCGCCGATCTGGTCGGCAGATGGCCACGAGCTGTTTTTTCGCCTGGGCTCCAAGGTGCTGGCGGCCCGATTGTCGAGTGCCGCGCCGCTCGGCTTCAGCGCGCCAGTGGAACTCTTCGACGGTCCCTACACGCTCGACCTGATGGGACATCAGCGCGAAGACGTTGCGTCCGACGGGCGGCGGTTCCTGATGGTAGAGAACAGCGATGACTTCCCGATCATCATCGTTCAGAACTGGGCGCTGGAACTCGGACGCCTGATGCGGTGAACCATGGAAAGTGGGATGATGACATCGTTGCGCCCACCGGCGCAGACGGGCCCGCCGCCGGGAAACACCTGGAGGTAATTTCGATCAGCGTCGCCGGTGGACCGAGAAGGTGATCGGTTCCCTGGGGCCGGAGTATCTGCCCATAACCTCTCTGACCCCTGCTCTGCGTCTGTCGTTGACGCCGGACGGCAAGAGCATCACCTACAGCACGGCCAGGAGCACGTCCAACCTGTGGCTGATGGAGGGGCTCGACGCGGTCACACCGCCGAAGTGAACGCATCTCCCCGCCAACATCACGATCACAACATGAGCGAAACCATATCCCCCAACACGACCATTGGACATTACCGCATTGTCTCCAAGATCGGCGAAGGCGGTATGGGTGAGGTTTATCTGGCCGAAGATTCGCGGCTTCATCGCAAAGTGGCGTTGAAGATTCTCCCCTCGGAAATGGCCGCTAACCAGGACCGAATGCGCCGCTTCAAACAAGAGGCGACGGCCGCGGCGGCGCTCAATCATCCGAACATTGCACACATTTACGAGATTGGCGAGAGCGACGGGACGAACTTCATCGCCATGGAGTTTGTGGAAGGCGTTACGCTCCGCGAGAAGATTCATCGCGAAAAAACCGAATTGAGGAAGCTGTTGCGATACCTGCAACACGTGGCCGAAGGACTGGCGAAAGCTCATGCCGCCGGGATTGTGCACCGCGATCTGAAACCCGACAACATCATGATCACGCGTGAAGGTCACGCGAAGATCCTCGACTTTGGTCTCGCAAAACTGATCGAGCCACAACAGGCGACAGGCATTGAAAGTGGAAGCGCCAGCGAAGATGCCACGGCGATCATGCAACAGCAGTCAACCCCCGGCATGATTATGGGCACGGTCGGCTACATGTCGCCCGAGCAGGCACAAGGCAAGACAAATGAGATCGATCAGCGCTCAGACATCTTCTCGTTTGGCTGCATCCTGTTCGAAGCCGTAACTGGAAAGAAACCGTTTGAGGGCGATTCAATCGTCAAGTCGCTGCACAGCTTGATCTATGAACCGGCGCCACAAATCAAGGATCTGAATCCGTTAGCGCCCGCGGACTTGCAGCGCATCATCCGTCGCTGTTTGGCGAAGGACAAGGAGGAGCGATGCCAGACAATCAAAGACGTTGCGATCGAGTTGAAAGAATTGCGGCGGGAGTTGGAAACCAGCGCCGGTTCTGACACAACTGTGCCGCCGCCCGTTAGCAGTGAAAGAGCGCGCAGCACCGATAGTGGCTCAGCGATCGAGGCTACCGCTGCCAGATCTGCGTCGCTACCGGCCAGTGTCTCGAGCGCTGAATTCGTATTGCGAGGGTTCAAGCGACACAAACTCGGCGTCGCGATCGCGCTGGTGATCTCGATTGGCGCCGTCGCGCTCTTCGCTTACTACCTGCACGCTCGCAATAGCGAAGTGGCCATCGACTCAATTGCGGTGCTGCCGTTTCAGAACAAGAGTTCGGACGCGGACACGGAGTATCTTTCCGACGGCTTGACGGAATCGCTGATTTATCGTCTGTCGCAACTGCCGAATCTGAAAGTCAGCCCGACGAGTTCGGTCATTAGGTACAAGGGCAAGGAAACTGACGCGATAAAGATCGGCAATGAACTTGGCGTCAAAGCGGTGATGTCGGGGCGGATGGTTCAGCGAGGCGATAGTCTAACCATCAGCGTCGAACTCGTCGATGTCCGAAACAACAAGCTGCTTTGGGGTGAGCAGTATGAACGCAAGATGTCGGAACTGTTGGCAACGCAACGCGAGATCGCGACAACGATCACTCAAAAGCTCGAATTAAAACTGTCGGGCGAAGATACAAAAGGCTTGACCAAACGATACACGAACAGCAACGAAGCCTATCAACTCTATCTGAAAGGTCGCTACCACTTTGCCAAGCGAACGAAGGAAGACATTCTGAAAGGCATAGATTATTTCCAACAAGCGATAAAACTCGACCCGAATTTTGCCTTAGCGTATGCGATGATCGCCGAATCGTATGTAAGTCTGCCAGCTTATCCTTATCTTTCGCCAAAGGAGGCAGTTCCGCAAGCAAAAGCGGCGGCGAAACGAGCCGTCGAGATTGACCCGACACTCGCCGAAGGTCATACCTTTTTGGCATATTCGTTAGCCGTTTACGATTGGAATTGGGCGGAAGCCGAACGTGAATTCAAACGTGCAATCGAACTCGATCCGAATAGTTCCGCCCCGCATCTTCGATATGGGCAGATTTACCTCACGCCGCTCGGACGGAACGAGGAAGCGATAGCCGAAGTAAAGCAGGCGTTGGAACTGGAACCTCTCTCGCTCTTTAACAATTCGGTGCTGACAGCAACCTACTACTTCGCGAGACAATCTGATCGGGCGCTGGAGCAAGGCAAGAAAACGTCTGACCTCGAACCGAATTTCCCGACGGGACGGTGGACACTTGGTTCTGTTTACAATGCCAACGGAATGTACGCGGAAGCGATTGACCTCAGCGAAAAATCATTGCAAAGCGATCCGACAAATCAGGTACAACTTGGGCTTGCCGGATACGCCTACGCGAAATCCGGTCGCCGGTTCAAGGCAGAAGAGGTCATCACTAAGTTCAGCGAGATTGCTAAAACGCAGTATGTGATGTCGTACCGGATTGCCAATATCTATGCCGCGCTTGGTGACAAGGATAAAGCCTTCGCCGAACTTGACAAAGCCTTTGAGAATCGCGACTGGGAACTGCATCGCTTGAAGGTTGACCCACTCATGGATCCGCTCCGCGACGACCCGCGATTCAAGGAAATGCTGAAACGCCTGAATCTGCCGGAATGAATTAGAAAGAAGATGGATAGAGAACTTGCGGCCAACATCACTCTGTCGCATTACCGCATCGTCTCCAAGATCCATGCGGGCGGGATGGGCGAAGTCTATCTGCGCGACGGCCGATGGCGGGCGCTCTAGGCGGCCATGTCCTTCGGGGGGCCACATAAACGACAGGTATCCCATTTCTCGACTGGAGGCAGTGACGCCATGAATCGAGCGACCCTGATCTTTCTGCCCCTACTCGTCGTATCAGTGCTGGCGCAGGACGCAGATTCGGATCGTCTGCGTGACCTCACCAAGACTGTCCCGCAACTTCCGGTGGATCGAATCGAACTGAATGTGAATCCGCCCCTGACGCTCGAGGGTATCTCAGCGGTCACGGCGGACAAGCGGGGAAATATCTACATTATCCACCGCCCGGTAAATGGAGACCCCATCGTCGTTGTTGATCCAAAGGGACACCTGCTGCGGTCGTGGGGCAAGGGCATGTTCAAGATCCCGCACGGCATCCGCATCGATCCGGACGGTAACGTTTGGACCGTGGATGCCAACACATCCAAGGTCTACAAGTTCACGCCGGAGGGGAAAAAGCTTCTTGAAATCAGTGTTGGCGATGTGCCGGATCCGACCCAGGACTTTTGCGGCGCCACAGACATTGCCTTTGCGCGGAATGGGCATGTCTTTGTCGCTGACGGCTATTGCAACGCGCGCGTCATTGAGTACGATGCAAGCGGAAAAAAACTACGCGAATGGGGCAAACACGGCACCGGCCCTGGTGAATTCGACGTGGTCCATTCCATCGCTGTTGGTCCGCAAGGAAATATTTATGTTGCCGACCGTGAGAACGGCCGCCTCCAGTGGTTTGACCCACAGGGGAAGTTTCTCGGTCAGTGGAAGTACGGCAGTCAGCTTTACAACGTGGCATTCAGCCAGGCAGGTGACCTGTACGTCAGCACGCATCCAAAGGGAGTGTCGCTGGACACGGAATTCAACGTGGTCAAGATCGATCCAGCCAACGGCAAGATGCTTGGACGGTTCGAAGTCCGGGCGCACGAACTCGCCGTTGCGCCCGATGGCACTCTCTTGCCAGCTACGAGGGGTAGCCAACTGCTCTTGTTTCGGCTTCGCCAATGAATTGAAGATTCCCTTCCCAGCATGAAGAGCGGGGGCAATCAGGCGCTTGTGATCTTCATGACGGTTTGCGCTGGTAATTCTCGGGAAAGAAGGCGGTGGACGGAAGGGCGAATGAAGCTGCGATAGTAAATTTCATGATCGGGTAAACGTAATTTGGCAGACTTTTGGCAGACCACGCTTATTCTTTAGGCGATCCATACGGCGTGAACCTGACTTCTCTACCGCTTTGGTTAATATTAGGGACCTTGGGACGATCACGCGCTAGAGGATTTGACCGGGGTCTGCGTTGACACGGTAGGGGTCTGGGGTTCAAATCCCCACGCGCCTACCATTTTTCTTAGGTTATTTCGCTGCTTCTGTCCTCCCCTCATCGGTGCGGGCACAATTTGGCAGACTTTTGGCAGACTCTCAAAAATTGCCTTCAGACAAGATTCCCAACTCCTGTGGAATTTGGATTATCCCTCCGCAATCCAGGGTGGTTAACCGCCGTGCTTAACCACGTCCTGTCGTCGCTGTTGCGCTGTTGCTGTGGGGAACAGCCACCTTACAACTCGATTGACTGCGATATGCTAGATACAGCATACTGACCTCGTGGACGACCCTCCAAAGATCAAGAGTATAATCTGGATAGGGTCGTCAAGGAGAGACCTAAAGGCTTTTCCCGCTGAGGTCCGAGACGTGATGGGTTACGCGCTATATCAGGCCCAGATGGGAAGCAAGTCTCCATCTGCGAAACCGCTCGCGGGATTTGGTGGAGCAGGCGTTCTCGAAATCGTCCAGGACTTTCAGACGAATACTTATCGTGCCGTCTACACCGTGAAGTTTGCGGAACGGGTGTACGTGCTACATGCCTTTCAGAAGAAAGCAAAGAAGGGTATTGCGACACCGAAGGCTGATGTTGATCTTATCAAGAAACGGTTAGGGTTGGCGGAACAGGATTACAAAACGCGGTCAACGCTCCAAGGACGTGACAAATGAAAAAACAAGTCAACGCTACCAAGGCTCGCAAATCGAGAGGGAACGCTGAGAAGGTGGAGCCCGGAAGTGGCAACGTCTTTGCCGATCTTGGTTTCCGAGACGCGGAAGAGCGCCTATTGAAAGCAAAGTTAGCAACTAAGATTGCTCAATTGATCGAGAAGAAGGGTTGGACCCAAGCTCAGACCGCCGAGCGGACTGGCCTGGACCAGCCCAAAGTATCGCATCTTCTACGTGGCCGGCTTTCAGGCTTCTCAGCGGACCGTTTATTCGCGATCCTGAATCGCCTGGGTCACAGCGTGGAAGTTCGCATTTCAGCAAAGGAACGAAAGCCCGAAAAGACTCACACGCGCGTCATGATCGGGTAAACGTAATTTGGCAGACTTTTGGCAGACTACGCTTACGCTTTATTCGATCCGTGAAGTGTTGAGTGACTTCTCAAGCCGCATTGGCTAATATTCAACGCCAGAGCAATGATTGCGCGCTGTCCGAGGTGACCCGGGACGGCCTCGACACGGCAGAGGTCTGGGGTTCAAGTCCCCACGCGCCTACCAATTCCTCTAAGCAACTAGTGCGTTTTCGGTTACGCCAACATACTCCATTACGGGTTCGCGCAAAATAAAGCAGTGACGGCAAATTTCTTAACTGCTGCGGGGTTACTCAGCCTAGCTGTGGGCAGCCTG
>JANMQG010000097.1:0-17846 GCA_031370285.1 Chloracidobacterium sp. | reverse complement strand
TGGGTTGACAGCCTCAGACCTCGACCGTATCATCGTTGCCTACGAGCCTGTTTGGGCCATCGGTACGGGACGTACAGCGACGCCGGAGCAAGCGCAGGAAATGCACGCGTTTATCCGGCGCGTTTTCGCGGATAGGTACTCCGATCAGGCAGCGAATGAGCTGCGGATTGTTTACGGAGGCTCAGTTAAGCCGGACAACATCGCCGGCTTGATGTCGCAGGCAGACATTGATGGCGCGTTAGTGGGTGGAGCGAGTTTGCAGGCCGAGAGTTTTGCGAAGATTGTTAATTACGATAGGCAGTAAAGGTGAATCGTAAATAGTAAGTGGAGAATCCAAAGTTCAACCCCGGATCACAAACGGGCACAACTAAAGACTCGATTTACTATTCACGATTTACTGATTTAGGAGAATTAATTTGTTAACTTACACTTTATACGGATTATTTATTTTGGCGTGCATTGTGTTGGTTGTTGTAGTGCTTTTACAACCCGGCAAGTCGGGCGCGGGCGATCTGTTTTCCAGCAGCGTTTCGAGTACTGCATTCGGCCCCCGGGGCACAGCAAGCATTTTGTCGAAGATTACCATTGGAGCCGCCGCCGGCTTTATGCTCTTCGCGCTAATGCTTTCGTTGCCAGCGGTGACAGGTTCCCACTCGGTTTTGCAATCAACCGCGCCGGAGGCCACACCGGCTCCGCAGCCGTCGCCAGCGGCCAGTGTTGTCGCTCCCGCGGCGTCACCAGTTAGTTCGCCTGCTGCTTCGCCAGCCAGTTCGCAGTAGCAGCACAAGCTCTAAGAGGCACAGGCCTAAGTCCGCGGAACGCAAACTAACAGTTTGCGTTACCATTGTTATCTGACAACTCGAGCCGAAGTGGCGGAACTGGCAGACGCGCACGGTTGAGGGCCGTGTGAGGCAACTCGTGGGGGTTCGAGTCCCCCCTTCGGCACCATCGCCAAATGCGAAACACCGCGCAAGTGCGCGGTCTTTCGCATTTTGCTGTGGTTCTTGAATGTTGGGCGGCTTACATTGTTTGCGCTATTCGCCAGTTCAGCATTCAGTTGTGCCTTAGTTGTGACAGGCAGATCTTCCCAGCCTCTCATGTTCTATGATTCATTTTGCGGATTCATACGCGACGATTGTCGGATGACCGTCCGATAGTTCAGACTTTGTTCAACATATCGCGAACCAACTCGCCCAGTTGACCGAAGTCGGAAGGTTTGGTCAGGTACTCGATCGGACCGTCACCTAGAGAATCGACGGTCGAATAAAGATCCATCCCTAACTGTCCAAACGCGGTGACGAAGATAATAGGCACGCCACGCAAGCTCGGATGTTGTCGGATTTGCTCCGCCGCATGCTTGCCGTCCAAAAGCGGCAGAGATAGATCCATCAGGATTAAGGCTGGTTGGATTTCCTCGGCCAGTTGTACCGCGTGAATACCGTTCGTTGCTTCGTATACTCGATAACCCGATGTCTCGAGAGCAAGCTTGAAAAGCCCGCGATGGTCCTCTTCATCGTCTACGACCAATATGGTTGGAGGAGTTGGATCAGTCATTTTAGTACCCGAATAAAGTGGGAGCCGGAGGCGAATAACAGTATCGTATTACGTAGCGATTTGTAAATTTTTCCTGCGGAGACAATCTTCCGCCTCTAGGCACAGAATTAATGCCGATTTCATGCCGTCTTGGTTGACAGGCTGGACGAACTTTGTCAGTATCGGCACACTGGAATCCTCGCTAGAGTTGTTGCACACCATAGATTCCGGGTGCCATCGAGTGAGCCGCGCTCCCGTCAGTCGATGCGGGCCTAGTTGTCTCCAGTTTCAGCAAAATCTTTGAGATCGCCCCCATGGAAACCGAAGAATTGTTGCCCCAATCCCGTCTCCGCTCCGGTGCCGCCAGGGCTATCGACAGATCATCCACGCGTCCCGAGCAATCCAGGGTGGGCTCGGTTGCCAATATTTTGGCAATTCTCAGGCTTATTCTAGCCCTCTCAATTCTTGCCCTTATTAATCATGGTTTTAGCGGCGAAGCTCAATCCTTCGGGATTGCTACTATTTTCTTAGCTTACCTTATATATAGTACGGCGCTTTGTTTAGGTACTGTGGTCCGCCTTTCGGTCGTTAGTCTCGCTGCTCCGTCATTCGTTTGGGCGGATCTCGCGTGGCTTTCGCTTTTTGCTCTTATTACCAGGGGCGGACATCCCATTCTACTCGGGGCGTTTTGTCTGGCCACCGTCGCCGCATTCCACTATCTAGGCCGGCAAGTGGGGCTCGTGGTGAGTCTCCTGGCCAGTATGATCTTGGCAGTCGATATGATTCTGGATTTCGGTTTTATATCGTTTTCATCTTTCAATGGTGAAGTTGCTCTGACAGTTGCCTTCAGTTGCTTTCTGCTGCTCCTCGGTTTCTTCGCCTTATTTAGAGATAGGGAGGAGTCGACCCTTAAACGGCGCCTTGTCTTGCTTGCCGAGATTAGTGATCTTTCCAATCCCCGATTCGGCGTCGAATCGATGGTGAGCACAGTATTGGAAAAGTTGAAAGCTTTTTATGCCGCTGATCAGTGCTTGCTGGTTAGTTTTGATGAAATCGAATCGGGTTATTGCCTACGCCGCGCTGCCACCAATGGACAGGCGACTGGCTCCACTAGGGAGACCATCACCGAGCCCTGTGCCCAGCAACTCCTGGCTTTTCCGGAAACACATGCGTTTGTATTAAACCGTCCGAAACTTCCCTTTCTCGGAAAACAATACTTTGAAGTCGATCTAATCAGCAAAAAGACCAGTACAAATATTGTCGGGGAACTCGATGCTCTCTCAGCCATACTTGAGAGTGAGTCGATTCTCAGTGTTCCTGTGATCCAGCACGAGAAAGTGACTGGTCGCCTTTTTCTAACCTCCAATACCAGCAGCAGCTTTTCTGCCCACGATCCCGAGTTTCTCTCGCAGTTAATTCGGCAGGTCGTGCCGATGATAGAGAATATGCGCCTGGTCGATAAGCTGGCTACCTCAGCCGGTGAACGCGAACGCCGGCGTATTGCCCTGGATATTCATGATAGTTTCATTCAGCCATATATCGGCATTCAACTAGGACTGGGCGGGATCCGGCAGAAAATTCAAGCGGGAATAACCGATGTCATCGATGACCTAGAGAGATTGAGCGAAATAGCGGAGCTGGAAGTTAGCGGCCTGCGCCGCTATATCACGGAACTCTCAAATGAAGTCAGCCATCAAGGACACCTCTTATCGGCGGTTCAACGTCTCACGGAAAAGTTCGCAGCGACTACTGGTATTGCCGTAGTAGTCAAATGTAATCAGGATCTACAGCTCAACGATCGCCTTGCCGCTGAAGCATTCCAGATGGTGGCTGAAGGGCTGAGCAACATAAGGCGACACACCAAGGCCTCAGAGGCGCACGTCGATATCAAGTGTGAACGCCATACTTTTCAACTGCGGATCATCAATGGCGGGTGGAGCGGTAGCGAGGCTGCCACCTCGGACTTTGTGCCGAAATCGATCACATCGCGGGTCACGTCGCTCGGTGGAAACGTTTTAATTAAGCGAACTGAGGATGGCGAAACCACGTTGATCATCAATATTCCGCTGTAAAAGTCTACTCAGCAATCCATGGCGTCCAACAAATCAATTCGAATCCTGCTCATCGACGATCATCAAGTGGTGCGAGAAGGTCTGCGGATGTTGCTCGAAAGTCAACCCGGCTTTAAGATTCTTGGCGAGGCTGCCAACGGAGCCGCGGCACTCGCCATTCTCGAAAAGAGTGAGCCCGATCTAATTCTGCTTGACTTGGATCTGGGTACGGAGAATGGGCTGGATCTACTGCCTAAGTTACTGGAAGTTGCACCCGAGGCGAAGGTCCTGATATTGACCGGCGTACGCACTGAAGCGGAGCATCGGCGGGCAATTCTGGCCGGAGCGAGAGGTATCGTGCAAAAGGAAAAGGCTACAGCTCATCTGATTAAGGCAATTGAGAAGGTCCTTGAAGGCGAGGTTTGGTATGACCGGACCAAGATGGGAAGTGTTTTTTCCGACATGCTAAACTCAGGCAAGAACAAAGACTTAAGTTCCGACGAGGCGAAAATCGCGACCCTAACTGATCGGGAACTCCAGGTAATCAACCTAATCGCCCTGGGATTGAAGAATAAGCCAATTGCCGAAAGGCTTTTCATAAGCGAGACCACCGTTAGACACCACCTAACCTCAGTATTCGGCAAATTGAGTGTTTGCAGCCGACTGGAACTGATCATCTATGCTTTCAAACACGGCCTCGCGACAGTACCGTCGAAAAAGTGAACCGCAGCGGTGCTCATGTACACTTGCTGAGTCGGACGGGCACATTTGTGCCCGCCTTAAGTGGCGGCTTGACCTAAACGCAGCCACCACAAAATGGTCGGTTAATCCTATGCAAAAGTGTCGCATCTTCCGATGCGCTCTTGTACGCGAAAAAGTACTGTAATGCTGCTAAAAAACTGCTTTTCGCACTAGCTCGGGGGAAATAAGAACCAGGGACAGCGTTCTAAGTCTTTATTCATATGGGTTTGCCCGAGTAAAACTCCACTCCGCCCAAGCTGACGACTGCCACTCGTTACTGAGCCGATCACCCAATAATTTTCAATGAGCACGCCCATAACAGCAAAGGTACGACAGACCCAGGAGGTTCCTGTTTCCACACCCTTTGGCTTGCTCAGCGAGCCGACTAAAGGTTGGCAAAAGCTAGCACTGCTCGCTTTGAGTCATACCGTCGTCGAACATCGCATATATCGGGTCATGCAAGCCGAAACGGTCTTGAGTGAAGAAGCGGCCGGCCTTTTTGGCGTGCGCCGCCTCTTGGCTCTGACGGGAATGCGAAGTTACAGCTCGGTACGCCGCGGCTGTGACGGATTAATCGATAAGTTGAGCATTGAGCATTTAGATGACTCAGATGTGCAGCGGCGGACTCTCTATCGCGTTTTTTCTCCCAGTGAAATCTTCCAGCGACGGCGTGCCGCGGGTGTAGCCCCATATCCAAAAGAGGTTTGTGGGTTTGAGCACAATAAAGCCTTCAACCTGGCTATCGGACATGTGATCGGGCGCGATGACATGAGTCGCCGCGAAGCGCTAGTCACTCTGTGCTGCGTCGAGGGCTTAAGCAATGGCGAAATTGGCGAGAGACTACAGATCAGTGAGCAAACGGTGAAGGCTCACCTTCGTTATGTGTTCGATAAGTTCTCGGTCAGACGACGCACCGAGCTGGTTTCGCATTTACTGACGGTGAAGTTTAAGGGCAACGGCCACAAGTACTGATGATGGATTGATGACCGCGCGCCCTACTGGTGTAGTGCGAAAGACTAAGAATCAGCGTGCAAACAGCGGTTTGCTCGCGAGTGAAATACTGACGCTACCTCGCTTGAGGTTTCCCTTACGGGTAACAGCAGGATGTGCTCACACTTTTTGAAAAGAGTGAACATCTCGCCAGCGCCGGGGTGTCTTTAATGGTTATCAACCCTGCCAAGGGGAGAGTGGGTGGCGTGAATGAGTAGTAAGAAAACGAAAACGAAAAAGAAGTTGAAGAAACGTACGGCGCAAGTGATTTGTCATGACCGCAAGACGTTCTGGACCACTCAGGCTCAGTTTTGGCAATGGGTCCGGGACGGCGTTATAGTCAAGACTCAGGATCAGCCGTTGACTGGCGCATTCTGCAGGGAGCATGAAGAGTTAATGGTGCTGCTGGGCAACACAGTACTAAACCTTGCGTGTCCCAATCATCTGACCGAGGCAATGCGATCCCGGCGCCTGGCTCTTTCGCGGGGCTAATGATCTATTCGCGCGTCCGCTAGTCGCCAATATTCGTTATGACCTTCTTTCCTTTAGTGCTTAAAGGCTGATTGAGCTGGCTATGTCTCAAGAAACACACGTTCCCTTCCTACGCCCCAACCTGGGTGAAGAAGAAATTGCAGAAGTAGTGGAAACGCTACGATCGGGTTGGTTGACCAGCGGCCCGAAAGTGAAGCGATTCGAGCGGGAATTTGCCGCGGCGGTGAATGCTAAATACGCCATAGCACTAAATTCTTGCACCGCAGCGCTGCATCTGGCCGTCGAAGCTCTGGATTTGAAACCTGGACAGGGTGTGCTCGTCCCAACTATGACCTTCGCGGCCACCGCTGAAATTATTCGCTACCAGGGAGGGATTCCCCTTCTTGTCGATTGTGACCCGATAACCCACAACATGGATCTCGACGATGCTGAGTTGAAGTTACAGCAATTGAGAGCAGGAAAGTTCAAAGCTTCAATACCCGCTGACACCCCGGTCGTTGGCATTATTCCTGTTCATGTGGGCGGCTTGATGATGGATGTAGACGTGGTAAAGACATTTGCCGCCAAACATGGTCTTTGGGTTGTCGAGGATGCTGCCCATTCGTTCCCGGCTGCCTGGCGAGACGGTCAAGGAGGCGCCTGGCAACCGTGCGGAGCCAACACAGCCCGAATCTCTTGCTTCTCGTTTTACGCGAATAAGACCATCACTACCGGAGAGGGTGGGATGGCGACAACTGACGATTCTAAACTGGCGGACAGAATCCGACTCATGTCGCTTCATGGTCTGTCCCATGATGCCTGGGACAGATATGCTGGCGGCAATTCGTGGGACTACCGGATAATAGCGCCCGGCTTTAAATATAACCTCACCGACATAGCGGCAAGCATAGGACTTAATCAGCTCGCGAAAGCTGACCAAATGCGCCGCGAAAGAGAATCAATCGCACACTGCTATCTGCGAGAGCTGGCCGACCTCGACGAAGTTGAGCTACCCCCGATAGATTCGAATCGTATCCATTCGTGGCATCTGTTTCCCGTTAAGCTTCATCTCGAGGCGTTATCTATCGATCGAAGCACTTTTATGAACGAGTTGAAGGCCGCCGGAATTGGGTGCTCTGTTCACTGGAGGCCGCTGCACGAGCATCCCTACTACGAGCAAACCTTTGCCTGGGACAGCAGTGATTTCCCGGTTGCAAGTGCTGAGTGGCTGCGCCTGATAAGCCTTCCTGTATTTCCGGGCATGGGCGAGCAGGAAATAAGTTATGTGATCGCAACAGTGCGTAGTGTCTGCGCTAAATATTCAATGAGATCAATGGTTTTCACCGGCTGACGTTAGGATAATGAAAGATGTCTGGACTCCCGCGATATTTCGAAATACCGATTGCGTTACTGGTCCTTGTAATTGCCTCACCGGCAATCCTCCTCGCCGGAATCCTCATTGGCATAACCTCACCAGGTCCTATTGTTTTCTGCCAGGCCCGCGTCGGCCGGAACGGCCATGCCTTCACATTGTACAAACTGCGTACGATGCGGCCGTCGCCGGGAGGACCACAGGTAACCGCCGCGACCGATTCTCGTATTACGTGGATTGGGCGAATACTGCGTAAGACGAAGGTCGATGAATTGCCCGAGTTATGGAACGTCATCAAAGGAGATCTCTCCCTCGTCGGGCCTCGGCCGGAAGTTCCTCAATATGTGAATCTGGAGAATCCACTATGGACGGAAATACTGCGAGAAAGACCCGGCATCACCGACCCAGTGACCTTAACGCTCCGTCGCGAAGAAGTATTTCTGGCCCACGTTGAGGGCGACAGCGAACAGTACTACTTGAGAGTATTACAGCCCTATAAACTTCAGGGGTACTTGGATTACCTCAACAAGCGAACCGGCTGGACAGACCTAAAGGTCCTGTGGAAGACAACTGTCGCGGTAATTTTTCCCAGTGCAACGCCGCTTCCGAGCAGCACCGAAATTGAGCAAGCCGTAAAACTGTCTAAACAATCTTTGTGAATTTCTGTCAGCCTGACATTAAAGCTGACTTAATCTTGATTGGCGGTGAAAAATGAATAGTCGAAAGAAATACATGCATTGCTTCGTGCTTGTTGTAATACTCGCGCTCTGCAGCTGTCTCGCAAAACAAATTGCAGGGCAAGAGAAAACTGCGGCCGTTCCCGGTTCTCTAATAGATGGCCGTCAAGTAGAGAATACTGCCACGGCAACCGACGAGTCCTATCGCATCGGTCCTGGGGACTTGTTGGACATCACGGTTTCGAAGCAACCTGACTATTCTCGCTCAGGTGTACGCGTAGACAACAACGGCATGATTCAGATTTCGCGTGACGATCGGGAATTAAGTGCAGCCTGCAAGACGGTCAGGGAACTAGCCGGTGAAATTAAAGAAAGATACATGAGGTACCTCCGCAATCCTTATGTCTACGTGGAGGTCAAGGACTTCCAGTCCCAACCCATCGCCGTTATCGGTGCAGTAAATGTACCGGGACGGTTCCAATTGCAGAAGCGAGTAAAGTTGCGGGAGGTGCTGACGTTTGTGAATGGTCCCAGCGATCGTGCCGGTGGGAGCGTCCAGATTATCAGAACCGAGCAGGAAGCAAGGTGCGATGCGCCGAACGGGAATCCATCTGCGAAGTCAGAGGGCGACATCTTCCTTGTATATAACCTAAAAGAGACACTGACTGCAGCTGAGAGCGCCAACCCTTACATCCGGCCGGGCGATATTATTCGCGTTCCCGAAGCTGAGCAGGCCTATGTAATCGGAGCTGTTAGGACGCCGGCACCGGTAGTCCTCAAGGATCCAGTAACTTTGTCTGACGCCATTGCCCGGGCCGGCGGTTTGGCTCCGGAAGCCGACAGTGAAAAGATCCGCATTACACGACAGGGGAAGGGGTCGACCGCTAAGACTGAGATCATCGCAAATTTGAAAGCTATAAATAAACGTCAGAAAGCGGACATATTACTCGAAGCGAATGATGTGATTGAAGTTCCCGGATCGACTGGGGCGAAAAAATTCCTGGGTGACCTCGTAAAAACTATGGTTCCCCGGGTGGCCTCTTATCCGCTCGGGGTTATTCGCTAGTTCTGACCGGCGAATCCCACAGCAGGACAAAAAGGAAAAGGCAATGAAGAATTCAGAGTCGTTGAAGCGAATGGATAAAGAACTTTCGGATCTCGATGCAAGCGAGAATTCCGATGACTTTGCCAGGTCGAACTATGGCTACTCTTATGACCTTGGACAGCCGGGGCCGAAAATCAACCTCGCACAGTACTGGCAGGCCATTCGGAAACGCATACCGTTCATCCTTGGCCTTTGCGCAATCGCCACAGCCCTCACGACCTTCTATATGGCGCAAAAGCCCGACTATTACCGCGCGACGGCGCGGGTGCAAGTCAACCTTGAAAACAATCCCGCTATGAGCGGGGCCAAAGGCGGCTTCGTGTTTTCGGGGATGTACGACCCAACCTACTTTTCCAGCCAGTTGCAGATAATTGAAGGCTCTGGCCTCTTGCGACGCGTCGTCGTTACTCATGATCTTGAGAATAATCAGGCATTCTCAAATCCGCGCGGCGCTCAGAATCGCTCAGTCTGGCAAAATGTTCTGCGGATGTTTGGTGCCGGCAAACCGGACAGTGCCGTTCAGCCGCAAGCATCCGGCGACCGAACTACCCTTACGACTGAGTCTCCATCTGAATTGTCTGCTGCGGTCGAGGATGATCAAGAAGTGGAGCGACTGGCGCCCTATGTCGGAAGGCTCAACGCTGGGTTGACAGTGTCCGCGGTTAAAGAAGACCGCGTCAACAATAAAGAGACGCGACTGATAGACATCACCTTCACCCACGATAACCCTCAGGTAGCCAACAAGATCGCGAATGCAATCGCCGATAGCTATGTTGCCCAGAATAACGAGAAGAGGATCGCTGGTAATGAAACGGCAGGAGATTTCCTGCAAAAGCGAATTGCAGAATTACAGTCGCAAGTTCGCATTGGTGAAGAGCGGTTGATCAATTATGCCAAGAATAATCAGATCATTTCGCTTGATGCCGGCCAAAACACAGTCGTTCAGCGACTCGCGGATCTGAACACCCGGCTGTCCCAGGCAGAGGGCGACCGAATTATTGCTGAAGCGGCTTATAGAGCGAGTCTCCTGCCCGGGGCGGCCACGGCGCAGACAGATTCGGATGAGCGAACTGGCAAACTGGAAAGCCGGTTAAGCGAATTGCGAAATCAGCGCGTGCGACTGCTCGTAGAATACACAGAAGAGGCCCCGGAACTTCTTGAAATCAACAAACAGATCGCCCTTGGTGAGCAGGAACTTACAGACACACGTAGCCGTGCGACCAGAACGCTCAATACCGTTTTGGAAACGAAGTACAAGGAGAATCTTGCACGCGAGCAGAATCTGAGAAAGGTGTTTAACCAGCAACGCAGCGAAGTGCTTTCGCAAAACGAAGCCGCAATTAATTACCGGATCATTCAGCAGGAAATCACGACGAACAAGTCTTTGCTGGATAGCCTGCTGCAGCGGTCGAAAGAGAACGATGTTGTTCTCAGCGGCACGCCAAACAACGTTCTGGTAGTTGATCGTGCTCTTATGCCGCGAAGTCCTGTAGGCCCAAAGCGCGGCCAGTATATCGCTCTCGCCTTTCTGGCCTCCCTTGCTTTGGGAATCGGCCTGGCTCTGTTGCTGAATTACCTTGATGACACGATGCGCACGGCTGATGATGTTGAGGGCAGACTTCGGCTACCAGTACTTTGCGACGTTCCTTCAATAGCGAAGTCAAGACTCATGCTGCCGCTTCCAAAGTCGCTGGGGCGCAAGAGAGGAGAGGCTTACTCCATGGCGGTTCTGGATTTGCAGAATAAACCCGCCCTGGCAGAAGCTTACATGCATCTGCGCACCAGCGTGCTACTGGCTACGGCTGGCGGACCACCTGAAATACTATTAGTAACATCTGGACAGCCTTCAGAGGGAAAAACAACCACTGCCATCAACATGGCTACGGTGCTCGCACAGACCGGCGTCCCGGTGCTGCTCATTGACGCCGACCTGCGCCGTCCCAGTTTGCACACCATTCTTGGGTTTAACCAGAACGGCCATGACTTGTCTAAAGGACTCTCGAGTCTCTTGACAACGAAGATTCTGGACGAGAACACTTTGACCGAGAGTATTAAGTTCCACGAGGCAAGCGGCGTTCACGTGATCACTTCGGGAGAATTGCCCCCGAACCCCGCTACCTTGCTTTGCTCGCCACAGATGGAGCAACTGCTCGGACTGCTCCGGACTAAATTCACTCACATCGTGATCGACTCGCCTCCCGTTACTTTCTTTACAGACGGCGTATTGTTATCAAGATTAGTTGACGGGGTCCTGCTGGTAGTGCGTAGTGGGAAAAGTCACCTCGACGTTGCGAAACGTGCAAAGAAACTGTTGTGGGATGCGGGAGCAAAGTTCTTCGGAGTTGTGCTCAACGACGTACCACGACAAAAGAATAAGTACGACTATCCGTACGGTTACGGGAGTGCGGGTGAAGCGCCCAAACCAGATCCGTCTCTTCTAAAATTGAAGGCAAGCTAGCGTTAAGTCCTTATTGGGCCTGCCATGAAGGTGAGACCTTAACCGCAACGGGATGCCGGCACGGATTCGTGCTCTAAGGAGTCCAAAAACTATGGCTGTTAGAGAAAAGAATTTGGATCTCGGGTTGATTGAGTTACCAATCGTGCGCATTCGACCTTCAAAGGGTTGGGTGGCGCTGGATCTCCGCGATTTGTGGGAGTATCGCGAATTGCTTTACTTCCTGATTTGGCGCGACATCAAGGTGCGCTATAAGCAGACCGCGCTGGGCGCCTCATGGGCAATCATACAACCCGTAATGACGATGGTGGTCTTCAGTCTGTTCTTCGGAAAGCTGGCAAAAATTCCCTCAGACGGAATTCCGTATCCTGTCTTCAGTTTCGCCGCCCTGGTACCCTGGACGTTTTTTGCAAACGGCATAACTCAGGGAGCCAACAGCATGGTGGGCAGCGCGAATTTGATTAAGAAGATCTATTTCCCCCGGCTGGCAATCCCTATCGCAGCGGTGGCCTCAGGAGTAGTCGACTTTGTACTAGCCTTTGCTGTCCTTCTGTTATTGATGTTCTATTACGGCATCTTTCCAACTGCAAAGGTCTTCTGGCTTCCTGCTTTCTTGCTTTTGGCGCTTCTCACGTCACTGGGCGTAAGTCTGTGGCTGTCGGCGATGAATGTGGAGTACCGTGACATCAAGTATGTCGTCCCGTTCATTGTGCAGTTCTGGCTGTTCGCTACACCCATCGCCTATCCAAGCACCTTAGTTCCTGAGCCCTGGCGCGAGTTATATGCAGTCAATCCGATGGTTGGCGTCGTTGAAGGATTTCGCTGGGCCTTGCTTGGATCGGCAACGGCGCCGGGTCCAATGATTGCCGTATCGTCTGGCGCGGCACTGGTAATATTAATAAGTGGAGCATTTTACTTCCGCCGCATGGAAAAGACCTTCGCGGACCTCGTGTAAGTTATGCCTGATATCGCGATCAGAGTTGAGGGTCTCGGTAAACGTTACCGAATAGGGGCCCGGCAGGAGAAATATAAAACATTCGGCGACTCCGTGTCGTCTGCACTAACCAGGCCGTTTCGGGCAATCCGCGGGCTCTCCCACCAAAACGGACATTTAAAAGGCGCTGATTCGATTTGGGCGCTGAAGGACATTTCCTTTGAGATCAAGCGCGGCGAAGTCGTCGGTGTGATTGGCCGAAATGGAGCCGGCAAAAGCACGCTGCTCAAAATCCTCTCTCGTATTACTGATCCGACAGAAGGGATGGCCGACATATTTGGTCCCCTCGGTTCATTGCTCGAAGTTGGTACGGGTTTTCATCCGGAGTTGACTGGACGCGAAAACACCTATCTGAATGGCGCAATTTTGGGAATGGGTCGCAACGAAATCGACAATAAGTTTGATGAGATCGTTGCTTTCGCAGAAATAGAAACATTTATTGATACACCGGTCAAACACTATTCGAGCGGCATGTACCTGAGGTTGGCGTTTGCGGTGGCGGCGCACCTGGGTTCGGAGATTTTATTGGTTGATGAAGTGTTGGCGGTTGGTGATGCAGCATTTCAAGAACGATGTTTGGGGAAGATGAAAGACGTATCCAGCGAAGGACGAACTGTCCTCTTTGTTAGTCACAACATGGCCGCTGTCCAGAGTCTCTGCAGAACGGCAATGTTGCTTGACGAGGGTAAAGTGAGCGCCACCGGCTCGCCCCTTTCAGTAATAAACAACTATCTTAATAGCTCAAGTTGCGACACCACTAAATTGGCGAAGATCAATCTAAAAGAAAGCAAGATTGAGGTTCAGGATATTGCGGTTGAGCAAAATGGATTCAAGCGTAACGCCTTCTGGGATCCTTGCGATGAGCTTGGCATTTCTGTTGAGTACGAGCTGAAATCTCCGATAAACAATCTCCTGCTGGGATTTGATGTTTATTCGTCAAGCGGCCTACACCTCTTTCGAAGCTACGATCTGGATGGTTATGGAATGGGTGAAAGAGTGCCAGGCAAGTACATTTCGATCTTTAAGTTGCCTCCCAACGTCTTCCAACGGGGAACGTATTTCTTCGACTTTCTACTGGGAATTCATCGCCAGGGTTGGATTTCAAAAAGCGATTTTAGGATGAAATTGGTTTTTGGGGGAGCAGCAGTATCGGACGTGGACTATCCCGGGGCTCTACAGTCTTTAGGTTCATGGCACGTTACACAAGGACATTAGATTAGTTTCCTTGTATGAAAGCGCAGACATTAAAGCTCTGAAGTGAAATAGCTTTTATGAATCAGCCACTTACCAATCGTGATGACTAGAAACAATAACAATAATGTGTGGAATCTACGGTAGCTTAAGCTTCAGCCCAGAATTCGATCTGCCACTCGAGGTGCATACGCATCTGACAGATCTCGCGCGACGGCGTGGCCCAGACGATGGTGGTATCTGGACGGACCAGGCTCAATGCGTGCTGGGCCTTCGTCGCTTGTCCATCCTGGATCTTTCGCCAAATGGGCATCAACCGATGGTCGCTCATCGGGGACGGTTTGCATTGGTCTTCAATGGCGAGATCTATAATTTTAAGGAGTTACGTCATGAACTGGAGCAAGCGGGCGTCACTTTTAAGTCGTCGGGTGATGCTGAAGTTGTTCTTCATGCACTTATTGAATGGGGCACTGGTGCCCTCAACCGGTTCAATGGCATGTTTGCCATTGGTTTTTACGATAAGGCAGAGAGAACGCTTCTGCTCGCCAGAGATCACGCCGGTATCAAGCCTCTCTATTATCTCCATACTGACAAAGGGATAATGTTTGGTTCCCAATACGACCAGGTCCTCTCTCATCCCGCCTCCTGGAATCTGGAGGTCTCCCGAGATGCACTGTCAACTTATATGCATTTGGGTTACATCCCTGCCCCATACGCGCTGCTCCAAAACACGCATGCCGTGGAAGGAGGCGCTTGGCTCAAGTTCAGTGCGACTAACAAGCAAACGAAAGGCAGGTTCTTTGAATTTCCGATGTTCCGGGAGCCTGACTTAAAGGGCGCCGAGGCTTATGAGGCCGTCGACGCGGCTATTACATCGGCAGTCCGCCGGCAAATGATAAGCGATGTAAAGATTGGAGCCTTTCTCTCAGGCGGTATCGATTCTCCACTGGTCGTTGCAAAAATGAGAGCGGCCACGACCGATCCTATCGACACGTTTACAGTTGGCGTACCTAACTCACCACTTGATGAGTCGGCAGACGCGCTCAAGTACGCGCAACAATTTGAGGTGAACTCACACATGGCAAATATCGGCTCTGATCAATGCCTGGCGCTGCTCGACGACGTGGTGAACTCATGTGGCGAACCGTTCGCTGACTACTCCATTTTCCCGACGTTATTTGCTACCAGAATGGCAGGTGAATCCTTGAAGGTGATGCTTTCCGGAGATGGAGGCGATGAACTTTTCGGAGGGTACGTCGGAAGATTTGGATCCGTTATCGCCAAGTCCAGGGATTTTCGCCGGCCCGGGTGGGTGCGAAACTTCAGATGGGGTGCGAAAAAGGCCTTCGACCTCGGTAATGGATATTGGAATTTGCGGTGGCGTAACCTTGGCGACTGGTATTTCGCCAAACACTGTCGTTTGGGGGAGCGCGACCTGGAGACGGTCATCCCTGATCTTGGCGGATTTCCTACTGATTTTACTCTTTTCCAATTTGAAGGATCGGAGGCAGGGCCAACAGCACAGTGGCTGCGATGGAACGAGTTCTCAGGCCATCTCTCAATGGTCCTGCAAAAGGTTGACCGGGCGAGTATGTACAACTCGGTCGAAGTCAGAGTGCCATTTCTGGATCGGGAGGTCATAGATGTGGCCTTACGCGTTGACTGGAGCACTTGCCTCGATCTTAGGGCTGGAGTTGGCAAGATACCGCTGCGCCGTTCTTTGGCCCGGCATAGCAATTTTCAGTCGCTACAAAAGCGCGGCTTTGAGCCGCCGATGAGCGAATGGTTAAGAGGTCCGCTCAGACCTCTTTTCGAAGAAAAGGTACTGAGTAGGAAAGATATACTGGGTTTTCCAGTCGGTAAGGCTGCTCTGCAGAGATTGTTTGGCGACTTTCTGGCCGGGCAGGGCAATCAAAGGGGCCTCTGGGTGTTGCTCAGTCTTGCGCTCTGGACCGACAGGCATTATCAGCTTTCTCAACGGCAGAATCGCAGCCTAAACAACGCAAGCTTCGAGAGTACTTTCCTGCATCAACCGCTACTTAACCACCGAACTTCCGGCGAGTTGAAAATACCTCCGCGACGTCGTGTAACTAGGTCTGATATTGCAATCAAGGTTGAGGGTCTCGGTAAACATTACCGAATAGGGGCACCTCAAGAGAAATACAAGACCTTCCGAGACTCGATCTCCTCTGGGTTGACCAAGCCGTTTCGGGCAATTCGCTCGCTATCTCAGCGAAATCGAAATGGACACTTAAAAGGCCCGGACTCGTTTTGGGCACTTAAAGACGTTAACTTCGAAGTTGGGCAAGGCGAAGTTGTTGGTGTGATCGGGCGAAACGGAGCTGGCAAAAGCACCCTGCTCAAAATCCTTTCGCGCATTACAGAGCCGACCGTGGGCATGGCTGACATATACGGCAGAGTTGGATCTCTGTTGGAGGTCGGAACGGGGTTCCATCCCGAGCTGACCGGCCGCGAAAACATCTATTTGAATGGCGCTATTTTGGGCATGGCTCGGAAGGAAATCGACCGCAAGTTTGACGAGATGGTCGCCTTTGCTGAAATCGAAAGATTCATTGACACACCGGTCAAACATTATTCCAGCGGGATGTACCTGCGGCTGGCCTTTGCGGTTGCAGCCCACTTGGATCCAGAAATTCTTCTCATAGATGAGGTCCTTGCCGTGGGCGACGCGGCCTTTCAAAAGAGGTGCCTTGGGAAGATGAGCGAGGTTGCAAAACAGGGTCGCACCGTGCTGTTCGTGAGCCATAACATGGGAGCCATTAGTCAGTTATGCAGCCGAGCTCTTCTCTTCAGCGGCGGAGAGTTGATCTATCAAGGAGAAGTGGCACAAACAGTTGATCAATATCTTCGAGCGGGAAATCACAAAGAGTTCGCGGCCATCAATGATACGAGGCACTCGTTGAACAGATCTGGGACCGGAGAAGCTAAAATTGTGAAAATCGAACTTGCGGATGACACAGGTTACAACACGGCTTCTTTTGCAATCGGCCAGCCCTTAACGATTAGCCTGGAGCTTGAGTTATCGGAAGATTTACCCAGCTTGGTCGCCGGCATAGAAATAAAATCTCCAGCCGGGATCCCTCTGGTTAACCTTCGCAGTGATAGCCAGGGAATAGACTTTGGACCTTACCGAGCGGGGAATAATATTAAGCTACATATCAAGATCCCCGGGCTTCCCTTTTATCCAGGCGTTTATTCTGTCGAGCCTTGGATTGGCCAGAAACGTGGCAGGAGAATAGATCAGATAAGCGAAGACGTGAGAATTATTCTAGAATCACAAGGTCTCTACCAGTCTGAGAGAATGCTTCAGGAAGGCAGAGGAATTATGGTAATGGATTGCAATTGGACTGACGGAATATTGGCAACTGCACCTTTCAGATCTGAAGAGCCCTCATCGAGCAGTAGCGAAAGCTTAAGGTAAGAATTTCTATATGTGCGGAATATCAGGGGTCTACTCCATAAACAATCCCATTACTGATAAGTGTCTGGTGTGCAAAATGGGTCGCACCCTAAACCATAGAGGGCCAGACAATTTTTCGACATTCAGCGCTGAAAATATCTCCCTGGCTCACAACAGACTAAGTATCATTGATCTTTCCGATGCTGGTAATCAGCCCTTTTTCAATGAGCGGTACGCACTTACCTACAACGGCGAAATATATAACTATCGCAAGTTACAAGAGGATCTTGGCAAATTTAACATTGAATTTCGTTCCACTTGCGACACTGAAATTCTGTTCTACTACTTAATACACTTTGGAATAGACGTCACGCTGGAAAAAATCAGAGGTATGTATGCCTTCGCCTTTTTCGACAGAGTTTCAAAAGAACTAATCTTAGCCAGGGACAGGTTCGGGATTAAACCGCTCTTTTGGTACGAGAAGAATGAGACTTTCTATTTTGCTTCAGAGGTAAAGGCCATAGCAGCAGTTACCGAGCTGGAGCCTGACCCGGTGCAGACGCTGTTTAGTGTGACTGGTGGAAGTGAAGGCGGCCTGTCATCAGTATTCAAGGGCGTTAGGATCGTAAAACCTGGCGCCTACCTTAAAATCACAAGCAACGGCCAGGTGAGCGAGAAGGTCTACTATAGCCTGGTAGATCAGTTTGACCGGGAGTATTTCGACAGACTCGATCGAATGTCTCGGGCAGAAGTAGACGAACTGTTTGGTGGTCTTTTGCATCGCAGTGTTGAATCGATGTTGCTTTCAGATGCTCCGATGGGAGCATTTGTGAGTGGGGGCATCG
>JANMQG010000093.1:0-41050 GCA_031370285.1 Chloracidobacterium sp. | reverse complement strand
GCTTCGACCACCGGCTACTATCTATTCAACCCTCCGGGTTGAATACACCGGAAAGGCGAAGCCTTTCCGCACCGTGCGGCGGCCAAGCCGCACTGGTTCGTTGAGTCGTTATCTCTGGCTACCTCCATTACGCTTTGATCGCGCCCCGCGGCGTGCTTTCTTTTTGGTCCTTACGTCTTAGGTTTATGGGCAACCTTCGCAGTAGTATCCTCTCCTAAGCTGTCGGAATCCCGTGTAGAAACTCGCAGTTACTGGAAATTGAGGGTGTCGAGTGGGACACTCAATTCCGTTTATGAAGTCCGAGGGAGGTTCTTCTGATGCTTCGGTCAAACGTCATACTTCTTGTCCTTTTCCTCATGTGCCTCTTGTCAGGTGCACCGGCCAAAGGCCAGGGTCCAGCCTCGCTCCAGCCCGGCATCCCCATTGAGCGCACCCTCGCTTCGGGCCAGAGCCACAGCTTCAGCATCAACCTGGAACAGGACCAGTTTCTACAGCTCGCGGTAGACCAGCACGGCATCGACGTCATCGTTCGTGTTTTCTCACCGGCGGGTAAGAGCCTCGGAGAATTCGATAGCCCCAACGGCAAGGAGGGCCCGGAAAACGTCTCCCTGGTTTCCGTTGTGGCCGGAGTCTATCGCATTGAAGTGGCGCCGCTCGGTCAAGCGGTGGATCCGCCCCCGGGACGTTATGAAATAAGAATTCTTGAGCTGCGCCAAGCAACTGATCAGGAGGTGCAGGCCGGCAAGAATCGGGAGGTAATAAAGACCCGGGGCCTCGCGCTGCTGGCTGAGGTAGCTGATAGTCTCGCTCAGATTCGTTTGCCCCAAACACGCGTGAGAGCCCAGCTACAAACGGCACAGCTGCTCTGGCCCGCCAACGAAAAGCTTGCCGCGAAATTGATGTTGGACGCAGTAGAAGGGGTGAAGGAATACTTGGCCGGCGTGGAGACAAGTGATCAGGATTACTACCAGTCCTACTCAGTGGCCATGCAGCTTCGCCAGGAAGTTGTTCAGGTTCTGGGCTTGCGTGATCCCGAGATGGCACTTGGCTTTCTTCGTTCCACACGCACGCTTCCCAGCCCCGAGGTTGGACAAAGCAACCAGCCGGACCAGGAACTTCAACTGGAGCTTTCGCTGGCAAGCCAGATCGCAGCCAGGGATCCAAAACGCGCGTTGCGGATTGCAGAGGACACTCTCAAAAGAGGATATGCGTCAAGCTTGCTCGAGGTTATCAGTTGGCTGCGAGCTACCGAGCCTGAATTGGCGGCGCAGCTGGCGAAGGAGGTCTCGGTCAAGCTTCAGAGCGAGAAGCTACTAAGAAATCAGGAGGCTGCTAATCTCGCGATCGGTTTGCTGCGGATCGCTCACACTCCCCTCAGGAGGTTTCAGACCTCCAATGGTGTTCCACCGCCGCCGAAGCCGGACGTGGTTCTCCTGTCTGAGCAGGAATACAAGGACTTATTTGAGAAGACGCTTGCGGAGGGCCTTTCCTACAGTCCTCCGCCCGGCAACGATTACTCGCAGGAGAGAAATTCTGCGCAGAATATTTTGGCTTCGCTGAATTCGATGAAAAATGAAATGACGGAGCATGTGCCCGGGAGCGTCGCCGTGGTTGAAAAGAGAATTACTGAATTGAATACAGCTGCCGACCCGCAAAGCGCTCGCTGGCAAAAGTATCAGGGGTTGATCAACGCCGGTTCAGTGGATGCGGGGCTGGAAGAGGTTGGCCGCGCCCCGCGGGATATGAGAGAGTCGCTTTACCAGTTGCTTGCACAAAAAGCCGCAAGCAGCGGAGATGTTGCCCGCGCCAGGCAGATTTTGAAGGATGGGATTTCGAATCCTGCACAGCGCCAGCAGGCGTTGTCTAATTTAGACCAGCATGCAATTCGTATGGACGTCTCGAGAGGGAAAATCGAAGACGCACTGCGAGGGGTCAGTAATCTGCGCACGGCTCAACAGCGGGCCCTGGTGCTCAGCCAAATAGTCAATCAAATTGGTCCCGGCCTGAAGAGGGCACAAGCTATGGAACTGCTCGATCAAGCTCGCAGCATGGTTGGTAGCTCGCTTCGGGTTGAGAATCAGGAACAGATGGGTGCGCTCCTGGAGATCGCGCGCGCTTTTTCGCGATACGATTCCAGGCGTGCGTTTGAAATAGTTGAGCCGCTTTTGGATCAGTTTAATGAGATGAGCGCAGCCGCCCTCGTCCTGGACGGGTTCGGACAAGAGTTTTATCGGGACGGCGAACTCCAGCTGCAGAACGGCAGCAGCGTGGCAAATTTCGCCAATCAGTTGGTCCAGGCTTTGGGTACTTTGGCGCCGACGAATTTTGATCGAGCAAAGGCGGGCGCCGATAGGCTTGAGCGCCAGGAAGTTCGTATCGCCGCCTATCTGGCCATCGCGCAACAAGCGCTGGGCTCGGACGAAAGCAGAAGAAACGGAGGAAGCGGAAGAAACGGGGGAAGAATCATAATTAGGCAGTAATAGCGCCGCCGCCGCTCATAAGAAAGAGCTTTCCTACTCCACCGTCACCGACTTCGCGAGGTTCCTTGGTTGGTCAACATCGCAACCGCGACGCACAGCGATGTGATAGGCCAATAGCTGGAGCGGAATAATGGAAAGGATCGGCGACAACAGATCGCTTGCTGGCGGTATGTTGATGACGTAATCAGACATGGTGGCCGACATTGTGTCGCCTTCAGTCAAAACTGAAATCACGATGCCTTCGCGTGCCTTCACTTCCACAATGTTTGAGTGCGTCTTTTCATAACGCAACTCAGACGAGCGATTTCCTTCCTCACGCGTATTGATAAACATCACCGGCAAACGTTCGTCGATTAACGCGTTTGGACCGTGCTTCATCTCGCCCGCCGGGTAGCCTTCGGCGTGTATGTAGGAAATCTCTTTCAGTTTCAAAGCTCCTTCGAGAGCTACGGGAAAGTTGATACCGCGGCCGAGGTAAAGAAAGTCCGTTGAGCGAAAGAACTCCTTGGAGAGTTCCTCAATATCATCCGAGTCGCTGAGCAGATGTTCGAGTTTCACCGGCAACTCGGCGAGTTGCTGGGCGTGATGCTTTGCTTCTTCTGCTGATAGCGTTCCGCGCAGGTGACCGAGATACAGGCCAAGCAAATAGAGTGCGACCATCTGGGAAGTGAATGCCTTGGTGGAAGCGACGCCAATCTCCGGGCCGGCGTGCGTCAGAATCGTTCCGTCAGCTTCGCGGGTAATCATCGAGCCATTGACGTTGCAGATCGCCAAAACTTTGGAACCTATTTCCCTGGCTTCTCTCAGGGCGGCTATTGTGTCCGCCGTCTCGCCTGATTGCGTGATCACGAGTAGCAGCGTGTTCTCGTCCATCACCGGATCGCGATAACGAAATTCCGAAGCGTAGTCGACATCCACCTGAATGCGCGCGAGCTGTTCGATCATGTACTTGCCCGCCAGCCCCGCGTGCCAGGAGGTGCCGCAGGCGGCGATCTTGATCGAAGTGAAACGTTTGAAGTCGGCCTCAGTGATGTTTTTCATCTCGTCGAGAAACACGCGACCCGTGTCCAGGGAGATGCGGCCCTGCATGGTGTCGCGGACGGAACGGGGCTGCTCGTAAATTTCCTTGAGCATGAAATGCTTGAAGCCGCCCTTTTCCGCCATGATCGGATCCCAGGTGATGCGTTGAATAGCGGGTTGGACCGAGTTCGCCTCGAAGTCTGTCACGCGAACTGCGTCCCGGTTGAGAATGGCCATCTCGCCATCGCCAAGAAAGAAGACGTCGCGCGTGTGCTGCAGAATGGGCGGAATATCAGAAGCCACAAAAAACTCGCGGTCGCCCAGACCGATGACGACCGGAGGTCCCTGCCTCACGGCAATAATCATGTCCGGCTCGTCCGCATTAATAATTGAGAGCGCGAAGATGCCTTTAAGATCCAGCATCGCGCGCCGCACTGCCTGCTCGAAGTTGTGCTCCTCTTTTAGATACTCCTCGATCAGGTGGGCGATGATCTCGGTGTCGGTTTCAGTAACAAACTGGTGGTCGGTCTTACGCAGTTGCTCTTTGAGTTGCAGATAATTCTCGATGATGCCGTTGTGAACTACGACAATGCGCCCGGTGCAATCGCGGTGCGGGTGGGCGTTTTCTTCAGTCGGCCGGCCATGAGTAGCCCAGCGGGTGTGCCCAATTCCATAAGTTCCGTCGAGCGGGCTGAGCCGGATAACTTCCTCGAGGTTGCGAAGTTTTCCTTCGGCGCGACGTATTTCCAGAACGTGACCTTCATTGACCACAGCGATGCCGGCGGAGTCGTAACCGCGATACTCCAGTTTGCGCAGGCCATCAATGATCAGTGGCACAACCTGCTTGTTTCCAACGTAGCCAACAATTCCACACATATGTTTTCCTTAGTGAAAGGTGAAAAGTGAAAAGTGAAGAGTCGAAACTACGATGGTTGCGCAGCGAAACCCTGATTGGTCTTGCTCTTCACTTATCACTCTTCACTTTTCACCGTTCTTAAGTTTCTTCTTAACGACTGCTGGAACGCCGGCGACTAGCGTGTCAGGCGGCACATCCTCAGTGACCACTGAGCCTGCAGCAGTGACTGAGCCCCTGCCAACTCTGACCGGCGCCACCAACATTGTATCTGAACCGATCCTCACGTCGTCTTCAATAATCGTTTGATGCTTGTCTTTGCCGTCGTAATTACAGGTGACGGTGCCGGCACCGATATTCGTGTTCTCGCCGATGGTCGCATCGCCGAGATACGTGAGATGCATCGCTTTTGAGCGACGCCCAAGCCGCGATTTCTTAACCTCTACAAAATTGCCAACGACGGAACCCTCTTCAAGAATGGTATTCATGCGCAAATGCGCAAAAGGACCGACGGTACAGTTTGACTCAATCTCCGAGTCGATCACCACTGAGTGATCTTTGACGATGACGTTGTTTCCCAGCCGGGAATTCGTGATGCGCGTTCCAGATCTAATCTCACAGGCCTCGCCGATGACGGATTTACCTTCTATCGAGACGCCAGGATAAATGATGCAGTCGCGGCCGACCTCGGCCTCAGCGCTAACGTAGGCATGTGATGGATCGAGAAAAGTTACGCCGGCGTCGACCATCAGTTTGCGGATCGTGCCCCGTCGGATGAGATTTTCAAACTCCGCCAGCTCGGCGCGGGTGTTAATGCCGGAGACTTCCCGAGCATCGCCGTGCAGGTAAACATTTACTTTCTCGCCGTCGGATAAGAGTACTTGCGGAACATCCGTCAGATAGTATTCGCCCTGCTGGTTCGACGGCTCAACGCGTTTGAGCGCTGCGAACAATTTGCGCGCGTCGAAACAATAGATTCCGGAGTTGATCTCCTTCACATTTTGTTCCTCCGAGTTGGCGTCTTTTTGTTCCACTATGCGGAGGAATCGTTCGTTTTCATCACGGACAAGGCGGCCGTAACCTGCCGGGTTCTCGAGGCGCACGCTCAGAATTGAACAAGCTGCTTTGCTGGCCCGGTGTTGTTCGATGAAGTTCTTCAGAGTTGCCGCACGAATCAGAGGCACATCTCCTGAGAGAACGAGCACCAGCGAGACACGGTTTTCAAGCTGCGATTGAGCGGCCATCACGGCATCACCCGTTCCGCGCTGTTCAGTTTGCGTGACGAAGGCTGCCCGGTCGCCGACTTCGGTCTGAACTGCCCGTTCGACTTCATTGGCCTGATGGCCAACCACCACGTAGATCTTTTCCGGGCCGAGCGATTGTGCCGAGCGACAAACGTAAGCAATCAAAGGCAAGCCGCCAAGTTCGTGCAGTACTTTGGCCCGACCGGATTTCATTCTAGTTCCTAATCCGGCGGCGAGAATGAGTACGACAAGCGACTGATCAGTTTGGCGGGACGGCAAAGGCAGGCCTTTCTCAATGGGCTCCATGAGTTATGCGGGAATAGCTGGTTGTGAGCAGGCTTGTTGTTTGCAGGCAAGCACCACACGCGCCAAAAGCGCGGAGTCGTGCCGCACCTTTTCACCGTCTTCGAGCAGGTTAGTGCGTATGACCAGTGTCGATTGGTCGAGCACACCGGCGATAAAATCAGGGGCGTCATCGTCAATTCCTATTTGATAGGCGCCCTCCAGCGCATAACGCTGTTCTTGTTCTTTGGTAATGCGTCTATCGTTGACAATCACAAAATCGAAATGAATTTCGCGCGCGTAGCTCTTAATAGTCTCCAGATGCTGGCGCGCCGTGTAGTTGTCTGTCTCGCCGGGCTGAGTCATCAAATTGCAGATAAATATTCTTGTAGCCTGGCTTTCGCCGATGGCAGCGGCAACTCGTGATACGAGTAGGTTGGGCAAGATGCTGGTGTAGAGAGAGCCGGGCCCTAAGGTTATAACGTCCGCGGCCCGGATCGCTTTCAACGCTTCGGGAAGCGGCAAACACTGTTCAGGTTCCAAACGCAGGCCGCGAATTGGTGCGCGAGATGCGGAGATCTGAGTCTCGCCACGCACCAAACTTCCATCTTCAAGTTCAGCCACTAAGTGCACATCACTAATGGTGGCTGGATAAATATGGCCCTTGCTTGCCAAAACCTCCGACGACAATCTGACCGCTTCAGTGAAGTCACCAGTGACCTCCGTGAGCGCCGCAAGAAAGAGGTTGCCGAAGCTATGACCGCCGAGTTCGCCCTTTCCGCGAAACCGATACCGAAACAGGCGCGAAAGCAAATTTGAATCCTCTGAAAGCGCGATCATGCAGTTACGAATGTCCCCGGGAGGCAGCATTTGCAACTCTTCTCTCAAGCGCCCTGAACTTCCGCCGTCGTCGGAGACGGTGACAATCGCAGACAGACTCGCAATCCACAGATCATCTGAGGGAAGATCGCTGACAAGGCACTTCAGGCCCGCAAGCAATGTCGACAAGCCTGTGCCTCCGCCTAGTGCGACCAGGTTGAGACCGCGATTTTCTTCAGACAAATAAGGCAAGCCTTAATTCTCCATGGACGTTATGGTCGTCTGTGTGCGGCAGACGCCTACGGCAGAATCATACCTAAAAGGCTGGGGCTTTGAAACTGTGTAGACGGGCGGTAGTAAGAAGTTGGGCGCAAGTCTCTTGAAGGAAAACTAAACGTGGTGCTGAAAAACCAATCTGTCAAAGTCCGGATCGTTGCGGAGCGACGTCAAATCGTGATCGTGTTGCGCACGAACGCGGAGTGTGGGCTGAAGATCCAATGCTCGTTGAAGCGATTGCAGCGCCAAATCAACCGAGCCCAGACGTGCACGCGTTGCCGCCAGGCCGTAATGAATATGTGCGGCTTCGGGTTCGCGCTTCAGTGCTCGTTCAAACATTTCCTGCGCCGCTACATACTCGCCCCGGTTCAGCTCGATTACCCCGCGATCGTAAAGTGAGTCTGCATCGCGTGGGAGTATGCTTTCCGTGCGTAGACGCGAGTCCGCAACGGCGAGATAGGTGCGCGCGCGTGCGGCTACTTCCGAAACCTGGAAGTACTTGTCCAGAAGAGCGCGAAACTGATTACGCGCTTCACCGAAGCGTCCGCGCGTGAATTCTTTGTGTGCTCGTTCGAAGGCCTTTAAAGCCGCCGACTCATCAACCGTCGGTTGTCGAGGCGGAGGCTGAGTGACAATCTTGGGTCGTTGTGCGCGTACGGCCGCGAGCTTTTGAGTCTTTTTGACGCTTGGGGCGAGAGATTTTCTATGCTTCGCTAGTGTGGGCTTCTTCGGAGCCGCTTTGCGTGTGATCGCCTTTTTGATAGCCTTCTTCGGCACGCGCTTCTTGAGAGCGACTTTATTTTTGACCGCAGCCTTCTTAGTGGACTTGCTCTTTAAAGAAACTTTAGCCTTCGGGAAAGAAGCTTTCGGCTTCTTAGTTTTTCGCGCCGTCGCCTTCTTCGCGACTGCTCTCTTGGCCTTTGGACGAGCGGTCTTTGGAGGAGGCACGCGCCGCTTCGCCGCCGCCTTCGGAGAAGAACGACGGGCGACTGCGCGTGACGTTGAACGTCTCAAACTTTTGGTGACTGCGCTCATTTCGAAGGTTATGATTGAAAGGGCAATTTGGACCTAAACGCTCCGGAAGTTGCCGTGGCAGAATAACATAGCCTTCCCTCCTAAATCAACGAAAAGAGCAGTTACGCGTAGTAAAGTCTCGCATTTTGGTTGGCCGAGGCACAGAACAGCCTAACAAAGGAAAACACTTGAAGCACCTTGTTGGCTGTGCTAAAGTGCCTTGCGGTCTAAATTGGGCACAGGATCCCTGCCGCTCCGGCGAGAACAAAGTAACCGAAAAACGCTTTGCCTTCAGCGGCTTGACTCCCAAGAGGCTTCGGTTTCTCAAATCAACCCGCCAATTGTCCTTGCCTCCCTTGTCTTCAAACGAAAGCTGTACTAATGGCAGACACGCCCCTACTGCTCCGAGAGCAGCAGTATCACCAGATTAAGGCCGTACTTGCTCGACTCCGTATGGATTCGGCTGCCAAGGTGGTCTTTTTGGTCGACAAGGACGGTCAGGAAATAGCCTCCCAGGGCGAAATAGGGAATCTTGACACTACCAGCCTCGCCTCATTGGCAGCGGGCAATGTCGCCGCCACCGGTGGCATGGCTCAACTAATCGGCGAGAAAGAGTTTCCCACCCTCTCCCATGAAGGGGAACGGGAAAGCATACATATCTCAGTCATCGGCCGACTCCTGCTTATCGTTGTTTTCGATGAACGCTCGAGCTTGGGTCTGGTGAAGCTAAGAAGCAAGCAAATATCGCATCAATTGTCAGCAATGGTTGACGAGATCAGTAAAGCGGAATTCAAGGATGAGGAGCCTTTCGGAGAAATTACGGATGAAGACATCGACAGTCTTTTCCAATAAGTGACCAGAAGAATAAGTGCCATATGACCTTCATCAACTACGCCTCCCGAGAAATCAACTGCAAGATTGTCTACTACGGCCCCGGCTTGTGCGGTAAGACGACGAACCTCCAGCACATTTTCGAATCAACGGCGCCGCAGTCGAGGGGAAAACTGATCAGCCTCGCGACGGAAACTGATCGGACTCTATTTTTCGACTTCATGCCGCTGGAATTGGGAACTGTCCGCGGTTTCAAGACGCGGTTTCATCTGTATACCGTTCCGGGCCAGGTCTTTTATGATGCCTCCCGCAAACTCATTTTGAAGGGCGTGGACGGAGTCGTGTTCGTGGCGGATTCGCAGGAAGAGCGAATGGATGCAAATGTGGAGTCGCTCTACAATCTCGAAGAGAACCTGCAAGCGCAGGGCTACGATCTGATGAAGCTTCCCTATGTTCTCCAACTGAATAAGCGAGACCTCCCCAACATCATTCCAGTTGATGAACTTGCCGCAGAGTTGCGCCGCAAAGAGGAACCCGTTGTCGAGGCCGTTGCTTCCAATGGAGCTGGCGTATTTGATACGTTGAAAGCTGTTGCGAAGCAGGTTTTGACGGAATTGCGGAAAGGCTAAGCGTATCTCGGATTTCAGTGTTCAAGACTTGAATCACCCTAACCCAGCGATTTAAGCATCAACAACCCGTCCCCACCATTTGAATAGTACTTCGGCAAGCGCTGCGTTACCGCATATCCCAGGCTCTCATAAAGCTTCTGGGCGGCAATATTGAGCGACCTCACTTCCAGCCGCACAATACGCACATCGCGCTGTCTAAACCCTTTTTCAACTTCTGCCATGAGACGTTTTGCCAGTCGGCGCCGGCGATGGTCGGGCGCCACGCCCACGGTGGTGATGTGTCCGGTGTGATCGGGTTCAACGAGGCCGATAACAAAGCCCACCATGGAACCACCGGAAGTGGTTGCGCGATATGAAACTGCTTCCTGAGCGGTGAGAAGGTATTCAAAGGTTTCCCGACTATAGGCTTCACCATCGACGAAGCAGCGCTGATCGAGTCGCCAGCATTCGTCGAGATGTGAAATTGAAAGGGGTCGAATATCGTAACCCTGGCCGAGCGTAGCCGGCACAGTCTGTTCCGCCTCGAGCGCAAAGGCTTCAGCCGAGGGCGACCACCAGCGTGAACGAATTTTCTTTAGTACAGCCATTGGGAACAAAACCAATTATGCAGTCGGGGTCAGCAAATAGTCTAACATCATCGTTTTGCTGATCACTAGATCACAAACATGCAATCACCGTAGCTGTAAAACCTATAACGCGCCGCCACCGCATGGCGATATGCAGCGAGCGTGAAATCTCGGCCAGCGAAAGCGGAAATAAGTAGCAGCAAGGACGAACGTGGCAGGTGGAAGTTCGTCAACAGTGCGTCGGTAACGCGAAACTTGTAGCCCGGGGTGATCGTGAGTTCGCTCTCTCCTGCTTCAGCTGCAACCAATCCCTGTGGGTTCACGGCCGATTCAAGCGCGCGTGTGGTGGTTGTGCCGACTGCGATAACGCGTCCACCCTGGGCGCGACTCTCGTTGATTACATCGGCAGCTGCCTCGCTGATTTGAAAAAACTCCGGACGGACGCGGTGCTGCTCTACCTTCTCGACCCGCACCGGCTCAAAGGTTCCATAGCCGACGTGCAAGGTGATTTCAACAATCTGAGCTTGTCGCGCTTGTAAGGCTGAAATGACTTCGGGCGTGAAATGCAGACCGGCAGTGGGTGCCGCAATGGCTCCTTTTTCACGGGCGAAGACCGTCTGGTAGCGTTCGTTGTCCTCGGCCGATTCGCCTGCGGGGCGCCGGATGTAATGCGGCAGCGGTGTTTGGCCCTGCTCGCTTAGTAGAGTTTCCAGCGGATGATCTCCAGCGCGGTCAGCCTCGAATTTTAGGCGCCGAAGGCCTTTTGCTGAGCATTCGAGCACTTCGGCACGCAAGCCTGAATCGCCGAAACGCAGCCGCACGCCAACCTTCAGTCTTTGCGCCGGCCGCACCAAAGCTTCCCAGACTGCCGGTTCGAACTCACGCACCAGCAACACTTCAACACGGCCGCCAGTTGGTTCGCGGCGACCTATCAGTCGTGCCGGAAACACTTGCGTGTTGTTAACAACGACAACGTCGCCCCCGCGCACGTAATCCGGAAGCAGTTCAAATTTAGAATCTTCGCGAGTTTGCGCGGCGCGATCCAGGATCAACATCCGCGACGCGTCGCGCTGCTCCAGCGGTTGTTGCGCGATCAGCTCTTCGGGAAGCTCATAATCGAAATCCGACAGGAGCATTTTAGGAAGTGAGCGGCAATTGAGTCGGGTGTGGGTGCTCGCGGTGAAACACGGCGGTAAGCTGCGCGCCAAACAAAAGAATCAAACTCGACACGTAGCTCCACGTCAAGACTGCCACCACAGCGCCTACCGATCCGTAAATCTGGTCGTAGTGAAAGTAGGTGAGAGCCCAGGCAAACACATACTTCGCTGCTTCCCACAGCAGGCCGCCGATAATGGCTCCGGGCAGTGTGTCGCGCAAGGTCACTTCAGCTTTGGGCATGAAACGATAGACGACGACAAAAAGAGTGACGGTTATCAAGAAACTGGCGATCGCGAAAACGCCCTGCCAGAAGACACTGCCGGCGGAAAGCAGCAGCGGATATTGCGCGACTTGACGCGGAGAGAGTCTGCCGGCCATCTCCCGTAGTCGAAGAACTACTGAAGCCAGCAACACCGAAAACGCTAGCAGCACACCGACGATTCCGATCATGCCGATGGTCAGCGCGCGGCCGTGCCAAAACGTGCGCGCCGTAGTTTCCCAAATTCTGTTTAGCGCCCGCTCGATGACGGCGAAAACCCACGAGCCAGCCCAAAGAGTAACGATGAAACAAGTGATGATAGCGCCGGTACCAACTGAAGACATCGAGCGAATTGTTTCGCGCAGAAACTTGCCTGAGCCGGGATAAACTTCGACTGCGTGGCTCAGCAGTTCGGTGGCAGCAGTAATCCGATTGCTCATCGCCAGCATGAGCAGTAGCGCCGGGAACAGAGCCATCAGGCCGAAATAGCTCATCGCCGCTGAGGACGTAAATAGGTCGTTCTCGTGAAACTGATGTAGCGAGTGGCTGATGATTGAGCGCCAGGGACCAGCGTTGCGGACGCCGAATGTCTGACGCGAGAATGACGAGAATCTCCGCATTAATGGCTCAGAAATCTAACCCAAACTGAAAGATGGATCACACCGTAGCAAATTCTTCATTGAGAATCGAACAGGCCCGGCTTGAGGGAACTGGCAGGGTTAATACCGTAGTGTTCGTAGGCGCGACGAGTGGCCATGCGGCCGCGGCGAGTGCGATCGAGAAACCCGATCTGGATCAGATAAGGCTCAATGATCTCTTCGATGGAATCTTTTTCCTCGTGGATTGACGCCGAGATGGTGCCAATGCCGACCGGGCCGCCGTCGAACTTTTCGATTATCGTCAACATGAACTTACGATCCCTTTCGTCAAGCCCAAATTTGTCGACCTCCATGCGATTGAGTGCATCCTTCGCCACTTCCTGGCTGATGCGTCCGTCGTAGTCCACCTGGGCATAATCGCGAACTCGCCGCAATAGACGATTGACAATACGCGGTGTGCCGCGCGAGCGTTGGGCGATTTCGCGCGCGCCCTCTTCGTCTATCTCCACCTCGAGGATTTGAGCGGAGCGCTTGCAAATCACTTCCAAATCTTCGGGCGGATAAAAGTCCAGATGAAAGGCAATGCCAAAACGGTCACGAAGCGGCGCTGTCAGCAGGCCTGGCCGCGTGGTCGCTCCGATCAGGGTGAACTTCTCGAGCCGTATTTTCTGGGTGCGCGCCACTACGCCCTGCCCGATCATCAAGTCGAACTCGTAGTCCTCCATCGCCGGGTACAGCTTTTCTTCAATGGCCGGGTTGAGACGATGTATCTCGTCGATGAAGAGCACGTCGCCCTTTTGCAGGTTGGTCAGTTGTCCTACCAGATCACCTGGTATTTCTATCGACGGTCCGGCGGTTGAATGCAATACCGCCTTCATCTCATGCGCGATGATGTTTGCGAGAGTAGTCTTACCAAGTCCGGGCGGGCCGGTTAGAAGAACGTGGTCGAGAGCTTCCTTACGATTCAAAGCCGCTTGCATATAGACGCGCAGGTTTTCCTTTACCTGCCGCTGGCCGATGTAGTCCGCGAGCTTAGTGGGACGAACAGTCAATTCAAACTGCTGTTCATCAGTGCTCAATGATGGATCGCGTGCTAATCCTTCAGTAGACATAATTCTTAACGCAAACTGTTAGTTTGCGAGCATTTCAAAATTCTCAACGCGAGACCCGAGCCAACCATCGCAAACTAACAGTTTGCGTTACCTCAAGCCTAAACCCCGCAAGCTTAAACCTTGGCCAGCCTGCGTAAACTGCGCCGCAAGATCAACTCCACTGAAATATCGCCACCTTCATCCAGCGCCGCATTAACGGCTTTTTCGGCGGACGTTCGTTGGTAACCGAGGTTCAAAAGCGCGTAGAGCACGTCGGAACGCATCGAGTCTTCAGTGGCAAGCGGCGCACCGGTTGCAGTCGCAGCGCCCAATTCCTCTTCGAGCGCGGCAGATGCGAGCGTTGCAACTTTATCACGTAGTTCCATAACCAGGCGCTCGGCAGTTTTCCTCCCAACCCCCGGAATCAGCGTCAGTCGCGCGAGATTGTTGGTTCTGATGGAAGCGATCATTTCGTCGGCGCTCATTCCGGAGAGTAACGTTATTCCCAGTTTCGGACCAATGCCGCTCACCGAAATCAAGCGCAGGAAGAGCTCGCGCTCGCGAAGCGTCTTGAAGCCGTAAAGCTGAAGTGCATCTTCACGCACGTGTGTGTAGACGCGCAACTTCACATTGGATCCCGGCTCTTCAAGATCGTAAAACGTCGAGACAGGAATGGTAACTTCATAGCCAACTCCGCCAACCTCCACAATCACCGAATTAGGCTCTTTGGAAAGAAGCGTGCCGGACAAGTGTGCAATCATTGGCGCAGGTTCTGAAGGCCAGGGTTGAAACGGCGCGATTGTAGTTGATTCAGTTTCGAGTTCCAAGTTTCAAGTTCCAAGTTCGGATTTCGAATCTGGAACCTGAAACTTGAAACTCGGAACTTGTAACCGCTTACCATTAACGTCTCATTGGGCTTATACTGGCATCGAATCAGGTTCTCTCAATGAAGTCAGAAAAGATTTCAGAATTAACTACCAATCGACTGAGCGTCTATCTTCGCTGTCTGAACACGCTTTCAGCCGCAGGGATCAAGAGCATCTCGTCGCAGGCGCTGGCGGAGCAGTTTAATCTCAACTCCGCGCAAATTCGTAAGGATCTTGGCTACTTTGGCGAGTTTGGCGTGCGCGGTGTGGGATACCACGTCGAAGCCTTGCGTGCAAACATCACGAAGATTCTGGGTTTGGACAAGCCGCATCGGGTGGGGATTGTTGGTGCCGGAAGATTGGGCACGGCGCTCGGGAACTACAAAGGTTTCGGCAGATCAAACTTCAGCGTGGTGGCCCTGTTTGATAACGATGAAGAGAAGATCGGTCGCCGTGTCGGCGAAGACAAGATTCTGATCCATGATGTAAGGAAGATGCCGCGCCTCGTCAGCGATGAAGCGATCGATGTTATGGTTATCGCCGTGCCGGCACGTGTTGCGCAAAGGGTGCTTAACCAAATTATGTCGGCGGGGATCAAGGCCGTATTAAACTTTGCACCAGCATCGCTGAGCGCGCGTCTCGATGTGAAAGTCAAGACAGTCGACTTAACGACATCTTTGGAATCGCTCTCGTACTACCTGGCCCGACCACAGATGAGCTCTGTGACCAACCATAGTCGCAGGTCTCAGGTTGAAGAGCTTAGCGAAGTCAACGAGCACGAATTGTAGTTCGACCCCTGGTGAATGTCATGGACGAACAGACCGCACGGCGTGAAATCGTAAACATCGGCCGGTTGTTGTATGAGCGCAGCTACGTTGTCTCTTCGGACGGCAATGTTAGCGTGCGCCTCGACGACGGCCGGATCGTCGCTACGCCGACGATGATCTGCAAGGGCCGCATGACCGAAGATTCTCTCGCGGTGACCGATGCGTCCGGGAAACCGCTGGGAAATCGGAGACCGTCGAGCGAGTTGGCGATGCATCTTCTGATTTACCAGGAACGCCCTGATGTCATGGCAGTGTGTCACGCGCATCCGCCGCACGGCACCGCCTTCGCAGTCGCGGGGCTCGCAATCGATCAGCCGATTCTCTCCGAAGTTATTCTCACGCTCGGCTGCGTGCCGCTCGCCGCTTACGGCACACCGTCGACTGACGAGTTAACTGAGGCAATGCGGCCGCTGGTGAAACATCACAATGCGTTGTTAATGGCGAACCACGGCGCGGTGGCCTATGGATCTGATTTGTGGCAAGCATTCGATCGTTTGGAGACGCTCGAACACACGGCGCGGATTGCCATACTCGCGCGCATTCTTGGCGGTTCCAAGAACTTGCCCGCGGATGCGATTGAAAAACTAATCAACGTGCGCGAGGCAGCGGGGTATCTCGGCGAGAGCGCGCGTTGTCAGGCTTGCGGCTACCTGCACGAGACACAGTTGTCATGCCCCACCGGTGATCGTCCCGCGCTTACAAGTTATCCAAACTCAACTCCAACAAATGGATCGGGAAAGATTTCGCTTACCAGAGAAGAGTTGGTCGAACTGTTGGCTCAGGCTCTAAGTCAAGGCCGACCAGGAAACATCTGGTGAATGGTAAATAGTGAACAGGCGGTGACGCTATCAGACCGAGCGAGTAGTAATTCAATCAACAAATAGAGTAACCTAACAGTCTATTCACCATTTGCTATTCACGATTTACTACGCAAAAAGGAGCAACTGAATGCAAGAAGCACTCGGCATGGTTGAAACCAAGGGTCTGGTCGCGATGATTGAAGCGGCCGATGCGATGGTGAAAGCCGCAAACGTTACCTTGATTGGCTACGAAAAGATTGGCGCCGGATTCGTTACAGCGATCGTGCGCGGAGACGTTGCGGCGGTGAAGGCGGCGACCGATGCCGGTGCCGCTGCCGCGCGTCGGGTCGGCGAACTTGTCAGCGTCCACGTGATACCGCGTCCCCACGGCAGTGTGGACGATGCACTTCCCATCGGTAACCGCAGCTAGCATGATCATCGCGCGAATTCTGGGAACCGTCGTCTCGTCGCAAAAGGACGAACGCCTCTTCGGGAAAAAGCTGCTTATCGTGCGGCCGGTAAACGTCGATGGCACCGACACGACGGGTTATGTCGTGGCGGTGGACACGGTCGGCGCCGGCTACCACGAAAGAGTTCTGGTCGTGGCGGGCTCAAGCGCACGTCTGGCCCAGGGCCTTAAAGATGTTCCTGTCGATGCCGCAATCGTCGGTGTGATTGATAACGTGGATATCACGAAGGACTAGTTTCGAGTTTCTGGTTCCGAGTTTCGAGTCCGAAGAGAAGTGAGCCTACGCAATCAAACCTCCAAACTGAAACTTGAAACCCGAAACTGTAGCATGCAACTGGCACGCGTCATCGGAACGGTGGTCGCAACCGTAAAGAACGACTCGCTCGAGGGCCGCAAGCTTCTGGTCGTGCAAACTCTAAACAAAGATCTCGAGCCGGCCGGCAAACCGATGGTGGCAGTTGACTCGGTTGGCGCCGGGATTGGTGAACTGGTGTTTTGGTGTCGGGGAAAAGAAGCGAGCTTCCCCTTCAAGAGAGAAGACACGCCCACCGATTGCACCATCATCGGCATCGTCGACTCGGACGCGCACGTGAGCCGTGGTTGAGCTGGGGTTAACGAAATGATTCTCGCCCGCGTTCTCGGAAACATCGTCGCCACCACGAAGAACCAGCGTTACGACAGTGCCAGCATAATGCTCTGCCAACAGGTGACTCCCGAGGGCGACGAAACGGCCATGACGGTGCTGGCGCTCAATGCAGTTGACGCAGGAGTTGGTGATACGGTGTTGATTGTGCAGGAGGGCTGGGGAGCATCGACTGCCTCAACCGGAAAACCGGGCGCGGCGATTGATTCAGCCATTGTTGGCGTCGTCGATTATGTCGATTTGCTGAAAGATGAATCGTAGGACGGGCATTCTTGCCTGTCCTGTGTTATGGCCTTTCAAGTCTGCCAAAGCTAGATGAAGAATAGACAGGCAGGAATGCCTGTCCTACACAAAGATGAGCACGGAAATAGATCACGCTCGGGAGATTGCGGAGAGAATTGCCCGTCGCGTAGCAAGTGATAATCCCGCAACGAGTTATCGCGACCAAACGACACGCCGCGCTCAACCCAAGCCGGAACTCACTTCAGAACTCGCCGCCGTGCGTGCCGGCCTAAGCGAACTCCAAAGAAAAATTGCCCAACTCGAGGCGAAGGTAAGTTCGGACTCAACAGACAGCCCAACAAACTTTAGTTTATCGAACACCCCACCAACTCTTTCGCACAGCCCGCGTCCGGTACCTTCAACTCACTCGCCCTGGCTTGCCGGCGTCAATGCTTCGCTCTCGCATCCCAGCCTGGAGAAGTTTGGCGTTGAAGAAGCAGTCGTCTCCGAACTCGTCGACTATTTCGAGAAAGAGAAGATCTGCAGCGTGGAACCCGGCGGCAAGCCCTGTGACCATTGCGCCATGTGCAGCTCGCGTGGCTTCTGACCTGATCAATTCTTTTCGAACAAGTACGAAGGCCACCCCGTGGTGGCCTTGTTAGTTTGCAGAAGTGGCGACCGAGTCCAGGTTACTTGGCCGGCGTTGGAGCTCGCAGGCTGTTTGAATCGATCTTCGGTACCTGAGTGGCGCCTTCTTCCGCTTTGAAGTAGGGCTCTTCCTTGAAACCAAACAGCTTTGCAGAGATCACCGTGGGGAAGGTCGCGCGCGTTGTGTTGTAGTCCTGCGTCGCCTCGTTGTAGTCCTTGCGCGCTATCGCTATGCGGTTCTCAGTTCCCACCACTTCGTCCTGCGCCTTCAGGAAGTTCTCATTCGACCGCAACTGCGGATACTGTTCCTGCAAGAGCAGCAGCCGTCCAACTGTGCCGCCAAAACTGTTTGACGCATCAATCACGGCCTGCTTCTGTTCCGGAGTCTTGTCTCCGCTTTCGCCCTGCGGCGCCTGCTGCGTGGCATTCAACAGCTTGGATCGCGCCTCCGCAATTTTGCCGAAGACTTCCTGTTCCTGCACGCCCGCCAGCTTCGCCGTCTCGATAAGATTGTTAAGTAAGTCAGAGCGGCGCTGCAGTTGGGTCTCCACGTTTGCCCACTTGGCCTTCACGGTCTCATGTTTGGTTGTCAGAGTGTTATAGCCGCAGCCGCTAGCGGTCGCGGCCACGAAAACAATCAAAGCTAGTAACGATAGTCGTCGTCGAGTCATTTTGTTTCTCCTGGTACTTTGCCTAATCAGTCGCGGGGTCCCTGCGCGGGCAGCCCGCGTAGGGTGCTGAATTCGTCCACTACTTGGATAACGCGGTCGAGCTGTGCCATGTAATTGCCAAAAATGTCGTTTGCTTCCTTTTCAGTCGGAGGCAAGTAATCACTGGACCGAAACGAAAAAATCTTTTCAAACGGCTCGGCATCGAGCCCGAATCGCCGGGTCGTCGCCCGGACGCAATCGGGTTTCGCGACTGGTGCGTCCTCGCCATGCAGCATGAGCACCGCTCGAAACAGCGCCGCGAAGCTGGCGAGGCTGTCGCTCATCAAGTCGCATAACTTCTCGATCGAAACAGAAGCAGGGATGTACATCCGGCGGAGTTGAATCAACTTGCTGCGCAGTTCGTATTCCGTTTGATGGCGCAGATTGGCATCCGAAAGTTTCACCAACTCAAAAGGATCCTGTCCGTAAAGCACGACCCGTGCATTTGCCATCTGGTGAAACTCAATCGGGAAGACGTCTGCCGCATCTGATAGTTCTTCTGCTGTGAAATAGACCGGCAAGGGATGTCCCAGGCGTTGCCACTCGCGCATGGGCGCGTGGGCCAGGCGCAGATCCTCAGGCGTGATGCGATTCAAAGTTATGAGCAGATTGTAGTCAGAGCGTAATTCAATGTGATCGCCCGCAGCCGCCGAGCCGTAGAGCACAACCGAGACGAGATTGTCTCCATGCGTTGACTGCAGATCCCGCAGGAGACCGTTTAATGCGTCGTGTACAACTGTCTTAACCATCGTGTTTTGTTCGTGTGCTCTGATACTAACAGAAATACTGATTTCTAAATAAGACAGGCAAGAATGACTGTCCTACTCCTACCAGCCACCGCCGGCGCCGCCACCACCAGCACTCCCCCCGCCAAACCCGCCGCCGAATCCACCGCCACCGCCACCAAAGCCGCCGCCACTCCAGCCGCTGCCGGATCCACCCCAACCGCCACCACGTCCGCCGCTGTTTAAAAGTGAACTCAGCAGAAAAGCACTCCACCAACCACCGCCACCGCCGCGACCGCCGCCACCTTTTCTTACCGATGCCAGCAAGAGAATGATAACGCCAAGAATTATTATCAGCGTGCAGCAGGAACTTGATAGTCCGCCAGCGTTGGGTGGTCGGCCTTTGGGAGTTTCACGAAATGCGTAGGCTTGGTCGATCCCCTCAATCGTGAAACCGCGCTTCTTCCCGAGCGTTGCAACGTATGCCTGCACCGTATCGTAAACACCCTGACTGTAATTTCCCTGCTTGAATTGCGGGACAAGATACGTGCGCTGAATTTCCCCGACTAAGCCGTCGTTAAGATCGCCCTCGAGGTGGTAGCCGACCGCGGTATAGTATTTTCGGTCCTTTACGGCTATCAGCAACAGAAAGCCATCGTTGGTCTTTGATCCGATCCCCCAACCCCTATAAATCGCCAACGCATAGTCGGCACTTTCCTGACCGCCAGTGGTGTCAACCGTGACCACCGCAAACTCAATGTCGGCACGCTGCTTGAGATTTAGATAAATAGATTCAAGCTTGTTCCGGGTTTCTGCGTCGATGACGTTGGCGTTATCAACGACGGGCGTGAAGGGCGAAGGAAGTGGAACAGGTGACTGGCCGGTCTGCGCAAACGAAACGTGAACTGCTGAAAGCAGAGTAACGCAAGCGAAGGCGAGGCGTAATAACACGGAGAACGGGCTCACAGCTGGGCCTTGGCGTGCGTTCAAACCAGATTTAGGAAGTCTCTTCGTCAACTAAAGCCTTGTCTCACCCCGTAATCGTCTACCCCTCAAACAATTTATGCAAAAGATAAAAAAGTGCCACCCCTACAAAAACGACAATCGACACCATGGGGTTTCGTTCTTCTTTGTGGTTCACTTCGGGGATTAAGTCGCTCGCAGCAACGTAGAGAGTGACGCCAGCTGAGAAGGGAAGTGCGTACCCAACGGCGCTTTTGATGCGGGTGTTCAATAACGCGACTGCGATTACTCCAGCGAGAGTTGCCGCGCCGATAGCAGCCGTCGCCCAGAGCGCCTTACGTGTAGAGCGTCCCGAAGCAAGCATGATCGAGGCGACCGTGAATCCTTCCGGCATCTTATGCAGCAGGATGGCAACGAACACGAGCAGACCAACTCTTAAGTTAACCAGAAAAGCCGCCGCAATCGAAACTCCATCGAAGAAAGTGTGAATCCAAAGGCCACCGATTGCCGTGTAAGCCGCCGAAGGTTTCATGAAAGACTCGGGATGCGTTTCGGCGCCAAAGTGAAAGTGGGGAGCAAGCGTGTGTTCGAAGAGTTGGATGAGCAGGTAGCCGCCCAATAGCAGTGTCATCGCGCCAACTACCGCTGCTGCGGCACTCTTACCCTCGACCCCTTCAGTCCAAATGCTGACGCTTTCGGGAACGATCTCGATAAATATCGCCGCCAGCATGAATCCCGCGCCGAGGGCCACAAGATACTTGAGGAAACGCTCGCCAAATCGGTGTGCGCCGGACCGGATGAGCACAAATCCGCCCAGGAGATTCGCGCCGGCGGCAAGCAAACCAAACAGGAGAAGGCCTGCAAATCCTAGGTGATCAGGCTTCATTAGTTATGAGTTAAAAGCGAAAACATTGGGCAGAAACATGGCTCGTCAATATACATCACCGCCCTGCGGCTGCCTATCTGGGAAGTTTTCTCGGGCGGGCGGGTTGTGTTCGGTCAGGGAACCGGGGCGCACAACAGGCGAACATTAACATCGAGTCAGAACGATGAAAATTTAAAAAGCCCCAGAAAAATAATGAGTTTTCTATTGACACTCAAAAAGAGGGAGCGTAGTATCCGGCTTGGGTGGTCGCAAGTGGTCGAAAGTGGGTCCAACCTCGTAGCTAACGATCATTTAGTAACTTTTCCAAGGGAGGCCACCCGCCAATTTTCAACCGGTCGACTTTATGCTGCGAGGAAACTACACGGCCCGGATAGATGCCAAGGGTCGGCTAAAGGTGCCGACGCCATTTCGCCGCCTCATCGATGAAAAGCACGGCGGTGAATTCTATATAACAAGCCTTAGCGGTGACAACGTTCGTATTTACCCACTGCCGGAATGGGAATCGATAGAGCAACGCCTTTCACTCTTGCCGACGATGGATCCGGCGCGGCGCAAGTTCCTTGACAGGACGAACTACTTTGGCCAGCAGGCGACGATAGATGGCCAGGGACGCGTTTTGATTCATCCGTTGCTGCGCAAGAGCGCGGGCGTCATGGGAGATGTCGTCGTGCTGGGATATCTGACTTACCTGGAAGTTTGGGAGGTAGACGTTTTCAAGGCTAGCAAGCTTGCGGAGCCATACACGGAAGACGACGAGGCTGCGATTTCCAAGCTGGGAATCTGAGAGCGGTGAAGAGTGAAGAGTGAAGAGTGAAAAGTGACTAGTGAAAAGTAAGAACATGAAAATAGAAGGGCCCTGCTTTTCACTTTTCACTTTTCACTTTTCACTGGTTGACGGTTCTTTGAACAAGATCACGGGGCGGTGGTGATGGCTGCGCCTTTGGGGGGCAGAGGCGCGCCCCATCGCCCCGTGCTGCTACGAGAAATGATGCAGTTCCTGGCTCCCGAGCGAGGAGGTCTTTTTGTCGACTGTACAGTGGGCCTCGGTGGACACAGCGAGGCGACCCTTGAGGTGTCACCGGAGACTCGGGTCATCGGCATTGATCGCGATGCTGCGGCACTCAGTTCTGCGCGTGAGCGTTTAGCGCATTTTGGTGAACGCTTTCGGGCCGTACATGCAGACTTTCGTGAGCTTGACCGGATACTGAAAGATCTCGATGAAGGCCAGCCGGTCGGCGTCCTGGCTGATCTTGGAGTTTCGTCACTTCAGTTTGATTCACCGACGAGGGGCTTTAGTTTTCGCTTTGACGCGCCTCTCGACATGCGAATGAATCCCGCTCCGGAAGAAGAGAGCGCCGCGGACCTTCTGCTGCGACTGCCGGAAGAGGAAATAGCAGCAATCATCTTTGACTATGGCGAGGAGCGAAACTCACGCCGCATCGCCAAGTGGATCGTTGAAAGTCGCGAACAAGGGCAGCCGATCACGACCACCAAAGAATTGGCCGATCTGGTAGCCCGCGCTGCCGGGAAAAGGAAGAACTGGCATATCCATCCAGCAACGCGAACTTTTCAAGCTTTGCGCATCGCAGTCAATCGAGAGCTTGAAGGCCTGGGTCAATTCGTCTCTACCGCAATCGATCTTTTACAACCCGACGGCCGCTTCGTGGTCATCAGTTTTCATTCCCTTGAAGACCGGATAATGAAGCAGGAGCTGCGGCGGTTAGCGGGCCACTGCCAGTGCGATTCTCGAAGGCAAGCCCGAGCCGACGTTTGTACCTGCGGCGCCAGGCACGCGGTCGAAATATTGACAAAGCGTCCTGTGGTTCCTGATGACCTTGAAATCGATGCGAATCCCCGATCGCGCAGCGCAAAACTGCGCGCTTGTCGCAAGCTTTAAAAATATTGGCTCTCAAGTCCCAGAACTAAAGTTTCGGAGTTTCCCATGAGAAGAGTTCCCTCGAAGCAGCGTAATTCCCTGATTCACCGCGATCGCGACGTGCGCGCGCTCTCCCGTCTTGCGCTATTGCTGTTCTGTGGCCTGGTTCTGGCCAGCGGTTTCGTGTTCGCAGCGCAACAGCACTTTGCTGCCGTTGACTATGGCTACAAGAGCGAAGGGCTGCGGCGTCAGCGCGAAGCGCTGCTTGAGGAAAATCAACACTTAATGTTGAAGAAGGAACAGGCCTTTGCTCCAGCGCGCCTGGCAATACAGGCGCGGGAACTCGGCCTCAAACCGCTTTTGGCCAGCCAGGTCGAAACCCAGAAGGCCAGCAGCCGTAGCCAATTGCCAATCGCGCCGGCTCTGCTTACTCCTTCCGCTTCGTTTCAGCGCCAACTGGTGCGCGCTGGTTATTAGCAGTCTCAGATTCCCACGGGTGAGACTTGAGATCTGAAGTCTGAGATCTTAGATCACAGGGTTCGTGAGACCGGTATTCTTCCCTCGCATTAGTCAGTAAGAAGGGACACATCCTCGATGGCGCGTCTTTCCCGTCAGACAGAGTCACAGCCAGACGTTTCGATTCGCCGCACGCTTTTTGTTGCGGCTTTCGTCGCTTTTTGGATGTTGGGCATCAGCGCTCGGCTGGTTCATTTGCAAGTGACCAGGCACGACAAGCTGGTCGCGCGCGCGCACCAACAACAGCAGGACGCCATTGAGACCAGCCCGACGCGCGGGCCGGTGCTTGATCGGGAGGAGCGGGAGTTAGCCCGCACGATTGACACCACCTCGGTCTTCATCGCGCCAGATGAATTTAAGCAGAACAAGAATGACACTGACGCCCAAATCACTGCCGGGATCGAGTGCACGGCACAGTCTCTTTCGTCGTTACTAGGCCTGGATCAAAGGACAGTCTTCAATCAGATCAACGACGCGAGGAATAGTGGTCGCCGTTTTCTGTGGATTGCTCGGCGCATCGCTCCTGACAAAGCGACGTTGCTCGAAGCAATGGATCTCGCAGGAGTTCACACAAAGAAAGAGCCGAAGCGCTTTTATCCAAACGGATCGCTGGCTGCAAACGTGCTTGGCTTTGTGGGACTTGATGGTAACGGATTGGCGGGCATCGAACAGGTCTATAACGAAAAGATCGTCGGCGAACCCGGAAAAATCTTCATCGAAAAGGATTCGCTGGGCAGAGCCTACGAGAGCACGGAAGTTGTGGGTCGGCCCGGGCAGACCATAATTCTGACAATCGATCAGTCGATCCAATATCAGGCTGAAGCAGCGTTGACGACGGCAATCGCGCAGTCTGGCGCGAAAGCGGGGACAGCCATTGTGCTCGATCCGCATACTGGCGACATTCTGGCGCTCGCTAATGCGCCCACCTTTGATCCAAATGACGTCGGCGCGGCCTCGCCCGCGGCGCGGGCCAACTGGGCGCTGCAGAACATCTACGAACCCGGCTCAACCTTCAAGATTGTCGCCTTCTCTGCGGCTATCGAAAAAGGACTGGCAAAACCCAATGATCATATCGACTGCCAGATGGGCTCAATCACGGTGGCCAAGCGCTTGATTCACGACCACCATGCATTTGGAAACTTGACTCTCGCTGACGCACTCGCCAAATCGAGCAACGTCGCAGCCATCAAACTTGGCCTGCGCGTTGGCGACCCAACGATGTACGACTACATCACTCGCTTTGGTTTTGGTTCGCGCACCGGAATCGAATTGCCCGGCGAAACCGCCGGCTTGGTCTGGCCACTCAAGCGTTGGCAGCCGTCATCGATTGGTTCGGTAGCTATTGGCCAGGAAGTGGGCGTGACGCCGTTGCAGATGGTGGCAGCTTTCGGGGCGTTGGCAAATGACGGCGTGCGAATGGCTCCGCATCTGATTCGCGAGATCCGGAATGCAAATGGGGTTGCGACCTATCGTCCAAATCCCGAACAGCATCGCGTTATCAGCAAAGAGACAGCCGGCGCCCTACGGGGAATGCTCGAAGGGGTTACGTTGAATGGAACCGCCAAGAAAGCTCAATTAGATGGCTATACAGCGGCGGGCAAAACCGGCACAGCGCAGAAGGTTGACCCAAGGACAAAAAGGTATTCGGCGACGAAGTTTGTCGCCTCCTTCGTCGGCTTCGCGCCGGTGAACAATCCGGCGGTGGTGATCATTGTGGTTATCGATGAGCCCGGCGGCTCCTATCATGGCGGTGACGTAGCCGCGCCGGTATTTCGCCAGATTGCCGAGCAGATTCTGCCGGAGATGGGCGTGATACCGGACACCGATTTCGCTGATCCGCAACTGGCGGCGCGTGCCGTGCAGACGCCGGTACAAGTTTCACAACTACGCGAAGCAGAGAAGCTTCGCGTGCAGGAAGCGCGACAGGAAGAAACCAGGGAAGCAACGATGCCGCAGTTTGCAGCGCGTGATAATCGAGGCGGCGAGATTGTTTATGCGGTCGCTACGGATAGCGCAATCCTGATGCCGGATCTGCGCGGACGGAGCGTACGTGACGTCGCGCGCGCGTGCTCCCGGCTGGGGATGCAGGTTGAAGCACGCGGTGAGGGTGGCCGCGTTGTGGGACAAACTCCGCAAGCGGGGTCCGAGTTGCGCTCGGGGCAAATCGTTTACGTTGATTTTGGGAGACTCAACTGAAAGTAACGCAAGCTGTCAGCTTGCGTCGCAAACTAACAGGCGCGCGTTACAGCAATCGGGACACCACTATTTGACGGAGCAGGCAAATGATCCCCCAGCGAATGCTTAGTAACCAGATCTCGAGTAGTGGACTAAAGGACCGAGTGACGGCGTGTAGAAGACGTTTGCGCGAAAACCGCGTGACCCTCAGGGCTCGCGCTAACATCGAACTCGAGGAATTACTTCCCGAGGCCGCTCATTCGCTAATCCGGCTTCGCGTCCATGCCGCGGACAATTCTCCAGAATGCTCCGCGAAACCGACATCACCAGTTCAGTTGAATCCGTTTCAATTTTGAACGCGGTGAGCAGATTGAGGCGCAAGAGGCCGGAATCACGTGAATGTTCGCAAAGCATCCCTCTTGATGGGCGCCGGCGTTGCTGACGTAGGTGCTGCGGTCTTTGACAAGGAAATTACAGATTTTTCCATCGACTCAAGGTCGGTTAAGACGGGCGAGCTTTTCTTCGCGCTATCGCAGGAGGATTATGCCCGCGCCGGCTTTAACGGCGCTTTTGCCGACGGGCATCAATACATAGGGAGCGCGTTTGACAGGGGCGCAATTGCCGCGGTTGCACGCGCGGATCGCGTGGCAGGCGATCAAAAACTCCAGGTACTGAGAGATCGCCTGCTCCTGGTGGACGATGCCATCGCGGCGCTACAGACACTGGCGCATCGCGTTTACGAAGAATGGGGCAAACCCGTGGTTGGCATCACCGGCAGCGCGGGGAAAACCACCGCTAAGGAATTGACCGCGCATCTGCTAAGCGCGACCGGCCAGCGCGTGCTGAAGAGCGAGCGCAACTACAACAACGGCCTGGGCCTGCCGCTGTCGGTTTTGCGCCTGGTAAGCGAAGGCAGATCGCCGGAACAGTTTGATGTGGCTGTCCTCGAAATGGGGATGTCGTCACCCACGCACGAGATTCAGCGGCTCTGCAAGATCACGCCGCCGGATATCGCCGTGGAGTTGATGATCGCGCCAGTGCATCTCGAGTATTTGGGAACCATCGAAAACATCGCCGCGGCGAAGGCCGAGCTGATCGAAGGTCTGAAGCCAGACGGCGTCGCCGTTCTGAACGCGGATGACGAATGGGTAATGCGAATGCGGGACAAGCACGATATTCAGGGGGGGCGCACTGTTACCTTCGGAATCGATAGTCCGGCGGATGTCACAGCCAGAGAGATCGATACTAGCCAGCTCGGCTTGATCAAGTTTCGGTTGCAAACTCCGCTAGGCGAAACGCCGGCAACGCTTCGTATGAGCGGACGTCACAATCTGATGAACGCGCTGGCCGCAGCGGCCGTGGCAACCTGTTTTGAAGTGACGCCCGCGCAAATTGCGGCGGCTTTGAACACAGCCAAACCTCCGCGAATGCGTGGCGAGGTGCTTGATTTCGCGGCAGGCTTTACAGTGGTGGATGATTCGTACAATTCGAATCCGCGTTCCCTGATAAACATGGTGCGCACCATCACCGAGGCGGGCGTGAACGCCAAGCGGCTTGTTGTCATTGCCGGTGAGATGTTGGAACTGGGGCCTGACGAGGCTGCGCTTCATCTCGAAGCCGGGCGCGAGATTGGCCGCGCGGGGGTGAATGTCGTATGGGGCGTTCGGGGTCTGGGAGCAGCAATAGTTGCCGGTGCGCAGGAAGCAGGGCTAACTGAAACACGTTTCTTCGAAACTTCTGACGAAGCGGCCCACGCGCTTGTCGCAGAAATCAGCGAAGGTGATCTCGTCTTAGTAAAGGGCTCGCGGAGCGTCGCTACCGACAGGATAGTTGCCGCTATTCGCGAGCGCTTCGCGCTGGCGGGGTCAGACGATCAGGAGTTGTAACGCGCGCCTGTTAGTTTGCGTCGCGCTTCGGTGATGGACTGGCAACCGCAAACTAACAGGCGCGCGTTACACAGGATTGAAACGGGCCGGAAGACGACAATAGCGAATGATTTATTACGTCCTATACGAACTGCTCTATACCCACTTTAAGGAGAAGGATTGGTTCCTAATCAAGGCGCTCAACGTCTTTCAGTACGTCACCTTTCGGACAGCCTACGCCTCGGTTACGGCGCTGCTGCTTTCGCTGGTGTTTGGCGGCCGGCTGATTCGAGCCTTGAAGACGTGGAACATAGGGCAGCAGATTCGAGAGGAAGGACCGCAGGGGCATATGGCCAAGCGCGGCACGCCAACCATGGGCGGCGTGCTGATAGTTGGCTCGGTGGTTATTTCAACTGTGCTGTGGGCCAAGCCCTCGAGTGTTTATGTTTGGACGGTCGTGATAGCCACTTTGATGTTCGGGGCGATCGGCTTCCTCGACGACTACTACAAGGTGGCGAAGCAGCGCAGCCTGGGTCTTACCGGCAAGCAAAAGTTGCTCGGACAGCTATTAATCGCAATCGGGGTTTGGGCAGTGCTGTTTGTCCTAACCAAGTATTTTGCCAGCGACTACTCGTGGAACGTCAGCATTCCTTTTATCAAAGCCACGGCAGTGCCCAATGGGATCAGTTTTATTGGCCCGATTCTTTATTTGTTCTTCATCATCATCGTTTTGCTGGGATTCTCAAACGGTGTGAATTTGACAGACGGTTTGGATGGCTTGGCGATAAGCGTGACCTTCATCGCGATGACCGCGCTTACCGCACTAACTTATCTGAGCAGCGACGCGCGGTGGGCGAAGTATTTGGAATTGACACATCGGCCGGAAGCAGCCGAGTTAACGGTCTTCTGCGGCGCCATGGCGGGGGCGAGTCTTGGTTTCCTTTGGTACAACGCGCCACCGGCAGAAGTGTTTATGGGCGACGTTGGCAGCCTCGCTATCGGCGGCGCCCTGGGCACAGTGGCGGTGCTGACTAAACAGGAGTTCATGTTGCTGATGGTGGGCGGCGTGTTTGTGATTGAGGCATTGTCAGTGATGCTTCAGGTGGGCGTTTTCAAAATGACGAGGCGCACGACGGGCACGGGGCGGCGGCTGTTTAAGATGACGCCGTTGCACCACCATTTTGAAATGCAGGACTGGAAAGAGTCGAAAATAGTCTTTCGGTTCTTGATTCTGGCGATCCTGTTTGCGCTGTTGAGCCTGTCGACGTTGAAACTGAGGTAGTGTGCTGTGGGCAGAAGGCAGAAGGCAGAAGGCAGAAGGCAGAAGGCAGAAGGCAGAAGGCAGAAGGCAGAAGGCAGATGTTCTCTTATTTAGAAATTGTAAGGCGCCTCAAGAGGCGGAAAGATCAAGGCGCGCGGCAGCAAGGTCTTTCTGCTTTCTGCCTACTGCCTACTGCCTACTGCCTTCTGCTTACTAGATGAACGTAGCGGGCAAGAAAGTACTAGTGATCGGAGCGGCGCGAAGCGGCATTGCGTGCGCAAGTTTCCTGCTGGCACGCGGTGCGACGGTGGCGCTTAACGACGCTCAGCCAATTGAGAAATGGAGTGCTAACGCGCTCGCGTTGAAAAACGAAGGAGTGGGTTGTTTAGCCGGCGAGCTCCCGGGTTGGCTGCTCGACCAACTCGACCTGGTTGTGATCAGTCCCGGTGTTCCCACCAAAGCAATTCCGCTTCGCTATGCGGAACGCGCCGGCGCCGAAGTCATCGGCGAAGTTGAATTGGCGTCGCGGTATTTGAAAGGGCGGTTAGTTGCGATAACCGGCTCGAATGGCAAGACAACGACTACTTCGTTGATTGCCGAATTGCTTAGGGACGCGCGCCTGCCGACTTTAGTTGGCGGAAACATCGGCACGCCGCTCATTTCGTTAGTTGAAAGTTCGCGCGCTGACGGTTGGACGGTGGTTGAGATGTCGAGTTTTCAATTGGAGACGATCAAGGAATTTCATCCGACGGTGGCGGTTGCCCTAAACGTTACGCCAAACCACATGGATCGTTACGAATCATTTACAGACTATGCGGCGGCGAAGCATCGCATTTTCCTTAACCAGGAGCCGGGCGATGTCGCGATTCTAAACGCCGACGACGAAATCGTCTCCAACTGGGCGAAAGGATTGCGCGCGCATGTCACTTGCTTCAGCGTTAAGCAGCAACTGGAAGAAGGACTGTTTCTGCGAGGTCGTGAAATTGTGTCCCGCGCCACGGCTGCAGAGCGGGTTCTGTTAACTGTCGACGATATGAAACTTCGCGGCCGTCACAATGTCGCAAATGTGCTGGCGGCCCTCGCTGCCGGACTCGCGTGCGGCGCTGCCCCCGATTCGATGCGCGAGACAATCAGGAAGTTTCAGCCGGTAGAGCATCGGCTGGAGTTTGTTGCAGAAGTCGACGGCGTAAAGTTTTACAACGACTCGAAAGCCACCAGCGTCGATGCAACAGTCAAAGCGCTTGAAGCATTTGCGGACGAAGCGGGAAAGATAGTCCTGATTTTGGGCGGACGCGGGAAGAAAGCTCCCTACGCTCCGCTGGCGCCGCTGGTACGTGAGCGAGTTCGGAAGCTGATTTTGGTGGGCGAAGATGCGGAGACACTCGAACGCGAGCTGGGAGACTTCGCCTCGAACGAGCGGGCAATAGATATGAGCGAGGCGGTGACGCTCTCGTTTCAGGCGGCGCAAGCGGGCGACACAGTTTTGCTGGCCCCGGCGTGCGCGAGCTTCGATATGTTTGCGAGCTTTGAGCAGCGGGGACGCGTCTTTAAGGACGCAGTTTCGAGTTTGGCGTTGCGAGTTTCAAGTTCGCCGGTCAATGAAGAATCCTCCAGCGATACCGGCGAGGCCGCAACTCGAAACTCGAAACTCGAAACTCGAAACTCATAAGAGATGGCAAGAAAGTTATACCCAGACAAGTGGCTTTTTGCGGCAACCATTGGGCTGGCGCTGTTTGGCGTGGTCATGGTTTACAGCGCCTCCGCCGTGTTGGCCCTGAGCGAGCATCACGGCAGTTTCTACTACGTAACCAAGCAGGCGATCTGGACGGCGATTGGTTTGGTCGTAATGCTGATCGCGATGCAGGTTGATTACCATCGCTTGAGGGATCGGCGGATCGTTTATGGACTGCTGCTATTAACTGCATTCATGCTGCTCGCGGTCTTTGCTTCCTCACCCATCAACGGGGCGCGCCGCTGGATCAAGTTTCATGGCTTTTCAATTCAGCCCTCGGAGATTTCAAAACTGGCGCTGGCGATCTTCCTTGCGTACTTCCTCGAGAAACGCGTTGGCGAAGAACGCGAATTTTGGCGGACGTTCATTCCCTGCGGCTTGGTGACCGCACTGCTGGCGGGGCTCATTGTAGTTGAACCTGACCTCGGCACGTCGATGATGCTGGCAGTCACATTTGTCATCGTTATCTACACCGCCGGAGCGCGACTGTCGCATCTCGCTATGGCTGCCGCCCCAGCGCTTCTGGTGGCAGCGGGCCTTTTGATCTTTGTTCCGTGGCGAATGGCCCGTCTGGTGTCATTCTGGGATCCGTGGGCCGATCCGCAGAAGAGCGGGTTTCAGGTGGTGCAGTCGCTCATTGCAGTCGGCTCGGGCGGAACGAATGGACTCGGTTTCGCTCAGGGAAAACAGAAGATGATGTTTCTGCCATTTGCCCATTCCGATTTCATCTTTGCCGTTATCGGTGAGGAACTGGGTTTGCTCGGCACGCTCGCCGTGCTTTCCACGTTTGCGTTGTTTCTTTGGCGCGGGATTCGTATTTCTTTGTTAGCGCCGGATCGCTTTGGCAAGTTGCTGGCGATCGGCATCGTGACCGGTATCGTTGCGCAAGCCCTCTTTAACATGAGCGTGGTGCTATCGCTGCTGCCGACGAAAGGCATTCCGTTGCCATTCATTTCGTACGGCGGCTCGTCGCTGGTTCCAACGCTCGCCGCGGTCGGAATTCTGCTGAACATCTCGCAACACGCGACGAGTTCTTCGCGCGCTGAGAAACGGGGATGCGCGTATTGATCGCCGCCGGTGGAACTGGCGGACACATTTATCCGGGAATTGCGGTCGCGAAAGAGATCTTGCGCCGCGCACCCGGATCGGAAGTCAGGTTTGTTGGCACGGCGCGTGGTCTGGAAAACAAACTGGTTCCGCAGGCGGGCTTTGAACTTTCGCTCATTGACAGCGCCGGTCTAAAAAATGTCGGGCCCATCGCGCGGGCGCGCGGACTGCTGGTGTTGCCAAAGAGTTTTTTGGCCGCCCGAAGGCTGATTAAGGCCTTCCGACCTGAGGTGGTGATTGGCGCCGGTGGCTACGTTTCAGGACCAGTGGTTCTGACCGCAGCCCTGCTGAAGTTGCCAACGCTGGTGATGGAGTCGAATGCCTTGCCCGGTTGGACCAATCGCGTGCTGTCACGCTTTGTTGACAAGGCGGCTGTTTCCTTCGACGAAGCGCTACCTTATTTCCGCGGCAGCGCGGTGGTAACGGGCAATCCGGTGCGCCGGGAGTTCTTTGAGATAGGTGGCAGGACGCGCCAGCCGGGAAAGTTTTCTATTCTCGTGTTTGGCGGTTCGCAGGGCGCTCACGCTATCAACGAAGCGATGATTGCGGCGCTACCATCATTGGCAAGCGTGAAGGACGTGTTGCGGATAACACATCAAACCGGCGAAGCAGATTTCGCGAAAGTTATTTCCGGCTACGCTGAGGCTGGTTGGGGTGAACGCGCCAGTGTCCGGAAGTACATTGACAATATGGTGGCCGCCTTCGCCGATGTCGATCTTGTGATTTGCCGCGCCGGCGCAACTACGACGGCGGAACTAATCGCAGCCGGCAAGGCTTCGGTAATGATCCCCTTTCCGTTGGCGGCCGACGATCACCAGCGCAAGAACGCGGAGGCGCTTGAGCTGGCGGGCGCGGGAAGAATGATTCTGCAGCAGGATTTGTCAGGGGAGCGGCTAGCACATGAGATAACAAACCTCGCGCGCGAGCCGGAAAGAATTACAACGATGGAGCAAGCCGCTCGCAAGCTTGCTCGTGGAGACGCGGCGGCGGCGGTAGTGGATATGATCGATGGACTTGTGAGCAGTAAGCAGTAAGCAGTAAGCAGTAAGCAGAAGGCAGAAGGCAGATGGCAGATGTTTGCTTATTCAGAAATCGTGGGGTTTTTCAACGCAGAGGAACTTAGACGCAGGCAGCCCGTGTCTACTGTCTACTGTCTACTGTCTACTGTTGACTGATTTTTATGTTTCGACGAATTCAACACGTACATTTTGTTGGCATTGGTGGCATCGGCATGTCTGGTATCGCCGAGGTGCTCGTCAATCTGGGGTTCCGTGTGTCCGGCTCCGACGCGAAGAAATCCAACGTCACAAACCGGCTGCAACAGATGGGGGTTGAGTTTGCTGAAGGCCATGCCGCCGAAAATGTCGGTGACGCGCACGTCGTGGTTCGCTCCACGGCGGTGCGTGAAGACAATCCCGAGATCGTGGAAGCTCATCGCCGCTCGATTCCCGTGATTCCGCGCGCGGAGATGCTGGCCGAATTGATGCGACTAAAACCGCACACGGTGGCGGTGGCCGGCTCCCACGGTAAGACGACGACTACGTCGATGGTTGCGACCGTCCTTGGTCATGCCGGCATGGACCCGACGATCGTTGTTGGCGGTGTAGTTGGCGCTTTCGGATCTAACGCGCATCTGGGCACGAGCGATCTGATGGTGGTTGAAGCCGATGAAAGCGATCGTTCATTTCTGATGCTGACTCCAACGATCGCGGTCGTCACAAATATCGATCGCGAACACATGGATTACTACCACGACATGGATGACGTCCGCGCCTGCTTTACGAGTTTCGTAAACAAGGTTCCGTTTTACGGCGCGTCCGTTCTCTGTCTCGATGATCCTAATGTGCAGGCCATCATTCCCGATGTGGAACGCCGCCGCATTACTTATGGTCTTAGCGCGCAGGCTGACATCTCGGCGCATGCAATTCGTTACGACCAGAGTTTCGGATCGGTTTTTACCATCTGGCACGGTGCGGATGTGGTTGGGGATATCTCGTTGTGCGTGCCCGGACTGCACAACGTTTACAACGCGCTCGCCGCGATTGCCGTTGGTTTTGAGTTGGACGTGCCGTTTACACAAATTGCGGAAGCGTTGTCGAGTTTCACCGGAGCCGGGCGCCGTTTTCAGTTCAAAGGCGAGGCGGGTGGCGTGATGGTGGTTGACGATTATGGGCACCACCCAACGGAAGTTAAGGCGACTTTGGCGGCAGCAAAAATTGGTTCCGGCGGCAGGCGCATTGTCGTGTTGTTTCAACCGCATCGCTACAGCCGCACACACGATCTGATGGAGGAATTTGCCCGTTCCTTCAATAATGCGGATACCCTCTTCGTGACGGACATCTATGCCGCGAGCGAAGATCCGATTGCAGGAACTACTGCTGAAACACTGACGACGGCGATCAAGCGCTTCGGTCACAAGGACGTTCGCTATGTTGGCGCGCTCGAAAATGCGCCTGAGGCTTTGCGGGATCATGTGCAACCGGGAGATCTGGTTTTGACTCTCGGGGCGGGGACAGTCAGTCGGGTGAGCGATCAATTGTTAGCACTGCTTCGCGAGCGAAGCGAAGCGAAGGGCGTTTAAGGCTTTTCGGTAAAGTACCTGTTAGTTTGCGCTGCAATCTATGGACGAAGCTATCGAACAAAATAATTTCGCAGAACGCGATGTCGCCCTCGCTGAAATCACAACGCGACTCGGCGTGCGGGCCGAACGTGGGCGTCGCTTTGCGGAGTTAACGAGTTTGCGTGTTGGTGGCGCCATCGATTGGGTCTTGTCGCCGGGCACGGAAGCACAGGCTGCCGCGGTCGTGCATGAGATGGATCAGGCGGGAATTGGCTGGCGAGCGCTGGGATCGGGGAGCAACATTCTCGCCGAGGACAGCGATCATCACTACGTTGTTTTGAGTCTCAAGGACTTGAAGGGTGAACTTGAGTTTGACGGCGAGCGCGTGTCCGTCCCGGCTGGTTATTCGTTGCCGCGGCTTTGTATCGATGCCGGGCGTCAGGGACTTTCGGGAATAGAAGGCCTGGGCGGAATTCCCGGCACGGTAGGTGGAGCGCTTTGGATGAACGCCGGCGCGTATGGCCATGAAATAGGCACTGTCACCGAAACCCTGCGCATCGCGCGCGATGGGCTGGTGGTGGCAGTTCCCGGAGCCGACGTGCAATGGAACTATCGTCACACTTCATTCAAGGAGGGCGAGTTACTGCTGGGCGCGACCCTGAGGCTGACGCCCGACGATCCGGAAAAAATCCGCGCGCGCATGGAAGACGCAAAGTCGCGCCGGCTGGCAACGCAACCACACGGGTCGCGTTCGGCCGGTTGTTTCTTTAAGAACCCGCCGACGGGCGCCGTAGGCACCGGCAAGATTATTGATGAGCTGGGCATGAAGGGCTCACGGCGCGGCGGCGCAGTCATTTCTCCAGTCCACGCGAATTTTATTGTTACGGAGGGCGAAGGCGCGCGAGCCGAAGACGCGCTGGCCCTGGCGGAAGAGATTCGTGAGCGCGTCAAACGCGAACATGGCATCGAGCTCGAGTACGAGGTCGAACTTTGGCGGGCGAACCAGCCCAAAAACAAGCCCGAGGTTGACCAATCGAATGTTGAGTTAAACCGAAAGGAATCAACGTGAGAGAGCAAGTCATTGCACAAAAAGTGGGAAACCGCAGCGGCCTCGGCGGCCACCGACGCTCGAGCGCCGCGACGCAACGGCCAATGCGGCGTGAAAGTGGCGGCGCAGCATTGGTGGCGCGTCTCCGCGCGATGCTCGGCTATTTCCCGGCATTCCTAAAGCTTGTCCTGTCCATAGTCGTTGGGATTCTCCTTTTTGCGGGTTATCGCGCCGCGGCGTCGGCGAGTTTCTTTCAAGTTCGCACCGTCGAAGTGCAGGGCGCTTCACGAGCGTCAGCCGATGAGGTTAAGGCGCTGGTGCGCAAAGAAGTTGAGAAGACCGGTGTTTGGAAAGCTGATCTCAAAGGAATGAATGCGCGACTGGAAAAACTGCCGTGGATAAGAACTGCGGTTGTGTCGCGGGTATTGCCCGACGGGATTCGCGTGCGCATTAGTGAGCGTGTTCCCCGTGCCGTGGTGCGCACGGCCTCAGGGCGCTTTCGCTGGGCAGACGACGATGCGGTACTACTCGGCGAGATGTTGCCAACGGATCAGATACCGCCGTTCTTCCTGCGTGGCTTGAATGAGGAAGACCCAGAGGGGGCGCGCACGGAGAACCGCGAGCGAGTGGCAAAGTTCATGGAGTTGCAACGAGATTGGGACGCCGCCGGATTATCGGAACGCGTTAGCGAAGTTAACCTAATCGACATTCGGGATATTCGAGCGCAGTTGGCAGGTGGAGATTCGCACATCGAGATTCGGTTGGGCTCTCAGGATCACGGCAAGCGGCTGAAGGATGCCCTCGAAGTGCTTGACGGGCAAAAGCAGTCGGCGCGTGGCTCACTTATTAGTTACATCGATCTTAGCCAGGGGAATAAGAGGGCAATTGTTGGTCTGACGTCCGGCGCTCATGCGAGTGGTGGCCCTCAATGGTCAAATGCGACGACTGGATCGACCAGCGAAACGACGCTTGAGGGCGAGACGGTTGTTGCGGCGCCGCGCGCGAGCATTAATGCCGCTACCAGGAATGCCGCGATCAAGACCAAGAAGGATCGCACTGACAAACCGCCGGCAACGGAAAAGAACTCGGACAAGACGAAGAAGCCGGACCGTCACAGATAATGATCGCAGAAATCGTTTCACTTAAGGAGCACTTCTAAATGGCCAAGCGTACGCAGCACACAATCGGTCTCGACATAGGGACGAGTAGGGTGACGTGTATTGCTTGCAGCCCCAGCGAAAGCGGATTGCTGAACATCGTCGGCATCGGCGAGGCTGAGGCGCGCGGGTTGCGAAAAGGTGTGATTGTTAATCCCGATGCAGCCGTTGACGCTATCAAGAAAGCGGTTGAAGAAGCTGAACGAATGAGCGGAATCGAAGCTGAAGAAGTGACGATCAATTTGGCGGGCTCTCACATTCTCGGCTTCAACGGCCAGGCGATCGTAGCCGTGTCAGGCCGCGATCGAGAGATCACTACTGAGGACGTGCGCCGAGCCATCGATTCTGCCTGTGCGATTCAACTCCCGGCCGGCCGCGAAATAGTTGACCGCTTACCGCAGGAATTCATCGTTGATGATCAGGATGGAATCAACGACCCCGTTGGCATGATCGGGGCCCGGCTGGCGGTCAAAGTGCACATCGTTACCAGCCCGGTCACGGCCCGACAAAACGCAATTAATGCTGTAAATCGCGCCGGATTGATAGTCGCGGACATGGTGCTGGAGCAACTCGCGGCGGCGGAGGCTTCATTGACCGAAGACGACAAGGAATTCGGCTCGGCCCTTGTAGACATCGGGGCGGAAACGACGGGACTGGTCATCTACCAACGGGGCGCGGTTCAACATACGGCAGTATTTCCACTTGGTGGCTCGCATTTCACCAACGACATTGCTTTCGGATTGCGAACGCCCATTCCGGACGCTGAAAAGATCAAGCGCACGGTTGGCTGCGCCTCCAGCACGTCGCTGAGCGAAATGGAGCGAAGCGAGTTAGTGGATGTTCCTTCGGTGGGTGGTCGCGCACCGCGCCAACTTTCTCGCCAAATCCTTTGCGACATTTTGCAGCCGCGCGCAGAAGAGGTTTTGATGCACGTTGCTGACGAGATCAAAGACGCTGGTTGGGAAAGACAACTCTCGAGCGGCGTAGTGCTGACTGGCGGCGGAGCATTGCTAAGCGGCATGACTGAAATCGCGGAGCAGGTCTTCGATGCGCCGGTGCGCATTGGGTATCCCGAGAGAGATCGGTTTGGGGGATTGATTGAGGATGTACAGAGTCCGGCCTGGGCCGCAGCCGCCGGACTGGCCCTGGTTGCCAGTCGTGCTCAAGCCAGCGAGCTTCGCATTGCGATGAGCCGCAGAGGTTCGACGGGCAAGCTCACACACTTTGTTTCAAGGTTTCGTAATCGTTTCAGTAGTATTTTTTGACAAGTTGTTGTATGCTTTCGCCCCGGTCGTACAAGATATAGTCCGCAACATATCGATGCCGATGGCGCGAGCAACCCAACATAGGAGAAAGAAGCCCTGGAAGCCTTCTCGCTTCGGAAGAGAGGAAATGACTATGGCAGAGGACGCGCGTCTCGATAGAGGCATTAATATTTTCATTGATGACGATCCGCACCCCCTTGGTGCGCGGATAAAAGTGATCGGGATCGGCGGCGGCGGCAGCAACGCTGTCAACCGCATGATCGAGGCCGGCATCGAGGGCATTGAATTCCTCGTTGCCAACACCGACCTGCAGGCGTTGAAGCGCTCCAAGGCGCCAATCAAGATACAACTTGGCAGCCGGCTCACTAAGGGGTTGGGCGCTGGAGCCGATCCAATTGTCGGACGCGAAGCAGCCCTTGAAGACACTGACAAGATCATCGAAGTCCTCGAAGGCGCGGACATGGTTTTTGTTACGACCGGGCTTGGTGGTGGCACGGGCACCGGCGGGGCGCCGATCATCGCTTCGCTCGCGACGGAACTGGACGCGCTGACCGTTGCAGTGGTAACAAAACCGTTTCACTTCGAAGGGCGCCGCCGGATGCTGCAAGCCGAACAAGGATTGCGTGAGTTGCGCGAATGTGTAGACACCGTAATCACAATTCCAAACGAGCGGTTGTTGCATACGGTGCAGAAAGACTCGTCTCTCGCTGATTCCTTTGGGGTGGCTGACGACGTTCTCCGTCAGGCTGTTCAGGGAATTAGTGATCTGATTACAGTTCCTGGCTTGATCAATCTCGACTTTGCGGACGTCAAATCAATTATGCAGGGAATGGGCATGGCTCTAATGGGAGCTGGACGCGCGCGTGGGGAGAATCGAGCGATTGAGGCAACTCAACAGGCAATCTCGTCGCCGCTGCTCGAGGAAGCGACGATCCAGGGCGCGAAGGGCGTGCTCATCAACATCACGGGCGGGCCTGACCTGACCCTCTATGAAGTGAACGTCGCCTCAACGATTATTCGCGAGGCAGCCGATGAAGACGCCAATATTATCTTCGGTGCGGTAATCGACGAGAACTTGAAGGACGAGATGAAGATCACCGTGATTGCCACCGGCTTTGGACAGGAGGCGGTAGCAGTCGCTTCAGCTGCAGCGGTTTCGAGCTTGCCGGGAAGCGCGCCGCGTTTTGTGCAGCGCCCGACGGATGATTTACCGCGACCCATGATGCAGACACGCCCAGACGACCTCGATGTGCCGACGTTCATTCGCAAGAAGGCTGACTAGGTCGAACAAAACCTTAGGCAGTAAGAAGGAAGGCCCGCTGGTTCCGGCCTTCCTTTTTCCTTTAACGAGTGTTTGCTTTCGGGAGCCGCGGTTTCCCCTTTGCTTTTTGACTCCCGCTTGTGTAGCATGAGCGTCATTCCTTGCAGGGTTTTCCAATACGGTTCAATTTTCGTTCCCAATTGAATGGCCGCAGCCTGCGAGTTTACTGTGATCCGCGCTATCACATCCCCAGCCAAATGTGTCTCGCGCGATTTGATTTTGAACCCGTCTTAAATCTTTGGAGGTAGTGACAAGTGAGTAACCGCAAACTGATCAGAACCACGCTCGCCGAGGTGAAGGGTAAAGAACGCGAAATGCCTCAACCCAGAGAGAGAGTGCGCTCTAACAATGGTTCCCATCGTGGTCCCGCCGGCGGTGACAGAGACTCCGGCAGAGAGTCCGGCAGAGAAGGCGCGCGTGCGCAACAAAGCGCGGTTCAGGTGCGCAAGCGAACGCCGCCGCCGATGGAAACCAACGCGGAACTCTTTTACTACAAGAAGCAGATCGATGCGCATACGCTGATGGTGATTGTATTGCGTGACGGCGAGGAGATTGAGGGAACAATCGAGTGGTATGATCGCGGCGCCTTGAAGGTCAACCGCAAGGCAGCGCCCAACCTCCTGCTTCTCAAGAGAAACGTCAAGTACATGTACAAGGCCGAGGATCGCGTCGCAGAAGCTGCGGAGTAAGGTACATCGGCGCCCACTCGGTTTCCCGACTCCCTTCCCGTCCCGGTAGTTATCGGCCTGGTCTCAACTAATGAGGCAGTTCGCTGAAAACTCATCTCATTCCGGTTTACGTCACCGTCGATCTTTGCCGCGAATCGCTGTCACGATGGGCGATCCGGCGGGGATTGGTCCGGAAGTGGTCTTGAAGGCTGTTGCTGAAGAAGAGATTCAACGCGTCTGCATTCCCATCATCATTGGCGACGCTCAGTTGCTCGCGCACACCGCACGCACTCTCGATCTGCAATCCGGTTATGACATCGTTCGCTCAGGAGAACCCATTCCCGAGCAACTATCAGAACCCATCATCTTTCATCTTGATAACATTAACGGTGTCATCGAGTCAGGCGTTGAATCCGGCGCGGCCGGAAAGGCGGCGGGTGGATACATCGAAGCTGCGGTCGAGTTGTGCGCAGCGGGAAGCGTAGATGCGATCGCCACGGCGCCGATCAACAAGCGATCGCTCTTCCTGGGTGGTTACAGTTTTCCCGGGCACACAGAGTTTCTGGCCCACCTGACTGGCACCGAAGAGTATGCGATGGCTTTCGTCGCCGCCAACCTGCGCATTGTCTTAATCTCAACACACGTCCCGCTGGCGGAGGCGATCAGGTTGGTAGAACGGGATCGCATCGTCCGGACCATCAACCTAACGAATCGTGAGCTGAAACGTTGGGGCATCGAGCGGCCACGCTTGGCGATGGCGGCCTTAAATCCGCACGGCGCTGAGGGTGGACTATTCGGAATGGAGGAAACTTCAGAAATTGGTCCGGCCGTCGAAGCGTGCCGCAGTGTGGACGACATCAACGTCGCAGGTCCTTACTCGGCAGACACTGTATTTCTGCGGGCCTCCCGCGGTGAGTTTGACGCCGTAATCGCTTGTTATCATGATCAGGCTATGATTCCGGTGAAGTGTCTTTCGTTTGGCGAGGCTGTAAATGTTACTCTGGGATTGCCGTTCATACGCACGTCTGTCGATCACGGCACGGCCTTCGACATTGCCGGTAAGGGAGTCGCTGAGCACTCAAGCATGGTTGCGGCAATCAAGCTTGCCGCCGAGTTATCGAGTCGCGCCGACGAAAGCGGCTACGCAGTGGAAGTCTAGAAACAAGCGAGGAAGTAGAAGCCAATGCCTTCAGCTCCGGATGTCAACGAAAAACGGCAGATTCTGGTCGCTGACGACGATCCGGCAATCCTACGTTTAGTTTCGACAGTCCTTGAAAAAGAAAACTACGGAGTCACGGCGGCCCGGGATGGCAGAGAGGCCTACAAGATACTGCAGCGCGCAGCAAGCTTTACGGCCGCAATCTTCGACGTCGTAATGCCGCACATCTCCGGACCTGAGCTGGTGCGTTACATGAAGACCGAAAAACGACTCATGAAGATACCGGTAATGATGATGACTGCCGAACAGGATCCCAAGCTCTCGTCTGATAGTTTCGCTGCCGGGGCGGTAGTGTTCTTACCCAAGCCCTTCACGACGGCACAACTACACATCACGTTGCAGATGCTCATCGGCAAGGCCAGAAGCTAATTCGAGAACCGGGAGCGCAGGCATCTTGCCT